>CAMYLV010000069.1 GCA_947259495.1 uncultured Desulfobacterales bacterium | reverse complement strand
GGGTTTACAGCGATTGTACGGGCAATACACAACCGCTGTTGCTGTCCGCCCGAAAGACCCGTACCGGGTTGATCCAGCCAATCCTTGACCTCCTCCCAAAGCCCCGCCTTTTTGAGCGATGTTTCAACGATTTCATCAAGCTCCGTTTTGTTAGCTGCCAGACCATGAATACGGGGTCCGTAAGCAATATTTTCAAAGATGGATTTGGGAAAAGGATTCGGCTTTTGAAACACCATGCCAACCTGAGCCCGCAGGGGTACCACATCAATATTTTTATCATAGATATTGACACCATCGAGGGTAATATCGCCTGTCATCCGACAGCCCTCGATGGTATCATTCATACGGTTCAAGCAACGAATGAAGGTTGATTTACCGCAGCCCGAAGGCCCGATCATGGCAATGACCTCGTTGTTGGCAATGTCCAGGGAGACATTCTTGATGGCCTGTTTAGCGCCGTAGCACACATTTACATTGCGGCAGGTCATTCGTGGATTTTCAACGGTAACTTCACCGACCGTCTGGCGATGGTCACGATCATAAAGAATCCGGCCTTCACCTTTGGTAATTATGGGCTGCTTGTTTTCTTCCGGCATGGTTCCGGCCATGCCCGCTTTATTCATTTCCGGCAGTGATATCATGACACTCCTTATTTAAGCGACGTCAGTATCTGCAAATTTTCAATATCAGCGCGAAATTTCTGCCGCTCTTCATCCGGCATGGGTATCATACCTTTTTCTGTCAAATACCCTTCCTCGCCCCAGGCCTTCTCGCTGGTGAACTCCTCCAGGTATTCCTGGATACCCGGAATGACCCCGACATGGGCTTTTTTCACGTAAAAAAATAGCGGTCGGGAGACCGGATATTCACCTGCCGCAATAGCTTCAAATTCTGGTTGGACACCGTCGACATAGGACCCTTGAATTTTATCCATATTCTGGTCTAAAAAACTAAATCCGAATATGCCCAGTGCATTGGGATTGGCTTCCAGCTTCTGGACAATCAGGTTGTCGTTTTCACCGGCTTCAACATAGGCGCCGTCCTCACGGATGGTGTGAGCAATCGCTTTGTATTGTTTTTTGTTTGTCTTTTTTAAAGCGTTGATCCAACCAAACTTTTTGGCACCGCCTTCCATGGCCAGTTCAACAAATGCATCGCGGGTTCCGGAGGTTGGCGGTGGTCCCAGCACTTCAATGTTTTTGGCTGGCAACGCCGGGTTGACATCTTTCCAGGTTTTGTAAGGATTGGGAATTAGTTTTTCCCCACCACTCGGATCCGGGACTTCCTTAGCCAGTGCCAGAAAGATATCCTTGCGGGTCAGTTTTAGGGGTGCGGCTTTCTTAGATCCGGCCATTACAATGCCGTCATAGCCAATTTTTACCTCGACAATTTCTTTGACGCCATTAGCGACACAGCGCTCATACTCCGACTGTTTGATCCGGCGGGAAGCATTGGTAATATCGGGATGCTCCACACCGACGCCGGCACAAAAAAGCTTTAGTCCGCCGCCGGACCCGGTGGATTCAATTTTTGGAGTTTTAAACATGGTGGTCTTCCCAAATTGCTCGGCGACAACGGTTGCAAAGGGATAGACCGTGGAAGAACCAACAACACTAATGTAATCGCGGCTGGAGCCCGCGCCGGCCCTGCCGGATGAAAACACAACCAACAAAGCGAAAATCAGGAATAAAACTACTTTTCTCATACTGTCAAACCTCCTCATGTGTGACGAAATAATTGAGCTCATTAACTCTGAGCTGTTAATCAATAGATAGTTATGAATTGTTAAATAAATATTAGGATACTGTTGATTTTTTATTTATAAGCAAATTATTCGATTTTGTAGAAAATGATCCTCCGACCGAATGTCACCAACGTTTTTCAAACTTTTTGCGCAATATAACAGCGGCGGCATTCATAGTGATTAAAAAAGCCAGCAGGACCAGGATGGCGGCAGATGTTCGTTCCACAAAAGCTCTTTCCGGGCTGTCAGCCCACAGAAATATCTGCACCGGAAG
>CAMYLV010000068.1 GCA_947259495.1 uncultured Desulfobacterales bacterium | reverse complement strand
CTACATGGCCAAACTTCAGAAAGCGACCGGTGGCAAGCCGATGAAATGCCATTGATGGATCATTTCAACACATTCGTAGAAAATACGCGAAACCCGGCGACTGCAGGGGGACGGGTACTCCGCCACTCACATTGACACCAAATCTCACCATACATATTGCCCCACCTGCACTAAACTGTTTTCAGATCGAATCGAGACGTTTAAAAAAAGACCCGGCAAGTAATCCATTTTGAATAATTAGAACGTCACTATTAAAAAACATCCGTCGGGTGCAAAACGCTATGGCATATCGTTCGTATGGAACCCGCCGAAACAAATTTGAAAATCGCAAATGAAAACCGTCAGCAAACCGAAACCCCGCATCCGTCGTTTGGCGAGGCTTTCAAATTCTGGGTAAAGCTGGGCCTTATCAGCTTTGGCGGGCCGGCCGGGCAGATCTCGATCATGCACCACGAGCTGGTCGATCAAAAAAAATGGGTCAGCAACGAACGTTTTCTAAACGCGCTCAACTATTGCATGCTGCTGCCCGGACCCGAAGCCCAGCAGCTGGCCGTGTACATCGGCTGGCTGCTGCACCGGCTTCCCGGCGGAATTGTCGCCGGGGCATTTTTTATCATTCCGTCCATCTTTATCCTTTTTGCTTTGAGTTACACCTATGCCGCATTCGGCACGATCCCCTGGGTGGCCTTTGTCTTCAGCGGCCTGAAGGCGGCCATCATGGCGATTGTCGTATCGGCGGTCATCAAGATCGGTAAAAAGGCCCTCAAAAACGGCATCATGGTCGCCATTGCGGCCCTGTCGTTTATCGCAATTTTTTTTCTCAGGATCCCATTTCCGCTGATCGTGCTGGGTGCCGGCCTCCTCGGCCTTGTTGGCCGTTATGCCTTGCCGGCAAAATTTGACGTCATCAAGGGCAAAGATACCCGGGATTTCGATGTGGGGTCTGTGCAGATTTGCGAAGATCCGGAAGTGTGCCACATCAATCCGTCCACCGGAAGGAATTTTGTACTGGTGGCCGTATTTGGTCTGCTGTGGCTGGCACCGGTGGGGGCGCTGTATGCCTTCCTGCCCCAGCGGGTATTTTACACAGAGGCGCTGTTTTTTACCAAGGCGGCCTTTTTGACTTTCGGGGGCGCCTATGCGGTTTTGGCTTACATTGCTCAGGCGGGCGTCGAGCAGTATGCCTGGCTGACAGGTCCGCAGATGATCGACGGTCTGGGCCTGGCCGAAACCACTCCCGGCCCGCTGATCATGGTGGTTCAATTTGTCGGCTTCATGGCCGGCTGGAATCACGCCATCGGCTGGAACCCGATTCTCGGCGGGCTGGTGGGTTCGCTGGTGGCCACCTATTTTACGTTTCTGCCGTGTTTTCTATTTATTTTTCTGGGGGGTCCCTACATTGAAAAATTCCGCGGCAATGCCACCCTGTCGGCCGCCCTATCCAGCATCACCGCCGCCGTGGTGGGTGTCGTCCTCAATCTGGCGGTATGGTTCGGGCTCCAGGTGCTGATGCCCGCCGATGGCGGCTTCAATTGGTTTGCCGCCGTCATCGGGCTGGCAGCTTTTATATCGATCCAGTGGTTTAAAGTCGGCATCGTAGCGGTTATTGCTGCTGCAGGTATAATTGGATTCGTCTGGCATCAGTTGGTTCTTTAGAACCTCAATCCGCCTCAATCGGACTGACGCCCAAGGGCTTTGTTTTATTGAGTGGATTGAATCTTATTATTTGACAGGATCTACAGGATTTTTAGGATTTTTTTTCTTAGCCGCCCTCCAGACGAGAGCGACTAAAACCAATCCGCTTCCAGCGGAATAAAAATCTTCAGTCTTACAATCTAACCTCGCAAATGGCGGCTATATATTTAAATCACCGACTCAGCTGATTAGAGCACGTAATGCTCGCCGAAGGCGATAGGGTTTGGCCGTTCTCTTCCGGAGAACGGCCAAAAAGAATCCTGTTAATCCTGTAAATCCTGTCTAAAAAGCTTTATACGCTGCAATCAAACAATTTTAAATTCAGGTTTGAATTTCCGCTTCTTACAGGATTGGGATTGTTTGGGATTGCGAGATCCCAACACCGAAGGCGGGGCAGCGAAACTCGATCAGTACGCTTTTTCAACCCGGGCGCTAATGGATCCCCCCATCCCTCTGAGGACCTCCCAGTCTCCCTGGACGCTGCCCACGGTTAAAATAGGGACTGCGGCCTCGGGCACATCACCACTGCTGGCCGGCGTGGGCCCGAAAAACAGGCAAAACCACTGGTTGGGCGCATGCCATCCCAGATCCCCAACATTCATGACCGCGCCCTTTTCACCGGGATGATCCCCGATATCCGCAGTCGGCGGGCCGTAATACTCATCCCCCCAGCGACTGCCGCTCCATTCAAACGGCAGCGCTTCGGCTGCCGCCTTTGCGGCGGGGGTATCGTTAAATTCGCCTGTGAGCTCAAGATCTCCGATTTTTATGACGATGGGTGTGGGCATGTTCTTTAGTCTCCTTTCCGTCGGGAACATAAAACCTTACAATATCCTCCGCGCAAAGTAAAGTTGGGCCGGGTGGGGAGTAAAATCTTCTTGCACCACATCATCCATAATGTCATATTGACCCCATCTTGAGGTTTCTGACCAAAGGAGGGCAGCAATGCTTTTCAGATCAATGACACTCGCCGCATGTAAAGTACTTTTTCTGGCAATCCTGTTAATTTTGGCAGCAGCATCTCATTCAATGGCACAGGCCAATTCGGCAGCTGTCACTCAAATGCCAAAGACCTCTTCTGCCGGCAGCAATCCGGAAACCCAGGTCCCACCGGATTTGTCTCCCGAAGAGGTCGACGCGCAGCTGGCAACCATGGATGATGTCCAGGTTCGACAGCAGCTGGCCGAGAAGCTAAAGCGGGAGGCCGCCGCGAAAGCGCTGCCCACCGCAAGGAGCACACCGCTAGACCTGTTTTACCGTTTTGCTGATAAGGCTAGTGCGGTTCTTAAAAAAATCGGTTCGGTCTTATCCGGTGCGCATGAGCGCTCGGATCAATGGAATGAAGCTATTCAAAAGATTACCGGAGGCAAGGGATCTTCCCAGTTAATCAAAAGCCTGTTTGGAACAGTCCTGCTCATCGCCTGCGGTCTGATCGTAAGAATGCTGTTCGTGCGGGCAAACCGGGATGTTCGTAAACAACTCCTGCAGACCATGCATCTGGGCAGATTAGAGTTTTTCGGTCGTGTCCTATCGCGCATGCTGCTCAACGCAGCCGGTGTGGCTATATACATTCTGGTCACGTTTATTTTATTCGTATTACTTTACAAAAAAGGTGAGCCGGGTTACCTGTTCGCCTCGGTGTACATCGTTGCCAGTTACTATATCATGCTTTTCGCCTTTGCGGCCAAGACTATTTTTGCACCGGCAGCCGGCGGGCTGCGTCTGTTTCCGCTGCAAGAAAGAGATGCCGTTTTCTTGCATCGCTGGATTGTCGGCATCACCATCGTTGCCGGAGTGGTCACCGGAACGGGGATTATCCTTTTAAGGGCCGGGATCAGCAACCAGCTGTATCTGCTCATCTATAGCAGCGCCGGGGCAGTTGTTATTCTGGCACTGGTGGTCATGATCTGGCAAAGCCGACAGCGAGTCGCCGAAGCGCTAGTAGGTGAAAATCGGGAAAAGAACACTTTCTGGATACGAATAGCACGCAACTGGCATTATTTGGCCATCCTTTACGTGCTGGGCATGGGGATTTACTGGGTATACGAAGTCTACCTGGCGCGCGACGCGGACATTGTCGGACTGATTGCCAGCATTTTTATCATACCGGTATTTATCGGCCTCGATCAATGGGGCCAGCGCCTGCTGAAAATGGCTTCGGGCGAATTGACGGAGATTATTGATTTAAGCGGGGACGAACATCTAACACCGGCAGATGAGCCGCAACCGGCCGAAAGCAAGATGGATATTCAACATTATATTCCGTTGATTCGCCGATTCCTGCGGGTCGTTCTAATCGCATTTCTGTTTTTCATGATGCTGCGGTTATGGGGCATCGACCTTTCCTTTGGCCGCCTTTTTACCCGTTCGGCCCTCAGTATTTTAATAACCATCGTTCTGGGACTGATCGCCTGGCAATTAATTAAGGTCCGCATCGATCAAAAACTAAGAGAAGAAATGCCGGAGTCAGATGAAGATATGGAAGAAGGCGGTGCCGGCGGGTCCCGTATCGGCACCTTACTGGTCCTGCTGCGCAAATTTGTGGTTGCGGTGTTGTTTGTTATTGTGGCCCTGATTGTGCTGTCCTCCTTGGGGGTCAACATCGGGCCGTTGATTGCCGGTGCCGGTGTGGTGGGTCTGGCCATTGGTTTCGGCGCCCAGACCCTGGTAAAAGATATCATCGCGGGCGTCTTCTTTCTGATCGACGATGCCTTTCGTGTTGG
>CAMYLV010000067.1 GCA_947259495.1 uncultured Desulfobacterales bacterium | reverse complement strand
TTGTAGGAAATGAACTCCTCGTCTGAATGGGCCAGAGCCTGAAACACTGTGTAACCCCTTTCCTGCATATCCACCAGGAGCCGAAGGCCGCGAATGACAATATCCTCGCTCGTAAAAAAGATATTCAAATTGGGGAACCGCTCCCGTATTTCATACTGCATGGACATGATGCCGTCCAAAAGGATCACCCTATCATGTTGAATGCGCTGGGGAGGGTCATGGGTGCCGGTCTGATGGTTGTAAACAGGTAGGTCTATGGGCTTGCCTTCGTGAATCAGGGTTTTCATCTGGGCGATCATTTTGGGCATATCAGAAGACTGGGGATCGTACCCGCTAAAGCTTCGCCTATCGCGGATTTTCCGGTCCAGAAGATAGCCGTCTAAAGGCACGTGAACGGCACTGACCCCGCGATCAGCCAGAAAGTCAACCATCTGGTGGCAAAACATGGTTTTACCGGAAGCAGCCGCGCCTGATACGGCCAGAACAAACGCCGTTCCTGGAGCATATCGCGCAAGGGGCGGGGTTTTTTCCGGAACCAGAAAATGTTCAAAAATATGCTGGTAAATGTGCATGGGTCTGTTCATCGCCCAATTAATTCCGAATGCCGATGGTGCGTGTTTTACCGCCGGACAACATGGTGGCCTTTCCGTTAACCTTAACCGGCTGCCGCATTTTGATTGCGCCTTTTAAAGTAAGCTTGATCTTGTCCTGCGATAGATCGATGTGATAGCGGACTTTTCTGTGGCGCACTTCCATCACCAGCCGCTCCCAGTGGCCGGGCAGGTGAGGGGTGAACTGAGGAATCGGTTTGGAAAAATCGATTCCGACAAAATAACGCGTAATCACGTCCAAGGTCCCGGCCATGACGCCGCAGTGGATACCCTCGGGTGTGGTGCCGCCCTGGGTATCGTATATATCCGACTCCATGGCTTCCACAAACCATTGCCAGGCCGTCTCTTCATTGTCCATATAGCTTGAAATGATTGCGTGAACCACCTTGCTCAAGGTTGAGCCATGGCTGGTGCGTTGCTCGTAGTAGTCATAGTTCTTCTTCATCACTTCGAGTGGATCCACCGCCGCATAACCCAACTGTGTCAGAATGTCGCACACGGCTTCCGGGGAAAGCACATAATAGGTCATGAGCGTGTCGGCTTGCTTAGCCACCTTATAGGCATCCGGTGAGTCATCCTCGGCTTTTAAGATGCGGTCCATGCGGTGGATGTTTCCGTACTTTTCCCGGTACTGGTCCCAGTTGAGCTCCTTCAATCCCATGTAGCCGTCAAATTGACTGATGATTCCATTTTCGGTCATAACCACGTTGAGTTTTAGACGTATTTCTTGCCACTTCTTTGTCTCATTAATATTAAATCCGATTTTTTTCTTTAGTCGCTTGAGGATGCCCGTCGAAAAGGAATCAATGGCTTCCATCGTTTTTTCCAGCAGCCACACGACTAGCATATTGGTGTAGGCATTGTCTTTGACACCGGGATCATCAGAACCCGGCAGCTTTTCATGGAACTCATCGGGCCCCATGACCCCTGCAATTGAATACTTGCCGGAAACACTATCCCATTGGGCGATGCTGGCCCAGAAGCGTGCAATCTCCAGCATCATTTCAGCACCGTATTGACGAAGAAATTTTCTGTCGCCGGTATCTTCAACATAACGCCAGACATTGTAAAAGATCGCAATCGAGACATGCCGTTGGCGACGGCTTAAATCTGGGCCCCATGAATCGTCAGCAGGGTTGTAATGAACGGACTGAGTTTCTTCATCACATCCGTCCGCGGTCTGCCAAGGATACATGGCGCCCCTGTATCCGTTTTCCGCGGCGTACTGGCGGGCACCGTCCAGCCGCCGATATCTATACATCAGCAGCGCCCTTGAGATCTGGGGAAATCGAAGGTTGTAAAACGGCAAGATGAATAACTCGTCCCAGAAAACATGACCCCTGTATGCCTCCCCATGAAGGCCGCGAGCGGTTATCCCGGCGTCGATCCTGACATTGTGGGGTGAAGCGGCCACAATCAGATGATAGATGTGTAGCCGGGTCGTCTTCTGCATAAAGCGATCGCCGTCAATGCGAATGTCCGCTACTTTCCAAATATTAGCCCAGGCGCGTACATTGGGCCGGTAAACATCCTCAAAGGATTTGATTTTTGACAGCGCCAGCCTGCCTGCCGTCTGCGGATTTTTGACCCCTTCATCAAGCGATGTAAAAACGCTAACCATCTTTTCAAGGCGGCAGGTGTTGTTTTCAGCCACATTCAGGGTGAAAATTTCGGCGACATAGCCCTTTCTGCTTTGAATTTCCCCGGCGGACCTGATGTGGCTTTTTCCCTGATACAGAATCGTTTTGGCGTGCATCACAATTTGATATTTGGACCTGTTCGTTTCCGTGTGTAAAAAGACCGTGCGGCC
>CAMYLV010000066.1 GCA_947259495.1 uncultured Desulfobacterales bacterium | reverse complement strand
CCACCATTTCAGGTCACAACCGATGGAATTGGCTTCGACCGAAAGATCGAATACCAGCGGAATTCCGTCCGCATTGTATCTCTTGGCGGCATTAACGACTCCTTTCGCCAGGAGTTCGGGATCCTGGAGCATTTTGTCAGCAGGCTCATTGATCAAAAAGGCGCAGTGAACCCCTGCGTATGGCACCCAGGGCGGTTTTTCGGTTCTTTTCCCCCGATAGGCGTCGATCAACATTTGTTTGGCCATTGGGAATCTCCTTTCTTTTTTGATTAGGGGTCACGTTTGTACATAAAACTGTATAAACGTTTCTTTCATCACCTCCTTCCATGTTCTGATTGCCGATGTCTCGTGAAAATATCAGACGTCTTTAGTTGTGAACTCGCTTCATTGATTTTCAACTATAAGCAATTTATCTTTAACATCATTGTCGACCAAAGTTGTCAAGAACCATTTTTGATTATTACGGCCAGCGGCTTATTCTAAAAGAATAATGCCATAATAGCTGTAAGTTTCACATGTTTTAGCGGCCACCGCTGAAGTGGTGCCCAGATTTTTCAAGGTTCCAATGACATCAATGGAAAATGATTCCACCGATGGTCTTTTCTCTTGCGGAAACCGGCAATCTTCCGGGTATGCGCATTCCTTGCAAAGGGCGCAGCACTCCCCCACAAGACTGAACGCCTTGTAATACCCCTCCAGAAACAGCATGCGTTCCAGGCTGATCGTCCCTTTCCAGCAGCGGACCTGAGAGATTCGCTTGCGCTCGTTGTTCAAATAAAAGTCCGAGCAATTGGTGGTTCCCACCAGAAGCAGCGCGGTGGAATACTCCGACAGAATGGCACGAACCTTGTCCGGATCCGGCGTGGCCGGCGGGCAACACCAGTTCGTATTATACTGGTTGCAGCCATAGCGGCATTTAAGATGGACCCATTCGGCCACAGAAATTTTATCTATGTTAAACGGAAAAAGCGCATTGAGGCCGTACGACCGGCCTTTTTCCAGCAGGCGTTGCGTCAGGGTATGCGATATACCCTCACCGGCTTTAAACGGAACTACTTTTAATTTTTGCATTTAGGTCGCTCTCCCGGCACGCTTGGAATTTGATATGGACTTCCTGCGGCAGCGCCAGCTCCAATGCCACTTCAGCAGCCTTGATGACCGCCACCGGAATCGCACAGGACAGATGGCAACCCGATTTTTCGGCGGCGACATAAACCGGATTGCGGCTCAGCGGTGTAAATAGCTCTTTTATCGATAAGGTCTTAAGGCGCCCGGACAGCCTTTGAATCTGTTCGCAATCAGAGCTGGAAATTTCCAGCGAAACCTTGCGGGCACCTGTTTTGCGAGCCTCTATGACACACGGGAAACCGCAGATGCCCGGGTCAACCGTCACACATACCCTTTTTGGTTTTGAAGAAGCCAATATGTCACCGCAATCTATTGATTTAGAATTTTCTCGGGGACAACACCGGCCAGATGCGGAAATTCGTCCGTCATGTGCGGTATCTGCATGGCCTCCATGAATTCGTTCTGGAAGTCTCCTTCTACGGTCAGCTCAATATATTCCACATTGCGCGATACCCAGTTGGCTTCCTCCCGTTTGTCTTTATTCAACAGCGCCGCGCGGCAACCATCACCGGCAGCATTACCGACACTTTCGATCATTTCGATCTCGCAGTCTGGAAACAGCCCCATAATCAAGGCCTTTTCCCGATCAACGTGGGTGCCAAAGGCACCGGCGATTTTGATCGTATCTACTTTCTCCATTCCCATGCGCCGCATCATGAACATCTTTTTGGGTGACCACGATGTCCTTATCAATGCTCGATTCCTCCGCCCAGGCCAGAACAAATTCCGGCTGGTTGGTATCCGGGTTTAATCGGTAACGGGGATGCCCGTCTAAGGCTTCTTTGTTGAATGCGCCACTTTTGACAATAATCCCCGCACAGTATAGCTCAGACAGCAGGTCCAAAATACCGGAACCGCATATTCCTTTGGCTTTCATATCCTTGGGTTCCGAATATTTACGCCAGGCATCGCGGCCGATCACCTTGTAATTAACCTCCCGCGTTTCAGGGTCGATTTCAATGCGTTCCATCGCCCCGGGGGCCGCCCGCATACCGAAAGCAATTTGGGCCCCCTCCAGTGCCGGACCGGTCGCACAGGAAGAGGAGATCAACTTGTCTTTGTTCCCCAGCACCAGCTCGCCATTGGTGCCGATATCAATAATCAGTGAGATTTCATCTTTTTTGTAAGGCTCTTCGGCCAGCATCACACCAACGTTGTCGGCACCCACAAATCCGGCTTCATTGGGAAGCACAAATACATAGGAAGCGGGATTGATGTTGATGCCCATATCACGCGCCTTGATATCCAGACTGTGATGGATCACCGGGGGAAAAGGGGCCAGTCCCACATGCTCCGGATTGAGGTTTAGAAAAATATGGTGCATGGCGGTGTTCCCGCCAATGGTTACATCCTCAATATCTTCTTTTGTCAGGCGCAGATAGGTCTTGCCTTCCTCGGGCACTTCCATATACTCAACCGGTCCCTCTTCACCTTTCTTCTTTTTCTTTTTCTTCTTGGGAGGGTAAGTGTTCTGGATGGCCTGATCGACCAGAGAGTTGAGTCCCTCGATGATGTCGTCGTTCATTCGCTGCAGCCCATCGGTAGAGGTCATGTGGTAGGTGATACGCGCCATGACGTCCTCGCCATATTTGCACTGAGGATTCATCATGGAGACCGTATCGACGACCTCCATCGTGGTCAGATCGCAAAAATAGGCCGCCACGGTGGTCGTACCCACATCGATCGCCAACCCGTATGCCCGCTCGGCCTTCCCGGGCCGGAAGCGGACCACTTCTTTTTCGTTCCAGACACTGACCGTTACCGTCCAATCGCCGTCACGCAGGGCCGTGGGCAGCTGCCTTAAGGCAAATATGTCAACAGCCAGATCTTTAAGCCCGTGCTCTTTTTCCAGTACACGGCAGACGCGTTCAAAATCCGCGGTGGGTTCTTCAAAGGAGGGGGGCTCGACTCCGACTGTGTAAAGTTTTATGGTGGGGTTATGCTCGATATGAATGTCGCGAGCCGCCTTGCTCACCACCTGCTTGCCGGCGCGAGATTCCTCCGGTACGAAGACCAAAAGATCGCCTTGAATTTCGGTGACGCAGGCCAATCGATGACCGGTCTCTTTTTCTTTGGGAAAGATAAATTTTTCTTCTTCTTCCTGCCAGGCGCTAACGTTGGTCATTTTGGACTCGATGCCGTATTTCTCAAAACGACCTTCTTCGATGCGGACTTTGCACTTGCCACAAACTTTCTTTTCACCACACAGGGCCTCGATATCAGCCCCCAGCAATCTGGACGCTTCTAACACATTGATGCCTTTGGGTACCTCTCCTCTTCGTCCGGACGGTTGAAAAATAACCATCGCGTTGTTATCCGTGTCTCCCATGCGCTCAAATCCTCCTTCATTTTGAAATCAGCGGGCACTGCCAGCACGACTGACGGCTATCTGACCTGAATTTACAGCAATCACCTTGCGACAATATCTCGGATATGGCAAACCCGGCAGACAGCCCCGATAATAGAGGCTGTCGGCCGGGGTTTTCAGATGGAAGCAATGAATTATCCTTCCTTCTTTTTTTCAAATTCCCGCAGACGCCCGATCATCTTAATCCCTTCTGCCACCGCATTTCCGGCAGACTCGGCATATCCATCCGCACCAAAAAGGTTGGCGACATCCTGGGTCACAGGCGCCCCGCCTAACATGATGGCCACGTCCGGATTCTTATCTTTGATCATCTTGATAACCTTTTTCATGCCCAGCATGGTCGTGGTCATCATGGCTGACATGGCCACGACCTCGGCATCCGTCCGCAACTGCTCCTCCACAAATTTCTCAAGCGGCACGTCCCGACCAAGGTCGTAAACCTCCCAACCGGCAACATCAAACATCATCTTGACCAGGTTTTTACCGATGTCGTGCACATCTCCCTGAATGCTGCCGATCACCACCTGCGCCACCGCGCCTGCGTCCGACTTGGGGACATGGGGTCGCAGTATATCCAGGCCCAAATATAAAGCATCCGCGCACATGAGCACCTCGGGCACAAAATATTCGTGCTTCTCGTAAAGCTCCTTGACCTGTTCCTCTTTGTAATTGATGACACCGTCTTTCAGCGCTTCAAATAATTCTTCTTTGCTCGCCATTTTTATTCTCCTTATCGGTCTATTTTAAATTTAAAGCCGCCCAACGGCTGGAGTCGGACCGGCATAATACTCACGGGCCGCTTTTTCCATGGCCCTAAAGTTTTCTTCTTTGATATCCGGCCAAAGATCACAACCCGGCCAGACCGCATCGATTTTCCCGTCAACATTGGTCTGAATACCCTTGATGGCCTGTTCGACGGTCGTTTCTTCCGCACAGGGTAGCCCGAAAACATCGAAATTACCAACAATCAGGGCATCATCACCTAATTTTTTTCGTGTTTCTAAGAGATTGTTTTTGATGTCGAAGCTGACCGCCTGACCGCCCGAGTCGGTCACAATCTGCCACATCATCTCAACCAGCGGATCTGTAGAACCACAAATATGCAGCACTTTCGGAGACTCCCAGGCCGACAAAATCCGTGTGAGTCGCGGCTGGATCAGCTCCTTGAACGTCTTGGGACTCAGCAGATCTGCAGCCACCCCGGGTTCTCTTAAAGTAATAAAATCTGCGCCGGCTGCCTGAAGGGCTTTTCCGATGTTGATGATCATATCGGAAAGCTTGTCCAGGATGTCCTCTACGCGTGCGGTATCTTTGAAAACCGCTTTCAGAACCTTATCCAGTTCAATCGTCTGGCCGCACTGGGTGAAGGGACCCAATTGCCAGGCCCCCAGGGCCAGATCCGGAGCTTCCTTTTTGACAATCGCGATGGCTTCGGGAATCAAGTTCATCGGATATTTATTCATGATAGTGTCGATATCATCCTGGGAAATTTCGACTTGATCCAGTTCAGTCCAATTTTTATACGGAATGGTCGGATAAAGGATATCCTCTGAATCTTCGTATAGACTGATTTCATTACCCAGGGCTTCGGATTCCCAGCACATATCAAAGGGAACCACGACAGAATCCAAATTGAACATTCGGGCGGATTCAATCGCAGAACGAGCCATCCGTTCGGCATTCCGGTGGACCGATGGAAAGTTATAGCCCAGTTTTTTGATCGCAGGCAGGAGGACCATACCCATCCCCGAAAAAAATGGCATCTTGTCTACGGGTTCGCGATTAAAAAATCGCTGTACTCGTTCTATGGGAGT
>CAMYLV010000065.1 GCA_947259495.1 uncultured Desulfobacterales bacterium | reverse complement strand
GATGTACCTGGGCGCCAGGGTGCAAAAATATGTGCCCGGACGCTGGATAAAACTGATGCTAGGAACAGTGATTATTATTGTGGGCTCAAAATATATTCTCCGTTTTTGGGGCATGTAAAGAGAAAGACTTGAATATTGGCTTTTATAATTCGATCGGTTTATCAAAATTTTTGAGAATTTTTAGCAACTACCACGAGGTGGTTGTTAGTTTGACATTCACAACGACATATGGCAAATAGGTACGATCCTAAAGTCGTTTGGTTTTTCAAATACAGCTGACGAAGCCGAATCATACGGAGCGGGCATAGGCCAAATCCGACCCAGCAATTGTCTTGTTGATGCTACCGCTGATTTGAACATTCTTTTCTCAACGCAATCGAACGGCTTGTTTGAATCACTTCGCAAAGACGTAACCAAATTGTTTTAACGTTTACTCTTTTCCCCGAGAAAAAGATGGTTCTTCGATTGATGCGCTTTATATTCTTTGCCCTGTGTGTTGCGATGGTCGTCGGGTTAAGCGGCTGCATCGGCGAATCTGACGCTACCTTTGTTGATTTTTCCGAACGCATGCCGGCCGAACGCCCGGAAGACACCCTTGCGCAAAGTTCGAAATTTAAAGTCGCCGTTGGTTCCATGATTTCTGCTCAGGAGACCGTGGTTAATTATCATCAGCTGCTGGATTACATCGCCGGAAAACTGGGACGGAATATTCAACTTGTTCAACGAAAAACGTACACAGAAATTAACGAACTCATCGGTCAGGGGCAAATTGATCTGGCGTTTATCTGTTCGGGGCCCTATGCCATCGGCAAAGAAAAATACGGATTTGAAGCCATGGCCATGCCCCAGGTGCGGGGATCCTATCTGTATCAATCCTACCTGATTGTCAATAAAGACAGCGCCTATGAAAGGCTGGCGGATCTTAAAGGCAGGATTTTTGCTTTTACAGATCCGGAGTCAAATACCGGAAAACTTGTTCCAACTTACTGGCTGAGGGAAAAAGGAGAGACCCCAGAGAACTTTTTTAAAAAAACAATTTATACTTACAGCCATGACAATTCTATAATGGCAGTGGCCAAATCACTGGTGGACGGTGCGGCCGTTCACGGACAAATCTGGCAATATTACAATCACAGGAATCCGACGTTTACATCCAAAACCCGGATAATAAAAAAATCAAAGCCTTTTGGAAATCCACCGGTTGTGGCTTCATCACATCTGCCGACTCGAATGAAAAAACGTATGCGCCAGTTACTTTATAATATGCACCGAGATCCAGAGGGAAAACGAATTCTAGATGAATTGATGATTGATCGTTTTATTGCGCCCAAAGAGGAATGTTATCATCCTATTTTGGAGATGAATCAGGATGCGAAATCATAGAAGATCAAACCCATGAAGCTGAAAAGCTTAAAAAACAAATTGGTAATTTCGGTATTCGCGTTTGTTATCGGCAGCGGGCTGATCATATCACTGATCGAAACCCATCGCTTCAGCAAAAGCCTGCATGACGACACGATCATTCAAGGGAAATATCTGGCGCAGGCTGTGGCGCTGGAAGCGACAAATAAAATCCTGATCAACGATTTAATCGCGCTGCAAAATCTTCTCAATCATCAACTCAAGAGCAATCCTTCAGTCTCTTATCTTTTTGTGATGAAAGACGGCCAAATCCTGGCCCATACCTTTTCAGGAGGGATCCCCGTAAACCTGATTGATAGCAATACTGCTAAAAACAATGAAAAAGGAAATTTCAAGCGAATCGTCACTGACAAGGGTGAATACTACCATGATATTGCCTGGCCCATTTTCGCTGGTAAAGCAGGTATGCTGCGGATCGGATTTTCCGAAAAACCTCACCAATCCAAGGTCGCAAAATTATGGCTCCAGATGATCGCCTTTACCTTGGGAATTCTCTTTTTGGCCATTACTGCCAGCTTTCTTTTTATTAAACGGATTACAAAGCCGCTTTCAGCCCTGGCCGAAGCAGCTGAAAAGGTAGACGAAAAGAATCTGGAACTAACAGTGGAACCGGTGGGACAGGATGAAGTCGACCGCTTGACGTTTTCGTTTAACAAAATGATCGGGCGCATCAGGGACCACACCCGGCGAATTGAAAAAAATACGCTGGACCTGCAACGCGCCCAACTTCAGACAAAAAGTTCGTTTGAAATCATTCAGAAAACCTGGACCCAGAATAATCTCAAAGATGTTTGCGCCTATTTAATTCATAAATTACAGGAAATTGTTGCCTGCAGCGAGCTGGCACTTCTAACCTTGAGCAGTAGCAAAGAAACGCTGTTCGTTTTTACAGAAGGTGAGCTCAACACTTTCAAAGAAGATGCCTGTGCGTCCGTACTAGCGGTCTTAACACAGCTGGAGGATTTTCGTTACCTGAATACAGATGCATTCAATCCAGCAGTGGTGCCGGCTTCTTTTCAATCCGCAAACCAAATCGCGGCTTTCCCGATTAAGCATGAGAACCGTTTGCTCGGTGCGATTCTGGTGGGCTGTCCGGGCGGATGCAATTGTGAAACCCGGGAACAGGATGTGATTCGTTTAATACTGAATTATTCGTCCGGGGCCATTAAAAGGGCGGTTTCTCATGAGGAAGAGCTGCACAAAATCGCACGTCACGTCAATATCACCACCGAATATTGCGGGATCGTTGGTAAAGATTCGAAAATGCGGGGCATTTTCAAGCTCATTGAGGATATTGCACCAAGCGATACCACCGTGCTGATACAGGGAGAAAGCGGCACCGGAAAGGAGCTGGTGGCCAGTGCCATTCATCATAAAAGCCTGCGCCAAGGCAAACCCTTTATCGTCATCAATTGCTCCGCCTATCCAGCCACGCTCCTGGAAAGTGAGCTTTTCGGACATGAAAAAGGCGCTTTCACCGGTGCGATTCGACAGAAAATAGGGCGATTTGAGCAGGCCCATGGCGGGACGGTCTTTTTAGATGAAATCGGCGAAATACTCAAAAATTTGAGCGCATCGGTGGCGAACAGACGATAGCGGTGGATGTGCGTATTTTAGCCGCCACCAACAAGGATCTGCTCCAGGAAGTCAAAGACGGCAGTTTTCGTGAAGATCTGTACTACCGGCTTAATGTTATTCCCATCAATTTACCCGCTTTGCGGAAACGGCGTAATGATATCCCGTTGCAGGCACGATACTTTATGCGGCGCTTTGCCGCCGAACAAGGAAAAGATATTACCGAAATCAGCTCTGATGCCATGCGGCTATTGTTAAATTATTCGTGGCCGGGCAACGTTCGCGAATTGGAAAACTGCATCGAGCATGCAGTCGTGCTGGCCCGGGAATCACAAATAGAAGCGGCAGACCTTCCGGATGTGCTTTACGATGCATCCGCTAAGGACGATATTTCCGATACGTTCACAACGACGATTGTGGAAAACGAGGCCAAACTGCTAAAGGTCGTCCTGGATGATTGCAACTGGAATAAAAAGGAAGCCGCCCGACGCCTGGGTATCAGCCGCAACACCCTTTACCGCAAGCTAAAAAAATATCAAATTTTTCCGCGAACCCTCCACTAATCCTTAAAATGTCACATTGCGATTGTAAACCGTCAGCCGATTACATTATTTGCTCTTATCTGCAATTCATCTTCTGAGCGGTCCGGCGAATCAACGAAACGGGTGTCACACCACCTGTGGCTGTGCCATTCGGTCGATTCGTGTATCATTTTGATACATATATAAAAAATTAATTTAACTATAGATTTTTATAATGCTGTTTTCGGTGTCCCAATTCGTCTCACATCGATTAAATAAAACTGCAAAAAACACCTTACTAAAAGAGAAACCTTATCATTAAACCATAATTTTTTGCTTATTCGACAATCAAATATTAAATATAAAATCAGTTGATTATAACCGGAGATAGCCTCTTTTCTCTCCCGAGCCGGATAAAGCAGAAGACCGGAGACCCAGATGGCACAAAATTTGCGGTAAAAGGTATGGATATATGTTTTGACAATCACACCCCCGTTTCAAATATAATCTCGAATGATTAAGGGATTTTAAGTCAAAATGGCGGAAACCTGATGAAAAAAAATGAGGTTTTAGTGTTGGACACCGACGAAAACCAATCCAAAAGCCTCACCGATCTACTGGCGAATTATCAATACCTGCCGATTGCCTTAAATTCTCTGGTCGAGTTTGAAAGCCACACCAAAGATCATGAATGCAGTGCCCTGATTTTGAATCTGGATAATGTCGCGGTTACCAATAAAATTCTGAGAGAATTAAAGCGCAGAAAACCGCTGCTCAATATCATCGCTCTTTCTGAGCGCCAATTTCATCCGGAACTCGAAGAGGCCATCAGGTACCATATTTCGGTTTGCCTGGGAAAGCCGGTGGATTCGGATGAGCTCATTTTCTGGCTCAAAAGCATTTTTGAGAATAAAGACGGGGCAACGGCCGGATCGAACCCATAAAACTTTTCGGCATCCTCAAATTTTAGCGCTATTTTGTTTAAATAATTCACCTTTTGTTGCATTTCCATCAACCAAGGAGGGAAACATGAAAGGAAAATGTTTGGCAATCATTTTCATTCTGGGGCTCATGCTGTTGATATTGTCGGCCTGCGGACAACAGGCGCCGATTGATATCGACAAAGTTTTGGCCCAGGATAAAACTTACGTGGGGTCAGACACCTGTAAAATGTGTCACCTCGAACACTACGATTCCTGGAAAATGACCCAGCACAGATTCAGGATGCTCAAAAAAATCGGGATGTGATCATCGTTCCGATTGAGGAAAAACGCATCCGTGAGGATCTGGCGAAATTAGGTCCCAAGCTCAAGGTGCCGGCCGATAAGATTTACGTACCGAAAATTGAAGAAATCCTTTACACCATCGGCAGTCAGTGGAAGCAGCGCTTTATTGTGAAGAAAGACGATACGTTGTTCATATCTCCAATACAATACAACGCGGAAACCCATCGCTGGGTGAATTACCACGAGAATGACTGGGATAAACGACCGTGGTTGCTCAAATGCGGCGGTTGCCATACGACCGGTGTGGATCTGGAAAAACAGACCTTCAACGAGCCGGGCGTATCCTGCGAGGCTTGCCATGGCAGGGGCTCCTGGCATGCAGCGCTGCCCAAAACCGCAGTATTCGAAAAGCGACAGACCATCGTCAATCCGGCCAAGCTGCCGATGGGGGTTGCCCAGCAAATCTGCGGCTCCTGCCACAATCGCGGCAAGGCCAAGACGATGAAGGGCGCCGGTTGGCCGGTCGGTTACGAGCCGGGTAAATCGCTGGAAGCGTTTTACGTATCGACTTCCTATGCCGGCGGTGACAAGAAGCATCTGTATTCCAATGAATTTTCAAAAGGCCACCATCAGCAACACATCGAC
>CAMYLV010000064.1 GCA_947259495.1 uncultured Desulfobacterales bacterium | reverse complement strand
TTTCAGAAAGATCGGTGGCATACAGTATTTTTTTGATGTCCACTTTGGGTAGGTTCATTTTTCTGCCTCTTCATAAATGAAATAAAGAAGTTTTAAAAAGCGAAAATCAGCTTGCCGGCGATTTTTTAAACATGCCTTTTAAAGGCTTCAACCAGATGCCGCTCAAAATATAGGAATACCCATAGGTACCCAATATGATCAGCACAAATGCTTTGAGGATATCCCAGGCGCTGCCGTTTAATGAGTAACCCGGGACATAGCCGAATAAAAACGGCGACAGATACAGGAATTTGGCAAATTTAAAGGAGGCAAAAGCCGTTTTCCACATATTGGCCTTGGCAATCGTGGCGCCTGCAAAGGCGGCAATACACACCGGCGGTGTTATATTGGAATCCTGCGACAGCCAGTAAACGATCATATGGGCCGCGATTTCATTGACCCCCAGGTGGATCAGAGCCGGTACGGCCACAACCGCGGTAATCAGATAGGCAGCGGTAACCGGGACCCCCATCCCCAGTACCAGAGAGGCCAGGGCAATAAACAAAATCGTTAACACCAGGGAACCGCCGGCCAGTTCGATCACAATATCGGCAAAGGTGAGCACCAGTCCGCTGTAAGTGAGCACCCCGATGATAATGCCGATGACCCCCACGGTGGCGCCGATCTTGAGGCTGTTTTCAGCACCGGACCGGGAGGCTTCCACAAAACGGATCAGTTCGGTTTTGATATCTGCGCCTCTGGATCTCCGGAAAAAGGTTATAATGACGGAAAAAACCAACCCATAGAGCACTAAAAGCCTGGCAGACAATATTTTTTCCATAAAAGCTTTACCGGTCTCCCCCATCATCGGTGTCATGATCCAGGGTAATAGCAACTGACCAAGGATCAAAGAGGCCGCTATCCAAACTACAGTGAGATCGATGCGGGTGTCTGTGGTTTTGTGGCTAACCGCAACACAGGTGGCCAATCCCAGGATGGCGGAGTAGGCGGGCGAATAACCGGTCAGCATAAAAATAGTAATGACGATCAAGGGTAGTGTATACGGCCATTGTGTTTTCAGGATCTCCATGGCGCTGCGCTCGCTTTTTTCGCCCCTGATGTTATGCTTCTTGGCTTCGTAGTGCACCATGATATACACGCTGAAGACATACATCAGCGCCGGGAATATGGCCACCAGCATGATCCTGGAATAGGGAACCCCGGTGAGCTCGGCCATGATAAAGCCGCCGGCCCCCATGATGGGTGGCATGAACATGCCGGAAATGGAAGCCGCCGGCTCGATTCCGCCGGCTATATGGGGTCTGAATCCGGCTTTTTTCATCATGGGAATGGTAAAGGCGCCGGTGGAAACCGTGTTGGCGATGGCACTTCCGGATATGGAGCCGAAAAGACCGCTGGCGATGACCGATACTTTGGCGGGCCCGCCGATTCGGTGACCCACCGCCGCCAGCGGATAATCGATGAAAAATCGCTGGGCGCCGGACTTTTCCAGAAACGCCCCGAAAAGGACAAATAAGATCACATAGGTGGCCAGAACATTGGCCATTATTCCGAACACCCCGTCACTTTTGTAGAAGATGCTGGTACACACCGCCGGAAAGGTGTCGCCCGCATGGGCGAAAAGATCAGGCGCATAGTCGCCATAGACCCCATAGAGCAGCAACAGCACTCCCATGATCACAAAAACAAAGCCCACCACCCGTCGGGCCAGCTCGATCCCGATCAGAACCCCGATCATGGCGACAAACATATCGAATGGCGTCTCTGCACCGGTGCGGTAGTTGATGGCTTCAAAATATACAATCCAGTAACCGACGCTGAAAATGGATAGAAAAATCAGCAGATAGTCGATGACGCGCATCCAGCGGTTTTTGGATTTATACAGCAGAAAGACGAGAATGTAGGTGATGATAACGTATATCCCGCGGTGATACTGGGTGGCGGCAGGTCTCACAACAGCCGAATAGGAGTAAAAAAGGACCATAAAAACAGCCAACACATCAAACACTATTTTTTCGAATTTGGTTAATTTGTCGTACACTTTTTTACCCCCCTTCTAAATGCAATTTGTGCCCGGCCTTGAAATTATAGAAAGGAAAATATTGGTCCTGTCTCTGAATGGGTATGTGAGATATGGGACAGGCAGCATCGTACTGTCACTGCGCTATACCCATATCTCACATTTTAGATCAAGCGGAAAAACCGCTTTAACTTAAAATAAAATCGCACAGCGATTTTATTTCAGCATGCCTTTTTCTTTCCAGAATTTTTCCGCCCCCGGATGAAACGGGGTAACGATGTTGGTGGCACCACTTTCAAGGCTCATGTTTTTAAAGGTCTTTTTCTGACCGTACATGTGCTTGAGACCCGCATCCGTGTACATCACGCTAAGCATTTTGTAAACGGTATCCGCGGAAACCTTGGAATTGGCCACCCACAGGGCACTGTCCTGGAAGGCACCGGCAGCATAATCAACACCTCTGTAAGTGCCGGCCGGAACCGCCAATTTGCCGAAATACGGATATTTTTTGTAAAATCCCGACTTTTCAGCATCCTCATCCAGGTTGACCAGTTCGATATCATTGGTCTGGGCTGCCATAATCACCGCGCCACTCGGAAAGGCCGTAAACAGCCAGAACGCATCCAGCTGTTTGTTGCCGAAAGCCGCAGCGGCATCGTTGTAGCCCATGGCATTGCGTTCGATCTTATCCCAGACACCCATGTGGGAAAAGAATAGTTCGCAATTGGCAAAAGCGCCGGAGCCGGCATTGCCGACACCGACTTTCTTGCCGGCCAGGTCTTTAACGCTTTTGATGCCCGAGCCCTTACGAACCACCAGTTGAGCCGGAGCGCCGTACAACCAGGCAACGGCCAAAACATCCTCGTATTTTTTGGGATCATTTTTCATTTGACCGTTGCGGCCCAGCCAGACGTGACCGGAATAGACCGTACTCATCTGCTGTCTGCCGGCGTTGGTCTTTCTGAGGTTTTCGACCGAACCCGCAGATGTTTGGGCCTTGACTGAAAAATCCGGACTGGCTTTAATCGGTTTATAAACCTGGATGCCGTTGGCAACCACCTGAAAAGTTCCTCCGGCCGGTCCGCCGCCGAAGATAACTCTTTCTTTGGCAAACGCGCTTCCGGAAAATGCCAGGGTTAACACACAGATTGCAATCAGAATGGTAAACAATTTGTTTTTCATGGGTAATACTCCTCAAAATTTTAAAAGGTCAATATTTTAGCATCATGC
>CAMYLV010000063.1 GCA_947259495.1 uncultured Desulfobacterales bacterium | reverse complement strand
AGGCACCCATTAAAAGGCCCCTGTCAATAAAAAACACCAGTCCATCGCAAAAATAGTATAGTTTTTTGCAGGGTCACCAACCAGCGCGGAAGTAACCCGTTTGTTTATCTGCACCCGGGTTTTCAAATGTATGGCATAGACCTATAGTTGATCTGCAACCAGGCACCCATCAGGATCAAGGTCGGTTAAGAATTATTAAGATCAACGGTTGCGTAGCGAAGAGACCCGAATGATCTCGTAGCGCAGCAACCTCTTTTTTCTTAAGACCCCTGGTCCGGTTAGCGGACCCCAGAAAATACATCGGTTCCCTGCCATGTCCAATGCGTTAGTATCACACAAATTGGGCTCCTTGCGGGCCAGCCTTTGGGGGTTCATGACAGGGGCAGATCAAGCAAAAAGACTATCCGCCTGGATTTACAAATTAGGCAATGCAACGGTGTGCCAATCACGCAAAGGGGATTTTCACCAGCCTAAATCCTGGATCACCGTTGCAAGGCCAAACTAATGCTAAAACAACTCCTCTTTAAACGAAACCTGATCTCGCATGATGTAGTAACAGATCCGTGCCAGTTTGTTGCTTAACGCCTTGGTAGCAACGATCGTATTGGTCTGCGCCGCCTTACGATCATAGTAGCGACAAAATCGCTGACTGTATCTGCGCCCCAATTGGGCCGCCTCCACAAATGCCCAGCTTAGATACCTATTGCCGTTTTTACGGTTACCACTGCCTTTGGATTTGCCATCCGATAGTCGCTGCGACGACACACAGCGGCAATAGGAAGCAAAATTGCCTACTTTTGCAAAACGGCCAATATCGTACTTTTTTCTTGATGGCTTTTTCCAGTGCTTTAATCTGCTGGATCAAAAAAGCAATAATGTTCAAATTGGCCTGGGCGGAAAGAAGCAAATATTCTTCCTTTAACAACTGCCGTAAATCTACAACCGTTAATGTGCGAATCTGATTAGAGCTGATCCGTTGACCACAGCAGCGTGCAATTAAGGATTGCAAGCTGAGAATATGAGCGGTTTTATGTTTGACCAAAAACATGCGCTTGCGCGCCAGATCGCGCACCGGACGGTCTTTTTTAGGATAAATGTAGCCCTGGGGTAAAATGTCCAAAATTAGCAGCTGGGCCAAAAAGAAGGCATCGTGCTGATCGTCGCTGTGCTTCAATCCCTCGTATTGTTTAATCGCCGAAGGATTGGCCAGGTGGACGCAACCATAGCCGGCATCCATCAGTCCGTCTACCAGCCAGTACCAGTTGTAGGTGGACTCGACCACAAGCCCTTTGAGTTGATCCCTAAAGGGTTCCAAAACCTCCAAAATGAGATCTAGATTGTTGGAAACTCTCTTTTTAAAGACGCGTTTGAAATCAGTGTCCAAGATCCCAATGTAGGTATTTGTTGAATGAAGATCTCACCTCCTTTGGTTAAGTGGTTAGTTGTTGCGACAAACCACCTGTAACAGATCGCACTTTACTTTGCGATGGGAGGTGCCTTTTATATGATCATCACGTTATCCAAAATCCTATCTCTTGTAAATTGTTTCAGAGTACAATATGAAATACTCACTTGATATTATAATATTTTAAGATGAAAGTAGACGGTTTTCTTACAATACGAAGGCTTGCCTTGTTGAACAATTTGCATGCCACGCTAAGCATATGAATGTATTGAAAAGACCGATGGTCACAGGAGGTTGTATTGGATCAAGGGCCGACATCTGAGGAGTTGATAAGCAATTTGGCAATAAGCCACCAATAATGAACCGTATCTGTGAAATGTTTTGGCATGTGGCTGGCGAGTTGAAAATTAAGATGGAGTTTCAAACCTATGGGCTTAATTAATACTATTAAGTGCGGTAAGAGGGACAGAGAAAAAACTGCATATGGGAAAAACAATTTCCTATATTGGTTTTATTCGTGGTTAATGCGTAGGACAACCACACTGACGGTGATGATAACGGTGTTGGCATCTTTATCCGTATCCGCCGCTGAACCTCCAAGGCGTATTTCCATCGCTTACTGCAGCGATTGTGTGCCCTTTCATTTCACAGAGGAAAGCGGGCAGCCAGCAGGTATTATGATCGACTTGTGGCGTCTCTGGTCTGAAAAGACCGGGATCGCCATCGATTTTCAGGCTGCCGTTTGGGACGAGACCTTGACAAAGGTCGGTTCGGGAGCTGTAGATGCCCATGCAGGTCTATTCTTTAACAACGAACGTGACGAGTTCCTAGATTACGGCACAGCCCTCACCGAGACCGCCACCCATTACTTCAGCCACAAAAGTCTTCCTCCGATAAACCGGGTTAGTGATCTTGCCGACTACAAGGTCGGCGTCATCGCCGGTGACCTTGTCGAAGGGTATTTAAAAGACCGGCTGCCTCATAGCAGCGTGGTTCCATTTTCTGATTACGACTCCCTCATGAAAGCTTTACGGAAAGGGTCTCTGCAGGTTTTCGCAGCGGATACTCCTACCGGGCTGTTTCACCTGAAAAAGGCCGGTCTGACCTCGGAGTTCACCGTTGTTATTGAAAAGCCGTTATACCAAAGCGACTGGTTCGTTGCCGTAAAGGAGGGGAACAAGCCTCTAATCGAGGTGATCAATCGGGGGATGGCTCTTATAAGCAACGAGGAGAAACTCGAGATCAACCGCCACTGGCTTGGAGGCACGGACGAGAGAGGTGAAGCACTCGTTATAAGCATCGACCGCGCTTACGCCCCTTTGACCTTTGTTAACTCTTTTGGACGTCCATCTGGTATACTGGTCGATTTATGGCGGACCTGGGCTAAGGAAACCGGCCGACTGATTAAATTCAAGGCCTCCAGTTGGAGTGAAACCTTGGAAGGGCTAAAGAACGGAGATGCGGATATTCACTCCGGGCTTTCATTTTCTAAGGAACGGGAAGAGTGGATCGGATTTTCAACTCAGATTTATGAAACATTCACTCGGATTTATCACAGGGTTGGTGATCCTCAGCCAGCTGGTATTGAAGAGTATGGAACAGGCGGTGTGGGCGTGATGTTCGGCAGTTATCAGGAGGCTAAGTTCAGGGAGGTTTATCCAAACGTTATGATTCGCAGCCTGGTGTCTACCGATGAGCTTATAAATGCTCTCCTGAAGGGCGAGGTTAAGGCCGTTGTCCAGGAAGAAGCTGTTATGGAAGCCGCGATAGCTCGGCTGGGGCTGCACGGCGACATTACTTCCCGAGCTGAGCGGCTATTTCCCAGCGCCATCCATGCCGGTGTCCTCAAAGGGGATACCGATCTTCTACAAGAAATAAATAACGGTCTGGCACTTATTCCAAGTGCAAAACTGGTTGCAATAGAAAAACCCTGGATACCCAATCCTGAGGCACGTTTTTATCAGCCCGAATCAAAAATGGAAAAAGAAGAACAGTACTTGGTTGATTTGACAGAGAAAGAAAAGGATTTCCTCAAGCAGCATCCAACACTTCGCATAGGCGTAGACGCAGCTTATCCGCCTTTTGAATACGTAGACAAGGAGGGTGAGTATCGTGGTATGGCCTCGGATTATGTGACTTTAGTTAGTCGCATGCTGGGTGTAAAAATGGAAATTGTTCCCGGGCTTAGTTGGGCCGAGGTCATTGAAAAAGCTCAAGGTAGAGCGCTCGACATTGTTCCTTGCCTCAATGAGACACAAGAACGCAAAAAATTTCTTAACTTCTCCAATTCTTATATTTCCTTTCCCACAGCCATCATGATCCGAAAAGATAATATGGGCGTTACCGGGACCCGGGATCTTATTGGTAAAAAAGTAGCGGTTGTTGAAAGCTATAGCACCCATGAACGGCTTAAGCGTATGTTTCCAGATGTGATTCCATTTCCGGTCAATTCCACGCTGGCCGGCCTCAAAGCTGTTCTCAAGAATGAAGCTGAAGCTTTTGTCGGCAATCTAGCCACCAACAGTCATGTTATGCAGGAAAATAGTTTAGTTGGATTAAAGGCCGCTGCCTATGTTGAATGGGGTAAAGATGAGCTGGCCTTTGGGGTGCGCAGCGACTGGCCTGAACTAGTCGCCATACTGAATAAAGCCCTGGATGTCATCCCGCAGGAGAAGCATATCGAAATCAAACAAAGATGGGTGCCGTTGCCATCAGAAAGCCTGGCAGATAAGTTCGTTTTAACTTCCAAGCAAAAAAAGTGGCTATCCAAACATCCTAAATTAAGGCTCGGTGTGGACCCTGCATGGCCTCCGTTCGAGTTTATTGACAAAAACGGCAATTACGCCGGCATCGGTTCGGGCTTTATAAAGGCCATTTCAGATCGGCTTAATATAAAGATGACACCCATTCCGGGTCTCACCTGGTCCCAGGTTATCGAGAAGGCCAAGACCGGCGAGATAGATGTTCTGCCTGCTGTGATACGGACACCTGACCGTGACAAATATCTGAATTTCACCAAACCTTATTTATCCTTTCCGATCGTCACCGCTATCAACAAAAACACACCGTACATCGGCAGTATTAAGGATCTCGCAGGCTACCGAGTCGGAGTGGTTAAGGATTACTACACTGAAAATATTATACGCAATGAACACCCGTATCTAAAACTCGTCCCCTATGCAACCTTAGCAGAAGCTCTCCAGGAGTTGGATGCAGGAAATATCGATGCCTTTGTCGACAACCTAGTCACAATCACCCAGGAGATTGCCCGATCAGGGCTAGAGAATACCAGAATTTCAGCGTCAACTGCTTACACAGTCGATCTTTCTCTTGGAGTTCGTAAAGATTCACCAGAATTGGTTGGAATTTTAAACATGGTCCTTGACGATATCAGCAACCAGGAGAAGGCAGCCATCAAGAGTACCTGGATGGGGGATGTGGATATAAAGATAGGCTTTGATTTCAAAGCCATCCTGGCCTGGGCGATCCCGATCGGCGGGGGCGCCTTTTTGATTATCCTGTTTGTCGTTATCTGGAACAGGCGGCTTGGTAGTGAAATTTCCG
>CAMYLV010000062.1 GCA_947259495.1 uncultured Desulfobacterales bacterium | reverse complement strand
ATTTTCTCCGATACTCAAGGGGACGACCGGCTTGATATTGAGGATATTGACAATCGCGTCCTCGGTCCCGTTGTTGAAAGTGGTGTTGTTTTCAAACGGTACGCTGATCAGGGTACTTATCGGGTTCTGTGACTCCTTGGCCAGATCCTGCGCGGCTTGATCTTCCGCTCGCGCTGTGCCTGGGATCACGAGGATGCCGAGCACTATTAAAGCGGCAAAAAAATGGTTGCCGGTTCTGATTTGCTTTATTGAAGTTGTTATTATTTCGAACATATTTTTTGATATCCTCCACTTCATTTCGCTTTTTGCGATACATGCATTCCCACGAACCAAGCAATCACGACCACCAGATAAAATTGACCGACGAAGGACTCCAGAACGCTCACGGCGGTGGCCATCTCCGTTAGCGGGGTGACGGTCACCGTAGCTGAAGGTTAGGCATCATCTATGCTGGTGTTTTCATCCATTTACATGCCTTTGTTCATAAATCTGATTTCGAATGTCTGCACCACTTCGTTCGTGTCTAAAACGACAGCCGCGCCCGCAGGCCGAAGACCCAGATATTATCTTCTTCTGGATTGAGTGCCGGATTGATCAAAAATTGAATATCCGGTGTGATGGAGAATTCCTTGGTCACCTGCAAGCGGTAATAGACTTCCATCGTATACTGATCATCCAGACCGGAGCCGAAGAGGGCATCGTTGGGTCGACCACAGTTGGCTCCAAATCCAAGCAGATGGCCGAAGCCGGGAGCCCCGATGCCGTTCGGAGCAAAGCCGCCCCCGATGCTGACGGACCTTTCCAGGAGGCTGCCGCCGTCTTCCGCAAACCCGCCTCTGGCGAACATCAGCCATTTTTCGGCGAGGGTATGCGAAAAGGACAAAAACGCCCCCCAGCCGTCTTCTACGTCGAGTTCATCCCGCTTATCCGCATGCCACAGGGTGAGGTGGAGGTTGTCGAGATAGTACTGCTCCCTGGCGGACGTGACCCAGCCGATTTCGACGTGCTTGAAGTATTCGTGATCGTTAAAAAAATTTTTAAATCCCTTAAAGGGATCGGTGGGACGCGAGTTCAGGTCTTCCAGGCCGGCGATTAGGTAAAGTTTGTCCGTTATCCATCCACCAGCCCCAAAGCCCAGGGCGGCATCGTCCGGCAGGTCCATGGTCGCTGCCCCGATACTGAATACGAAGTTGTAAAAATCCGTCCAGGGGCTGGTGAGTGCCCAGACATCGACCCAGTCGGTAACGTCCAGAAATCCGGCGGCAAATCCGAAGCCATTCTGCCACTCCTGATTCCAGTACAGGTTTGTCAGATGCCAGCCGTCGCTGGTGAACGGAATTCCAATAAAGCCGGCATAACCAAGGCTTTCCAGGGCAAATTCCCCCGGCAGGTTATCCGTGTAGCGGTGACGATGCTCAACCAGGTAGACCAGCGTGCCGCTTGAATTCGAATCTTCAGCGCGCCCCATAAGCTGCCAAAAGCCGGAAAAGCGCATCACGGCACTGGCGGCATCATCATCTGTTCCCGGCAGGTTGTCACTGGCTTTGAGATAGATCGGATAGTAATCCAGGGCATAGGCGTAACCATACTTTTCTAAAATCCGGTCTTTCCAATCATAATAGGATTTCAGGAACTCAAACTCATAGAGGGTATCCTCATCAACGCGTTCCGCTTCGATCTGGTTGGGAACCGTATCCGGCCCCCCGAACTTTGCCCGTTGCGCGTCCGTTGGCTGGTCGGATGATTGGGCGAAACCAGGGTGTACCGACACCAGTACAAGCAGCATAACAGGCAACCAACTGGATAATTTTCTCGAATAGTATCGGGTGCCTTTAGCTCTTTTCATAGCGATTCCTGTATAGCCCGCGTTTTAAACAGCTGAACTTGTTGCCTTGCTTCAGCAGCTCGAGATAAACCTGATAGAAGGGCGGGCTCGAGCGGCCGGGGCGCAAATCCCCTCGGCTCGAGCCACTGCCCATTTTTCAACTGCAAAGTCAAAAACCGGCTGTGCATCGATCAAACCAACCGGGTGCTTAGGCTTCTTTGACATCGGCACGTGCCGTGCTGGGCTCGGAGTCAAACCACTCGACCATCAGCTTGTTGACGTCATCCGGATGATCCAGCATGCCCCAGTGGCCGCCCTGGATGATCTCGATACGGCACTCGGCATCCATATACCGGGGTGTGTCAATAGCTTGCGTCTTCCAAAGGAACATGTCGTCCTCGGGAAACATCACCATGGTCGGCACCTTGCAGTTCGGCAGGCTGTTCGGGTCCTTGGCTTGCTCCAGGTAGTCCATGGGGACGTGGTTGGCCCTGTCATAGTTGAGCCACTCGATGCGGCCGGTCTCCTTGATCGCGGCAATGACCTGCTCCGCCTCGGGGTGCTGGCAAAAGAACGTACGGAAGAACCTGAAATCATTCGCCATATAGAGTTCTTCCATCCCATCGAGACAGTGCATGTACATGTACCAGTTGGCCTTGCAGCATTCGTACATCCGCTCCGGGGTTTCGTGGGCCTGGCCGAAAACGTTCCTCAGGTGGCCGACCGACATGGAGATGAATTTGCGGAACAGCTCCGGGCGCTGGAGGACCATGGTCCATGTGATGGCTGAACCCCAGTCGTGGCCCATCAGGTTGATGTTCTTCAGGCCCAGCGTGTCGATGATCTCGTACATGTGATCGACAATCTTCATCATCTTATAATGCTCGACTTCCACCGGCCGATCGGTCTTGCCGTAGCCGAGGGTGTCGGGAACAATCACCCGGTAACCGGCTTTGAGCAGTGCCGGAGCCTGATACATCCAGCAGCTGCCGTCATCCGGCATGCCGTGCACGAGAAAAGCGACTTTGTCGCCATCCCCCTGATCGCTGACATGATAATTATAACCGCCGATTTTCATTGCTTTTCCTGGTAAACTCATTTTTTTCTCCTTTGTTAGAATACGTTATTAGGTTCTTTAAGGGTTACTTAGATCTCATTTTTGGTTTCTATGCGTAGGTTTCCGTCATCACACCCTTTTTTTACCTTTTGGCTGGTTTATCCAAATCCTGCGGGTCGTCCTTATCCTCGGTGAGAATTTTGACCGACAGGATTGGCAGGTGCAGTTCGTAAAGACCATTCAGCACCCCCGTCAACATCGCCTGATCTTTCAATCGGCCGGTCAATGTCGTTACCGTCGATTGATCGGCTCTTTTGCGTGAGGTAATGTGCATACCCGCAAGACTGTCTGCCCAAATTTCGTCGAGAACTCCTTCAACTTCGATGCGATAGGTGGCCGGCGTCCAGAGTTTGAGATGTTTGCCATCGTATTTAGGGGGCATAATTCACAATCCTTTCTTGTTTCATACAAGGACTTGTTCTATGAGACCGTTGAGAGCTAAGTTAACAGCTTTAGGAGAACGCTACATCCGCCAAAACGGCGGAAAAATGGCGGAGAAATGGCGGAGGACCGAAGATTTTTATGATAATTCGGAATTAAAGGATGAAAAGGGAAATCAAAACTGGAGTCAGACTGGTTTTCTATGGAACAAGGTGATTTGGAGATTGAATGTCATTGAAATGGGGGAATTTCGCAACGCCTAACTAACGTCGGGTAATGATTTTTAGCGCATTAGCCTTGTCAACCGCTTCACGGCGATTGCTGACATTGAGCTTCTGGTAAATGCTCTCCAGATGTGACTTAATGGTTGCCGGCGAAATGAATAGTTTTTCAGCAATCTCC
>CAMYLV010000061.1 GCA_947259495.1 uncultured Desulfobacterales bacterium | reverse complement strand
GGCATACGTCCCGGATGACTTTGACGAAAAAGCAAAAGAGATGTTCGACCCGGAGTACATGAAAAAGCTGTTTGACCTCGGTTACAGGATGGCAACGTCCGGATTTCCGTGGAAAAAAGCCCCTCCAGGTTTTGAGTAGGCTAAGGCTGACTGCAAATTAGCAGAAAAATAAAGGCATCTAAATTTGCTACCATATATAAATATTTCCGTGATAGTTTGCGATCAGGGCCATTATTAAAATTGCAGAGTCGAGTAAATCGAGGGAACTTCCCTGTATGATAACGCCTGATTGGTGTGATCACAGCCATAAATCTAAAATGAAAACGCGCTATTAATACAGATTCCTACAGCCTATCATTAAAGTAGGCTGGATGCAGATATCTAATAAGTATCCGCATAAAATCGGGGTTCTCAAAATTGTAAACGTATCCAAAGTTGAATACCCTACGTTTTTTGGGGATTTATTTTAGTGAAATAAGGAGGTAACGAGCTATGAATCGAGCCTTTGCCACGATCATCGTAATTTTGGTCAGTGCCGTAATTGTTGCCTGCGCCAGTACTCCGGCAAGGAACCCGGTGCCCCCGGAACTGACCTCACAGGTAGGGATAGAAGGAGTCCCGGAGGCCCGCTTCTGGGCAGACGAGTGGCCCCGGTTCTCCCTCGAGCGATTCGAAACTTATTCAGAGGAGGATTTCCAAAAGCAATTTTCCGGCATCTTCGGAAAGCCTCACAGCTACCTGGCAATCTCGGGCGGAGGCGCCAGAGGAGCCTTTGGCGCAGGCCTCTTTGCGGGTTGGACTGAAAGTGGGACACGGCCGGAGTTTATCATGGTGACAGGGATCAGCACTGGTGCCCTGACGGCACCCTTCGCTTTTCTCGGACCTGACTATGACGACGAACTCAAGAAAGTTTACACCACAACTTCGACTAAAGATATTTTGAAGAAGCGGGGTATTTTCAGCTCTATTTTCGGTGACTCGATGTCCGATACAACGCCCCTGAAGGCACTAATCGCCAAGTATGTAACGGCCGATATGGTGAACGCGATTGCCAGGGAGCACCAGCGTGGTCGTCGACTGTTTGTCGGTACAGTCAATCTCGATGCTGGTAGATCCGTGATATGGAATATCGGGGCTATCGCCGCAAGCGATTATCCGCTTAAGTTGGAACTGATCCACGACATCCTTCGGGCTTCGGCGGCAATTCCGGTCGCCTTTCCGCCGGTTGCCATATCCGTTGAGAGAAACGGCAGACAATATGAAGAACTGCATGTTGATGGCGGCGCTGGGTCTCAGGTCTTCGTCTACCCCGCAGCCGTGGATTGGAAGCGTATTACGAAAAAACTCAAGGTACAAGGTGATCCCAAGGTCTATGTTATAAGGAACTCCTTCTTGATACCGGACTACCGGGGCATCAAGCGCAATGTGGTGCCGATTGCGGTGCGCTCGATAGACTCACTGATAAGGACACAGGGGATCGGTGACCTCTATCAGATATATGCCCTGTGTGAACGCGATGGCAACGACTTTAACCTGGCATATATCCCGGCGGAGTTTATTGAAGAGCCGAGCGAAGAGTTCGACCCGGTGTATATGGGCAAACTCTATGAACTCGGATACCAGATGGCGCGCAAGGGATATCCATGGAGCAAAGCCCCACCGGGATTCATAAGGGCAGACTAATCTCTGGGTGGGATTGCCTTACTTCTTATGTGAGACATGAAGGCAGGAATCTCCATTAATTTTCAAACTGCCAACCCAGCAAAAACATCAATTGTGAATCCCATTTCTCATCTGCTTCCAGGGACGGATCATTGTTGTAATCGTAATTGTATTGAAGGGTGGTCGTGAATCCTTTGTAAATTGGAAATCGCAGCCCCTGCCGAGTCCTAATAAGCCATTTGCTGGTATCAGCTAGTTTTATTGAGCCTGCCTGTCGGTGAAACAATTGGACAAACTTGTTGAAAAAAAATTGGTCATAGTTAAAGAGCCACTGCCCTGCCGAATAATCATCGTCATCAGATTCTATAAAATCCTCGTTTACCCATGCCGGACCAGCCGCAACTGCAAGGTTCAAGGTTTCCGACTCAAAGAACTGATAACCGACACCGGCTCCCAGGGTTGAGCGCAAATCCAGATCTGCAAACTTATCGTGTTCGAAGATCGTGTTGGCAGACAGAAACCATTTCTGGGTTAGAAAATAGCTATATCTGCCAAAAGCCAGCCAGTTTTCTACAGTTGTGTCTCCTCTTGACTTTTCCTTGTTTAACTCGCCCAGGAGCGTGTAACGGTTTTTCTCTGAACGAGCGTTAAATTCACCGTCGAGCCTAAGGCTGTCAGTATCGGTATTACCTCTCTCCTGGGTCAGTCCAACATTAAGGCGGGCAGTTATTTTGACTGCAGGTTTTTTCCCTGGATTAATTGCTACGACTTCTGACAGTTTGAAATCGAAAGGCACTTCACGTTTTTCTGTCTCAAGCTGCATCATGTTAAAAGGCGCCTTTTGCGAAATGCCCGAAACAACCTTACCATCATTAAAAATCACCGTGATGGGATCATCGGTGCTCAAGTTTGTAACCTCAGACCAGTTGACTTTGATTTCACCGGCATAGGTTGTTTTAAAGAATAATTGGTTTTCTTCCATTCGGATTAACTGACCGGTAATAACGTCCCCGTTTGACAGGTGCAGTTCATCCGCCATCGCTGGGAAGGTGGTCGTAATTATTCCCCATAGAATTATACTGGAGATGGTTAGCCAAGCTCGCATCCTCGAATCCTCCTTTCCAGCAAGACTTTATATCAAAAACTTCAGCGATTACATATTGCAATACAACATATTTTTTCAAAAAATACAAAAATTCAGATTCTTACAAAGGTATTAATGAAAATGCGAAATGTGGCACTGCCCCCTTGACAAGCTGACATAGTGTCAGTATATTTTGACATTATGTCAGAAATTAAAACGTTGTCGTCTCCCCTGCGTATAAGCCCGCAACCGACGCTCAAGATCAGAAAATCTGAACGCACGCGCGCGGCAATTCTGAATGCCGGGGTGGAATTCGTTTGGTCGCATCCGTTTCGTGACTTGACCGTCAACGTGCTGATGGCTTCGACAGGCCTGAGCCGCTCCGCGTTTTACCAGTACTTCAAAGATCTGCAAGATCTGATGGAGAGCTTGCTGGACTTGCTGAAGAACGAGGTCTACGCCGTTACCGGGCCCTGGTTCGAAGGCACCGGTGATCCCGTCATTCTGCTGAACGATTCCCTCGCCGGTCTGGTTGACGTCTGTTACAGGTTAGGCCCCATCCTGCGGGCAGCTGACGATGCCGCCGCCACTGACGAGAGATACGAGAAAGTCTGGAAGCAATTCATAGAGCAATTCGATGACGCGATTACTACCCGTATTAAGGCCGACCAGGAACAGGGCCTGATCCCGAATTTTGATGCTCGCCCGGTCGCTGAAGCGCTCAACCGTCTCGATGTTTTCACGCTTCTCGATGCCTTCGGACAACATCCGAGGAAACAGCCGGAACCGGTCTACGAGGCATTGTCTCGGATCTGGATTTCCACGCTCTATGGCAGCGAGTGGCTAGGGAAGCGGTCCTCGGATCTGGTCCGCACATGAGTTCCGGGGTGACTTATCAGGAACACGCCGTGAGAAAACCGAAACCGATTCGATAAGGAGAGAGAAAATGAAGACAGACATACGCTCACTGATTCTTCCGGGTCTTCTATTGCTGGGTGTCAGCACCGCATCTTTTGCGCAAAACACCCCCGGTTACAACAACAAGATACCGGAAGTAATTCTGACGCCGGACACGGTCGAGACCCGGATTGGGACGATGAATTTTTTCGACGGCATGCCGGATGCGGCGACCGTGCAAAAGGCCTACGACAATCTGGACTTCATGCGTGGTGTCGAGGTCTTCCTGAACTTCATCCCGGCGACATCCATCGAGGGAATGCGTCTCGGCATGGCGGAGGTTGGGGCAACCAAATCCAACCAATGCGTCATCTTCGACAAGCTGATGGATTCAAATCCGTTGTTCCTTACCGGCAACACGGACACCGTCTATGCCTCGGTGATACTGGATCTGGAGAGGGACGGGGCCACCGTCATCGAGATTCCACCGAAGACTGGCCCAGGCACGGTAAACGATGCCTTCTTTCGCTTCATCACCGATATGGGCATCCCGGGTCCGGATAAAACCGGAAGGTGGCATGGAGGCCGAGATGGAGATCGCCGGCAAGAAGCAAAAGGTCTTCGTCTCCAAGTCTGCCAGCTACACGAACTGGTTGATCCTGCGTGGTTTCCTGGTCGATGGCAAGACCGATATGGCGGTCAACACCTTCAAGGGCGGGCTGAAGGTCTATCCTTTGTCTCAGGCGAATAACCCGCAAAAGATGGAATTCCTCAGCGGTTCCAACAAAGCCTTCAACACGATCCATGCGAATACCTTCGCGTTTTATGAAGAGTTGGCCCATGTTCTCGACAAGGAGCCCGTCGGGCTGATCGATCCGGAACTGCGCGGACTGGCGGCCGCGATCGGTATCCAGAAGGGCAAGAAGTTCGAACCCGATGCGCGGATGAAGAAGATCCTGACCGAGGCGATTGCGGTTGGTAACGCGACTGCCCGCGCAATCTGGCTGAAACCGCGTGACAAGAGTGCCTACTTCTATGAAAACAGCGGTTGGTATACCGGCTTCGTCGGTGGCGATTACCGGTGGCTGATCGATGATGGCAAGGGTGGCCGCTATCTGGATGCACGGACCCTGTTCTTCTATTCGGCCACGGTGAATACGCCAGCGATGGCGGAGAAGATGGTCGGTGTAGGTTCGCAGTATGCCTTCAATGCGACCGACAAGGATGGCAACTATCTGGATGGCAGCAAGACCTACAAGCTGAACATTCCTAAAGATGCGCCCGCTAA
>CAMYLV010000060.1 GCA_947259495.1 uncultured Desulfobacterales bacterium | reverse complement strand
CATAACCATAGTGCTTATCTAATTGTCCATCACCATCGCAATCCTTATTGCTCATCCATGCGTCATTCCATTTCAATTTTAATGGGAACTCTTTATAGGGTTCACACCACTCAGGATTCCGGAGCGCATTGCAATAGGTTCCGTTAAAAAGATGAATCTGGTAGTTATATCCCCATTCATCGAATCCTTTTTCGATAAGAAACCCGTCAGGTCCCTTAATGGTTCCATCTTCGATTGTTGCACAGCCTTTATTTTTGTCCGCCCATCCTGAATTTGCCAAAAACACAACAACACCCAAAACCAACATTAATATCAATGCTTTTCGCATAAAATATCCCCTTCTGTTGTTCCAATTATCCATTTTGAATCTACGGATCCATTTAAAGTGTGCGCGTAGCCTCCCACAGACCCACGAACATTTATGCTTCTGCCGCTTGCTTCGTTTAACCAGTTCCTGTTTGTTTAGGTTTTCTTTTAACGAAAAAAACCTCAATGAGGAAAAGCCGCGCCCCCATCAAGGCTTAAGTTGGTGTCTACAAAAATTTTCTTGTTATAAATTATTGCTCAGGTGCAAGAAATTGAAATAGAAAAAATGATACCAACAACTAAACATTATAGTACAATTTCAACTTAATTGTCAATACGATGTAAAGTATTATATAATAATTTTAGTTAGTTAAGAATCCTACTTCCTCTTGATAGAGAAATGAATACCACTTCTAAAAATGAATTTTTACTCTTTTCAGATTGTTAGAGCAAAAAAGAGGGACGGGGTTGATTTGTTGCGTTTCTTAAAGGAGATCTGCTGCAAGAGCAAATTGAAGCCGCGAAGCAGGTAGCAATAAGGGGGACGCCCATAAAATCATAGACGTCCCTTTTTTGCCAGGCCGAATGTAGCTCGGCCGAATGGTTAGGGTGAGGAGGAATATTTTAGATGGGATGCCACCGGCATCTAAAAAAACAGCCAGCGGGCGACCCATCCGCATGTTTAATTTGAAAGATGCTGATAAAGGTAGCCCGTCACTACTTCTCGATAACCATCGTGCCGGCCTGCTTATCACCCATTCTGATCCCTTTCTCGTCAGAGAAGAGCTTAATCGTTTCAATGATAACCAGGATTAAAACAGCGATTGCGAGTAGAATATCGATGATCCAGCCAATAATGGGGATGAATAAGAAGAAAAACATAATGGGACCAAGGGCGAACATCCAGTTTCTTTTTGCAGAGGCAGCATAATCAATCTTAGATGTTGGGTCGGCAACATTGACAACAGATAGGCCCAACAATTTCTTCCCGATACTTTTGTACTCAAGCGCTTCGATGGGCAGCGCATCGCGTAAGAGCATATAAAGAGCGCCAATAATTCCCCCAACAAGAGGGATAAACCCGACTATCATAGCGGCCACCGCATCGATGACAAATGCGATTATCCGTTTAACCGGATCCGCTTTAGCTAGTGTAGCATCATTGATCTTTGTTTCACTGGTTTCAGGTTTCTCTTCTTTTACTTCTTTTTCTTGGTCTTCGTTTTCCGTGCTCATAAGCTAACCTCCCTTATATATTAGTAAGCAATCTTGGCCAATTTATTTTAAGATAAGGTTAAACGGATAAGACCCTGTATTTCAGCAACCAAATATAGAGAAATTGCGTTGGTGGGTCAAGGATGAACTTGCCGCATGCTGTTGTAAGAAAAAAAGAGGGACGGGGTTGCGTTTCTTAAAGGAGATCTGCTTTCAAACCTCATTTGGAAACAAGGGGCGCTTTTTTATTTAATAATAATTTTGGGGTGTGTTTGGTTTCGTGGTTGAAATTTAAGCAGAGAGTCTTACTAGAATAGAAGATGTTCATTACGGCTGACACTTGCACGGACTATGGATGATAAATCATGCTCTGGAAAAAGAAACAAGAAAAGATTCTTGAACCGGTGGATATCAGAACCGGAATCGATCTGCTGCAAGAGCAAATAGAAGCCGCGCAGCAGTTGCTGGATAATCGGCCCGTTAAATCAGAGGATCATGAGTCATGGAATAACAGGACGCATGAATACCTGCTAAGAATATACGGTCAGCGCTCTCCCAACCTTGATACGATCGTTAATGCTCCAGGAGCGGCGCCTGCGTGGCTGTTTATGCCGGATGATGCGGCTGAAAACTATGAAGTAGCGTCTCTTGAAGATAAAATGCTGAAGCTGGAACAGTGCGTGGTGGCCCTGAAGCGCAAAGCCAGGGAAGATCATGTTGCTTAACGAAGCACTTTGAACGGGAAATCGCAGCTTTTTCAGGGTTTCAAAGGTATTGATTTGTTGGATATATCTGCAAATTTGAAAGCACTTATCGATTGCAGATATATCAGAAATCACAGAATCTGGTTAACAACCGTAAGCACAATATATTGGTGCGCCACGATGGCGCAAGATGCCAGCGGATGAAAGTTCCGCCCGGGACATTGTCGGTTCATCCCGGTAGCTACCCAGACAGTGGGGTAGGGAGACCTTCCTGCTGAAGCTCTGGGGACAGATGTAAGCCTATGGGGCTGCAGCAACCTGGCAGGCCGTAACGCAAGTGAACCCTGCGAAGGCCCCGAAAGGACAGTCGTGGATGCCGACCCGCCCAATATTCGGGGAAGGCCGAGGCGGGATAGGGATGTAACCGACTCACCTATTCCGATCCACCGGGGTAATGGGGACAGCATGTCAGGAAGGTATCTTGGGCAACGTGGGAGACCCGTCCCGGATGCGGGGTCGCGACCCGCAACGATACGATTATGTATTGATCCGGGCGGGAGTCGGAGAGGGTCATATTACCTGTGATGCCGGGTAATGCCGGAGGAGGGAAGGACCCTTACTTCTGGTGTGCTTTTGAAGGAGACGAGACGAGGTGATTGGCCATGGGCCTGCAAACACCAGTTAAGATTCGGACTTTCCAGAGAAAGCTTTATCTTAAGGCGAAGGCGGAACCGGACTTTCGCTTTTATCTACTCTACGACAAGATACATCGGGCTGACATCCTGCGGCACGCTTATCGATTGGCCAAAGCCAACGATGGTTCTGCTGGTGTGGATGGTATGACGTTCGAACATGTCGAGTCGGAGGGATTGGATGAGTGGTTGTCCGGGATCAGAAAGGAACTGCGCGCAAAGGCGTACAGCCCCCAACCTGTTTTAGGCGTGATGATCCTAAAGCCGGGTGGTGGGCGTCGTCCCTTAGGGATACCCACCATAGGCGACCGGGTGATTCAAACAGCTGCCAAGCTTGTTCTCGAACCGATCTTCGAGGCAGATCTGGAACCCAATGCATACGGTTATCGTCCAAAGCGCAGTGCGTTGGATGCGATCCGTATGGTCCACGAATTATTGTGCAAAGGGTATACGGATGTTGTTGATGCAGATCTATCGAAGTATTTTGATACGATTCCACACAGCGAACTGATGCAATGTGTAGCTCGCAGAATCGTGGATCGTAATGTGCTTAGGCTGATAAAGCTGTGGCTTAAAGCACCGGTGGAGAACCGAGACAAAGGTGGTCGAGGGCAGATGAGCGGTGGCCGTAAGAGCAAAAAAGGGACACCGCAAGGCGGTGTGGTCAGCCCTCTTTTGGCGAACTTGTACATGAACCGCTTTCTGAGATACTGGCGGGTTAAAGGGTGTAATGAAGTTTTCCGTGCCCAAGTCGTCTCATATGCCGACGATTTTGTTATTCTGAGCCGAGGTAAAGCCGATGAGGCTTTGCAGTGGACCAGCGCGGTCATGGATCGGCTTGGGCTGAAGTTGAACCAGGACAAGACCGCCGTCAGGGACGCCTACAACGGCAACTTTGATTTCCTGGGTTATACTTTTGGCCGCATATGGTTTCGGAAGAATGGAAGGTGGTACATTGGAGCCAGTCCATCGAAGACAAGCGTAAAACGGTTGAAACAGAAAGTAAGAACCATGCTTAGACCCTGTGAGAAAGGTGCATGGCCGGATGTTCGTGACCGGCTGAACGCCTTATTGCGGGGGTGGTGCACTTACTTTTGCTACGGCACAACGCAGATAGCGTATCGAGCTGTTGAGCGCAATGTCTACAATCGCGTAAGACGCTTTCTGGTCAGTCGGCATAAGGTGCGCTCGCGAGGCATCCATCGGTTCCCTTCGCAGAGAGTATTTGGCGAACTTGGCGTACTGTTACCAAGACCGAGGAAATTTGCTGCACGGCGTGTGCCTTAAGGTGAAGTCAGTCGGTAAGCCGGATGCGGTAGCTCCGCACGTCCGGTTTGATGAGCGGGGACGGGAAACGGGGCTTTACGCTACCGCGCCCGTCCTCGACTCTACTGGGGAGCCTTTTTATTGCCAAACTGGTGATTTATTGAGAATATCACAACTTTGCTCAAAGTACAGATACTAATTTTTAAGTGCTATATCAAACCAGTGTTTTTCGTCTTCAGCGGTAACAATATCATATATTGTGTCAAATATTTCTTTATTCTTATGGCCAGTAAA
>CAMYLV010000059.1 GCA_947259495.1 uncultured Desulfobacterales bacterium | reverse complement strand
CTATGGTGCTCCAGTTGTCGCGCCAGCGGCATTGCTGGGTAGCTATGTTCGGAAAGGATAACCGCTGAAAGCATCTAAGCGGGAAGCCCACCCCAAGATTAGATATCCCTTTCCCCTGGCAACAGGGGAAACTGAAGACCCCTCGAAGACTACGAGGTTGATAGGCCAGGTGTGTAAGTGTGGCAACACATTTAGCTTACTGGTACTAATAGGTCGTGCGGCTTGGCTACAAAATAATGAACACAATCGCACTATAGACGCGCCAGATTGAATTTTTTCTTGAATCCAAATCGTTAAGCAGTAAGAACGCATATTCGTTTTTCGGTGGCAATAGCGAAGAGGCAACACCCGTTCCCATCCCGAACACGGAAGTTAAGCTCTTCAGCGCCGATGGTACTGCCCGGGAAGCTGGGTGGGAGAGTAGGACGCTGCCGAATTTTTTTAAAACCCGGAATCGTAGCCTTTGATTCCGGGTTTCTTGTTTCTATTTTTTGGCGTCTGTATTATTGTGCCGTCAATACCCTCGACCCCGGACAAATTTAAATCAACTGTCAGGCTTGTGCGCGCATCAGCGGAAAGGAGTCTATCGGTGAAGGGCAAACCTGTTATTTATCCGGTGCATTTGACCGCTACTTACAAATTTAAGCAATCCGACGATCTCATCGATGTCGTGCAAAACCGCAGCGGCTTTCTCTATTCAAGATGGGACAATCCCTCTGTGGTCGAAGTCGAAAATGAACTGGCGGCTTTGGAGGGCGCTGATAAGGCCCTGGGCTTTGGCTCGGGCATGGCGGCCATTACCACCGCGCTGGTGGCCAACATCAAGGCCGGCCACCGCATTGTCGCCACCCGGCAGCTTTATGGAGCCACCTTTGAATTTTTAAATGAAGTTCTGCCGAAATTAAATGTCGAGACGGTTTTTGCAGACTGCTGGGACACCGACCGGCTGCTGCGGGAGATCGAAACCGGTGTGGATATTCTTTATCTTGAAACTCCTACCAATCCGTTGTTGCGAATTGTGGATGTTGCGCCGCTGGCGCGGGCTGCCCGCAAAAAGGATGCGCTGGTGATGCTGGACTCAACCTTTGCCTCACCGATCAATCAAAAACCACTGGGTCTGGGGGTGGACGTTGTTATTCACAGTGCCACCAAATATATCGGCGGCCATCACGATATCACCGCCGGGTTTCTGTGCTGTAACCGGCCGCATTTTGAAAACCTTTGGACCCATCGCAAAATTTTGGGCGGGGTTATGGACCCCATGAGCGCTTTTTTGGCCTCGCGCGGGCTAAAGACCCTGGAATTGCGCGTTCAACGGCAAAATAAAAGCGCCCTGCACATCGCCGAATTTCTGGAAACCCATACTAAAATCAAAACCGTTTATTATCCGGGTTTAAAATCTCATCCCGATCACGAAATCGCCAAAAAACAACTCGCTGGATTTGGCGGCATGCTCAGTTTTGAAATTGATGGCAATTTTGATCAAACCAAAGGTTTTATGGATCGGCTCAGCCACGTTAAGCTGGCCACCAGTCTGGGAGGCGTTACCAGCCTGGCCAATCAACCGATCACCAACACCCATGCAGCGCTGAGCCCGCAAGATCGTTCCAAAGCCGGTATCGGTGAAAATCTGGTGCGGCTCTCAGTCGGCATTGAACCGGTAGAGACGTTGATTGGTGATCTCAAAGAAGCTTTGAAAAATGTTTAAGGTATGCGATATAGCAGAGATGTCAAGTATACATTCGAACGATTAAATAGCTACCAAAGGAGCTGAAACTGAATTTCTTCAGAGGTGTTGCAATTTTCTTGACCCAATTGCCGTTGATCCTTTTTGTCGGCGCCCAATTTGATTTGATTTTTGGATTTAATCGTATGGATTCAGGATTCACCCTTCTCCTTTTTCTTTTTATATTGGTTCCTCCTCTTAATCTGTCCTGGCTTATCACCGAAATCATACGATCTGTTAAGTTTTCAAGGCACCAGAGTAGAGCAGTATCCTTTTTAATGCCGCTTATTGCCGTTTTCTTTTTTATAGAGTCCATTGCTATAGACCTCTATATAGCATCACAAGCAAGAATGTAACTTGATTTCTATTGAAGGCATTGAACGGGGAAGGCATAACAACGGGATGAACCAGACGGGGGAAACTTGACGGTAGTACGTAAAAGCCGTGCAAGCTTGGAAGGCCTCGGGACCGCTGGTTATCCCTAGCATTATATTCTCTGGTACTATCGACAATCAGGACAGAGAAATGTCTTTAGAGCCACGCAAAAATAGGAAGCTAAAAAGGACTATCAGCCTCATTTTTTTGCTTTTGCTTTTTCTCATCGGATTTGTTTCACTGTTTCCCTACATCGTACGCCGAACCTTAAATGTTAGCACCGATTCTATGGCTGTCACTGCATTTTGTATTCTGTTTTTGTGTGTGGCCTTTTTTAGGTATAAGCCTCAATTAAAGTTCGGGAAAATATCACGCCTACTTTGCATTGTCCCTTTTGCAGGATTTTTATTGTCACTAATTGCTGAATATCTTTTTCCTCACGGTGCTCCTTCTGCGGCTGACTTTATTTCTCTTGCTTTTGGCTTTTTGAATTTAGTTTTCATTCCAGCAATATTAACAACTCTCAGCATAAGCTGGCTCAAGGTTGAAAGTAAGATATACGTAATAGCAGGGTTTATCTATGTACTAGTTTCGAGTTTATATAGTTTTTCAATTTTCGCATAATAAGCTGCTGTTTAGTTGATGATGGAAACGTTACGATCGGTTTAAATCCCGCTGCTCAGGTCTAACCTTAGGCAGCAGAAAGCTATAGGTCATGAGCACGAAGGTTGCGAAGCCTGCAAAGGTGGCGATCATAGGCGCCAGCGGAACCTACGGCACGGGGATCCTCGCCCGGGCCGAGGAGATCGGTGTCGAGGCGGTGGTGATCACGCGGTCGCCGCACAAGTTCAAAGATGTGAAGCCGACGACTACTACGGTGGTCGAGGCGCAACTGGATGAAGAGGAGAAGTTGAAGGAGGCGTTTACGGGCTGCGATGGCGTCATCTCGGCGCTCGGCGACGACAGGAAGAAGCGCCCCAAGACGCACAACCTCCCTCACGTCTGGAACGCCATGAAGGCTGCCGGCGTGAATAAGTATATCGGTATGGGCTCCGGACCGATGATGATGCCGGGCGAAAAGCCTGGGGGGTTCCAGCGCGCCGTGCACCCCCTGCTGAGCGTACTGAAGCTCTTCGGCGTCGACTTGCTGGAACAGAACGAGTGGGAGCGCGACAGCCTGCTCATGGGCAAGAACGGTGCGGTTGGTATCACATGGGTGCTCACCAGGCCGGTGAGGCCGACCAGGACGCCCTTTGTCGGAGCTAACGTGCATAAGGATAAGCGCGGCCCGATGAACTGTTCGATCTACGACCACGGCGACTTTTGCTTGTACTGCGTGGCGTCGAGCGAGTGGGACAAGCTTGCGCCGCATGTCAGCTCCGGGCCGCAGCCCAAGAAGAAGTAGGATCCCGTAAACGGTCTGCTGCCCAACAAGCGCTTGCAGCTGACACCACGGGCTTGGCTCCAACCTGCCGTGGTATCCTTCTGGCGCCGGCGGTCGGCGCCCGCGGCGCAGCTGAAGCGCAAAACCGTTGTACCCTATTGAATGAATTATCGAAAGAGAGAAGGAGATATGAAATATAGTATTAACTGCTCACTTGCTGAAGGCTTTAGTCTTTGGGAGAAAATTTATGCCCAAGTTTCATTCATCGGAATGGGAGTTATAGGCACTATTGGTATAATCCTTACAGATTGGGTTTGGGTTACCCCATACGTTCTTATCTATTGGTATGGCATCCCGGGGATTGTTCAAAGGCATTTAAATTGTCCTAGATGTCCTCACCTATATGAATATGGGGATTGTCTTCAACTCCATCCGGTTTTAACAAAATGGTTTATTAAGAAAAGAAAGACAAATCCTTTCAGCATATCTGAAAAGTTAATATTTTATTCGATTTTTATTCTTATTCCAACCTACCCCATTTACTGGCTATTATCGAATAAAATTTTATTGTTTGCCTTTTTAATAACTGCTGCTATGTGGTACTTAGGTCAGTTTATTTATTTTTGTAAAAGATGCCGACTTAGAGATTGCCCTTTTAATAGAATGAAAATTTTGGACTAAATATATATACTAAAATGCATAGCAATTCACTTCAGCGGATTTTGCCTGCGGCAATACCGCTGAGGTCAAGTGTAAGAAACACAAGATTAACATGACTCCCGGGATCAACGTTGCCAAGAAGAATAATATCGCTCATACCGTACATGAATACTCTCATGACTCTTCGAGCGAATCCTATGGCTCTGAGGCTGCAGAGAAATTGGGTGTGCCCGAAATAAGAGTATTCAAAACCCTGGTTGTAAGCCTCGATAATAAGGAGCTGGCAGTAGGCGTCGTTCCTGTGTCATCTATGCTAAGTATGAAACTCATCGCTAAGGCTGTCGGTGCAAAGAAAGCAGCTATGGCCACCAAAACTGACGTAGTGCGGTCAACTGGCTACGTTATAGGGGGTGTAAGCCCGCTTGGTCAAAAGAAACGGCTCAAAACGATAATTGATTCTTCGGCTAATAATTTTTCTACTGTATATGTCAGTGCCGGCCGAAGAGGGTTAGAAATAGAATTAAGCCCAGAGGACTTAAGAAAGCTTGTTAACGGAGTGTTCGCTAAAATATGCCAATAGAATCACTTCTAACAATCAGGTCAACAAGGACGTGTCGCGCTAATGCGCTCGCGCCTGTTACCTGAAGCGTTAGCAGTAACAAAACAAAGGAGAACGCGAATGAGAGCAATGAAAGCTTGGTTAACTGTTTTAATGATTATTGTGGCTCAATCAGCATCTGCAGCCTCTTTAAAAGATATATCTGAAACGAAATC
>CAMYLV010000058.1 GCA_947259495.1 uncultured Desulfobacterales bacterium | reverse complement strand
GGTGACTGCGGTGAACCCTGTGCACCTGCCAGATTAGCCGCTGGCTTCAATAGAGTGCGTGGTTCAGATTGCAGCACCACCGACGGATCTTAACATGCACCGGGCAGTGGCAAGCCCTCAACAAAAGTGCGAATGGAAGCGTGACGGTCAGGGCTCATAGAGAAAAAAAGGTTGTCCGTGAACTGGACTCTTGACTTTGCCTTCTCATGGAAGGGTTCAGAGTTGGTGGTACAATCAAGGTTTCAGATGTCAGGCCTCAAAATGGCAGAGGGCATCGTGCGAAGCGTTAAAAACGAATTGTAATTTTCTAATTGCGGGATGAACCTGTTCTAAATAGGATTCATTCTCATTGACAAATTATTTCGCGAAATGTATACAAAACCCTTTTGTCAAAAAAAAATCGGCGTGCTGTTGATCGCCAGGAACAAATCTGATATTCACACAAAAATGTATCCTCTGCTTTTTAGTGGTTGTAAAAAAACGTTCTAATTTCAAAACGTTTTTTTACAACCACTTATGCCGCAATTCCGCCATGCGGAATGTTAAAATGAAAAGCGGTAAACCTCGTCCTATGTTCTACTCTGGGAGACCGTATTTGACATGAATCGGCGAACCTTCCTCAAGATTGCAGGTATGGGCAGCATTTCCCTGGCAGCCGGCTGCAGTCCCCCTGAACAAAATTTGTTTTCTCTGGTGCACGCCCCCGACGATATGGTCACCGGCAAGGCCACCTGGTACGCCTCGACCTGCCGCGAATGCCCGGCCGGTTGCGGTATTCTGGCGAAGAACCGCGAAGGGCGTGTGATCAAGATCGAAGGCAACCCCCTGCACCCCATTAACACAGGCAAACTCTGCATGCGGGGCCAGGCTGCTTTACAGGCCATCTATAACCCGGACCGGATCAAAACACCGTTGTTGAGAGAAAAAGACGGGTGGCAGCCGATCTCGTTTGCCAAAGCCCAGGCCATGCTAAAGTATAAAATCCATGATGCCGCCCAAAAAGGATCGGATCGCATTCGCATGCTGACAGAGGTCGTGGGCAAGAGCCAGCTGGCCCTTTTCGCGGATGCGCTGAATCGATGGAACGCTCGGGACCCGCTGGTATTTGAGCCTTTTGCCTATGAATCCCTGAAAGAAGCCAACGAAAAAGTTTTCGGGCGCAAGCAGCTGTTTTCCTACCGCATGCAGGAAGCCGATGTGCTGGTCTCTTTTGGCGCCGATTTTCTGGAAACCTGGCTGTCACCGGTTGAGTACGCCCATAAGTTTAAGGCCATGCATGCCCTTAAAAACGATCGTAAAATTCCATTTTACCATTTAAGCCCCATTCAATCCCTGACCGGAGCCAATGCCGACTACTGGGTGCCGTGCAACCCCGGCAGTGAATACATTGTCGCTCTGGGCCTGGTGCGACAGGCGCTTGATATTCGCAAAGGTAAAAAACTGCCATGGTCCTTCCGCAAACCACTGCTGCGAGCGACAGCCCCTTACACCCAGGGTCGGGTGCTGGAATCGTCCGGCCTTTCTTTAGCCTTCTATGAAAAACTTGTTATTGAGCTGATGGGTGCCCGCAAACCCCTGGTGCTGGGCACCGACACCGGTGCAAGCGATTTAAACGGCCTGCAGACCAATATGGCGGTCAATTTATTAAACCTGCTGCTCGATCCGGATTTAAAATTGCTGGATTTCAACAATCGCCACCGGGTTGAAATTGCCGCCGCCCGATCCGAAGTGTTGCAATTTTTTAAGTCTCTGAAAACCGATCCGGTTGACGTCTTGATTCTCAACAATACCAATCCGGCCTTCAGTTTACCGCCCGGAAGCGGTGTGAAGACGGCTTTAGAACGCGACGACCTGTTTGTGGTCAGTTTCAGCAATTTCATAGACGAAACTTCAGAGCTGGCGGATCTGATTTTTCCGGTCGCTTTGCCCCTTGAAACCTGGGATGAATACGGCGGCTGGCAATCCGTCAATTCCACTTTGCAACCGGCCATGGGTCGCTTGACGCAAGCACCCCATATCGGCGATGTCATCCTGAACACGGCTTTTGAAAATGAAAAACCGGCTGAAAATTACAAGCGCTATCTGTTTTCCAGACTGGTCGCCGAGCGTAAAATTGAAGATGAATTAGGATGGGTGCAACTCCTCCAGGTCGGCGGCGCCATTGATTCACGTGCAGCAGCCGGTTCAGAGAAACTAGACCTGGCGCCGCAAAAGATAACCGCTATACTGTCCCAGCCTGCCGAACCTACCACCTCTGATCTGGCATTCAGTGTCATACCGTCTATCCGGTTTTTTGACGGCAGAGGCGCCAATAAGCCCTGGTTGTGTGAAATTCCGGATCCGCTGACGCGGGTGGCCTGGCAAAGTCCGGTCAGCATGCACTCCGACACGGCCAAAAAACAGAATATCGCCCAGGGCGATATCATCCAGATCGAATCGCAATGGGGCAGTCTGGAGGCAGCGGTTTATGTCAACGAATTTGTAAGGCCCGGCCTGCTGACTATGAACATCGGCCAGGGGCACCAAGCTTATGGGCGCTACGCACGAAACAAAGGTGTGAACCCGATGGTCATCTTGCCGCCCGAAGCAAATAAAGATTCAGGGGGCCCACTTTTTTCAACAGATCAAATAAAAATCCGTCCAACCGGCCGGACGCTGAAACTGGCCAAGATGTACGGCAGCCGAACCCAGCACGAGCGACCATTTGCACTGACCGTCGGCCTGATGGAACTCGACCAGCCACAACCGCCCCAAAAAACCGGTCTGACCATGGAAGATTTTCCTTTAACCCTGCCGTTACCGGAAGGATATTCTTCTAAAAGGGATTTTTATCCGCCCCATGATCATGAAAAATACCGCTGGGCAATGGTCGTCGATCTGGATCGCTGCATCGGGTGCGGCGCCTGCACGGCCGGGTGCTATGCCGAAAATAACGTCGGCATTGTGGGGGAGGATCGGGTGATCGAAGGGCGCGAAATGTCCTGGCTGAGCATCGAAAGATTTCAGAATCCGGATCAGCCGGCGAAAGTGACTTTTTTACCGATGCTCTGTCAGCATTGTGATAATGCCCCGTGTGAGTCTGTCTGTCCGGTGTATGCCCCGCATCATTCAAAAGAAGGCATCAACAACCAGATTTACAACCGCTGCATCGGAACGCGTTATTGCGTCCAGAATTGCCCGTACAAAGTGCGGCGATTCAACTGGTTCACCTGGCAGTGGCCCGGATCCATGAACCTGCAGCTCAATCCCGATGTCACCGTTCGCAGCAAAGGGGTCATGGAGAAATGCTCTTTCTGTATCCAGCGCATCAAGGTCGCTCACACCAACGCCAAGAATGAAAAGCGCATGATCCGCGACGGTGAAGTCATCCCGGCCTGCGTGCAAACCTGTCCGACCGATGCCCTTGTATTCGGCAGTTTGATGGACAAACAAAGTCGGGTCAGAAAACTGGTGAATGATCCCCGGGCCTACCAGGCCTTGGGGTATTTGAACACCAAGCCGGCGGTGATTTATCTTAAAAAAGTTTTACAGGAATTGTAGGTGAACCACAAAGTCACAACGGACACAAAGAAAAAAAGCGATTTGCTATCAAAAAAAATTATCGGGGCAGCTATTGAAGTACATAGACACTTAGGACCCGGCCTTCTCGAATCTGCTTACGAGCAGGCCCTTTGTTGTGAACTATCTGTTCGGGATATCGACTTTGAGCGTCAAAAACATTTACCAGCTAAGTATAAAGGAATTAATTTAGATAGCGGCTACCGAATAGACATTTTAGTTGATGATCTTGTGATTGTTGAACTTAAGGCGGTTATGCAACTGGATCCTTTATTTGAAGCCCAACTACTAACTTATCTAAAATTATCACAACTGTGGTTGGGAATGTTGCTCAATTTTAATGTCCCCGTAATGAAACATGGTATTAAACGAATTGTGAATGGATAAAAACTTTGTGAGCTTTGTGCCTTTGTGGTTAAAAAAGAAAGAATTGATATGCCACAGCTAACTTACGCGAGCATCGATCAAACCGTACTGAACACCTTGTCTGCGCCCAAAAGATACTACTGGGCGATCGTGGCCGTTTTATTTTTAGGCGTGCTGGTCGGAGCGGCCTGCTGGACCTATCAGATTTTTGTCGGCATCGGGGTCGGCGGTCAAAATAATCCGGTGGCCTGGGGCACCTACCTGATCAATTTTGTGTTCTGGGTGGGTATTGCCCACTCGGGTACATTGATTTCCGCCATTTTACACCTGTTCCGGGCCGGATGGCGCAATCCCATTGCCCGGGCAGCAGAGACCATGACCGTTTTTGCGGTCTGCATTGCCGGGCTTTTCCCCTTTATCCATCTGGGCCGCGTCTGGCAGGTCTATTACATGATCCCCTATCCCAATCAGCGACTCCTGTGGCCCAATTTTCTATCCCCGCTGATGTTTGACGTGATTGCCATCAGCACCTATCTGACGGTCAGCTCCCTGTTCTGGTATACGGGCTTGCTGCCGGATTTAGCGGCCATCAGAGACCGATCCGAAGGAACGCGCAAAAAAATATTTACGTTTCTTTCCATGGGCTGGACCGGCGCGCATGAGCAGTGGCGGCATTATACCCGCGGCTACCTGTTCTTTGCCGCCCTGGCGACACCCCTGGTCATCTCGGTGCACAGTGTGGTGTCCTGGGATTTTGCACTGGGAATTGTGCCCGGCTGGCATACCACCATTTTTGCACCTTACTTTGTGGCCGGCGCCATCCACTCCGGTTTGGCCATGGTGCTGACGCTCATGATTCCGCTGCGCAAGATTTTCAAATATGAAAATATTATCACCAGAGACGTTCTCGAAAATGTCGCTAAAACCATTGTTTTTACCGGCCTGATCGTCGGCTTTGCTTATGCCACCGAATTTTTTATTGCCTGGTACAGCCACAATGCAGTTGAAATCGAACAATTTCGCTGGCGGGCATCGGGTGACTATCGCTGGGGCTTTTACTTCATGGTCGTGTGCAACACTTTAATTCCGTTGCTGTTTTTGTTTAAAAAAATACGGACGACCATCGCAACTCTTTTTATTATCTCGCTGATCGTCAATTTTGGTATGTGGTGGGAACGATTTGTCATCATTGTTGGCGGTGTGGCCCGCGGTTTTGCGCCCTATGCCTGGGGCTTATATGCGCCCACCATAATCGAGTATGGCATTATGCTGGGCAGTTTTTGCCTGTTTTTCTTCTTTTTTGTGTTGTTCGCCAAGCATCTGCCCTCGGTCTCGATGACAGAGATGAAAGAAACCCTTGAACATGGAGGCAGCCATGCCGGGTAAAAAATACATCATGGGGCTTTTTAAAGAAGAAGACCAGGTTGTGTCGACACTCACGGCGCTGAAAGAAAGTGCCTACCAGTTTCAGCGCGTGCATAGCCCGATTCCGAGTCATAAGATCATGGCTGCCCTGGACTTAAAAAAAAGCAGGGTCGGCTGGTTTACCCTGGCCGGCGGCATCCTCGGACTCATCAGCGGATTTGCCCTGGCAGTGTATTGTTCAATCGAGTGGAGATTGATTGTCAGCGGCAAGCCGATCATATCGCTGATTCCGTTTTTCATTGTTGGATTTGAATTTACCATCCTCTTTGCGGTTTTCGGCAATATCATCGGTCTGCTCACGCAAACACGATTGCCCAGCTCTAAGACAATGGCCCATTACGACCCGCGGTGCTCAGGTGAGCATTTTGGTGTGCTGGCAACATGCGAACCCATGCAGCAGGATGGTTTAAAGGATTTTTTTCAGCAAAACGGCGGAGAAGTAAAAGTATTTGATTAAGCGTTATATTTGTTTGATTGGTTAAATTGGTTCTATTGGTTCGCCACATTTTCTGTATTTCAACCAATTAAACAAATTTAACAAATTAAACTACATGAAGAATTAAAATGGCACCCAACGAAACAAACACCGCAACATCACAGAAATCGCCAGTCGGCTGGCTATTTGTCGCTCTGTTCATCATCGGACTGGCGGCCTTCATTTACGGCATTATCGGCGATCACCCGGAAAAAGCCTGGCAGGCCTACTTGATTAATTTTTTGCTGTGGTCGGCCATCGCTCAGGGAGCGGTTCTGTTTTCAGCGGTGATTCTGAATCCTTTGCAGCATTTTTCCCACTCTCATTCGTGCTGTTTCTGCTGTTATTTTGGGGACGCACCCACATCTTTCCATGGCTGCATGAGGATCTGCACGGCAAAGAGGTCTGGCTCAATATCCCGTTTCTTTTCACCCGGGATTGCGTCGGGTTGCTGGTGCTCTATGCCATTGGATTCGCCTATCTTTACAATGCATTGCAGCTTCGAGCGGATGCGGACCAGGCGCAGGGCGCATTTCGGCAATTGGTTTACAAGGGCTGGGTCCGCAACCGCCGCAGCTCCGAGCAGGTCAAGAAAAAGATGACCGTCTGGGCCGGGCTTTATATTCTGGCGTTTACGCTGGTGCTGAGCCTGATCGGCTTTGATCTGGTGATGAGCATGGACCCGCACTGGATATCGACCCTCTTCGGGGGATACACCTTTGTCAAGGCTTTCTATCTGGGATTGGGTGCCCTGATCATCCTGGCGGCCATCACCCGGATCAAAAAGGGGGAGGCCTCCGGCTTGGAGCCATCTCATTTCCACGATATCGGCAAACTGTTTTTTGCATTTT
>CAMYLV010000057.1 GCA_947259495.1 uncultured Desulfobacterales bacterium | reverse complement strand
TTACCGATTAAACCCGGATACCAACCAGCCGGAATTTGTTCTGGCCTGGGCGGAGGAATCGAGCATTGATAAGGACATCGTGGTCACCCAAAAAGATGTCCGCCAGATTCAGCTGGCCAAAGGCGCATTATATGCCGGCTGTAAGCTCATGATGCGGCGCATGGGAATGGAGAAAGTGGATACAATCAAAATCGCCGGTGCTTTTGGCACCCACGTTGATCGCGAAAAGGCCTTGATTATGGGGCTGTTTCCGGACTGCGAGATCGAAATGATCGAAAGTGTCGGTAATGCTGCCGGGGATGGTTGCCGCGCGGCATTGTTGAATAAAGACAAACGGGAGGAAGCCAACTGGGTATCGCGCAATGTAGAATATATTGAGCTGACCGTAGAAGGAGACTTCCAGACCGAATTCATGGAGGCCATGCAGATACCGCACATGACGGACGAATTTCCGCATCTGGCAGATGTCGTCCCCGAGGAAATACTAAAACAATAGATTGCGGTGCACCTTGGCTTCTCAAAAACCGAAATGGATATGTGTGACAGTTGAACCGGGCATCTGCGGCTTTGCGTGTGTTATAAAGGCCCGTAAAATAGGCGCCCGCGAGGTTTCGCTCGAAATTTCCGGTTCGGATTGCGAACAGATTCAAAGACTGGCCGAGCGCCTTAAGATCTTATCGATAAAAGAGCTTTTCACACCGCTGAGTCGCAATCCGGTTTATGTTGCAACTGAAAAATCGGGCTGCCACCTCTCCTGTGCGATTCCGGTGGCGATCATCAAAGCGGCTGAAGTGGCTTTGGAGCTGGCGCTTCCGCAGGAAGTTCATATCAAATTCGAAGCGTGTTAGGAGTGCAACAAGTAATGCCTAAATCAAAAGTGGTGCCGTTTAAAGCCGGTGAAGGTATTTCTCAGGCCTTAACCCAACGCCTGCTGGAAAAAGGCCGGTCGTATGGTCTCAATGCAATTTTTCCGTTTAGGATTGATAAAATTGTGGTGGCCGAATGGGTTCATCTTAAATGCCATTACGGCTGCAATCAGTATAATACAAACTGGTGCTGCCCCCCGGCCACGCCGGATCCGGATAAGGTTCGGGCCATTCTGTCGGAGTATTCCACCGGGCTGCTTCTGGTGGGAACCACCAACTGTTCGGACTTTTACCTGAACAATGAACGCAAGCGAATCTCTCAAGTTCGCTGCTGGAAGGGCACCATCAGCCTGGAACGCATGCTGTTTTTGGAGGGCTATTACAAAGCGTTCAGCCTCGTCGGCGAATGTTGCGCCCTTTGCAAGGAATGCGCATACCCGGATGATTGCCGGTTTCCGCAAGAAAAAAGGCCATCGGTGGAATCATTTTCCATTGATGTCATTGGAACTTTGAAAAATCTGGGAACGACTTCAACGGTTGCCGCTAAAACCTGTGAAACCTACAGCTACTACGGCATTATTCTTTTAGAATAAGCCCCTGGCGGTAATAATCGAAAATGATTCTTGACAATTTTAGTCGACAATGATGTTAAGTATTAATCGTCCAACACTCAAGAACACAGCACAGAATTTGCAATTTACGATGTCTGGGATTTTTATCTGACAATGGCAATTAGACCATGAAAGGAGGTGATGAAAGAAACGTTAATACAATTTTATGTAGAAACGTGACCCCTAATTAAAAAGAAAGGAGATTCCCAATGGCCAAACAATTGTTGATCGACGCCTATCGGGGGAAGAGAACGGAAAAGCCACCCTGGGTGCCATACGCAGGGGTTCACTGCGCCTTTTTGATCAATGAACCTGCTGACAAAATGCTCCAGGATCCCGAACTGCTGGCGAAAGGAGTCGTTAATGCCGCCAAGAGATACAATGCGGACGGGATTCCTCTGGTATTCGATCTTTCCGTCGAAGCCAATTCCATTGGTTGTGACCTGAAATGGTGGCCCGACAATGTACCTTCCGTAACGAATCACCCCTGTTCCGATAAGACACCCAAAGATGCCGGGCTCCAAATGCCTACCAAAGAATCGGGTCGTTGGCCGGTGCTTTATGAAGCCGCCAGAATTGCCAAACCCCAGCTGGATGAACTCGATTGTGTCCTGATGGGTCTTTTTTGCGGTCCTTTGACCCTGGCTTCCCATCTGGCAGGGGTGCGCATCTTTACCGATGTTTACAAAAATCCCGAATTTGCTGCCGATGTTATCAAGTTTGCCGGTGAAGTCGGCGCGGAAGCTGCTAAGTTCTATGCCGAGATGGGCTGTGAGATTATCGCCATCGTTGATCCGGTGGCCTCTCAGATTAAATCTGAGACCTTCCAGCAATTTGTCACACCGAATTCGCAACCGGCCATCAAAGCGATTCATGATGCCGGAGCGACCTCATCATTTTTCATTTGCGGCGATTGCACCAAAGTTATGGAAGATGTCTGTAAGATCGGTACCCACGGCTTTGCCATTGATGAACAGCTCAATATGCTTTTTGTGCGGGACCTGGCGCGCAAACACGGGGTAGGCTTTGGCGGCAATTTGAAGCTGACGCTGGCCCTGAGCCTCGGCTTGTTGTCTCCCAGAGAGGATGCGATTGTGAGCTTGGCAGCAGGCGGGCAAGAAGGTTATACCTTCGCTCCTGGCTGAGATATGCCTTACGATGTTCCGGTGGAACATATGGATCAGGCGATCGAAGTCAGAGACTGGTTTGAACAGTATTATGCCAAGTATCCGGAATCTTGGTAAACACTTATAGAAAGGAGGATTCGGATCATGGCAGACAAAATTACCATTGATGTTCTGACACTGGACAGTGTGCAGTGCGCCGCCTGCGGCTATATGATGGAGTCCATCGCAGCCCTGCCATCTGATGTTCAGGATATGATCGTATACAAAGAATGGTCGATCAAAAACAAAGATGGGATTGGCAAGTTTATTGAGCTCAAGGGTAAAGTTTTACCGACCATCTGTATCGAGCGGGATCTGGTTTTTGAGAGCATCATTCCGCAATATGAGGAATTGATCGACGAAATGGCCAAACGGGCGCCGAATGACGATATGCGTGAACGCATCGTGTCCCTGCGCGAGCATGGTTTTGAATTTGATAAAATTCAGGAGAACCTGGCGAAAGCAGGCGCCGGTAAGTCGACCCGTACGGATTCCAAAGTCGAATGATAATTGCATAAACATTCACACGAGCCGGGCCCTGCAAAAGGCCCGGCTTGTTTAATTTTACAGGCCGGGAGACGTGTTCATATTGGAAACCAATGAAGCGGCTGAAAAACTGAAAACGTTTGTCTTAACGCACGGCCTGCCCAAAACAGACATGGCATTGTTCGGTATTAAATGCCCCTATTGCGGCAAATCCGATCGCATCCGGGAACTGGAAGAACCGGATGCATTGCGCGAGAAGATGGATTCGGAAAATATGGCAACCTATTTTAGTCTTTGGGATCAACTTGCCAGCTTAAACGGATCGCCGGGTGTCTGCAAATTTTGCCAGAATCTTCTATTGCTGGAAGATAAGGCAAATGCTGTGCCGCTATATGAATGATCCATAAAATGCGGTGTTTTTTTGTCTAGTGTAGCGCATCGCAAGTAATTTACAAAATTCGACACCCATTTTGGCCTGACACCTGAACACTGAAACCATCATCATTACGACTTTTGTAACATATTTGTGGAGCATGACACTGGCAACGGGAGGCATAACATGAAAGTTGAAGTTTTAGGACCCGGATGCAAACGCTGTGATCAACTGTATGAAAACGCCCAAAATGCGATAGCCGAATTGGATTCTCCCGGGCAGATTGAAATTGTAAAAATCGGGGATATCAATTACTTTGCCAAAATGGGGGTGTTCATGACACCGGGGCTAGTAATTGATGGGGAGGTCGTTTCAACCGGTAAAGTGCTCAGTCCCAACCAAATCAAGCAAAAGATTGCGGAGAAAATGTAAAGCATGTCGGATGTCACCTGCGTATATTTGATTACCGGTTTTTTAGGCAGCGGCAAAACCACCTTGCTGAATCGCATTATTCAGCGGTTTCCCAAAGATAAAAAACTGACGCTGCTGGTTAACGAATTCGGTGAAGTCGGTGTGGATGGTACTTTGGTAGAAGGTGATGACATCGATATGATGGAAATCAGCAAAGGTTCCATTTTTTGCGTTTGCGTTAAAACTGATTTTATAAAGGGACTTTACGAACTCAACAGCAAAGTCCAGCCCGATGTAATGCTGATTGAATCAACAGGTGTGGCCAACCCCTCTGATTTAAAAAAAGATTTGAAACTGCCCATCTTCAATGACCGGTTTCGCTTCATGGAGCAGTTTTGCATGATCGATGCGGCTCACTTTTTAGATGCTTACGGAGTGTTTGCATCTTTGGAAAAACAGATTGCTTCTTCCACCGTATTTATCATTAATAAGATTGATAATGCTTCCCACGAAACCATCAAAGAAACCAAAAATGTTATCCGGCAGTTTCATCCCAACCCCTCATTTTTTGAAACCACCTATGCCGATATCCCGCTGGCGGATTTTTTTGATTTAGCAGAACAAGATTTGCCCGATTCTACAGCGTCAGAACCTGAAGAGCCGAAAGTGTCTGTTCTTTCGGAGGAAGCGCTTGATCAATTTATTGATGACCTCCTGGATAGCCCGGATCTTGAAATTACGCCACCGGATACGCTCATGTCCGTCACCTATGCCTGGAACGGAGACGATCTGGAGCAGGTCAGAGCCATGGCCGTGGCTTTGCCCCCCTCTGTTGTTAGAGCCAAAGGGTTTGTAGAAGAAAAAGGTGACATGTATTTGTTCAGTTATGTCATGGGCGATTGGACCATTGAAAAAACCGATGTGCCGAAGGGTCGCATCAAAAACAAAAACATTGTCGTTTTTATTGGACCGCCTGAATCGATGGAAGGAATCGAAGGGGCATCCCAAACAGGTGATTGGACCGGCAAAGGCGTGTTTCAACCCTACTCGCAATCTTGAATAGAAGCCGTTTCAAAACCCCTTTTACGCCGGTTTGCGGCTTTTTAAAAGCGCTAAGCTTGTTACGCTAATCCGCCTGAGGCGGAGAAAACTCGGGCAAACGCCCTCAAACAGTTCAAGATTTTGCGCTCCACTTCGCTAAGCGCTTTTAGTAAAAATCCGCAAAATAAATCTAAGACAGGTTTTGAAATGGCTTCTAGACAACAACTTAAATTCATTTGGGCTCACCGGTTATTGAATGCCATGATGATAGAGGGCTAAAAATGTCTGATAACCACTATGATCTTATGATATTGGGGGCGGGACCCGCCGGCATCACTTCCGCTTTATACGGGCAACGCTTGGGATTGAAAACGATTGCTTTTGGCGACATACCGGGTGGCAGTTCGTATATGATCGAGCATCTGGCCAATTTTCCCGGACTTATAGAGGGGACTTCCGGCACCCAGTTCGGTACGATGGCATTCCAGCAGGCCCATAAAGAAGGCGCTAACTTTACGTTGACGCGTCTGGAAAGCCTCAGCCATAATGACAATCTCTTTAGCGGTGTCGATGTCGATGGTCAAGAGCATACGGCTCTCAGCGCCATTGTTGCCACCGGGCGGGTGCCCAAAAGATTAGCGGTTTCCAATCCCAATTTAAGTGATGGCCCTTTATACAGAGGGAAAAATGCCACGCTGGCGGTTGTCGGCAGCGATAATACCGCTGCCCAGCATGCGCTCACCCTGGCACGGACTGCCGCTAAAGTTCTGCTCATCTGTCGCAGCAATACCCTTAAAATGGATGCCGTTCATAAAGACCAGATCGAACAACAAAAAAACATCACGTTGATGGTTAACACGGAAGTTTCCGGGTACAACGGTCAGGAGGCAGTCGAAAATATCGAGATTGCAGCAGAGGCAGAGAATCGACAAAATCTGGCGGTTGATGGGATTTTCCTCGCCATCGGATGGCGACCCAACATTTCCGCACTGAAACTAGAGGTTCAAAAAACTGCTGAGGGTTATTTGGAAACCAATGAAAAACTCATGACATCAGTTCCCGGACTTTTTGCAGCAGGTGACGTACGGGATACCGATATGTGGCAAGTGCTGACCGCCTGTGCCGACGGGGCCAGGGCTGCTAAGTATGCCGCCGAATATTTGGAAAAATTAACTCAAGTTTAGAATTTTTGTTCCCGAATACCCGTATAGACCGCCTTGCAAATGCCCGAAACACCGCCTTTTATTCCTTCCGGATTCTTAAATCCTTCTGAGGTCTTTAAACTCTCGATATAATCTTGCATATCAGCGAATGTCTGCCAGGCCTTCTCCATGTTGACCTCCGGCTTTATACGGAACAACCACCCTTTTTCATATGGATCTTCTGAAGCAAGTGAAGGCCTTTGTTTTACTTCTGGATTAAAGAAGACAACCCCTGCAACCGGGGTAGAGATGTATAAAATTTTGGCGGTGATCACGAATACCACATCCTGACCAGTGGTGACGGAAACCTGATTTTCGACCAGCCAGTCCAGATCATTGACTCCGCCAGCCAGAATCAGTGCGGGTTGCGTCAGGCCGAAAACAAGATCCTGATCTTGGGCTTGGGCCCATAAACCCTGTTTGGAATGATATCTTCGATCTTCAGGGACCTCCACGCGTTGACCCAAAAACTTTTCAATGACCGCCATTTCTGCCTCCATTTTAGGATTTCAGAAAATCTAAACCGCAAAATCCTACCTTCAGCTTTAATTCAGAAAATGTCAAGAAGTTGGAAACGATTCCGCAAGCGTTGCCTGTGGGATTGCCGGCTTAAATTCTTTTTTACCTAAAATCATCTTTTCGTCTATTGACCGCATCCTAAATTATATTATATTCAAAGTGGGACGCCCGGGCCAAAGGCCCGGCTAGGCGCCGGTATTGTCTGACCGAATCTGGAAAAGGCTGCCCTTGGTACTGGATGCGTCCCTTAAATACGCAATTGCTGCTGATCGGCAGATTTTTCGATCAGGCCCAAAAGGTGTTTCCTGCCACCCCCCTGCCGACCATTCAGTTTGAGAACCGGGCATACGCCCTGGTAATGCAATTCCAATCTAACGCATGAATTCTGTCTAAAACGTTTCCGGGAAAGGGAGGTGAAAGGATGGATCCCAGCCAAACGCTTTCAGTTAAAACGCCCGTAAAGCTCATCTTTGCCGGCGGTTTCTTGGGTTCCGGCAAAACAACGGCGCTGGCGTCTCTGGCAAAACGCCTGATTCAACGGGATATGCGTGTCGGTTTCATTACCAACGATCAAAGTGAAAATCTGGTCGATACGGTGATCGTCCGGCAGATGCTCACCGAGCTTGGCGTGCCGGTGGAAGAAGTGGTCAAGGGATGCTTTTGTTGCAAATTTGATGAATTAATCGCACACGTTGAAAAAATCCTCGTCCATGATCCCGATGTCCTGATCGGAGAACCGGTGGGCAGCTGCACCGATTTTGTTGCCGCGGTGGCCAATCCGATCAAAATTCAGTACAAGGATACCTTCCGTTTTGCCCCCTTTTCGATTATGGTGGATCCGGACCGAATTCGGGAGCTGATGCTGAAAGAAAGCGAAACCGAATTTCCCGAGGACGTGGCCTATCTCTTTGGCAAGCAAATGGAAGAAGCAGACAACATTATCCTCAACAAAGTCGATCTGATTTCCCAAAAAGAAGCTGATCGTTTGCTTGCCGCTATCGGGGATCGATTTCAGGATAAAAAATTGATGGCCGTCTCTGCCAGAGAAGGTTCCGGGATGGATGAATGGCTTGATGATCTGCTTTCCGGAAGGCCGGGCGCGAATACGGTGTTACGGCAAATTGATTACGACCGTTATGCTCATGCGGAGGCTGTTTTGGGTTGGTTGAACGCCGCAGTAATGATATCTGCACCAGAACCGTTCGACGCTTCTGATTTTGTGCGAACATTATTAACGGAATTACGCGAAGCTTTTAAGCAAAAAGAGGGGGAAATAGGGCACTTGAAGGTCGTTATTACCAGTGCCGGAAAATCCATGTGGGCCAATCTGACCCATCTGGCCGCCGAGCCCAGCATCAGTGGTGAAACATTAGATGCGCTGTCAAAGGCCGCTCTTATTATCAATGCGCGGGTCAGGCTTGAACCTGCAGATTTAGAATCGATTGTTCGCACTGTTCTGGACAGGGTTTCCAAGGCCATGGGGCTGAAATCCGAAATCGACGATTTGCAATGCTTTAGCCCGGCATATCCTGAACCTCCGCATGTCATCCGAGAGTCACTTGAGTGACGAAAGGAAAAACATAAACAGAGGTAAATCATGATCCACATAGAAGTCATCGGACTGGAGCCCCCCTGCAAAAAATGCAACGAGCTTCTCGAAAATGCCAGAAAAGCGGCACGGGACGCCGGCGTGGTGGCAGAGGTGGTCAAACTTTGGACCCTATCAGAAGAAGTACGCCAAAAATACGGCCTGTTGCTCAGCCCGGCTCTTGCCATTGAAGGTGTTGTCGTTGCTCAGGGAAAGGTGTATAAGCCCGAACGAATCGCCGGGCTATTGCAGGGATCGTAGTACCTAATTGTTGTAAACAAAATGAAAAACAGGCGGTAAAGTTTTAAAATAGTTGTCACGTCTCATTTTGTTGTGTTTTCAAAATTGAAGATGTCTTGTAAAAATGAGTTATCGTTTTAAGAAAAAATTTCATTTTGTTTACCCTTCGGGAAAGCCGATGTCACCCCATCTTCTGCGTTGCCAGGGGCTAGCGGTAGACAACTACAGCGTCGCCCTTGGACGCCTTGAAGCTGGGGCAAACTCGACCTTCGCTCAATCAGGGTAGTTTTTAGATCCGATAGCGATCTTTTTAAAATCTTTTTTGCCGAGGCTGTGTACGAGGATAAATATTATGACCGTGACTGCAAAAAACTGTTACCAGAAGGGTTTGCAGCTGGAGCAAAAAGGGCATTATCAAAAAGCCATTCAAGCATTTAATCAGGCCATTGATAATAAAATCAAATCTGCCGAAGCCTATTTTGAGAGAGGTGTATGTTTTTATAAACTGGGTAATATCCGGCAGGCCTCAGATGATTTGGCGGCGGCGGCCCTGCTGGGTTGTAAGGCTGCCGAATTTTGGAGCAAGTACGATAGAAACAAAATCCAAAAATCAGATGAAGATAACGAATCCTAAATTTATACCGTTTTCCCTGATAATGTTCCAAAATACGGAATTGCGGCATAAGGGGTTGTAGAAAAAAACGTTTGAATACCAGAACGTTTTTTTAACAACCCCTATAAGGCTTGCGTTTTTTGCCGGCTTCACCAAGGAGATCGAGCATCCGGTCAATCAGATTGATATTCGCTTTATCAAAATTAACGATTAAATCCACACCGACGGGATATAATTCCTCAGGATTTGGCTGCAAGCCGGCGCCCCCCGCGACCAGTCGAATATCTGCACCACCTTCTGTTTGAAGTGCCTCGGCCAGCTGGACGACCGACGCTTGATGGGTAATATCGTCTACAGAGACGCAGATCATATGGACATCATTGTCAATTGCCAACCGGGCGGCTTGTAAGGGTGCCTGGCTCGTGGGGCCGATATCAACGTCAAATCCGAATTCGGCCAAGGAAGCGGCTAATGGTTTTGTCCAGCGATCGGGCTGTTCGCTATCCAGGTGAGCCAGAAGGATGCGCGGCCTTCTGCCCTCCGCCTGAACAATTGCATTTATTCTTTTCTCTACAGGCTTGATGTTCATATTTTTAATCTATTGAAACTGCCTTTAGATGTCAAACGAATGCCAGAACCAATCGATGCGACACATAACCCATTTGATCCGGTTTCATTGAAATTTCGTACCGCCTATGATACCTTTCGAGAAAACACCATTCGTGCCGATTGAACGGGTAAATTAGGTTTATTATAATAGAGGTGATGTATAAAGCAGATTACTGTCTGCCCTGTTTTTATATGGACGAAATGGTTCGATCCGTATTGCCAAACTATGCCGACCGGGTGGAATACCGTCGGGTTGACTTTTTAAAAGGTGAGGGTAAAGAGCGCTTTTTGGAACTCTCTCAGTTTCTTTTTGGTGAAGAAGGCGTTTACAAGCATTGCCGGCTGGCGCCTGTGCCCTCTCTGTGGATTAATGGGGAATTGTTCTTTGACGCGATTCCGCCCCAATTTGAACTGGAAGAGGCGCTTGAAGAGGTTCTCGACCAACACAGGGATATTGCGAAAAAGGAAGAATGATGAATATGGAAACCTCGAAAATTCATCTGGAAGTCTTTCACGAAGGTGAACACTGAATCCCCTGCGTTTACATGACCCGTGTGGTCGAAGCGGTTGCGGCGGAATATGGCGACAGGTTGAACTGGCAGAAAATTGTCACCAATGACTTAGCGGGTGCCAAGAGATACCAAAATTATTCAAAATCTCTCGGCAGACCGGCGCCCGTCCCATGCATAGTCATTGAGGGAAAACTGGTGTTTGAAACCACTCCCAGCACAGAGGCGCTAAAAGCCTATATCGATCGCCTTTTGGAAAATTGATAATCTGGTTTTGGGGAATTCATTTCTTATTGGTGTCTGCCGGGTATTCTGCCAAAATTTCGATTATGGCCTTATTCACTTTTTGATGATCTTCGGAACCCAGTGGAAAGGACGGGCCGCGATCAACTGTTTTTCCATTATAAACCATTTGAATCTTTACCACCGGATTATAGCCGGAATCCCATTGTTCCAATCCGATTGATATTTGGTAGTCCGTTCCCGCTGGATGCGGCGGGCTGGCGGGGACCATTTTTGAGATCTGCGGGAAAAATGATTCAACCGGCTCGGGCACAAGTGGAACACAGGAGACGCCCTTGCCCTGCTTGATTTGTTCAAAGCAATTATTGCATGAAATGCATTCAGCCTCCAGCAGATCACCGGTATTCCAGCGATTAACCAGGTCAGGTTCCGTGATAAACGGGCGTGACATGGAGATATAATCAGCAACCTCCTCATCGATAAGCCTTTGAGCGACCCCATAAGACCGGATTCCGCCCACCAGGATCAAGGGCACTTCGATTTTTTCCTTAAAGACGCGGGCCTCATTCTGAAAATAGGCTTCGACCGCTTCCGTTTCAATTTTACTCTGCATGATGTTTGGGTTGTTTAGCAACCCGCCACTTAACTCGATGGCATCAATTCCTTCTTCCTGGAGCAGCATCCCGACCTGAAGGGATTCTTCCAAAGTAAGGCCGTTTTCGACGAAATCCTGGCAATTGAGTTTCACTAAAACCGGGTAGTCATCACCGGTATGATTGCGGATTGACGCAAGCACTTCCAAAATCGCCCGGGCACGATTTTCAATAGCACCGCCATATGCATCTGTGCGATTGTTATAGCGGGGGCAAAGGAGCTGGCTGAGAAAAAACCCGTGGGCTGCAAAAATTTGTACGCCGTCAAATCCTGCTGTTTTTGCCCTGTGTGCGGCTGCGCCATAGGCTGTAACCAGCTCTTGAATATCCTGGATGGTCATTTTCTCGACCCGCGATTTCGACAGGTAGGCGCCGCCGTAACCCAGCTGTAAAACGATCTTAGCGCCGTTTTCATGGACCCCTTGCGTCATGGCCTTTAGCCCGGGGATCAGTTCATCTTTGTAAATACCGAGCTGCCAGGGAGAGTGTTGCCCATCCGGGCGAACATAGGTATGGCCGGTTATGATCAGCCCGACGCCACCGGCCGCCAGTGTTGCCATTAAATCAACTAATTTGGAGGTGCTGGCTCCATCATCCGTTGCCAGTCCCTCCCAGGTTGCCGAGCGCACAAATCGGTTGGCAAGCACCATTCCATTAATTTCGCTTCGTTCAAATAATCGCGTCATTATTTTTCTATCCCAACTCTGGCTGGGACGCCTTTTTCAAAATAGTGCTTTACCGGCTGCATCTCGGTAACCAGATCGGCGTTTTCAATTACCCGTGCGGAAGCATGCCTTCCGGTGATCACCAACTCGACATCGTAAGGTTTATTTATAATCAGACCGAGAAGATCCTGTACCCGAATGAGTCCATACTTGGCGGCTACATTGGCCTCTTCCAAAATGATGACCTTGTAATCTTCCTCAGCCATGATGGATTTAACCCGCTTAAGGCCTTTTTGAGCCGCTTGAATGTCTTCGGGCAAGGGCTTCCCATCCGTAAAACGGCCGAGCCCGAATTGTTCGACGGTAATCAAATCGGAAAACCGCTTAAGCGCCTTGATCTCACTGTAGTCCCCCATTTTGATAAACTGCGCGATATAAACCCTTAAGCCAGCACCAGCAGCCCGAATGGCCAGGCCGATTGCAGCCGTCGTTTTACCTTTACCATTGCCGGTGTAAACCTGAATGTATCCTCTCGTTTCGTTTTCAGTCATCTGGGTTTCCTGTGTTCTAAGAATTAAAGAACCATAACCATTTCATCAGAAACATGCAACCGATTTGCCCCACTGCTTAACTACCGTTTTCCTTTTGCTGATGACGCCAGCAGGTATCCATAAATTTCAATGATGCGTCTAAATGCGCATAAGAAAAAACTTCCAAGGACACCACTTCATTAAATTTTGCCAGTAATTTCATTATAGAGGCCATTCTTTTTTCCGGTAGCTGGTCTAGCGCGCCATGAAAGTGATTTTTTGCAACACCGTAAAGGTGGATGATAGCGATTTTAGCCGAATAGGTGTTGAAAAATTTTTCAATATCATCGCCGTGAAGGATAAGATGCCCGCAATCCAGGCAGATCTTCAGATCCAGTTCGGAGATAATCGGATTCAGGAACTCGAACGGATAATCCAGGTTTTCAATGGAAAGAAGGTGGCTCGGTGTCCCGTTGGCCAGTATTTTGGCCAGATGTTTGATCACCCTTTCCTGCCAGCGTTTCACATCATCTTCATCAAGGGAAGTCTCATTATAAGGCACGTGCAGCGTCAGCGTCGTGGGGCTCAGGTGAGCAACCCGTTCCGCAACCCGGTTGATCGTTTCGACGGCAAGGCTTTGTTGCTGTGGATTCCGGCTGCTGATGGATATGTCGGTGGGGAGATGAACATTGTAGGCTAGGTTGAAATCTTTTGCCAGGTTGGCCAGCTCCCCGATGACTTTTTCTGAAGGGAGTGCATCGGTATGATTGCTTTCAAACAGCAACAGCTCAATGTTTTCCAGATAGGGCCCCAGCATTTTTACATTGGGCACATAATCATCCGGATAGATAAACGAGGTCGTGCCGATATTGAACGGAAATACGCCTTTATAGGATTTGCTCAAAGAAGGATACATCTGGATTTAATATATTCGTCAAGTAAAATAAAAATTTTAAACAGTTACGAAGGAAGCTCAATTGATGCATATATAACCACGAAGCGCACGAAGCGGCGAATACAAGATGTTGTCTATTCTCTTCGTGTACTTCGTGGTGAGATAAGCAAAGGCATATTCACCTGGAGATTTCCATATAACCGCGAAAGTTTATTGTTGATTCACAAAGCAGCTCCGAGCGACATCATTAAAAATAGCCCTGCTTCAGTAATCTCCACCATTGCCCCCAGCATGTCCCCGGTGATACATCCCATCCGCTTTTTATAGAACAGAAGGATCATTACGATGATCATTCCAAAGGCAAGGTTCAGCCATATGGCTTTGAGGCCTAAAATCAAAGAAAGGCCGATTGGGAAAATGAGCCCCCAGAAACGCTTTAATGCTATTTTTTCGCCAAAAAAGGGTTTGCCGGTGCCGTCGGAGCGGCCGTACGGCAAATACCGCATGCCAAACAGGATTCCGGCCCGGGCATAGGCGGGGATCATAATCAACAGGATACTGCGATGCGCATCCAGACTTGCGACACCGCCCCATTTCAGGGATAGCCCAAACAAGATCGCAACCAGCCCCATGGTTCCGAGCCGGCTGTCTTTCATGATCTCGAGAGCTGTGTCCCGGGAACGTGGCCCCAACAGACCGTCGGCCGTATCGCCCAATCCGTCCAGGTGAAATGCCCCGGTTAATACCGCAAGCAAAATGACATCCAGCAAGGCGGCCACCGGCGGTGTCCAGAACCGGATGACAACCGCATCGAAAAGCGCCACCAGCAGACCCAGTAAAATGCCCACCAGCGGGAAATACGGCACCATTTTCGGCGGGTCAAAGTCCCTTGCCTTTCCCAGGGGAAAGATGGTGATGAATTGCAGAGCTGAGATTAAGTTGCGCATAATTTTAAAGGCTCAAGGTTCAGGGTTCAAAGGTTCAGAGGTCCACCCTTGACGGTTACCGGAATTCCGGCCACCATCCAGACCACCTGACTGGCACATTTTGCAACCGCTTGATTCAGCCAACCGGTAATGTCTCTGAAGTGTCTGGCCAGCTGATTTTCAGGAACGATACCGGTTCCGACCTCATTGGAGACCAAAACAATGGGGCAGGTGGCTTTCTCAAGTGCATCGATCATCAGGGCAATTTTTCCCTCTAATTTTTTTTCAGCGCTGGTTTCCATCAAAAGATTGCTTGCCCACAACGTCAGGCAGTCGACCAGGATAACGTCTGCTTTCGGGCTGTTTTCCAATATTACCTCCGCTAGATGCAGGGGCTCCTCAACCGTTGTCCAGCTCTGGCTGCGTGCCTTTTGATGTCTGGCAACCCGCTGCGTCATTTCATCATCCTGTGGCACACAGGTGGCGATAAAAATTTTTCTATCCCCAGGTATCTTCTCGGCTGTTTGCAAAGCATATGTGCTCTTTCCGCTTCTGCAGCCGCCGATCACCAAAATGATTTTCTTCAACTTTTTGTTTTCCTAACTGTGGTTTCGGGTTTCGCCGCATCACAGCGGCTATCCGGAACAATTCGGTTTCAGGTTTCAGGTGTCGGGTTTCAGTAAACAGACGACAGAGTACAGAAAACAGAGGACAAATAGGCCGCTTCAGGTTCCATTTTTTCCATCTGTCTTCTGTCATCTGACTTCCGTCCTCTGACACCTGAACACCTGACACCTCTACGTTTGTTGACTATTTGACTGGAATAAAAATTATTGCCGCTGTCAATCAACGGCCACCAGTTTGATAATACTTTCCACATCAACATTTTTTTCAAAATGATCGGCCAGCAGGTCATATTGTCGGTTGCGCGCTTCGATTCCATCGATATCGGGGATATCGACGCCGTCTAAACCAATATGCTCGAGCCATGATCTTAAGATTGCCGGGTTGTCAAACAGACCATGGATATAGGTGCCCATGATTTCCGCAGCACCGGATATGCAACCCTCTTCGTCCCGGCACGGTTTATGGTTGCGTTCCGTAATCTTAAACAGGGGGGTTCCGCCCGCTCTGGTGGTCTGTCCCATGTGAATTTCGTAGCCTGCACCCATGTGGCCGTTCCAAAAAAACGTTGTCAAAGTAGTGGTTTTGGGTGCTTTCAATACGGTTTCAATTGGCAGCAAACCCAACCCCTCGCTGGCGCCGGGTTGGCCTTCCAGGCCGGTCGGATCATGCACGGTCTTCCCCATCATCTGATACCCGCCGCAAATTCCGAGTACATGACCGCCGGTGTTCACATATCCCGACAGCGCTTTGGCCCAGCCGGAAGTCTGGATCCAGTTTAAATCAAAACGGGTGTTTTTAGAACCGGGCAGAATAACGGCTTTAAAAGCGGTGAGGGGCTGATTTTTTTCAAGGAAATATACATCCAAATGATTCAGCGCCAGCAGCGGGTCAAAATCGGTAAAGTTTGAAATATGCGGCAGGCGTATGACGGCCACGGCCGGGTTCTGACTGTTGTTAACCTTTACTTTTTTCGGGTTTTCAATGACCACCGAATCTTCGGGTTCAATCTGGATATGGTCGTACCAGGGCAGGACGCCGAAAACCGGTTTATGCGTTTTTTCCTCGATCCAGCGGACACCGTCTTTAAAAAGATGGATATCGCCTCTGAAACGATTGATGATAAATCCGCTAACCTGAGCGCGCTGGTTTTGTCTCAGGCATGCAAGGGTGCCGATGATCTGGGCAAACACACCGCCGCGATCAATATCGGCCACCAGCAGAATCGGAGCATCCGCATAGGCGGCCATCCGGAAGTTAACAATATCGTGGGACATCAGATTAACTTCTGCGCATGAACCTGCGCCCTCCAGAATAATTAGTTCATATTCTTGACGTAACCGATCCAGTGCGTCGCAACCCTCTTTAAAAAGCCGCTCATTGTCACCGTGAGTGGCCCCCGTCTGGCCGGTTTTAATTGCCGATCCCAGCAACACGACCTGGGAGCCGATTTCAGCTGTGGGCTTTAGCAGGACCGGATTCATGTCCACATGGGGAGGGATCCTGGCGGCTTCAGCCTGTGCGATTTGAGCCCGGCCCATTTCAAGCCCTTCGGGTGTGACCCCCGAATTGTTGGACATATTTTGCGCTTTAAAAGGAGCAACCCGGATACCCCGGGTTGAAAATATACGGCTGTTGTAATGACACTTTTGCCCACCTCGGATCCGGTTCCAAGGACAGCGATACAGGGTGCTTTTGTGTTATGTTTACTTTTCGATGCCAAAAGCTGCTTGAACTCCGTTAAAATACGAATTCAGTAGTGAGGATTTTTATTTTAAGTCAAAACGGACAGGTATTTTCACCCACATTTTTTTCTTTATGCCGCCTTCGGTTCCCGGCTCAAACAGCCATTTTTTTACAGCTGACAACGCCGCGCCGTCTAAAACAGTGTGTCCACTGGATTTGAGCAGCATTAAATTATCCACCCGACCGTTTTCATCGACCAGCACCTTCAACATGACGATGCCTTCATAGCCCATTCGGCGAGCCTTTCGCGGGTATGGGGGCGACGTGTTTTGTTTATACAGGGGCCGGGCAATTTGTAGGACTGATCCGGATAAATCACCATCGTTTTCTATGGCGGGTTGGATCGCTGCGGTGGTCGTCGGTTCTGAGGATCCGTCCGGCATACTTTGGGTTTTCTTTATTAAGGCTGTATCACCAGCAAACTGATGAGGATTGGATTTATTACCGGAATCCAATAGGCTAAAAATTTTTGCCTGCACTTTAAGGGGTACGCGACGTTTATCAATTAATGTCGTACGGGCAGCTTCACCGGTTTTTGTGGTCTGTCTTTTGCGGGTCAATGCTTTCAGATTTTTCTTCTGACGGGCCTTTGTGACAATATTTTTTAGAGGCTTGGCCGGCAGCGGTTTTTGGAGTTGAACAGTGTGCTCGACCAATGCAGGTACCGGCATGCCGGCGGGATTTTTCCTGAGCTTTTGATTAAGACTGGACTCAAACTGCTTTTCAGGTCCTTTGTTGGTGACCGCTGTTTGCGCCTTGCGTTTCTGGAAGTTATCGGCTGACAATGTAATCGATAGGGACCTGGATGCCGGCATCGGACTGGAAGCAAACTTCAGCCAGCTAAAGTCGGTGCTCAAGATAATGGCATGAAATGCAAGTGCCAATATGACACAGGGCAGCAGACGTTTCACATCTATTCCTCAAAGTCGGCCTGCAGGGATATGCGACTCAATCCTGCCTGGCGAATTTTATCGAGGACATTATATATCATCTGGTACTGCAAAGCGCGATCTGCAAAAACCAGCACACCGGGCTCCCGGGTTCCGCCGGCCTTGCTCTGCAGCACCTGGGTGAGATCAGCAAGGGCAACGCGCTCTTTGTCCACATAAATCGTTTCATCCGCTTTGACGGTGACCGAAAGGATCAATTTTTTATCGATTTCTGCCGTGGTCGAAAGCGGCAGTTCAACCGGCAATCCCCGGTGAACCGCCATGGAAAGCATAGCGTAGATGAAAAATACCAGCAACAGAAAGACAATGTCAATCAAAGGCAGCATTTCGATTCGTGCTTTTTTAGCTGCGGGCAATTGAACTTTCATGTCCCGTCTCCGCTTAATCTTTACAATCGAGTTGAGTTAATTTTTCGTAAACAATTTCTAAGCTGGTAGCGTATTTTTCTATGTGCACGGCCGCATTTTCTACGCGCGAATTAAAATAGTTGTAGGGGAAAACCGATAAAATGGCGATTCCCAGACCGGCGGCGGTGGTTATCAGTGCCTGTGCGATGCCGCTGGTCACCTCCTGCGGGTGCTCGATGCCAGCCGCACCTAAAATTTCAAAGGAAGAAATGATGCCCAGGACGGTTCCAAAAATTCCCAACAGGGGGGCGACCGTTATCATGGTGTCTAAAACGCCCATAAAACGCCGCATATGTTTGATCTCATCGGCTGCCGCAGCTTCCATGGCCTTTATCATGGAAAATTCTTTGTGCAGGATGCCACTGACCAAAATTTTTATAATATAATCTTTTGTATGAACCGTTTTATTCTTGATGGCATCCCAGTCTCCTTGACGGGCTAGTTCCAGGATTTCATCGACAAGTGACGGTTGGCTTTTAATTGCAAGCTTCAACCAGAAAATGGCCCGTTCGATGACCACACTCAATGCAATTATCGAGCATGCCAGCAAGGGGTACATGACGGGACCGCCTTTATCAAAAATATGCCACATCATTCTTGCTCCTTGTTCAGCTTGGTTTCAAAGGGGGCGCTATTTCCTATTTACAGTTTAATTGCCAGTCCGATGCGGAAACTTGGATCCGGCGGGCTGAAACCGAATGCTTCCTCATATTGTTCGTCAAAAAGGTTTTGAACCTTTCCAAAGATTTTAAAATCCTTGATATACGGATGATTCAAGTTAAATGTATATGAGGTCGCCAGATCGACAATAAAATATTCATCCAGGGTTACCCGTTTGGCCGGAAATGTCCGAAAGTCAAGATCATCACGCTCACCCACATAAAGGCCGTCAAACCGAATCTGAAACCCCTTCCAGGCCCAATTGACAAAGCCTGAAGCCGTGTTATCCGGTCGGCGCAAAAGATCCTTGCCTTCCTCAAAAGGCGAATCCGGCCCCCCTGTGCCGCCGTCATCGGTGACCTCGGTGTCCAGATAGGTGTAGTTGCCGCCAAAGGTAAAGCCATAGCCGGGTTTAAAAAGTGCCGTCAGCTCGATACCCTTGCTCTTGGCTGCTTGAATGTTTTCAAAATCAGGTTCCGGGTCCGGCCGGTTAATAAATGTGATTAAATCATCGAATTTTTGATAAAAGTAGGTGGCACCGAAAACGAGCTTATTTTTCCATAGCACCTGATCGAAACCCACTTCCCACGAATAAGATTTTTCCGGGTCCAGATCAGGGTTGCCGGTGGCAAATCCCCGGGCGAAATTTTCCGTAAAGGTGGGTGCCTTGAAACCTTTTCCAGCCGCGCCCCGCAATATCGTGCCGGTTTGTGCTAATTCGTATGCCACCGAACCGCGCGGAACAAATTCATTGCCGAATTCGCTGTTATCTTCATAACGCGCCCCGGCGGTCAAATGCAAACGATTAAAAAAGGACAGTTGCTCCTGCGCATACCACCCCCGGTTGTCTCGATTCTTATCTAAATCATCTTTTGATTCAAATCCCAGAAAGATGGATCGGGTTTGTTGATCATAATCTTCATCCACATATTCAAATCCGGCCGTAAACGTCGACTGAACCGTTTCGGTTGACGGATAGCGAATGTTAAAATGATAATCAACGGAGTAGCGGTTCTCCTTGGTTTCCGAAAAAAAAGCACCGAAGGTGTCCGCGGGCGGATCTTCAGGGTCATTATAATCATTTTTATAATAATGATAGCCAAACAGCACGACATGCTCCAGCCACGGCCGCATCTGGTATTGCGCTTTTATGCCGCCGACCCAGTCATCGTTTTTAATATTCTGATTGGGATCCAGCGGGGAGAAGCGATCACCGGCATCCCCGGTCGGGAATTTATATTTAGAATTCTCGTAACGCCCGGTGAAAGTCAGATCGAGCTTATCCATGGGAAACACATCCACCCGGCCACTGAATGTATTGTTCCAGTAATCCTGGTTGACATCCAGGTAGCCGTTATCATCGACCCGGGCGTATGCCAGGCTGGCACCGATCCATTCATTGCCACCCGTAAAGCCGACACTCTGATCTCCGATGTAATTGTGGTCACCTTTCAGGTAAGCCCCATTTGCCGTGGAGACTCGCAGCGACGGTTTGCCCTCACCGGGTTTGGTAATAAAATTTATCACACCACCGATGGCATCTGATCCGTATAAGGCACTCTGTGGTCCACGGACAATTTCAATCCGTTCAAAATTTTCGGTCAGCAAAGAACCGAAATCATAGCCGCCGCCCCCCAGATTGACACTGACACCGTCGATCAAAACTTTGGTAAAGTTATCTTCGCCCCCGCGGGGGTAAAGCGCCGTCAGGCTTCCTCGACCGCTGCTGCGTGAAATATTAAACCCGGGAACGGTTCGCAAGACATCCAGAGACTCGATTGCCTGACGCTCTTTAATTTCTTCTTCGGTAATCACCGTTACCGAAACGCCCAAATCTTTCACCGGGGTTTCGGTTCGTGTAGCCGTCACGACGGTTTCATCCATGATGGGGACCGAATCCGCTTCCTCAGAATCGGCCAGAATCGGGTGCGATGCGATCACCAAAAATAAAAGGCCGATCAGAGTGCTCCAAACGCATCGTTTCATGGTTTTCCCTCCTTATACCTAAAAGATTAATTTGTCGGCGACCGCTGAAAAAAAAGCCCCTCAAGCTTAAAAGCTTGAAGGGCTGCACCCAGTTTTCTTAACCCTCAGCTGTCTCTGTCGTCCGCAGAGTTATGGCAATTTAGCAAGGCAGGTCTTCTGGCTTTCGGATCCGTCTACTAGCTGCGCCTTCCCGGGCCTGATATGCTTTGCACATCAGGATTTATTCGATAATAGTTATTAGAAGCCATTTCAAAACCCCGTTTCAGCCGATTTGCGGCTTTTGTAAAGCGCTAAGCTTGTTGCGCTAAATCTTGAAAACTCGGGCTAAGGCCCTCAAACAGTTCAAGATTTTACGCTCCGCTGCGCTAAGCGCTTTTTAACAAAAGTCCGCAAAATTAGCTCTAAAGAGGTT
>CAMYLV010000056.1 GCA_947259495.1 uncultured Desulfobacterales bacterium | reverse complement strand
TTCCTGCCCCAGCGGGTATTTTACACAGAGGCGCTGTTTTTTACCAAGGCGGCCTTTTTGACTTTCGGGGGCGCCTATGCGGTTTTAGCTTACATCGCTCAGGCCGGGGTTGAGCAGTATGCCTGGCTGACGGGTCCGCAGATGATCGATGGTCTGGGCCTGGCCGAAACCACTCCCGGACCCCTGATCATGGTGGTTCAATTTGTCGGCTTCATGGCCGGCTGGAATCACGCCACCGGCTGGAACCCAATTTTCGGCGGGCTGGTGGGTTCGCTGGTGGCCACCTATTTTACCTTTCTGCCGTGTTTTCTGTTTATTTTTCTGGGCGGTCCCTACATCGAAAAATTCCGTGACAATGCCACCCTGTCGGCCGCCCTTTCCAGCATCACCGCCGCTGTGGTGGGTGTCGTTCTCAATCTGGCCGTATGGTTCGGGCTCCAGGTGCTCATGCCCGCCGAAGGCGGCTTCAACTGGTTTGCCGCCGTCATCGGGCTGGCGGCCTTTATATCGATTCAGTGGTTTAAGGTTGGTATAATGACGGTCATAGCGGCCGCGGGTGGTATCGGATTCATCTGGTATCAGGTCATCCGCTGACCGTCCCGTTACGGACAAAATTATGAGGAGAAAGTGATGGCTGAATCTATTTCACCGCAAAAACTTCAACGGCTCTTAAAGGAGCATCGCGAAATCTCGTTACTGGATGTGAGAAGAAAACAGGATTACGCGGCCGATCCTCAAAAAATTGAAGCGGCAGAATGGGTGGATCCTGAAAAAATGGATCGCTGGATCAACTCTATTTCCAAAGACCGCGATATTGTCGTCTATTGCGTAAAGGGGGGTTCGGTCAGCCGGTCGGTTGCGGACAATTTGCTCGCCAAGCACTATCGCGCCAGATTTCTTAACGGCGGCATCAAAGCCTGGAATGAAATGCAGAAGGCGCAGGGCAATCCAAAAAAACCCGGTAAATAATCATACTACGCTTTATCAACCCGGGCCGATATGGATCCGCCCATTTTTCTGAGTGCGGTCCAGTCTCCCTGGACGTTGCCCACGGTTAAAATGGGGACAGCGGCCTCGGGCGCATCACCGCTGCTGGCCGGCGTGGGTCCAAAAAACAGGCAAAACCACTGGTTGGGCGCATGCCAGCCCAAATCGCCAACACTCATGACCGCGCCTTTCTCTCCGGGATGGTCCCCGATATCCACAGTCGGCGGGCCGTAATACTCATCGCCCCAGCGGCTGCCGCTCCATTCGAAAGGCAGCGCTGTCGCTGCCGCCTGGCCGGCGGGGGTATCGTTGAATTCGCCGTTGAGCTCGAGATCACCGATTTTTATGACGATGGATGTGGGCATGTTCTTTATACTCCTTCCTGTTTGGTCAGTAAAACTCTACAATATCCATTGTGCAAAGTAAAGATTCGAAATGGCAAGCAAAATTCCACTTGCACCAAACAGCTTAAAATGCAAAATTAAAAAAATCTCGAGGCCAATGATCAAGGGAGGACCGCGATGCTTTCCAAGTCAATGAAGTTCATCGGATGTAAAGTACTTTATTTGGCGGTGCCGATTATTTTGGTAGTCGCATCTCATTCAATTGCACAGGCCAACCCGGCAGCTGTCGCCAGGTTGAAAAATACCCCCTCTGCTAGCGGCAATGAAGAGATCCAGATCCCAAAGGATTTATCCCCGGCAGAGGTCGATGCGCACCTGGCGACCATGGATGATGTGCAGGTCAGACAGGTGTTGGCCCAAAAGCTAAAGCAGGAGGCCGCCCTGAATGCGCCGGCAAAGGATAACTCTCCTGCTGCTGAGGAAAGAGGCCGGCGGCTTGATTTCTTTTATCGTTTTGCTGAAGCCGCCGCCGCTGTTCTTAAACAAATCGGTTCGGTATTTACCAGAGTGGCGGAACGCTCGGATCACTGGGATAGGATAATTGACAGACTTTCCGACGGCAAGGGTGGTTCTCATTTGCTGGGAACCCTGTTCGGAACGGCCGTGATCATTATCTGTGGTCTAATTTTGAAAATGCTGTTCATGCGATCGACGCGCGGCATTCGAAAACAACTGCTGCAAACCATGCACCTGGGCAAATTAGAGTTTTTCGGCCGGGTCTTATCGCGCATGCTGCTTAATGCCGCCGGTGTGGCCATATATGTTTTAACGACGTTTATTTTATTTGTGCTGGTGTACGAAAAAGGCGAACCGGGGTACCTCATCACCGCTGTGTACCTTGTTGTCAGCTATTACATCCTGCTTTTCGCCTTTGCGGCCACAGTCATTTTTGCGCCGGCAGCGCCCGGCTTGCGTCTATTTCCGCTGCAAGATATCGATGCCGTTTTTCTGCATCGCTGGATTGTCGGTATTGCATTCATCGCCGCAGTGGTTGCGGGTACCGATATTATCCTGTTGCGAGCCGGGATCAGCAAAGAGCTTTATCTGCTGATATACAGCTGTGCCGGGGCTATCGTCATTTTGGCCCTGATGATCATGATCTGGCAAAGCCGCCACCGGGTGGCCCAGGCTCTGAGTGGCGAAAAACTTGAAAAAGGTCAAGCGACAAAATCGTTTGGGCAGCGACTGGCCCGCAACTGGCATTACCTGGCTATCCTTTATGTTTTTTTTATGGGCATCTTCTGGGTAAATGAGGTGTATCTCGAGCGGGGCGCTGACATCGTAAAGTTAATTGCCAGCATTTTTTTGATACCGATATTTATCGGTCTCGATCAATGGGGCCAGCGCCTGTTGAAAATGGCTTCCGGCGAGTTACCGGAGATTATTGATTTAAGCGGGGACGAAACTGCAAAACCGGCAGATGAGCCGCAACCTGCCGAAAGCAGGATGGATATCAAACATTACATTCCGTTGATTCGCCGATCCCTGCGTGTCGTTTTAATCGCATTTCTGTTTTTCATCATGCTGCGGCTATGGGGCATCGATCTTTCCTTTGGCCGCATCTTTACCCGCTCGGCCTTTAGCATTCTGTTGACATTTGTGTTGGGACTCATTGCCTGGGAAATTATCAAGGCCCGCATCGATCGCAAGCTCAGAGAGGAAATGCCGGAATCAGATGAAGATATGGAGGAAGGCGGCGCCGGTGGTTCCAGGGTCGGCACCTTGCTGGTCCTGCTGCGCAAATTTGTGATTGTGGTGTTGTTTATTATTGTGGCCCTGATTGTCCTATCCTCTTTAGGAGTGCACATCGGGCCGTTAATTGCCGGTGCCGGTGTGGTGGGACTGGCCATTGGGTTTGGCGCCCAGACCCTTGTAAAAGACATCATCGCGGGTGTCTTCTTTCTGATCGATGATGCCTTTCGCGTCGGTGACTTTATCGAAACGAGCGGTACCAAGGGCCTGGTGGAGCACATCTCCCTGCGCTCTTTGAGACTGCGCAGTCCCCGGGGCCCGGTCCACACCATCCCCTTCGGCAGCATGGGCACGGTCACCAACAACAGCCGGGATTATATCATTACCAAGCTTGATTTCCGGGTTCGTTATGACACCGATGTGGAAAAGGTCCGTAAAATTATCAAACGCATCAACCTGGAAATACAAGAACACCCGGAAATGGGGCCCAATCTTTTGGATAAAGTCAAGTCCCAGGGGGTCAGGGAATTGGACGACTCGGCCATGATTATGCGGGTCAAGTTCAAGACGATACCCGGCGAGCAGTTTGTCATCCGACGGGAGGTCTTCCGCATGATAAAGGAGCAATTCGCTCAAAACGGCATTGAATTTGCGCATCGCAACGTTACAGTTTACATGCCGCCGGGTGAAACAGACAATACAACCGCTAAAAATGCCGCCGAAGCAGGAGCCGCCGCGGCTGCCATCGCCGCCGCCCAGGAAGAGGAAGAAGAGGCTGCCAGGAAAGAACCCAAATAACTAAAAAATAAATTACAAATTACAAGCACCAATTTACGACTCGGCCAGAGCTCGTCGCCGGCCAAATAATTCCCAAATCTCAATTTTACAATGACCACATTGATTGGGATTTTGAATTTCAGTCATTGTGATTTGTTTGCTATTTGTGTGAAATGACACTGGTTAGGAAAAATGCTGCAGATGTAAATTGTAATTATATGCGCTGTCCCGGGACCGGGATCAGCGCACCAGCCGATAGATGCCCTTGCCGATCCAAAACACCCCCAGACCGTCAAATAAATAATCCAGCAGTCCGGGATTACCCAGAAAAACAGAGCCGCCAAATAAAAAACCGATACCGATCAAAACCACACCGGCAATGATATCTCCCACCCCGGAACCGCTCTTGGTTTTAGATTGCGCCTTGAGTTCAGGTTCGTGCGCTGCCTGTATCTCACCACCAACCATGTGAACGCCTGAGGTCTGGGGTATCGGCGGCGGGCCGGATGGTGCGGCGGCCTGCTGGCCAATAGCCTGAATCACCTCTTTAACATCGCAAATGGCGCCGGCCCGCTGAAGCGCCTTCTGATATTTCATGGCCTGGTCATAGTCAATGTTGCGCTTTAAAACCACCTGTGGCACCTCAAAAAGCTGATCAATCTTTTTCCCGTCAGCTTTAAACAACGTGGCCAAATTTTTTTTCACTTCCTCAACTTTGTGAGCGCCTGAAACTGCGCCTCCAAAAACGACGTTAAATTGTTTCATAATATGACTACCTTCCAGCAGCAATCGGAACGTTTTTTTAACAACCACTATAAATGCGCCCGTTGCGACTGCCGCTAAATCTATTTCGACCATATGCGCTAAAATCTTTAGCGGTTCCAAGTGGACATTGCCATATCATCATCTAAAAAACATTTGAAATATACATTTGAAACATGTAATTTTAGTATCGTTACATCTATGATAATTTGGCCCATAATTTTCAAAAAAATTTGGTCCGCCTCTGATGATATTATATTGTTGACTGAAGCTTACATGTTCTCAATTGTATCAGAACTTGAGTGATATTTGCTTTTACTGCTATATTATTAACTATATTATTAAATACCGCCTGAGTTTAACAGTAGTAAATTACAGCCGTGTTCATGACTCCTGGGCAATTGGGAAAAGCAGATCAGGGAAGGGTTTTTTATGAGAAAAAACATAGGGTTTATATCAACACGCTTTGCAGGTATTGATGGCGTTTCCCTGGAAGCAAGCAAATGGGCTAAGGTTTTAGAAAAAAGCGGGCATTCTTGTTACTGGTTTGCAGGTAAGCTTGATCAGGACCCAACAAAATGTTTTCTTGTTCCAGAAGCGCATTTTCAGGATGATGAAAACATATGGATAAACGAACACATTATCGGAAGAAAAGTGCGAGATATTTCTATTACAAATGAGATTCATGGTTTAAGAGAGGTTCTTAAAAGAAAAATTTATGAGTATGTACGCAAATTTGATATTGATCTTTTAATTGTCGAAAATGCGCTGTCAATTCCAATGCATATCCCGCTTGGACTGGCTTTAACGGAGGTTATTTCAGAAATGCGTATTCCCACCATTGCCCATCACCACGATTTTTGGTGGGAACGAACCCGTTTTTTGATCAATTCTTGTTGGGACTATATTCGCATGGCATTTCCACCCAATCTGCCCAATATAAAACATGTTGTTATTAATTCCGCTGCACAAGAAGAACTTGCGCTTCGCACAGGCATCTCCTCAACTATTATTCCAAATGTCCTCAACTTTGAAAATCCGCCGGCGATTAATGAAGAACGAGCTAGAATTTTCCGGGCCGATATTGGACTGGATGATGACGACATTATGATATTAAACCCAACTCGAATTATCGACAGAAAAGGGATTGAGTATGCCATTGAGTTGGTCAAAGAGCTAAAAGATTCTAAGTATAAACTGGTTATATCCCATGATTCCAGAGATGAAGGGTTTAAATATGAAGAATGGATAACGAATGATGCCCGGGATCACGGTGTAGACCTTCGGCTATTCAAAGCACGAATTGACGACCCCTTGGGTTCAAATGCAAACCACCAATCCGGTTTTTCTCTCTGGGACATTTACCCCTCTGCAGATTTCATCACCTATCCCAGCCTTCATGAAGGATTCGGGAATGCACTTCTAGAAGCAATCTATTTTAAAAAGCCCATACTGATCAACCGATATGCAACATTTATTCGGGACATTGAACCTAAAGGCTTCAATTTCGTAATAATGGACCGATTTCTTACCCGTGAAATCGTGCAGAAGGTAATGGCTATTCTGGAATCGTCTGAGAGGAAAGAAAAAATGGTAAACTTAAATTACAATATTGCAAGTCGACACTATTCTTTTATCGAGCTTCAAAAATATCTGAGCGGTTTGATAGCTTCTTTCTTTGGAGCTGCTTAATTTCGTATTTCAATCCCTGATTTAACCTTAAAATTTTGTAGAAAGGTGAATCTGGACGACTGGTTTTGTACTTTTTATTGCCCCAAAGCCGCATTTATCTGGCATCCCGTTTGACACCAGATTTAAATATGTAATAAGTTGCATATATTCATTTAGTATCTCCAATAATTACATTAATTCTAATAGTTTAGATTATCTCAATATTCATGAAATTTTGGTAAAGTTGTGATACCGGGGAATTAAAACAGGTTACGAGAAGTGAGAATTTTTGTAAATAATGTTAATTTCATAGAGATAAACAACTTTAAATTTACAGAAAAATGAAAGGAGCTAAAGTATGGCCAATTTTTTATTTGTTTTAAGTCATGATGACAACGAGGCTGCATCAAGGTGCTTTCAATTAGCCCAAATTGCTCATTCAAAAGGGCACAAAACAGATATATTTTTTATTAATGATGGGGTTTTTTGGGCTAATTCTGAGAGAGATTTAAATGTATTTGCCCTATTTAGTTGAAAACCAGGTTTCAATCGGAGTTTGAATCCCATGTGCGAATGCTCGTCAGGTTGACGAAGCAAAATTCTTCTCAAATATGATGTTAGATGGTGGACCGCACTTGATAGACTTAGCGGCTGAAGCTAAAGTGTTTAACTTCTGAGTCGCACAAAAAAATGAGATACTCATTTGATATCTGTAAAATTGCCAAAATGCATGTATTCTCAATCAGCAATCAGCTTTATTTTGAAAACTATCCTGTCTATTATAAAAAAATATTTTAATGCATTGGACTATGTTTAAAATAGGTATTTGAGAATTACCGATGGGCTTTCTTACAAGTAAATCATTTGTCGGTGGATTAGCAAAAACAGGATTTTTTGCAGCTGTTATATTCGGGTTATCTTTGATAGTGGGGAAACTTTTAAATAGCGTAACAATAGGAGCCGCCCTGTTTTTGGGTTTATTATTATTTTATTTACTCAGAATTATTAGATAATCGAGTTGTTTTTTGCTGTATCCCATCTGGTTAGCTTGAAGGTTATCAACCGCAAACACCTCCAACTTTTCAAAGAATTTTAGGGCCGCAAAATTGTTGTGGCATCCAAGGATATCTGTAAAATTGCCAAAGCTGATTTATTCTCACACAACGGGATATAACTGGGATCATGGCAAGATGTCAGGTCCAGGTCAACCATTAATTTTCTTATTTTTTTTTAAAAAGCTTTCCTTAGTTCATAGAAGAGATGATGTTTGATTGTGGTTTTATTTTCTTGATTCACAAAAGAAATTTCTCTATAAACATCTTATCACAGGAGGTTTGGATCGGTGAATAAGAATAGAAGAACGTTCATCAAGAACATGGCCTTGGCGGGGGGGTGTGCATATTTTTCACTTTCTCCGACAAGATTATTGGGGGAGGAGGGGGAGAAACGAATTGCCCCTATGGAAAGAGTCGATGACAATTCCCTTAATTATAAGCAAACAATAATAATTCTTAAGAAAGCCTATATGCGTGAAATTCAGGCACATTTAGCTTACACGAAATTTTCCCTAAAAGCCCTTGAAGAAGGCTACTCAAATATAGCTTATCTTTTTAAGTCCTTTGCCGTAGCCGAGAGCATACATGGTCGCAATTTTAGAAACGCTCTTGTCTCTTTAGGAGAGCAACCCATCAGCCCAGCAGAAAAAATTGAAGTTTTGTCTACCAAAGAAAATTTGGGCCAGGCAATCAGCTTGGAGCTAAAGGAAATAGATATTTATTATCCTGAACATATAAGAACAATAAAGGCAGAGGAGCATTGGAACTCCATTACTGCCGTTTCGCATGCTCTGGCCTCTGAAAAGCAACATGAACATCTGCTTCAAAAAATGAAAAAGGGAACGGGCATTTTTTGGAGTATGCTGAAGCAAAAAATTGAAGGTGAGGACGTTGCCTTTTTTATCTGCCAAGTATGTGGTTCAACCTTAACCGAGATTCCAGACATATGCCCAATTTGCGGGAAACCAAACTCGTTTTATAAAGAAATTGAAAAGGCTAAATGACCCGCGCCGCAAGCTGAAAAGATTCAGATTCAGCAGAGCACCAATTGGAGATCTTCGTATGACTATGTTGTTTCCAATAAAACTCCCCTCAAAGTTCTAGGTATCTCCAACAAAGTTGAAATTATCAATCGTCATAAAAATTTATGATATCAACTTTCCCGGTTCTCAGGCTGCTGGTGATGCTATCTGCTTATCATTATTTTTGAAACCACAAAAAAACTGTGATACGCATTTCATATCTGCAATTTTGGCAAAGTTGTGCTATTGGCACCCATTAAAAGGCCCCTGTCAAGAGAAAAAACCTCACCATCGCAAAAAATTACATTTTTTTTTGCAGGGACATCATCCAGAAACGGGATTAGCCCCCTTTCAATGACTGCGTCCGTGATTTCAAAAGTTTTAGGTGCGGATCCTTAATTGATCTGCTACCAGGCACCCATCAGGTTCAAGGTCAATGAAAGAAAATATTAACTCGACGGTTGCGAAGCAACCATCCTTTTTTCTTTATCACCCCTGGTCCAAAAATTGGACCCCAGAAAAACATCGGTACCTTGCTATGTCCAATGGGTAGTTACAAAACACAGGGCTTAAAAAACGCCAGCCATAGAGGGCTCACAACAAGGGCAGATCATGAAAAAAGGCATCCGCCTGGATTTTTGTTAAGGGAGTGCAACGGTGTGCCAACCAAGCTATGGGGTTTTTAACCACCAATATCGCGGGATCACCGTTGCAGTCCCAACTAGTGAGATAGAAGTTCCTTGCGGAAAGGAACCTGATCTCGCATGATGTAATAACAAATCCGAGCCAGTTTATTGCTCAGCGCTTTGGTAGCCAGGCTCGTATTAGCCTGGGCCACTTTGCGGTTATAATAGCTTCTGAAGTGCTCATTGTATCTACGGGATAAATGAGCGGCCTCGGTGAAGGCCCAGCTCAGATAGCGATTGCCGTTTTTGCGGTTGCCATGTCCTTTACTTTTACCGTCTGATAGTCGCTGGGAAGATACACAGCGGCTATAGGAAGCAAAGTTGCCGACCTGGGCAAAGCGACCGATATCGCCGACTTCCAGCATAATGGTCATGGCCAGAATAAGACCGATGCCGGGGACCGTCATCAATTGCTGAAAGGCCTTATTGAGTTTTACTTTCTTTTGTATGGTTTTTTCCAGTCGTTTAATTTGCTGCTTTAAAAATACAATCGTGTCTAAATTGGCCTGTGCGGATAAAACGATGTGTTCTTGTTTCAATAGCTGCTGTAAGTCTTCGACGCTAAACTTTCTGATTTCACTGGCACTGACTCTTTGGGCACAGCAGCGCGCAATCAAAGATTGTAGGCTGAGGATGTGAGCGGTTTTATGGCGCACCAGAAACAGCCGCTTTCGTGCCAGATCACGCACCGGCCGGTCTTCTTTGGGGTAAATGTAGCCTTGCGGTAAAATATCCAAAATCAGCAATTGAGCCAAAAAGAAGGCATCGTGCTGATCATCGGTATGCTTGATTCCTTCGTATTGCTTCATCGCTGATGGATTGGCCAGATGAACACAGTCATATCCTGCATCCATCAGACCGTCGATTAACCAGTACCAATTGAAAGTGGATTCGACGACAATGCCTTTGAGTTGATCCTGGAAGGGAGTCAATGTCTTTAAAATCAAGGGCAGTTTATTTAAAACCCGTTTGCCAAAGACACGTTTGAATTCTTTGTCCATGATACCGATGTAAGTATTTCTTGAATGAAGATCTAAACCTGCGTATAGTTGCATTGGGCACCTCCTTAGGTTTGGGGGTTAAATGGGGATTTAACCGCTTATAACAAATCGCAAACCGTTTTGCGATGGG
>CAMYLV010000055.1 GCA_947259495.1 uncultured Desulfobacterales bacterium | reverse complement strand
TTCACACGGTAGAAGTCACTGGTTCAAATCCAGTACCGCCTACCAGAAAATTCAAGGGGTTGCGGACATATCCGCAGCCCCTTTTGATTCAAATATGCCGGCCTGCCTTGAAAACTGGTCAATCAGATTTATAGTGGTTGTCAAAAAAACGCTCGCATATTCAAATGTTTTTTTCTACAACCACTTATACCGCAATTCCGTAATTCGGAAAATTTATTATGGAAAGCGGCGAATGACCAATACCAAGCTCTCCTAGAGCCGATTTACGCAGTGGAATCCACCAGGTGATCAAAAGCTTCTACAGTAACTGCCGGGCAGGTTGTAAAAGAAATTCCGGTCAGATCACTCAACGCCACGGATGCTTTTATGGCATCTTCAATGCCGGGCAACTTGACACAAAACAACAGGTCGTAGGCCCCCAGAAGGGCATGCATGGCATTGACCTTGCCGCCTAATTTATTGATTGTCTTAATGGCCTGCTGTGTTCTTTCAGCGCTGATTTCCCTGCGCGCTTCAGGGGTGTATTTGCCGAACATAAAAAAAGTTGCCATACCAATTCTCCTTTCAGGGTTGATATTTACGGTAACTGAAATGAGTGATAACCCATTGCATGTGTTTCATCAATCCCGATTCCTATCCATAAAAACAATACCTGATTTTATTTTTTACCGATGAGCAGGGCACCCGATCAACGCGACAAGGCGCTCACCTTGAATGATTCGAGAGATATGACCTGCTCAATCGGCCCTGTAACTCCGGAAGAGAATACATATCCGGCGGTTCAAAATCAAAGACCCGTTTTAAAAATTCGGTGGTGATACGGTAGGTGGCACCCCATAACACCTCAGTGCCACTGTCTTGGTGGTGCCGAAAGCAGGGAAACGTTTTGAACCGGTCTGCGCTGGATCGGGTTTCGATTTGCAGCCGGTAGCCGGCATATAGTGCCGAATCAAACAAACACCGCAACGGAATATGAACAATATCTTCAACTTCCCAGTTCGGATAAAATCGTTTCTGGCCTGAAACCCAGACAACCATCGGATAAATCACCCGCTTAAACATAACCAGAGACTGAGCTGCCAGGGGACCCAAAAATGTCAGCCCAAAGGGGTTGAGGCGCATCTCTTCCACGCTTTCACGCAGGCCCGTTGCCAGAAGCAGCCGCAGCCACCCCGCTTGCCGGGGCCGCTCCCGCCGCCACCGCTGCCAGTATGGCCAACGCGCCAAAGGCGACATCGGCAGCCGCAATAGCGCCGCCAGACCGGCATCCAGGTGCGGGTTTACCGTACCGCCGGGGCAGCAGAGATCCCCCGGCTGGCGGACTTTGGCGGATCGTTTGTTTAGAATCAGACACGGCTGCCCGGAAAAACGGTTTTTCCCCGGATACCGGCCCAGCAGAAATAGCACCGCCGAAACCGATCGCCAATCGGCATCCTCCAGGGCAAATACCGACTGAAGACTGTTGCGGGCATCAAGCCTGCGGATGATATGTTGCCTGAAGGCGGCAGGCTGTTGCAGGAGTCTGTCAATGTTATTTACACCGTTTTCCATAATAATGTTCCGAGCCACCGACCACCCGCAGAGCGGATGGCTTGGTTTTTTCCGCCATCGGCGGAAAAACCAAAGGCACGGCAGTGCCGATAATAATTACCATCCCTTAGCATGTTGCCGGCTAACATTCAATTGCTTGCAACAGGGTCAAAAATTAGTGCTTGACAGGATCCGTTTGCTCGCCTTGACATCTTTTAAATATTGTTTAAAATTTTTATTTTCGGAAAAGCGCTACTAACATTATATTTCACAAATCAGTGATTCATAAATTACCCAAGGAGAGCGTTGACTTTTAACGGGGCTCAGGTTAGAAAACGGTCGACCGTCATACAGCCTTGCAAAAAGAGGCCGGTCGATCTCTGAATAAAATGATGCGGGAGGCGATGGTATGAAAAGAGGAAAACTGAATCAACCGTTTTGGTTTATTTCGCTATTGATCGCAGGGTTGATGATCCTGGCGGTCAGCTCTTTTGCAAAGGCAGAAAATGCAAAACTGCCCGCCCGGGCCATCACGATGGCAGTGGAATATCCGGGAGTGGAAATATCCAAAGACGAAGATGTCAGCATGGATCTTATTTTTCACAACAAGGGACGTAAAGATGAAGATGTTGAGGTCTGGATTGCCGATCAGCCGGAGGACTGGCAGGCCAGAATTAAAACCTATCGGTATACGGTCACCGGGGTCCACGTTCCTTCCGATGATGATAAAAGCCTGACCTTTGAAGCCGAACCGAAAGAAAACATAAAGCCCGGTGACTATCAGTTTCGCATAAATGCTCGCACGCCGGACGGCAAATTCAGGATGTCGCAACTCGTCACGGTGAAAGTTACCGCTGACGAAGGCCAATCAAAAGAGCCCAAAGGCGTAAAACTGGCAACTTCGTATCCGGTCATCCGGGGGCCATCGGATGCCACCTTTGAATTTTCGCTGGAAGTCGACAGCAAACTGGATGAGGATGCAATCTTTGATCTCCTGGCCCAGGGGCCGCAGGGTTGGGATATCAATTTTAAACCCGCGTATGAAAGCAAGTACATTTCCAGCCTGCGAATTAAAAGCCGACAGAGCACCAGCGTTGCTGTGGAAGTTAAACCCGCTATGGGCGCGGCGGCGGGTGAATACCCCATCAACGTGCGGGTCAGTTCCAGCGATGCCAAAGCCGAAGCCGATTTGACGGTTATCCTGACTGGCACTTACGGGCTTGAGGTCGGAACGCCTTCGGGGCTGTTGTCTTTAGAGGCCAGAGCGGGCAGACCGGCCAATATGTCTTTTTATGTAAAAAACACCGGCTCGGCAGCAAACCATGACATTAAATTTATGACCTTCAAGCCAGAAAATTGGAAGGTTGAGTTTAAACCTGAAAAAATCGATTCGATAGAGGCCGGTGATCTCGAGCAGGTGGAGGTCATAATTAAGCCCTATGAAGATGCCCTGGTGGGCGACTACTCGGTGGGGGTCAACGTGGAGGGTGAAAAAGCATCCAGAACCATCGAATTTAGGACTACGGTCAAGGCATCCACCGCCTGGGGCTGGATCGGCATCGGTATTATCGTAGTGGTGATCGGCGGACTTTTCGGATTATTTCGCTGGTTGGGAAGGCGTTAACATGAGCAGCGAATCTGTGATCGAAACCCAAGAACTGACCAAAATTTACTATGGCCGGGCGGCGGTTGAAAATCTTTCCTTCAGCGTGTATGCGGGCGAAATTTTCGGTTTTCTGGGCCCCAACGGTGCCGGCAAAACCACCACTCTTCTGATGCTGCTGGGGTTGACCGAACCGACAAATGGATCTGCACGGGTGCTGGGTATGGATCCGGCCAGAGAGCCGATAAAGGTCAAGTCGGTAATCGGTTACCTGCAGGAAAACATGGGGTTTTACAGTGATCTAAATGCCCGCCAGATGCTCCAGTTTATCGCGGATCTAAATGATATTAAAGCGGACAATGCCAAAGAACGTATCACCGCAGCGCTGCAAACGGTAGGGCTTGCTGAAGAGCAGGACAAAAAAATCGCGGCTTATTCACGCGGCATGCGCCAGCGCCTGGGCATTGCCGAACTGTTGATCAAAGATTCAAAAGTGGCGTTTTTAGACGAGCCCACTCTGGGACTGGATCCGGACGGCACCAACCGGATGATCGAACTGATTCAAAGCCTGTGCCGGGATAAAAAAATGACGATTTTGCTATCCAGTCACATGTTGCACCAGGTCCAGAAGATCTGTCATCGCATCGGCATCATGATCAAAGGCCGCATGGTGGCCCAGGGGCACATGGATCAGCTGGCAGAAGAAAAATTTGGCGTCGGCAAAGAGCAGTATACCTTAGAAGAAATCTATATGAAATATTTCCAGGAGGCTTAGTCGTGGGGGGCATGAAAACCATCATTAAAAAAGAACTGGCTGACCATTTTGCCAGTTATCGCTTTACGATTATTTTTGCCCTGATTGCCATGGTCAGTCTGATCACGGCATACATGGTCGGGTGGAAAATTAAAACGGAAATGGAGGGGATGGCCTCCCAGTCTGCTTTTCTATTGCTTTTTACTTTGCCGGGGGCGATGGGTCTGTTCTCACTGGTGCAGTTTGTGGCCTTTTTTGGACCGCTGGTGGGCCTTGTCCTGGGATTTGATACCATCAACCGTGAACGCAACGAAGGCACCCTGAGCAAGCTGCTGTCCCAGCCGATCTATCGCGATGTGGTCATCAATGGCAAATTTCTGGCCGGCGTGGTGCTGATCACCGTCATGATGGTATCCATTGTCCTGGTAATTACCGCCCTGGGGCTAATCGTTATGGGTATCATACCTGGGATCGAAGAGGTCTGGCGCATTATTGTCTATTTGATCATCAGCATCATTTATATCTCTCTCTGGCTGGGGGTCGCGATACTTTTTTCAATTTTATTTCGCAGTCCGGCCACCTCGGCCCTGGCCGCCTTGGCAGTCTGGATATTTTTCTCAATTATTTTTCCATACAGTGTCAGCGTATTGGCCAATAATATTTTTGAAACAGTTGAAGACAATCCTGAAGCAATCGCGCAGCGGGCCAAAATTGTTAAGGTGTTTATCCTCTTGTCGCCCCAGGAACTTTACACCGATGCGACGGCCACCATTATCGATCCTACGCGAAAATCCTCCCGTTCGATTATCACCTCAGGAGCGGGACCAATGGAAAGTTTGTCCATGGCGCGATTTTCTGGACCCCTGCCCTTAATCCAGAGTGTTCTTATCGTCGTACCCTACATCATTTCGCTGATTGCATTAACCGTGGTCTGCTTCGCCATTTCCTATGTGGTCTTTATGCGGCAGGAAATCCGCTCACTGTAAAAATAAAATTCGAAAGTTCGAATTTTATATAAAAACCATTTTCAAATCGTAAATAAGGGCTTTTTTTGCTGGGTGAAAATATTTACAGTTAAGCTGGTTTTAGAGAATAATACGACTATTTTCGCGCTGTAAACGATCATTATTTACTAAGATAAATTAAACTGGTTTCAAAAGCTTTAGTTTTTGTTCGCTGGTAAGGCGCAAGTCGCTTAAAAAACGGAGCGTACACGATAGTACGCGAGTATTTTAAAGCGGCTTGGAACACAGCCAGCGGGCAAAAGATGAGGGTTTTGAAACCAGTTTTAGACTAATCCCTGATCCAGCATTGCTTCGACCACCTTCACAAAACCGGCGATATTGGCACCGTTGACATAGTTGCCGGGGGTCCCGTATTGTTCGGCCGCGCCCAAACAGGTGTTATGGATATCTTTCATTATAATTTGGAGGCGTTTATCCACTTCTTCTCCCATCCAGTTCAGGCGCATGCTGTTTTGTACCAATTCCAGACCGGAAACCGCCACCCCGCCGGCATTGGCCGCTTTACCCGAAGCAAAAAGAACATTGCGTTCCAGGAAAATATCGACTGCCTCGGGTGTACAGGGCATGCTGGCCCCTTCACATACGAGCTTGATGTTGTTGTTGATTAGATTATACGCGTCTTTGTCGTTGATCTCATTTTGGGTGGCACAGGGAAATGCACATACTGCACGGTGGCTCCATAGCGGGTTATAATCTAAACTGTAATCAGCATTCGTATACACAGTAGACGGATATTTTTCGGCGTAATCCTTAATCCGACCCCGACGAATGTTTTTAAGATGCTTGACATAGGCCAGTTTATCGCGGTCGATACCGCCGGCATCATAAATATAACCAGAAGAGTCCGACAGGGTAACCACCCTGGCACCCAATTCCACCAGCTTTTCCGCCGTGTGCTGGGCCACGTTGCCGGATCCGGATACCAGGCAGGTTTGCCCTTCCAGGCCGATGTTGCGGGTGGCCAGCATCTCGGCGGCAAAATAAACACAGCCATAACCGGCAGCCTGGGGCCGAATAAGACTGCCGCCCCAATTGATGCCTTTACCGGTCAATGCACCGGTAAATTCGTTGCTGAGTTTTTTGAACATACCGAAAAGATAGCCGATTTCTCTGGCACCGACACCGATGTCGGGGGCGGGTATGTCGGTATTGGCCCCGATATGGTGAAACAACTCGGCCATAAAGCTCTGGCAAAAACGCATGACTTCGTCATCGGATTTACCTTTCGGTTCGAAATCAGAACCGCTGGCACCGCCGCCTAATGGCAGGGTGGTTAATGCATTTTTGAAGGTCTGTTCAAATGCGAGAAACTTCAGAATGCTCTGATTAACCGACGGATGATAGCGCAATGCCCCCTTATAGGGGCCGATGGCACTGCTCATCTCAATGTTAAAACCGCGGTTTACCCTCACATTTCCCTGATCGTCCAGCCAGGGAACCCGAAAGGTGGTGATGCGTTCCGGCTCAACAATTCTATCGAGCACGGCTTCCTGCCGATACTGGGGATTCTGATCTAAAACCGGTTTAATGCTTTCGATGACCTCCTGAACGGCCTGATGAAATTCCTTTTCCCCCGGATCCCTGGTATTGATGGTTCTAATTATGTCTGTCATCGATCCTCCAAATGAGATGCAAAGTGGATGGTTTTACGGGTCCGTAAATAGACGGTTTTTCCTAAAATTGTCAATACCTGAATTGATATTGCACAAACAGGTCGGCATCATTCATTTTGACACCGCTTCAATTGAATGGGGGCTGCGCGTTTATCCGGATGCCGCAAACAATAGCGTAAAAAAAATTGCCTTTATGCCCGTACAGATAGGGATCAAAACCGGAATCGATGCTGGATAAAATTGCGGCCGTTAGCTGCTCATTGTGGGTATTTCCCCCCACCCTGCTGGGCATTTTTCACACTATTTCGCTTAGTCAATTCAGCAACTTTAAAGCTAAATTTTTATTTATTTTAATTAAATTAAAATACTTACACATAAAACCCATCAAAATACATACATTGGCAGATTTTTTGCTTATCATATAGGTAATCCAAGCTTTAACGCTTAAATAA
>CAMYLV010000054.1 GCA_947259495.1 uncultured Desulfobacterales bacterium | reverse complement strand
CCGATTTAAGCACTTCTTGAAAATCGTCTAAAAGATGATTTTTATGGTGATACGAGATGATTTTCATTTGAAATCTAAAACTTACATCACAAATTGGGTTGGAAAATATAGGAACTGGTTTCAGGAACTTGGATGGGCAAAGGTAGAATCAGGGGGGGGGATCCTGTCAGCCGATTGAAATGGAAAGGCGTAAAAACGCTTTTAATGGGATCGCATTGAGCGGGGGTTGGCAATTAAAAATTAATATTGAGCGCACTCTAATTTTTAACCATTTGAGAGACGCGCCCATAGGTCGTTGCCGGGTATGACACCATATGCCGCAATATGATAATAGCCTGTCTTGTCTGCTTTAATCCTCAATTTCAATTCCTTTATCCCGGCAGGGGTCAGTCGATATTTCGTATTTTTTATTTTTTGAACCCATTTCTTTTTTATGAGGATTGTAATGACCTCGTTAAACGTTCTGGATAATGTGTAACGATAACCAAAATTACCATGGGTTTTTCTTAAATGTTGCGGTACTTGCCAATCAGGCTCATTTTTAGACAGGCAATCGATCATTTCCGTTTTGCTCAGACCCGCATTTTGATTTTCCCAAAAAAGAATCATCATATACCAGAGAGATTTGATGGTCTGAGACTTTTTAACATCTAAACACCAGCTTCTGACCTGACTTAGAATTTCTTTGAACGCCTGGGCATCAACGGTATCGCCGGGATAGGTTCGAACATAAAATGACGTTTCAATATTCAAAAGGTTAAATATTTTCTGCTTTATTTCTTCAACATCAGGATCATAATTCATATAGTCATAGGCAATTGAATAAGGTTCAAAGCCGCTATTTTTATCTGATTTTAAAAGGGGGGACGGAATTGTTTTTAAATTATCTCTGGCAGCAAGCAGTTTATGGATGTCGGATCCGTATAAAGGATAGGTGTACAGGTGGACGTGAACGGTCGATTGACCATTTTTAATACACCCAAACGCCAGGGTAGAAGTAATGCCAACATCATCAATCGTTGACTCAGGCGAAAATAACTGAACGCTTAATCTGGGCTGGATTTTTCCTTTCGCCAACAACGCTATCGACGTGTTCATTTCTGAAATGGTGCAGCCCCTTCGCATGCGCCGTGAAAGTTCATCGGTCATTGCGTCTGCGCCGATAAAGGCCGTCCGAATATTGGCATTTGCCATTTGCTCGACGAGTTTCTCGCTTAAGCCTTTGGGTCTCAGGAAGCAAGAATATCTAATTTTGCGCCCGGCTTTTTCACTCACGGTTTTTAAATAGCGGCAGATTTTAATCGCCCAGTCTTGATTAATATTAAACGTATCATCCCAGATATCGACATATTTAATCTGGGGGTTTTTATTTAAAGATACGCTCAGATCTTCTACAAAAAAATCACTTTGAACCGCACAATGAAAATGGTCCCCAAACTGACTGGCAATTGCACAGAATAAACATCCTCCGCGGGATTTTTTGGCCCAAATACAGGCTCTTTGAAAAGTCAGTGCAATAGACTTATCCCCATATTTCACATAGGAAAAAATATCTCTTTCAGATAAATCTTCAGCGCTAAAATCAGTGGCAATCACCGCCTTTCTTTGCGGCAACCAAAAAACAATATTGGGGATTTCAAGCAATTGCTTAAGGAAATCTCGATCCCAATTTTTTGTCAGGGTAGTCTTGTCAAGCAATGGTAAAAGGCCGGGTAAAACCTTTTCAGCGGCTCCCCTGACGATGAAATCGGGAGCGACGTCGACCACTTCATTCACAAAAGCAGAGAATCGAAAGTGCATCAGGTTTTTATAGTTGTTGGAAGCTTCATTGCCACCGAGGATGATGGGGGCCGAACAGATGCTTCTTAGGCAGTAAACAACTTTTGGCAACATAAACCAGTTAACCGTATAAGGTGCTGAAATTAGTATAACATCCGCATCTGACAGTTTTACTTTTTGAAAAAAATCGGCCAAAAAATCATATCCAACCAGATTGATTTCTTCTAATGGGAAAAAGATACAATCGGACCCAATCGCTTCACCACAAATGGGTTCGTGTCCCAAATCCTCAACAATCCTTTTCAGGGCTGAATAGGCTAAACTTGTCTGACGGGTAAGGGTAATGATGCCTATTTTTTTACTTGAATTCATATCGTATTGTTGCGGTTTGCCGGGCAATGGATCATCGCCGGATGCATTTGCGTCCAGGGCTGCATGTTACGAAGCCATGTGATTGAAATGGTTGATATTTATAATTCCGGATCGACCAATCCGAGCTGAATGGCAAAATGGACCAGTTTGACTGGCGAATAGATTTCAAGTTTTTCCATGATTTTGGCCCGATGGGATTTGATCGTGCTGATGCTGACACAAAGCATATCAGCAATTTGTCGGGTGGAATGTCCTTCGGCAATCAGCTGAAAAACCTCCCTTTCGCGATTGGACAGTCGTTTATAACGCTCCGCACTTGCAGTTCCTTTGCGGGGGAATCGATAGGCGTCCACAACCACCTTGGAAATTGAAGGACTCAAAAAAGTCTCGTTTTTCATGGCAGCGTGAATCGCATTGATAATATCCCGGCCGCTGGAATCTTTAAGAAGATAGCCGGACACACCACTTTCTAAAAGCTCATGGATATAATGTTCATGGGAATACATGGACAGAATCAAAACTTTCGTTTTCGGAACTTTTTTCTTTATCCGTTTTACCGCTTCAATGCCATTCATCTGAGGCATGGCAATATCCATAATGATGATATCTGGCTTTAACTCAAGCGTTTTGTCCACTGCTGCTCTTCCATTGACCGCCTGGCCGACAACCTTCAAATCAGGCTGATCGTTCAGCAAACTCGCTAAACCCTGGCGAACAATTGTATGATCATCTGCGATGATTATGCGAACTGGATTAGCCATGGCTCAATGACTCAGCAAAAGGTATCTCAATCCGGATTCGGGTTCCTTCTCCCGGTTGACTGCGCAGCTGGAAGGTACCGCCCAGAAGGGAGGTCCGTTCCCGCATACCCAGCAGGCCCAGACTGCGTTGATCCTTTCCAATAATCTGGGTGTCGAAACCGATCCCGTCATCTTCTGCCCGAAAGATGATCTTGGGATAGCTTTTGATAATGGAAAGGCGGAAGTTATCCGAACCGGAATGCTTCAGGGCATTGGTCAGAGCTTCCTGGCTGAAACGATAGAAAACCGTTTCCATGTCAACATCCAAACGGTGATCAAATCCCACGATGCTAAACTCGACGTTAAGACCCGTATGATTTTTGATTTCTTTAAAATAAAGATCCAGTGCCGGTTCAAGACCTAGATCGCTTAACAGGGTTGGGTGCAGATGGTATGAAAGATGCCTGATTTCCGAGGAAGTTCGTCGCACCATCATGATGATTTCGCCGATTTCTTTCCTGAGATCTTTTTCTTGCGATGGCAAATTATGTTCCAACCTTTCCAGGGCCAGTTTAACAGCTGTTAGAGATTGACCGGATTCATCATGAAGTTCGCGCGCGATACGACGGCGTTCTTCCTCCTGGCTCTGAAATAATTTCCCGGTAAGCTGTCTTAACTCCTGCCGATGGCTACGAATTGTATCACGCATCTGGGCATTTACGATGGCGCCGCCTAAAAAGTTGCCCAAGGAGCCCATTAAATGGAATTCATATTGACTCAGTCTGCGGGATGCGGGGATGTCAAGTCCGAAAAATCCCACCCCTTTGCCTTTAAAGGTAATCAGAAAACAGGTCAGCCAGGGCGAAAATTTTTGCCCTTTGGTTTGAAAATGCGTTTTAAAGGTCGGAAAGATGGGTTCAGGCTTTAAAACCATCTCATCTTCCAGGAGGGATTTGCTCAGCAGCGGATCTTTGAAAATTACCGGTAGAGCGTCGTCAGCGCTTTCAACTTTAAAGCCAAATTTGGCAATGACTTCAGTTTTTTCCTGTTGGCGATTGATCAGAAAAATCGCACCGCGATTGAGTTCTAATACCTTCAGTACATTCTTGAGTGTCTCCTGTAAAATTAGGTTCAAGGCCATATTGTGATTTAGGGCCACAGCAATACTGTTGAGGATCGAAAGTTCCCGGTTACGCTGCTTCAGCGCTTCTTCAGTCCGCTTGCGATGGGTAATGTCTTTGATGATCCCCTCGAACTCGACATCTCCGGTTTCGGGGTTTTGGTACCGTCGGCTGGAAATCAGGGCATGCATTGCAGCGCCATCATGTTTTTTAAATTCAACTTCATAATCTTTTACCTGGCCTCGCCGGTTAATGGCCGCCAGAAATCTATCTCTATCTAAAGTATTGCGGTAAAGGTTCCGGGCCGATATCGTTCTCAGCATTTCTTCTTTGGATGGGAAGTTAAGCATTTCAACGCCGGCTTGATTAATATCCAGTATCTGGCCCTGCTGGTTGGTCGTGTAGATCATATCGTGGCTGCCTTCAAAGATGCGACGATATTTTTTCTCGCGTTTGGCAACCTCTTCCTGAAGTCGTTTCAACTCAGATATATCTTTAAATATTTCAAGCCCTCCGGCAACGCGTCCCGCATTGTCCCGAAATGCCGATGTTGAACAAATAATGGGTATCTTTTTGCCTTCGATGCTGGTAATCTCATACTCCCGATTGTGGATATCTCTGCCTTCTGCAATAGCGTGCTTAAGCGCACAGTCAGACTCGCAGATTGAGTTCTTAAACACGTCTTTGCAATACATCCCTACTGCATCATCGGCCGAAAAACCGGTAATTTTTTCGGCGGCTGGATTGAAGTAAGTAATTCGCCATTCATGGTCGGTGGTGAATAACCCATCCGGAATTCGGTTTAGAATTTCTACAAAGCTTTCTTCCTTTTGATACAAATGCTCCAGAGCCTTGGAATTGTATTTTTGGATCTGATCGGAAATAAAATAGCTCCAGCCACTCGGGTGAATCTCGCCTTGTTCTTTAAAATAGGAACAGGACAGGCATGCGGATAGCTTTTGAAAAAAATCGTCCTGGACGAGGTTGGTACAATGAGTTTTGGGGATGAGCCAGCACTCGGTGGCTTGCTTACCATGCATTGGGCAGAGCACTTTGGAACAGGACAAAAGCACCCAACACTGCGGCTTTTTGACCTTGCGTTTGCGCCTAAGCGTTAGGTCGATAAGGTGATTTTCTAGCAATGAATTCACAACACGTATCTCCTTTGGCCCGGCAGCACGTCTCTAAGGCCGAAAAAGCGTAGAGCCCATCCGGATAGTCGCTGCCATAAATAAGATCCATGAAAGCACCGGCAACCCCCCTGAGCATATAGCACTTCTCTGATTTTGCAGGACCGTATTGCTCCAGGTAGCCTCTGGCCTCATAAGAGTCGTTTGCGCGAATGACAAGTTTTTCTCCCGGAACAAGTTCCTCGACTGCCAGGTCCCCCCAGCCAAACGCCACGGCCACAGCCACAAAACCTAAAATCTGATCTTCTTGGTTTTCAACCATGGGAGCAACAACCTGCTGCCATTCCCAGGAATCGCGAATGCCTTGAAAAGTGGCATAGCCGCACTCCTGGGCCGCTTTAATCAAAAGGGCCCTGGCTTCAGCCTCACGCGGTTTGCCCATTTTGATTTCAAAATCAAAACTCAGTCGATTGTAATAGTACACCGAAAATAGTGAGAGATAGACCCCAAAAAGGGGAATAATCCCTTTTGATTCCCTTATCTTACTGCCTTCCATGACCGCATGGATAATCTTGCTTACATCAATTGCCACTTAACGCTCCTTAACATGAAAGACACACTCTTCATCCCGCTTCATTTTGCACCGCAGCTCCTCTACGATATAATAACCAAGGGGACGCTGGTAAATTACCTCCAGCGCACCGGCAATCCAGCCCCGGGTAAAATGGCAGCCGGGTGTATCGCGTCGCCCGTGTTTTGCGAGCCACCCGGTGACATGATGGCTGGACGTACTCGCAATGTAAGCCAAATTGGGCCTGACCTTCCTAAAATGTATTATCCCCAAGCCGCAATTCTGATACAACAAGGAGGCCATTTCGAGTTTTGACTTAAGGGTTCTGATTTTATTATAGTGGTTGAAGAGATGCTGTAAACTATGATAATTGGTCTCCTCAGCCGAACGGTACAGAAGCTCAACACCTTCCGTACCCAATGTCTCTTCCATCGTTTTCTGTAAGTTAATGTTATAATGATGGCAGTGCATGGCAATGGGTTGTCCCGAGATGACAACCCGATGCCCGTCCCGGTTGAGTTCATTTCGCCAGTCAAAAATGGTCATTTCCCACCTGAATGAATGACAAATAACTAAATGTCGCCTGATTCTGGGCCAGACCGATTTTAGGCCATGCTTTTCTTTCCAGCTAAGACATCACAGAGCGCTGAATCGCGCCAAATCCTTATTAACACTGATAATGTTAATCAGCAAGCCGATTTTCACCCAAATAAAAAACAACCGCTCCAGCAGGGTATAAATGAATATGCTTTATAATTCAGAGAGTTAATACTATGAAAGGCGTGCTCTGTCTATGTGATGTGAAAGATCTGGGGGCTGCCAGAAATAACATAAAAATGATGTTAGAAAAGGGCGAGGATGTCAAGCAATCTGCTGATCAATCCTCGCCCAGCTCGGAGTAGGTATGCAACTGAGGCTCACAAACGCATCATTTCATATTATATGCGGCTACATTTTTTCCAAATCACTGGGTTTATCCCAGGCCACCTTTAGCTGTTCGGCAAACTCAGGAAAAAGCTTGAGCAAAGGGTGGTTGAGATCTTTCGGCAGCGCTTTGGTTTCATTAAAAACCGATGTGGCTAAAAACGCGTCCGCCAGCGCAACGGCGGTCACGACACGGGGTGCACCGGCCATGGGTCCGGTGAAAATTAAATCGTTGTAGTAAAATGCCGAAAGGGCTTCCACCGCAGCATCAAACCCGGCCCAGCCCTTAAATCCAAACATATCTTTAAAGCGCTGCAATTCCATGTAAGAACCGTTACTCGGCGCACTGGCCGTCGCAAAGCCCCATTTTTCCTTTATCAACTGATTTGAAAGTCAAATTTGGCGTCTGCCTTTTCGATGGCATCGAGCAGTTTTTGGGCGCCGGTAATTCTGCCATTGGGTGTCTGATCGTCCTGATCAAAGGCAACCAAAAGCACATGCTTAACGCCAATTTGGGCTAACTCCTTAACTTCCGTTTCTAAATCTTCCTCCCAGACGGTAATGCTGTTATAGAACATCCGATCCAGCAAACCCTGTTCGGCACAATAAGCCGCACCCTCCAATTTGGCCGGCATCATGATGGCGTCAACGCAAAAGGGCATGTCGCTTACCGAGGTAACAAAATCCACATATTTTTTGAATTTTTCACCCGGGCTGGCGACAATGTCAGCCATGACGGGCACGCCGGTTTCCTTCCACAGCTTATCTGCCGCTTTCAGCAATTCTTCTCCCCGCTTTTCATTAAATCCTTTTCTGCGGCTGCCCTTATCAAACAACTTATCGCTTTCCTGAAAGATGGAGAAGCAGCAGACTGTGGGATAATCTCCCGGCTGACCGCCTAGTTTCACGCCACCGATGTCACAAACCATTGGCTCGTTACTAAAACGCTGCATAGCCTACCTCCTTTAATCGTTAAATTGATTTTTGCAAATCTAACCCCCGGAAAGCCCTGTCGCGGTTTCAGGGTTTATAGCGCAGCACACGCAGGGATACGCTCCGGATCATCCTCCCGACTTTACTCGAAAACCTTGCGTTGCATGTCCATTTAAAGCGGGTTTGGCGCCGCCTTGCAATTATACCGCTATTTATTACCAAAACTTCCCTTTTTTTATATCGTCTAAAAGATGATTTTTAGATTGAATATAGATGATTTTATAAACAACAAAATCGAATGCATTGACATCGGTTATGCGGTATGAGAAAAATTTGACCGGAAAATTGAGTCGCTTATTCGCAGAATTTTGCACGAGTTGGAGGCAATAGCATGACAGACATAATTTTCAGTTCATGGGGTGGAGAAATTATTGAAAACCGCAGTGATGAAACGCAAAACCAGGCGTCAATCAAAGACCTGGATTTGCCCGAATTTTTTAAGCAGGACGAAAAAATCAAAGCATTGATGGGTTGGAAAGGAATTGTTTTGCGATCACCTGAAGTGGATATCATCGATCTTTGCCGGGCCTATTTTGAGGAAGTTTTGGCGCATTCAAAAACCTGTGATAAATGTAACTACTGCAAAACGGGCTGGGAGGAGATGCTCGAGGTCTTTCAGGATATGGCCAACGGCGAAGCGACCGAAGAAGACCTGGAGTTTTTGCAGTCGGCTGCTGAAGCCATCGTTAGCAATGCAAAATGCAGCATCGGCAAATCCGGACCGGCGCCGCTCTTTCATGCTCTCAAATACTTTGCCGATGACTTTTCAAAGGCCATCAGTGGTGAGAAACCGGTCACAAAGGGAACCTATTATTCCAAGCTAACCGCCCCCTGTTTGGATGCCTGTCCGATTCATCTTGACATTCCTAAATACATCGAATTGATCAAAGACGCCAAGTTTACCGAGTCGCTCAATGTAATTCGCGAACGTCTGCCCATAGCGGGAATTGTGGGGCGTGTCTGTTTCAGACCCTGCGAAAAACATTGCCGGCGCAAGAATATAGATGAACCCATTTCGATAAAAGCGCTCAAACGCTTTGTGGCGGATCATGAACTCTGCGAGCAAAAGGAACCAGAGTATAGGATCACGCCCTCCGAAAATACCGGGAAAGTGGCCATTGTCGGTGCCGGGCCCGCTGGAATTACCTGTGCGTATCACCTGGCCCGCAGCGGGCATCAGGTAACCATCTATGAGAGCCTGGACGAACCCGGTGGCATGTCAGCCGTGGGGATTCCCGACTACCGGTTACCGCGCAATATCCTGCAAGGAGAGGTGCAGCAAATTCAGAAAATGGGCGTTACCATCAACTACGGTCAAACCATCGGAAATGATCTGCCACTCTCACAACTCGAAAATGAGTTCGATGCGGTGTTTATCGGTATGGGTGCGCAGGACAGCACCAAAATGGGTATTGAAGGGGAAAACAAGGGATATCAAGGATTTATCCCAGGCCTTGCGTATCTGCGGGAGATTAATGCCGGCCGCGATCCGTATCCGCAAGGCAAAAAAGTCGTGGTTATCGGCGGCGGCAATGTCGCGATTGATTGTGTTCGCTGCTGCTTGCGCACCGACAAGGAAGATATTCATCTGGTTTACCGCAGGACCCGCAACGAAATGCCGGCCGATGATGCCGAAATTCACGATGCCGAAGAAGAACAGGTGCAGTTCCACTTCTTGACAGCGCCGGTGCGTATCTTGACTGAAGACGGTAAAGTGGCCGGCCTTGAATGCATCAAAATGGAACTGGGTGAACCGGACGCCAGTGGCAGACCACGACCGGTGCCGGTTGAAGGTTCGGAATTTGTTTTTGACTGCGATACCATCGTTTCAGCCATTGGACAGCAGGTCGATCTTTCATTGCTGGAAGGTGTGGATGATGTTCAAACAACCAAATGGAATACCATTGTCGTTGACGAATACACCAAGCAGAGCAATCGCGCAAAAATCTTTTTTGCCGGTGACTGTGAAACCGGACCGGATGCCTTGATTACAGCCTGCGCCGGCGGCCGTAGGGCTGCGCAAAGCATCGACCGTTTTATTAAAAATCAGACCCTTGAATATGATGAAAACCACTACTTTGATAAGCTTTTCGAAATCGTAAAAGTCTATGATCCGGACGAGGAAATCCTTAAGGTCGAAAGCAAAAAGCGCTTCCAGCCGAGCATGCTCCCACCGGACACGCGAAAATCAACCTTTGATGAAGTCGAGCAAGGCCTATCCGCCCAGGAAGCCGTGGCTGAAGCCGAGCGATGCTTGCGGTGCTACCAGGTTGCAACCGTCGCCGTCTAGTGTTGTGTACCGCAAAAATGTTACAAAAGTCATAATGATTATGGTTTCAGTGTTCAGGTGTCAGGGAAAATAAGGACTGAGTGCTGAGGACTGAGGACTGAGCAAAGAAGCCTGTTTGTTGGCCGACCATTTCAACATGAAGTGTCGGTTTCCGTCATGAATCGTCCTCCTGGGACCATGAGTTGTCGTTTTCCGTCATGAGCTGGCATGGCCCTTTTCAAACCTTTATATCTTGATATACTTCAGACCTCAGCACTCAGTCCTCAGGCCTATCTTTTTAGACCTGGCACCCGACACCTGAAACCTAAAATACAACCGTGTTTTGCAAATTACTTGCAGGACATGACACTAAATTCATCAGCCCAGCTTATATTGATTCGGATCGATTAGGCGAAAAAGTTCAATGAGCGCAACGCTTGGCAATCAGCCAGAATATAAAGCCGATTTTTTACTTTTAGCGGGCTTTTTGGGGGCGGGTAAAACTACCTTACTCAAAAGAATGCTTTCCTGGGAAGCCGACCTCTCAGAAACAGTTGTCCTGGTGAATGAGTTTGGTGACATCGGCATCGATGGCGCCTTGCTTCAAGATTCCGGATCTGACGTGATAGAGCTGACCAGCGGATGCATCTGCTGCACGCTGAGCGCCGATTTAAAACAGTCGCTGACGCGCATATGGCAGCGATTCAAGCCCCGCCGCATTTTAATAGAGGCCTCCGGCGTTGCCGACCCGAAATCGATCACAACTGCCTTGCAGGAACCGGGGATCGGTCAATATATGGAGCTCAAAAAAATTATCACGGTGTTGGAAGCGGATATTTGGGAGGCGCGCGAAGCATTTGGACAGCTCTTTTACAACCAGCTAAAAATGGCCCATTTAATCCTTTTAAATAAAATCGATTTGATGCCGGCAGAAAAAATTCCGCAGTTTCTTGACGAGATCCACGAGGCCATACCCGACGCCCAGGTGGTTCCCACGATTCACTGTAGAATCGATCCGGAAACCCTTTGGACACAGGCTCAAACGAAAATATTTGGATTAAAGCCGATTCAATTTTTCCAGCCGGCTTCGTTGAACGGCAAATCTGATTCACACAATTCTCATCCTGCTTATGAAGAGCATAACAACCATACAGCCAAGTCCGTTAACTTTGTGACGTTTTCTTTTCAGGATTCAGGAGTCTTCGACGAAGCCCGCTTTAAAAAGTTTATCCGCAATTTACCCTGGGAATTATTTCGGATTAAAGGCGCGGTTCGTTTCGCAGATCGTTTAGAAATGCTCAATTTTGTCGGTGGCAAAAGCGAATGGTCCCCATGGGAAGGCGAAGCTGAAACTCGGCTGGCCTTTATCGGATGGAAAATAGATAAACAAGAAATGCTCAAAGATTTAAAACGCTGCTTGGTTGAAACCTAACCCGCCGTAATCATTTTAAGCGATTTTGGAATATTGACACTGACCGCTAATCAGGACCCAGGCAGAAACGACATTGTTTGAAAGGAATCTTAATAATTAGTTTATAATTAGTTTCCAATTTGGAAATGAGCAGTTTTTTCGATGGGCACCGCAGAGAGGCGGGTTAATGCACCCGAGGCGCATAAAATGCATTTTTGAGAATATAGAACCTATCTCAAAAATAGTAGATCACGCTCAAGTGTAAGGCGAAAACCGATTCAAAAGTGGAGCATACACGATAGTATTCGAGCATTTTGAATCGGTTTTTAACGCAGCCATTGAGCGCCTGTCCGCCGCAGGCGGGTTAGATGCATTTTTGAGATAGGTTCTAGTTAGCAGCACTTATAAAGCCTCAGCAAACGCTCATCCATCACAAAATAAAATTTCATGAAGGAAGAGCCATCCCAGCGGGTTCTGACACCGTGCACCGTATTTGCCAGGGCGATGGTACTGCGCAGGTGGGTAATCATAATAAGCTGTTTGCTGTCGGCCACGTCTTTGAGAAAGGCCTGCATCGACTTGTGGTTAGTATAGTCCAGAGAGGGCTCCACTTCATCCAGCAGAAAAAATGGGCTTTCAAGTTGATGAAATATAGCCAGCTTCAACGCCAGACTGGTAATGGATTTTTCGCCGCCGGACAATTGATGCGCTCTACGCAACCGATTGCCCGGAAGATTGACTTCGATCTCCAATCCCTTGAGCTCATCTTTTGAAATCACATCCAGTTGGACGTCACCAAGCGGTATCAGATAGGACATATAGCGCTGAAATAAAGGACCAATGATATCTTTGAGGCATCCTACCGTTTCTTCTTCGGATTGCAGGCCCAGTACTTGCCGGATGCCGTCAAACCGCTGCCAGGGGTTTAACTGAATGATGTCATTAATTTGTTCCTGCCGGATGATGGTTGCCAGACAATGCTTGAGATTATGGGCATCTAATTTTTCACGATAAGCTTGGCGTGCATAGCTGGTTTTATCAATCCAGTATTGATCTTCCCCATTTTTGTTTCTTTCACGGGCCAATTGGATGCCGGGTGCGTCTTTTTCTTCTCCCTGTTTTAGCATCAACTCCACCCGAATTTTGGGTGCCGGCGGATAGTCTTTGCTGCCGGCAAAAAACAACTCTTCTTTTTCATAACAACGGATACGGTCCAGATCATTTTCGCCCAGCGCCCAAACAATCGCATCCAGGATATTCGATTTTCCGACGCCGTTATTTCCAATAATAACGCCGATGCCGGGCTGAAAGCTCATGTTGGTTTCTTCTGAAAAGGATTTGAAGCCTTCAATGTTAACATCTTCCAGATAGATATTATTCATCTTGATTCTTTTCCTTATAACGTCTGCAAATTTCGTCGATGAGTTCTTCCTGCATGGGGATAAGGGATTCATAAACCAGGTCGCCATCTAAAGCAACACTGGGCAGGGACTTGGCCTTCAGTTCCCGAAAGCGTTGCACCCCTTCTCGGGTGCGCATATCCCATTCATGCACTTCGATAATTTCTTGGATGTCTTGCGGTAAGACCTTTACCGATTCCGCCATATAGACGCAGGCAACTCATTGCCGAAAATCAGTCAAAAGCACATCCACCAAAACGGGTTGCGTCAAATCATCCTCCTTCGTATCCAGCCTGCATGATCTTAAATTCGATCTTTTCAGCATCAACTTCCAGCTGCCCCCATGAAAGCCCGTCTGTGCCCGATGCAGGCCCGAGACTGATGAAGTCTTTCCCGGCGATATGCCAGTGTCCCCATTTTTTTAGCTGGCTAAAAATAATAATATCGGCTCGAAACTGGGGTATCATCGCCTCCAAGGCCGGAAAAACGGTTTCATCCTGCATGAAATGGGTCAACCCACACACCATATTCATTTCCAGAGCAAAGGGTTCAAAGTCAGAA
>CAMYLV010000053.1 GCA_947259495.1 uncultured Desulfobacterales bacterium | reverse complement strand
AAGCTCCGCCCGTGGTGGAAACAACTCAAAGGTGGGCGTCGACAGCAAAAATTCATCTCCCGGCTGCAAAAATACCCGCATCATGGCGTCGATGGTCTCAGATGACCCGTTGCACAGCGTCACATTGTCAGGACCCAGATCGTACATGGCCCCGATCTTTGTTCGCAACCTTAAAAAACTGTCCGGATACCAGTTGCCATGTCGAAGGGATTCAACCACCGCTTCAATGACCTTCTCCGAAGGCTCGATGGGATTCTCATTGAGCATCAGACGGGCATGCTCCGGGTTGGCCATTGCCTGATCTAAAATGCCGACATTATACTCTCTTGATGTAAACAGCCAGGGAACAATCCAGTCCTTTAATTCCTTTTTCATCACAATCTCCTTCATTCAAAATTATGAAATAAATTTGGGTTCCAAGGTTCAACGTTCAGGGTTCGGAGGTTAAAAATTAGTTTTGGCCTCTGGCTCCTGGCAGCTGGCTGCTGGCTGTTGGTAACAGATCACAGTCGCATAGCCAGTAGCCAGTGGCCAGTAGCCAGCAGCCAAAACCTTTGAACACTGAACCTCTGAACCTTGAACCCTAGTTATAGTAGTGAGTCGATTGGTGTATACTTCAGCCCAAAAGCCTCGGCAACCCCCTCATAGGTCACCTTGCCTTTAACCACGTTGGCACCGTACTTGATTTCGGGATTCTGCTGCATGGCCTTTTTCCAGCCCTTGTTGGCAATCTCCACCGCATACGGCAGGGTGGCATTGGTTAACGCCAGGGTGGAAGTTTTGGGCACCGCCCCCGGCATGTTGGCCACGCAGTAATGGACGACACCCTCAACTTCGTAAATCGGTTCACCATGCGTGGTTGCTTTGGATGTCTCAAAACATCCGCCCTGATCGATGGCCACATCCACCAGCACGGCGCCTTTTTTCATCGTTTTAAGCATTTCACGGGTGATCAGCCGGGGGGCTTTGGCGCCCGGAATCAGCACGGCACCGACGACGACGTCGGCCTCCTTGATGAGCCTACGCACAGTGGTCGGTTTTGACATCAGCAAAAAACAGTTGCTGGGCATCACGTCACTCAGATAGCGTAGGCGCTCCAGGTTCATGTCCAGAATATAGACCTTGGCACCCAGGCCGCAGGCCATTTTAGCGGCATTGGTACCCACCACGCCACCGCCGATAATCACCACCGTCCCCTTTGGCGCCCTGCTGGATCGCCATGCGGCCGGCCACCTCGCTCATCGGGGTGAGCAGTGGCAGGGACCCATCTTCATTTTGAATGGTTTCGTAGGCAATCCCGATTGAACCGCTTTTGATCAGCACCCGGGTCAGCTCTTCGGCTGCGGCCAGATGCAGATAGGTAAAAACAATCTGGTTCTTGCGGATGAGGTCATATTCGGCCGGCAGCGGTTCTTTGACATGCATGACCATATCCGCACGTTTAAAAATTTCTTTGGGGGTGTCGATGATTTCTGCGCCCGCATTTTTATAAGCGCTGTTTTGAAACCCGCTGCCTCTGCCGGCCTTATTTTCAACCAGAACTTCGTGACCGTTTTGTCGCATGACCTCTACACCGGCAGGGGTCATACAAACGCGATTCTCCTCAGCCTTGATTTCTTTTAAAATGCCTACAATCATTGCGGACTCCTTTGCATTAATTTATTGTTCTAAAAATGATACCTAAAGTGAGCAATTCAGGTAATTCTAAAGTAGTTTATCGATCGGCACATATTTTAATCCGAAGGCCTCCGCGACGCCCTCATAGGTGACCATACCTTCCACCACATTAGCGCCACGTTTGATATCAGAATTTTCCTGCATGGCCTTTTTCCAGCCCTTGTTGGCAATCTCCACTGCATACGGCAGGGTGGCATTGTTCAGCGCCAGCGTTGATGTTCTGGGCAGCGCCCCGGGCATGTTGCTGACCGCATAATGAACAATGCCGTCGACCGTATAAGTCGGATCGGCATGGGTCGTCTCTCTGGATGTCTTAAAACAGCCGCCCTGATCAATGGAAACATCCACCAGAACCGATCCTTTCTTCATGGTTTTGAGCATCTCACGGGTAACCAGGTTCGGCGTTTTGCTGCCCGGCACCAGCACCGCACCCACGACAACGTCAGCCTTGGGCAGCACGTCGCGAATGGCCGCCGGACTGGACATCAGGGTGATGCAGTGACCGGGCATCACATCACTCAGATAGCGCAAGCGATTCAAGTCGATATCGAGTATGTAAACCTTGGCACCCAATCCACAGGCCAGTTTGGCAGCATTGATGCCGACGACGCCGCCACCGAGTATCACGACAGTTCCCGGGTCCACACCCGGCACACCACCCAGCAGAACACCGTGACCCCCCTGAGCCATCTCAAGGTATTTGGCCCCTTGCTGAATCGCCATGGGCCCGGCCACTTCGCTCATGGGCTTGAGCAGCGGCAGGGACCCGTTGTCCTTCTGTATGGTTTCATAGGCAATGCTGGTGGTGCCGCGGTCCATCATGGCCCGGGTCACTTCTTCGGATGCTGCCAGATGAAGATAGGCAAAATAGATCTGGCCTTTTTTAAGAAATTTATATTCGGAAGGATGCGGTTCCTTGACTCGTAAAATCATCTCCGCACGCTCAAAAACCGCCTCGGGTTTGTTTACGATCTCCGCCCCGGCCCTCTCGTAAAGGTCGCTACTGAATCCACTGGGTTTGCCGGCATTTTTTTCGACCAGAAGCGTATGGCCGTTTTGCAGCATAAACTCAACCCCCCCCGGAGATAGTGACACGCGGTTCTCATCAGCCTTGATTTCTTTTAAAACGCCGATAATCATTTTAGATCCCCTATTCCTAAGTCATAGAAATAAATTTCAACGTCTACTCTGACCAAAAGAGACGATGCACAAATGCATAAAAGAACCCAATTGATAAAAGGTCATGTTATTTGCTGATAGACGATATGCCAATAATTTGCCCCGAAGATACACAGTGGCCCGATATTTGGGATGATCGGCACCAAATGATTTGGACCACCCGTCAACGTGAATGTCATACCAAATATCGGGTCACATGCACCTTGTAATTCATATCGTCTTATAGCAAATGATATGATCGACAATAGTCCTCAAAATTATTTCTCAGATAATATCCGATTGTGTTGCGTTCAGTCTTTAAAAAACTCGATCAATTGTTCGGCATGTAAGACGCCGTCAAAGTCAAAGGGTTTGGCGGATTGCTTGAGCACCCCTTTTTCACCGTCCGGATCACCGAGTGAGGTCACCACGATCGAGGCAGGGCTCAAATCTTCATTTTCGGTATATATGTTGGTGGTCGCCACAGATCGCAGACCGGCCGCCTGGGCCGCCAGCAACCCGTTGCGTGAATCCTCGATAACGATGCACTGATCGGGTGAAAGACCGGATTCCTGTAACGCCAGCCGGTAAATCTCCGGATCCGGCTTTTTCTTGCTGACCACGTCTCCGGCCAACACAAACTCCAGGTTAATATCGCCCAGCATTCCTTTGGCGATGGCATTGGCCGAGCGCTCATTGGCGGTCGTGCAGACCCCCAGCCGCAAACCGGCTTGCATGGCTTCCTGCATCAGGCGCTTAACACCGGCTCTGAGCGGCAAAATGCCGCTTTCGACCATCTCAACAAAAATGGCGGTTTTTTTCTTGTGCAGGGTCAACAAAAATTCGTTGTCCTTCTCGGGTATTCCCTCTAACAGAATGCCTTTTTCGGTAAAATAATGGCGCATCCTTTCTTTGCCGCCCGAAATCTTAAGCAGCCTGCCATAGGTGTCCACGTCCCATTCAAAATCGTGGCCGAATTCTTTAAACATGTTGTTAAAGGCCACCCGGTGACCATCTTTTTCGGTGTCGATGATCACCCCGTCCTGGTCCCAGAATATGGCTTTAAGTTCTGACATGGCTTCTCCTCCCCCCTCGTTCGGTTATCCGGTTAGGCGGTTGAGCCGGCCGAAGGTCCCCGGATAACAGGATTCGCCCGCCATCATGATAGCCCTCTCCCGCTTGATGGGGGACGGTCTGGGAGGGGGTGATAAAATAGATGTTCTCATCTAATCACCCTCCCCTTTATCCCCTCCCGTCAAGGGAGGGGATAAGCATCACTGACGGCTGCTGATGACCAACCTGCGAAATCGTTGCTGTGCGCTCGCAGCCGGCTTAGCTCAACTTTTATACCGCATCATATTCTAAACAATTTACTTTGTTTAAATCAGTCTTAAAAATGGTTTTTGTATGTATAAAGCTGGGCCTAAAATAGTAGATCACGCTCATGGGCACGGCTTGTAACACAGCCCATGGGCGCCTGTCCGCCGCAGGCGGGTTAGATACATTTTAGGCCAGCTTTCAGGCTTTGTTGGCGCTTCCCAACAACTCAATCCAATATTTAATCTTATCCTTGATGGCCGCCTTGACAACCGCATCGATCTTGCCCGGATTGTACTGGTCCCGGTTCGCTGAGATGTAGTCATAAGTGGTATCAATCAGGGTGTGTTTCAGGTCGGTGGATACATTAAATTTGGAGCCGCCCAGGGAGATAAGCTTTTTAACCACATCCGGCTGCAGACCCGTCCCGCCGTGTATTACCAGGGGAACGCGCACCTGTTGGCCATTGATTAAGGCGGCAATTTTTTCAAAGCGCTCAAAATCGATTTTGGGATTTTTGGTTTTGTATACCCCGTGGGCGGTACCAATACCCGGTGCAAATATATCGACGCCGGTCTGATCTACAAAGGTCAGCGCTTGCTCGGGGTCACACAGCTCCACCTCACTTTCGGCCACCCGTACCTGATCCTCGACCCCGGATACGGTGCCCAGCTCGCCTTCGACTGAAATGCCGCCGGCTGCATGGCAATAGTCCACCACCGCTTTGGTCTGGCGAATATTTTTAGAAAATTCCTGTTTGGAGGCATCGATCATGATATTGGTGTATCCGGCATCGGCGCACACCTGACAGAATTCCACATCAGCACAGTGGTCCAGGTGCAAACAGATCGGAATGGGTGCCTCAGCCGCAAGGGTTTTGTAAATCGCACCGATGACCTGGGGTTTTAAAAATTGGGACGGTGCCACCGAGCATTGCAGAATCAAAGGCGCGCTCAGCTCAACCGCCGCATCCACAACCGCCTCCATTTGGATGAGATTGGTGCAGTTAAACGCCCCGACCGCATATTTTTCAGCCGTAGCCTTTAGCAGCATCTCTTTTGCATTGACGATAGCCATTTTCCCTCCTCAATGATTTTTGATTTGTTTTACTACCTGTATCTTGCACGAGTCCTCCAGAGGTGGACAAGTCGGAAGCTTTCATTTGCTGCCCTTATTTGCAATCTCAACTTCGCATTAATTTTCATGCGAGATTCAGGTCGCCGGCTCTAGTGTGATACCGGCCGAGTTCGATTTCGAGTTTGTAGGTGTCACCCCGGTGATAGGAATAAAGGAGCTCTACCGGGATGCTGTTCTCATCAAAAGTGAGGCTTTCCATGAAAATGCCGGCGGCACTTTCCGGCATTTTAAGGATTTCGGCAATATGGAGATTCAGATTGACGGCACTGATGGTCTGGGCGCAGCGCGCCAGCACGACATTGAACTGTTCTGAAACTATTTTGTATAACGATCCTGTCAGATCCATATCCAAAATACCCTTGAACAAATCAAAAGGCAGGTAGCTTTCCTCATAGACGTAAGGCGTACCGTCACCCATGCGAACCCGCCGCACAAGAATGACTTTCTTGTTCGCACCTAAAAATAAAGCTTTGGCGATCTCATCTTCTGCCTGGGCAACCCGCTTTTCCAGGACCCTGGAACTTTGAGCGATGCCGCTGTTTTGCATCAAATCCGTTGTGCTTGAAATATGCTCCAGCTTTTGCCTCAACTCGGCCGGCGCCGGGGCGGACACAAAAGTGCCGGTGCCCTTCTCTTTTCGGAGCAGTCCTCTCGCGCTTAATTCCGCAATAGCCTGCCGGACGGTTGTGCGGGTAACATCGCACATTTTGGCCAATTCAACTTCGGAAGGCAGCTGTTCGCCCGTCTGGTATCTTCCGGTTTCAATGAGTTCATTTAACCAGGCACTGATCTGAAGATATTTGGGAATCGGATTTGAGGCGTCAACAATTTTCACCGGGTCATCCTTTTGTGTCGGCTCAGCCGCTGTCTGAAAAAGAAACGTGAAACAGCAGCACTGGAATTGATAGCTTTAACCCTTTAGCGGGTGAAAATGAATATTATCGGGAAATTGGTTGGTCGAGTATGTGTATAGAGGTATATACAACATGCTGATTTGTATTTGCAACTAATTTTTAGAAAAACAGTCAAAAAAATGGCTGCTCCATATGATTTTTCCAGATCTTTCAGCATGCCGGATCGACGGGCTAGCGGAGGCCGCAATAATTTAGGGTCTGTGATCGGTCAGCGGGCAGCGCAGAATGCTTGACATTGCAGTTTTCGAATTAAAATTAATACTTAGTTTCCATCTTTTGAAGCGTATTATTATCGGATAGGTGCTGCTTAACCTGCGGCGATTTAATCGAAGAGGCTGATATATGGAAATCTGGTTGGTGACCCTCATTTTAATTGGGGCGATGATTCTGTTGATAACTGAGAAACTGCCGGTGGATCTGACGTCGATAGGAATTATTGTTGCATTGGTTTTCAGTGGCATTTTAGCGCCCAAAGAAGCCATTGCGGGCTTTGCCAGCCCGGCGGTTATCACCGTCGGGTCCATGTTTCTGATCAGCAAGGGGATGATTCGCACCGGGGCAGTCGGATTTATCAGTCAGAAGGTCATTGAATATTCCCGGGGCAGACCCGGCCTGGCCATATTTTTAATTCTGGTCATCGTAGGCACGGCTTCGGCCTTTATTAACAACACCCCGGTGGTGGTTCTTTTTATCCCCATTATTTTGAGCCTTGGCTGTGAGCTGGGTTTCAGCCCGTCCAAGGTGCTTATTCCAGTTTCCTACGCCTCCATTTTGGCCGGCACCTGCACGTTGATAGGGACTTCGACCAATATCATTATCAGTGATTTGAGTGCCGCTCACGGATTCGGGTCCTTAAGCATGTTTGAGCTTTCACCGTTGGGCGCGCCCGTTGCCCTGCTGGGTATTTTTTTTCTGGTTTTTGCCGGGCCGAAACTAATGCCGAGCATGCACAATCCGGTGTGTGAGCTCAAAGATGATGAACATCGGCGCTACCTGGCCGAATTACATATCCCGCGAGAAAGCCCCGTTATCGGCAAAGACCCGAAATCGTACTTTTCACAAAAATATCCGGAAATGGATGTACTCGAGCTCATCCGCTACTCCCATGTGTATTACCCTGACCGGGATGCAGTCAAAATGGCCGCTGACGATCTACTGCTCGTCAAGGGTTCGGCCAATGATCTGGTTGAAATACTGCACGATGATCTGGTGCAATTACCCCTTGCCGAACAGGGTATAAATTTCGAGACCGAGCAAAAAGGGTCCCTGATTGTCGAATTGATCATCCCGCCCCAGTCATCGCTTTTGAGCGAGAGGCTGGTATCCAGCCGTCTGCGGCGAGACCCCGATATCCATATCATCGCTATTAAGCGCAGAGCGCTTCATTATGACGAACCAAAAGTCAAGGACATCCGATTAAAAATCGGCGACATTCTACTGGTTCGTCTGCCGGAATCATCGCTGCAGAGACTGCGCGGCGAAACGGATTTTATCATTGTCGAGGACGTCCACCATGAAATCGAGCACAAGCGACTGGCCCGCCGCGCGTTTCTCATATTCGGGGCAATGGTGGTGGCGGCCAGCACGGGGTTGGCGGATATTTTAATCTGTGCCCTGGCGGCCGCCTTTCTGATGATTTTGACCGGATGCCTGCAGCTGCGGGATGCCTATCGCGCCATGGACGGCCGGGTTCTTTTTATTATTATCGCCATGATTGCATTGAGTGCGGCGCTGGAAAAAACAGGTGCCTCCGAATTTTACGCCAGGGCATTCCTGGATTTATTCAGCGGTGCCAGTCCGGTGTTTGTTATGAGCGGGGTGATCCTGCTGACCAGCATCAGCACGCATGTATTGAGCAACAACGCCACCGCGATCCTGTTGCTGCCGATTGCCATTTCAGCCGCCCAGAGTCTGGGCGTCGACCCCAAACCGTTTATCATTGCGGTCTGCTTTGGTGCCAGCGCCTGTTTTGCAACGCCCATCGGTTATCAAACCAATCTGCTGGTGTACGGTCCCGGCGGGTATCGCTTCAGCGATTACTTCAAACTGGGAATGCCGCTCAATTTGCTGGTCTGGGTAATGGGCTCACTCTTCATTCCAATGATATGGCCGTTCTAAATATTAAAACTCCAATTTCTGCAAATTTAATATTTCAAAGCCTTATCCAAAAATTTGATAGTTATGACATATTGTGAATGGAGGCACGATATACGTAATTTTCGATAGTCAAAAATTTTGTATATTTGTCATTGTGCAATCCACAATCTGAAAAGTCTTGAGCTATTCCTAACATATCTGTAAAATCTCCAATATTTTGGTATTCTCTTTGGAGGTGAATGACCCATGAAATCAGCAACCCTTGAAAGACCTAAAGAAAACCCGATTGAAAAGATTGCCACGTCGGTCTATCCCCCGTTTGCAATGCTTGCTGGGATGCAGCTTGATTTATTCACACCGCTTAAAGAAGGACCGATGAACGCTGAACAGATAGCGACAAAAATAGGTGTGAGCTCAACTAAACTGAAAGCGCTTTTATATGCCTTAGTAGTTTCGGGATTTTTAAATGTGAAAGGCGAATTTTTCAGCAATACTGATGCAGCTAATCGCTTTCTTGTGAAGGGCAGTCCCTCATGTGTAGGCGACATACATGCACTTCTCTCAACCATGTGGAATGCTGCACTAAAAACTGCTGAGTCTATTCGAACGGGAGTGCCGCAAGCCAAACTTAACTACTCAGACATGTCGCAAGACGAGCTACAACAATTTTTTTTAGGTGAACATCCATATGCAGTCAGTTACGGACGTGATTTGGTGGAAAGATATAATTTTTCTTCTTACAGCACATTGTTGGATGTTGGTGGTGGCTCTGGGGGATTGGCTATAGCTGTGAGTGAGGCTTGTCCCCATATTAAAGCGACAATCGTTGATCTGCCCAAAATTACCCCAGTTACACAACATTATATCGATGAAGCAGGCGCTGGCAACAAGGTTAAGGTAATATCAGCCGACGTGGTTCGTGAATTTTTGTCAGGCTCATATGATGCAGCCGTTATGTCAGCATTTTTACAGGTGCTTTCTCCAGATGATGCCCGCTGTGCTATCAGGAATGTCAGCAAAGTAATCAATCCAGGAGGCGAAATTTATATAAGAGGTTATGGAATCATCGATAATACACGCACGTCGCCTCAGAAATTAGTTGGATTTAATTTAGTTTATATTAATGTCTATGATGAAGGTCAGGCGTATACAGAACAAGAGCATAAGGATTGGCTGGAAGAAGCAGGCTTTGGTGACTTTAGGCGTACTATCCTGGATGATGGAAGTAGCATTATCACGGCTCGGAAAATTAAATGAGATGATGCCGATTAAGATTTCCGAAAGTTGATATTATTTGGCTTTTTCGAATATGCGCAGTTTTGCTCCCTGATACATATAAAGCTTTTCAGGTTTTAATGGGCTATGGCAGATAGAAGGTATCAGCGATTTTGACGTCTCCCAAAACCTGAGATATCCATATCATATCTGTAAAATTGGTAAAATACATGTATTCTCAATCGTTCCTTGGAGGATAGTTGCATTTCCGGCAGGATATCTGTAAAAATACCTATATATCCCAACACAACAATAGGCTAAAGTGAAAGAATTTTTTTCTAAAATGCGGTATGCAGGTATAGACAGTGATACTGATCAATCGGATATAAAATGTATTACACTGTGCAATACAGTTGCACTTTTATTGATGCTGTTAGCTTCCGGCTTTATACCGCTTTTCTTGTTTTACTGGCCAGCCACGGAATATATTACATATGCTTTTATAATAAACTTTGGTTTAAATTTTGGTGTCGTAATATTAAATTATTATAGAAAATATACTATTTCAGTAATATTCTTTTCATCATTCTCATTAATTTTCCTCATTATTTCATCGATTATCTTAGGTCGTGAAAGCAATTTCCATTATTTTATAATATGCTCTCTTTTTCTCGTCTTTTTTGTTTTTCCACGAAATAAGAAACAAATAATGTATCTTTTTATATCTTTATTTATTGTATCTTTTGTAGGGCTTGAAATC
>CAMYLV010000052.1 GCA_947259495.1 uncultured Desulfobacterales bacterium | reverse complement strand
TTTTTCGGCTATCCCCACTTGCCCGGAAATCTCCCGGGCGCTCATCTCCGTTTCACTTAATAAAGATATGATCTTCTGTCGAAGGGTGGGCATCGTTTTTCTTTTTTGACTTCGCTCCTTCGTCACGCCATAGCGGCAACTTCCGCGCATGCGGATTTCGATCGTCAGGTTCAAAGGTTCAACGTTCAAAAGTTCAAAGGTTGGATAACAGCAGCATGAGGCCAGATGTAAGAAGACCTAGCACAACACCCAGAAACCTGTCACTTAAATCCTTAAACCTCTGAACGCAGAACCCAGAACCTTTGAACCATTTATTTTCTAAGCCGAGAACTCAATGTACAGCAGATGAGCTTCTACCACCTACTGTGGCTTTAACTCTTCTTTAAGCAGGCAACACCCGATCTTGTATTCCGGTACGCCCCCAAGCGTATAGCTTGAATTGTCGGGTTGGATCAATTTGTTCATCACACAACCCTCCGGAATATTCAATTCGAACAAATCACTCTCGTTGAGCTTGGCGGTACGGATCAGTTGATTGTCTTTGAGCTTCAGGCTGTGGATCGGAAGATCTTCACACAAAGGGCATTGATAAACCCTGCCGTTGGGAAAGATGAAATAATTTTGGGCCACGCGGCCGGCGCACTCAAATTTTTCTTCGGCATCCAGATACACCTTAGGATAGCTGACCGTAATTCCTTGACGGGCAATTTTTTGGGCCAGTGGGGGAATCGCTTGCAGCCATTCAGAGCGAGATACCTGTAAAGAATCCCCCTCATGAGATCGGGTCGCTTTTCCGCGCAGACCAATGACCTGAATAAAAAACCGCTCGATCCCCAGGTCGCTCAAAAGCGCCGGCATGAATTTTAATTCATGTAGGTTGGCCCGGCTTACCGTATAAATCAGGCTGGCTGCAAATCCGGCCGAGACGGTCTTCTGAATGCCGTTGATGCAGGCATCATAGGATCCTTCCCCGCGAAGCCCATCGTTGGTTTTGCGGGTGGCGCCATCCAGACTGAAGCTGAAAAAATCCACCTCCTCAGGACTGACCCTGGCGAGGATGTCGTGAAACAGATATCCATTGGTGTCAACGGTGATGGAACCGAAACCCCGGGTGCGGGCATATTTGATGGCCTCAGAAAGGTCCGGATGCAGGGTCGGCTCACCGCCTAAAAATATAAGGTTCGTTGCGGCGCTGCCGTCGGAAAATACATCCAGCCAGGCTTTGATGGTTTCCAAGGGCACACGGGTTTTTCCGTGTTGTTCAGGATTGATATAGCAGTGCCGGCAGCTGAGGTTGCATTGGGTAAGAATGTGAAAAAAAAGATTGGCGGAATGTTTTGAAAAGGCAACGGTTTTTTTGACGGTCATAATTGATCAAGCAATCGTTTGACTTTCTTTTTGGCCATGATCAGCTCTTCATTAGTGGCGCGCAACCGGATGGACATGAATTCGGCAAATATGCGGTACAATAGCAACAAAAAATCCAGCTTTTCATCGGAAGTGCTGTCTGTCGATAATCTTTTTTTGGCGGATGTGTCGACGGCCAAACAGATGGTTTTACCGACGGCAAATACCGAAGCAGAACGGCTCATGCTGTCGATAACGCGCATTTCACCAAAAATTTCACCCTTTTCGTCAATAGTGCCGATTTCCAGCCCTTCTTTGGTAATTTTTATTTTGCCGGACAGCAGGAAATAGAGCCACGGATCAAAATCGCCTTCTTTAATTATGCACTCGCCATCTTCATATTCACGGATTTTGCTGAGTCGCAGCAGCTTTCCAAGACTTTTGGTTTCAAAATTTCTGAGAGCGGGAATGCCCAATAATTTCTGGATGTTTTCAATATTATCCTTCAGGTATCTTGATTCAAGCATGCATTCCTCCAGGCGGCGGGGGCGACGTTAAAATGGGCGTAACGTTACCATTTTATACCGCACCCCTTAAAAGGGCAAGGAGGAATTTTTTAGTGACTGTTATTACTACATATTTACTCTTCGGGAGGTTATCTGTATTCCAGTGATCTAAGTTTCAGATATTCGGTTTCAGGTTCAGGGGTTCAGGGTTCTGAGGTTAGAGATATGAGGCTCCTGCGGATGGCAGCAGCAGAGGTCTGCCCTGCTCATTGTTTTATGTCTGTTCGCTGACCTCTCTATAGCTTCTGTCTTCTGTAATCCAACCTCTGAACCTTTGAACGCTGAACCTTTGAACCAGGGGACTGACACCCGACACCTATTCCTCCAGACAGTCCTTGGACACCATCTCATCAAAACTCACCGGATAGCACCCATCGAAGCAGGCTTTGCAAAAATGCTTTTTTGGATTTTCAATGCCGGTAGAATTCAACAGGCCTTCAATGCTCAGGTAGTGCAGCGAATCAAGGCCCAGGAAATCTTTGAGCTCGGCAACCGATTTGCGGGCCGCAATCAATTCCCCGCGGGTCGAAAAATCAATACCGTAATGACAGGGGAACCGGTGCGGCGGGCCGGCAACCCGCATGTGCACGCGCCGCACGCCGAGTTTGCGCAGAGATTTTACCCGTGTTTTAATGGTCGTGCCTCTGATGATGGAATCTTCAATAATAATCAGATCTTTGCCCTTGAGAAGCTCTTTTACCGGATTCAGTTTAATCCGCACGCCGAAATCCCGCATACCCTGGGTGGGTTGAATAAAGGTCCGGCCGACATAATGATTTCGAATCATTCCTATCTCAAATGGAATGCCGGATTCTTCCGAATACCCAAGGGCTGCGTAAGTGCCGGAATCCGGAAACGGCATCACCAGATCAGCGTCCACAGGCGCCTCCCGGGCCAGACACCGCCCGTGTGCCTTGCGTGTTAAATAGACATTTTGACCGTAAATGGTGCTGTCCGGGCGCGCAAAATAGATAAATTCGAAGATACAAAAGGCCCGGGTCGGCGCCGCCGGCATTTGAATGCTTTTAACGCCGTCTTCACCAATAATCACGATTTCTCCGGGATCGATTTCACGGATTAACTCAGCTTCAACCAGATCAAATGCGCAGGTCTCCGATGCCAGGACATAATTGCCGTTGAGTTTTCCCAGGCACAGGGGGCGAAAACCCTGCGGATCTTTTATGCCGATAACTTCACCTTTACTGGTCAGCATGATGATGGAAAAGGCCCCCTCCAAGCGGGAGACCGTTTCGACCAGGGCCTGTTCAAATCCGGACTTCAGATTTTTGACGAAAAGATGCAAAAAAATCTCACTGTCCATGGTGGACTGAAAAATGGAACCGGCCTGCTCGAGTTCATTTTTCAGCCGATGCGCATTGCCGTTGTGGGCCACCGCATAAGATTTTTTGCGATGGCGGACCCGAAACGGCTGGGCATTGGTCAAAATGGAACTGCCCGTAGTCGAATAACGCACGTGCCCCACGGCGCTGCCGCCGTCCAGCCGGGACAGATGGTCCATGTCGAAAACATCCGATACCAGTCCCATGCCTTTGTGCTCGGTAATCTGCATGTCTTTGGCAACGGCAATGCCGGCACTCTCCTGGCCCCGGTGCTGCAAGGCATAAAGGCCAAAATAGGTCAGCGCAGCTGCTTCCGGATGATCGTAAATGCCAAAAATCCCGCAGGCTTCACGGGGCTTGTCATCATTGAAACGTGAAACTTGAAACGTGAAACTAGATTCTTTATTAACCTTCATTTATCTTAGTACTCCTAATGAAAGCATTTTTTTTAACTTTGTCAGACCAATCGTCAAATGCATACTATATGAGATCCGACAGTGTCTCAGCCAGATTATATATATCCAGTTCATGAATTTCCTTCATCAAGACCCCCAATTTCAAGTTTCGCTATTATATTCCTGCAACGTTTTTACGGTCATCTTCTTTGCACGCAAGGTTTCAATTGCTTTGAAAATCGCCATGCCACCTGCTGTGGTGGTCGCGTAGGGGATCTTATAGCGCAGGGCATTGCGCCGGATATAGTATCCGTCGCGCCGGGTTTCACCTCCGATGGAGGTATTGATAATCAGCTGGATCTCGGCATTCTTGATCGCATCAACCACATGCGGGCGACCGACGGACACCTTGTTGACGGCTTTATTGGGGATTCCGTGATCGGCCAAAAATTTAGATGTTCCATGAGTGGCCATAATATTAAAACCGGCATCCCGATAACAGGCGGCCACGGGCAATACTGTTTTTTTGTCATCGTCGATCACACTGATAAAAACCGTGCCGCTCGTCGGCAGATTCTGGCCGGCGCCCAGCTGGGCCTTGGCATAGGCCGACCCGAAATCCGACCCGATCCCCATGACTTCCCCGGTCGATTTCATTTCCGGTCCCAGCAAAATATCCACATCCGGAAAGCGGTCAAACGGCAGCACGGCTTCTTTAACCGACAGGTGCGCCGGAACGATTTCAGCGGTTAAGCCCAGTTCCGTCAGAGTACGACCGAGCATCACTTTGGTTGCCAGTTTGGCCAGGGGCACGCCGGTTGCCTTGCTGACAAACGGGATGGTGCGGGATGCCCGGGGGTTAACTTCCAAAACATAGAGTTGGCCGTCTTTCAGGGCGTACTGGACATTCATCAGGCCGACCACTTTCAACTCTTTGGCCATCGCTTTTGTGGCCCGCATCATTTGATCGATAAAATGCGCTTCGATGTTAACCGGCGGCAGCACACAGGCCGAGTCACCGGAATGCACGCCCGCTTCCTCGATATGTTCCATAATACCGCCGATAATAGTGCTCTGCCCGTCGGAGATGGCGTCCACATCAAACTCGAAAGCATCCTCTACAAATTTATCGATCAAAACCGGGTAATCCGGGGAGGCCATAATTGCAAGATGGGTAAAATTTTCAAGGCCGGCTTGATCGTAGACGATTTTCATGGCGCGTCCACCCAGTACATAGGAGGGTCGCACAACTACCGGATACCCGATGGTTTCAGCAACTTTGACGGCATCGTTAACATTTAAGGCCGTGCCGTTGGCCGGCTGTATCAAACCGAGCTTGTTGAGCATGGCCTGAAAGAGCTTGCGGTCTTCGGCACGATCGATGCTGTCGGGCTGTGTTCCCAGAATCGGAACTCCGGCAGCGTGCAAGCCTACCGACAGGTTTAGCGGGGTCTGTCCGCCAAATTGAACAATGACCCCCATCGGTGACTCGGTTTCCACGATGTGGAGCACATCTTCATGGGTCAGCGGTTCAAAGTACAATTTGTCGGAAGTGTCATAATCCGTGCTGACGGTCTCGGGGTTACTGTTGACCATGATGCTTTCAACACCTTCTTCGCGCAGTGCAAAGGACGCATGGACGCAGCAGTAGTCAAATTCAATTCCCTGGCCGATGCGGTTGGGGCCGCCGCCGAGAATCATCACCTTTTTGCGATCTGAAACCCGGGCCTCGTTTTCCAATTCATAGGTCGAGTAATAATATGGGGTGGCCGCCTTAAATTCAGCCGCGCAGGTGTCCACCAGTTTGTAAACCGGTCTTAAACCCAGCGCTGTGCGCCTTTTTTTGATGTCTGATTCCAGCACACCCGCTAAGTGTGCCAGCTGTAGGTCTGAAAAACCCCATTCCTTGGCCTGTTTCAGCAGCGCATCCGACACAGCTGAGCCGGCTTTGTGAATTTGCTGCTCCAGGTCAACAATCTGTGCGAGCTGATGAATAAACCAGGGATCGATACCGGTCATTTCAAAAATCGAGCGCACCGACATTCCTTTTAAAAGGGCATATCGCAGATAAAATATGCGTTGTGAATTGGGCGAGGTCAGTTTTTGCTGGATTTCAGACGTAGACGGCAGCCCGTTTTTGACATGCGGGTCCCCGGCGGGACCTTTGCCGTCCGCCCCCAAACCGTGGCGGCCGATTTCAAGGGAACGCAAGCCCTTTTGAAGGGCTTCTTTGAAGGTCCGGCCGATGGCCATGGTTTCACCAACCGATTTCATCGAAGTGGTTAGAAAATCCGTCGTTTCGGGAAACTTTTCAAATGTCCAGCGCGGCACCTTGACCACACAGTAATCCAGTGTCGGTTCAAAAGACGCCAGGGTCTCGCCGGTAATGTCGTTGGCAATTTCGTCGAGGGTATAGCCCACCGCCAGCTTGGCGGCAATCTTTGCAATCGGAAACCCGGTGGCTTTGGATGCCAGCGCGGAGCTGCGAGACACCCTGGGATTCATTTCTATGACCACCATCTCGCCATCCACGGGATTGACGGCAAATTGAACATTCGATCCGCCGGTGTCGACGCCGATTTCACGCATGATGGCAATCGCTGCGTCGCGCATCAGCTGGTATTCCTTATCGCTGAGGGTTTGGGCCGGGGCCACCGTGATGCTGTCGCCGGTGTGGATCCCCATGGGATCCATGTTTTCGATGGAACAGACGATGACCACATTGTCCTGTTTGTCGCGCATGACCTCCAGTTCATATTCTTTCCAGCCCATCACCGATTCTTCCAGCATAACCTGCCCGATCAGGCTGGCATCCAGACCCGCCCGGGACAGCCGGTAAAGATCATCGACATTATAGGCCACGCCGCCGCCGGTGCCCCCCAGGGTAAAACTGGGCCGCACAATAATGGGAAATCCAATCTGATCGGCTATTATTTTAACTTCTGCCATGCTTTCGGCGATCCCGCTCTGCGGAATCCGCAGCCCGATGCTGGTCATAGCCTTGCGAAAAAGATCGCGGTCTTCTGCTTTTTTGATGGCGGGTGTGGAGGCACCGATCATTTCGACGCCGAATTTTTCCAGAACCCCCCTTTGAGCAACTTCGATGGCCGTATTCAGGCCGGTTTGCCCGCCAAGGGTCGGCAGCAGGGCATCCGGCTTCTCCCGTTCAACGATTAGCGCCACGACTTCGGGGGTGACCGGTTCGATATAGGTTCGATCGGCCGTCTCCGGGTCGGTCATGATGGTGGCGGGATTGGAGTTGACCAGGATGACTTCGAAACCCTCCTCTTTGAGGGCCTTGCAGGCCTGGGTACCGGAATAATCGAATTCACAAGCCTGGCTGATGATGATCGGGCCGGCACCAATTATTAAAATCCGATGGATGTCTGTTCGTTTGGGCATAAATAAAATTTTTGTTGCATTTGTTTAATTGGTTTAATTCGTTTAATGGGTTGCGGTGAAATCAAAGCGAATGACCCAACCAATGGAACCAATCGAACCAATTGAACCAATCAAAACTTATCCCATTAATTCTTTAAACTCATCAAAGAGATAGCGTGCATCGTGCGGACCTGGAGATGCTTCAGGATGGTATTGCACCGAAAAGATCGGGTATTTGCGGTGCCGAAAACCCTCCAGGGTGTTGTCATTTAAATTAATATGGGTAATTTCAACATCATTTTCCTGGAGTGATTCCGTATCAACTGCAAATCCATGGTTCTGGGAGGTGATTTCGACCTTCCCGGATCGGAGATTTTTGACCGGTTGATTAGCACCCCGATGGCCGAATTTCAACTTAAAAGTGGTCCCGCCCAGGGCCAGCCCGAGGAGCTGGTGCCCGAGACAAATGCCGAAAATGGGCCGGTAGTCCAATAACGATCGTATGGTTTTAATAGCATCGCCAACCGGCTCGGGGTCGCCCGGTCCGTTTGAAAGAAAAATGCCGTCGGGCGCCATGGCTTGAATCGTATCGGCGGTCGTCGCAGACGGCACCACCACCAATTCAAAACCGGCCTGGTCAAGCTGTCGCAAAATGTTGAATTTGATACCAAAATCAAACGCAACCACCGACCGTTTGGCCCCGCGGTCCTGCCAGATGGTTTTATCCAGCGGTTGCCTATCGGGGTTGAAAAAATGCGGTTTGCCGTTATCCCAGTAAAAGGGATCCGGGGTCGTCACCACCTTTGCCAGGTTTAATCCTGCCATTCGGGGAATTTTAGTGGCTCTTTTCACCAGCGCAGCCGGCGTCAACTCGTCTGTTGAAATAGCGGCCCGCATCGCACCGGCATTGCGAATATGCCGCGTAATAGCCCGTGTGTCCAAACCTTCGACGCCCATAATACCCTGCTCGGTGAGGTAGTCCGCCAGGGTTGCGGTTGACCGGAAATTGCTGGGATAGGCCTGATACTCTTTAATGATGAAGGCGGCCACCTGAATGCGATCGGATTCGATGTCATCCGGATTGACCCCGTAATTTCCGATCAGCGGATAGGTCATGACCACCATTTGCCCGCTGTAGGACGGGTCGGTGAGGACTTCCTGGTAGCCGGTCATGCTGGTGTTAAATACGACCTCACCGGTTGCGTTCCCCGGGCCGGTAAAGGACCGGCAGGGGAAAGTGCGGCCGTCCTCTAAAGCTAGTAATGCATCCATAGGTATTGGTGTTTCGTGTTTAGTATTTAGTGTTTGGTGTTTGGTGTTTAGTGTTTGGTGTTTGGTGTTTTATTGTATGATCCGCTTCGAAGTGCTCATAAATCGCGGCAAGATGCCGCTTTCACTGTTTTATTGTAAAAAACACTATGGTTGATCATAAGGCCGTGGCAGCGGCTTCAAGCCATGGGTCGATTGCTCCGCTTCAGATATCGAGCTTTACTTAAAGCATACCTTGGATTTGTTTCCAATCCATAAAACCAATTGAATTAGAAGCCATACCAAAAGCATACCTTTGTTTCCAATCCATAAAACCAATTGAATTAGAAGCTATACCAAAAGCATACCTCTGATTTGTTTCCAATCCATAAAACCAATTGAATTAGAAGCTATCTCAAAAATAGTAGATCACGCTCAAGGGCAAGGCGAAAACCGATTCAAAAGTGGAGCATACACGCTAGTATTCGAGCATTTTGAATCGGTTTTTAACACAGACCTTGGGTGTTAGATGCATTTTTGTGATAGCTTCTAGTCGATTGGGGTATTTTCAACCAAATCCCACACTCCGCAAGGGCAAGCGCCGGCACAAAATCCGCAGCCGATGCATAGGTTTTCATCCACGATATATTCATAGTTGTTATTTTCGAGTCCTTTTCTGCTGATGGCCGCCTGGGGACAAACCGCAACACAGATGCCGCAGTCCCGGCAGGCGCCGCAGGATAAGCATTGCGAACCGCAGTGATCCAGATCGGCAAATTCGGTAATCCGGGGATCAAAATATTCCAGTGTCACCCGCTGACGATCGATCATGGCGCGCTTTGCGATAGCCGGCCGCTTGCCATCTAAAATATCGCAAATCGTGCGGGCCACAATGCGACCCGAGCCGATGGCTTCGGTCAGCAGACCCGGGCGAACGACGTCGCCAATGGCAAAAATTTGTTCATCTGATGTCTGGTAGTTGTCACTGACTTTCACAAAACCGTTTTCGGTTACAACCGCTTCGGGAATAAACTCGAGATCCGGTACGTCACCAATGGAGATAATGACCGTATCGGCCGGCAGCTCTTCTCCTGTTGTGAGTTTGACGCCGGTTTCGGTAATTTCCTGGGTAAATACCGGCCATCTGAATTCGGCACCCACCGCCTCGGCCACCTGCCTTTCTTTGCCGAAAGACGCCGGTTCCTGAATATCCAGCAGGGTAATTTTGTGGGCGCCTAAACGGTGGGCTTCGGCTGCCGCATCGCAGCCCACATTGCCGGCACCGATAATGACGACATTTTTACCCACCCTGGTTTTGTTGGCCTTAGCGGCTTCCAGAAAATCAGAAGCCGTAACGGACCTTTCACTGCCGGGTATCGGCAGACGCCTGGGTTTTTGAGCGCCGGTGGCTATGACAACAAAGTTAAAATCTTCTTTGAGCTGGGCGATATCTTCAGCGCCCAGCGGTTGCTGTAGGTTTATCCGGGGAATCACTTTTTCGATCCGCCGCATCTCTTCGGTAATCACCTTTTGGGGAATGCGGCTTTCGGGAATCTGGCGTGTTATTTTTCCGCCCAAACCTTTGGCCACCTCGTAAATCGTGACCTGGTGCCCGAACTGGCGCAACTGCCAGGCGACCGAAATTCCGGCCGGCCCACCGCCGATGACCGCGATTTTCTTATCGCTTTCCGGCGGAAAATCGGGCAATTTGGCCTTGAGGCTCGCCTGGCCCAGCTGAGTGACGTCCACCGGTGCCAGAGCCGAAATTTGACGGGTACAGGATTGCATACACAGGTTGGGGCACAGGTAGCCGCAAACCGATGCCGGAAAGGGCGTATAGCCCAATGCCAGATCTACGGCTTCATCCACGCGGCCTTCTCGAATCAGGCGCCATCTTTCCTGCACGGGAATGCCGGTCGGACAGGTGGCTTCGCAGGGGGCCGCGTATTTGCGGTTTTCCCAGACCGGAACAAATCGCCGCAGGAAACTGTTGGTGATCAGGGGAATCGGGGTTCGATCCAGATGGGTCAGATCGCCGATTAATCCGCCCTGACCCAGCTCTTTTTCCCAAACGTCCGTTCGAAACGAAGGCATGGATCGCATCGGGCTGGACACTTTTTCCTGCGCGCTGCGGGCCACCAAAAGCTGCCACTTTGCTTTGTCGCAGAACGTTTTAAGCAGTTCGGTTCGATCGATTCGCTGTAAAAAAGCTTTCAGATTCTCGGTCAACCAGTTCCAGTCTTCGTCGGCAATCGGCATCAGCTTGGCGTCGGTCTGGCTGTAGCCGGCATGGGGCCCCCGGAAGAACACCTTGCCGCCGACCATTCCGACAAACGGTCGATAGCCCAGAACATTGTCCGCACTCTGGGCCTCATGCCCGCAAATCACCGCGATCCCACCGGCCATAAATTCACCGAAGTAATCGCCGGCCGAACCCAGCACCCACAGCTCGGGCGGCGCAAAACGCGGATTATGTTTGGTCATGGTCATGCCGCGGGCACCGATGTTGCCGGCGATAGAAATTTTGCCCTGTGCCATGGCATTGGCACAGCCATTGCCCGCATTTCCATGAACGACAATCTCGGCACCGGCATTCAGCCAGCCCACATCATCCGAAGCCGGTCCCAGGACTTCGATAAAGGTGTTGGGAAAGCCCATGGAGCCCACCCGCTGCCCGGGGTGGCCGGATATTTTGATCTGAATCGCTTCAGCACCCGCGCGCCAGAGCCGGCCGCCGATGCCATGCTGCCCATAGGCCTGAATTTCAAGAGAGCGCTGGCCCCGCGAAACCGCTTCCTGTATCTGCTCTTCCAGAACTCTCGACTCCACCCGGTTGCCGCCGAAATTTCCTGAAATCACCCGGGGGGGCTTATTGTTGTCAGCCTGTTGGTTGTCCATTTAAGGTCTCCAAATCAAACAACATATTTTATCTTCAACCGCTCCGCCACATTGGGATCATCGATGCCCAGCGCATCAGACATGCCGATGGGAAGTGAGGTGGATCGCCCCAGTGGCGCCACGATTTTTTTCAGTTCGGTGTCAAAGCTTAAATAAAGGTCTACCAGTCTTTGCGCCACCTGCTCGGCGTCAAGCCGCCGGTACAGCCGCGGATCCTGGGAGGTAATTCCCTTGGGACAGAGGCCGATGTTGCAAATGTTGCAGCGGTCGGATTCGGATCCCAGACACCCGGCAGCCGCCTGCATGACATATTTGCCGATTTGCACCCCGCTGGCGCCCAGCATGATAAGCGCAGCGGCATTAGCCGCCAGGTTCCCATTTTTGCCGATACCTCCGCCGGCCAGTAATGGCAGCTGGTTTTGCATACCCACTTCCACCAGCGTCAGATAGGAATCTCTAATGTTACTGGCGATGGGGTGTCCCATGTGGTTCATGGACACATTATAGGCGGCGCCCGTACCCCCGTCTTCACCGTCAATGGCCAGCCCCGCCGCAAAAGGATTGCGGGTCAAGTTGTTTAAGACCGCCAGGGCCGTCGAGGTGCCGGATATTTTCGGATAGACCGGCACCCGGAATCCCCAGGCCATGTACATGGACTGAATCATCTTGGCCACCGATTCTTCGATGGAGTATTTGGTCTGGTGGGTGGGCGGGCTCGGCAAACTCACACCGGTGGGCACACCCCGAATGGCGGCAATCAGTTTATTGACCTTGTACCACATCAGCAATCCGCCATCTCCGGGTTTAGCCCCCTGCCCATACTTGATTTCAATTGCACAGGGGTCTTCCTTCATTTCTGGGATGGCGTGAATAATTTCATCCCAGCCAAAATAGCCGCTGGCAATCTGCAAAATGACATATTTTAAAAATCGAGATCGCAGCAGCCGCGGCGGGCAGCCGCCCTCACCGGTACAGATCCGCACCGGCATCCCCATCTCTTCGTTTAGATAGGCCACCCCCATCTGCAGCCCTTCCCACATGCTGGGCGACAGGGCGCCGAACGACATGCCACCGATGATCAGGGGATAGATTTCACGAACCGGCGGAATCCAGCCATTGGCGCTAAGAAATTTTAAATTTTCTTCAGGCGGCAAAACGCGTCCCAGCAGGGTGCGCAATTCGAATTCATGGCGACCGGCGTCCAGAGCCGGGTCGGTCAACATCGAGATCCGGATGAATTTTAAGCGGTCTAACACACCCCCCGCCACATTGCGGCGCCCGCCCCGTCTGCGGGGCTGACCGCCCTGGTCAACGTGAAATTTAAGTTTATCAGACTCATCCGTTCGACAGGGCACAATGGCATCATTGGGACAAACCATGGTGCACATGGCACAGCCGACACATCGGTAAGCCGGATCTGTTTTTTGCCGGATACCGAAATAGCTTCTAAAATCGGTGACTGTCTCTTGCGTAATATCCGTCGGGGGCTCCAATATGCGCTTGCGAAACACCCCCAGCTCAATGGCATTTACCGGACACACCGCCGTGCATTTCCCGCAAAGGGTACATTTATCTAAATCCCATAAAATCTGCCACGGTAAGTCTTTGACACTCAGTGTGGAAGGGGCAATGGGTCTTTCTGGTTCCATAACGTAACCTCCTGACGACCTGGACCGACAAAAGCTGTGTCCAGATGCATAGGTTGAAAATCTTTGCTCTTATCCCGATTCGGAATAGCGGCATCCAGGCCGCAAAGCTCTGAAGAGAATGCATAGACACCGGGTTTGCCGCCCACAACGCCCGGTCGAAGTTTCTTGCGATCCTGCACCATGAACACGCTGTGGTCCGGCAGACAGCCAATGACGCAGTTGGGCCCGTCGATAATCAACGGCCGGCAGGTTTGCTTCAGATTCTTTAAAAAATGGCTGTTGGGATGATCCAGCAGATCTCCATCCTGCAACGGTGTGATAATGTGTTTATAGGTTTCAAGGCCGAGCCCGAGTTTTGAAACCGCGTAATGCAGGATATGGGTAAACACCTCTGAATCTGATTGATAGCCGGTATAGCCGTCAAAGCCTCTGGATTCTAAAAATGATCGAATCGGCACAAATGCCGTATTTTCACCGTTGGTCATGGTTGCATAGCCCTGAATGAAAAACGGGTGACAGGCATACAGCGTAATGGCATAATTGGTGTTCTGCCGCCCCTGGGCCATAATCACCCTGGCAAAAAGCTCTTTGCGGTCCAGATTCAGGTGCTCGGCAACCAGCATGGGGTCCCCTATTTCTTTAATCATGATCACATCCGGCCAGAAGGAAAAAACGATCATATCCTTTTTTTCCTCCCCCATCGCTCTGAGCTGAAGCCGGATTTTAAGCAGCTGTTCGTAGAGCTCTGTCTGGCCAAGGTCCTCCCACTCTTCCGGATATTCATATGCCCGAATCAGATAGACATCCCGCTTGGGAACGCCGGGCGGGGGAACCTTGGGCAGTTTAACCGAAATTTTATATTTGGTCATAAAACCGATATCCATCATGAAGGTATCCAGCCGCTTTAAGCCTTTATCGCTGAAAATCCCCGATAATATGGGCGCATCTTTAATCTCCTCAAAGGGGCCGGCAAGGTCACGCAGGAAAATCCCAACGCCGGAACAATCATGACCTTCGCGCATAACATCAAGCGCCTTGAGGGCAACCATCGGTGATAACGGCTTTTGGCTGGTAATGGCAAATAAGCGACACATGGGAATCAATCTCCTTTTTTGGGTGTCATTTTAAAGATGAAAATCCTGTCGGGATGCATCCAGCAGGGATGCAATCGCCCTGGCGATGGAATCGATGCGTTGTCGGTAAAGTGTTCAGATCGGTCAGGTTACCGCTTCAGGCAGGATAAGCTGCAAATTATGGTCGTCAATCGTTTCATAGTTAGAATTTTTATGGGAGTTTATCGGAGGCGTACGGCGGGTCCCGCAAAAACCATGGGACCGGCGATACAACATGCGGGGCATCATATGGGAATGATTCCCGATTCTTGAATCGGGCGTAAATGTTTAGTTTGTTACAATGCCAGCCAGCACCTTAACGTAACCCCAATTGGGAATAATTAAATCTGGCGTCTCCCTCCTTTTAGATTGCGCTTAAAGCCCTCCTTCCTGAAAACCGCCGGGCTTCATCAATCTGTCGCTTATATCATATTAATTCAATATGAAAAACAAAAAATTGATATAAATCAACGCTTAACCGAAAAACCAAAAATAAATGAACCCAAAGCGGTCCCTGATTTTATCGCAATGATCGTGCCACATCGAAAAAATCGTAAGTGCCCGGCAAACCTGTGTCCACACGCGGTATGCGAAAAATCCATTTCGCAAAATCATACATAAATGTCATGTATCAGCGGTAAATTTTACAAAAATGTAAGATTTTGGGCATAATATTGCATTCATACTGCGAAAGCCTCAAAACCTGAAAGTGTAGCACTTACTTATTGAACTGGGAGTATAAAAATCGATGCGAACAGGTATTTTTTGACAAGTCCGCGTCTTTATTTTATAAAGACACCGTCCAGGTCCATTCTTTAGCGCTATTGCCGGAATAGCGGCTTTCCATTATCGATTCATCTGATTGCGGAAACTTCCCGGGCTTTAATGAATTTAAATGGGCATCAGCGCTGTGGATAAAAGAAATTGGGCAGAAATTCGCCCTGCCCCGATGCAAAGATCGGAACAGCCATGTATATCAAACAATCTGAGCTTTTTACGGGCACGAGCATGGATTTTGTGAAAAAATTCATGGATATCTCCGCAACATCTTCGCATACTAAAGGTGAGATTCTTTTCAGAGAAAACGATCCCGCCAAGTTCTTTTTTATCCTGTTAAACGGGTGTGTGAAATTAAGCGTCGGAAGGCCGGAACTGGTGGTTTACCGTGCCGAATTGAACGGAGAAGCTTTTGGATGGTCCAGTCTGATTGGCGGAGATGTCTACTCGGCCTCGGCCGAATGTTTACAAGCCACTAAATTGCTGAAAACCGACCGGGATAAATTAGCCTGCATTTTAGAAGAAGATGCTGCAAATGGGATTATCTTCTACAAGCAGCTTGCAGCCACCCTCGGCAAGCGCTTGCTGCAGGCGTATAAGGTGATCGAACCCAACAAGGGCGATTCCAAATAACAAATCAATAGAACCGAGCTTTCGGGGCACAGAAATTAAAAGGTGTCAGGTGTCAGCAACAGAGGACAGAGGTCAAAAGTCAGATAAAGCGCGTCATCAAACAGTTTCTAACATCGGTCTTCTGTTGTCTGACCTCTGTCTTCTGAAAAATAAAACCTGACACCTGAACACTGAGACCTGTCATTATAAAAGGGAGACCGTCATGCCAAACCTGCCAAAAAATACATCCACCTCACGCCATCTGACCCGCCGTGATTTTTTGTGGCTGTCATCATTGGCCGCCGCCGGCTATGTGTTCGGATGCGCCACGGACCCGGTCACCGGGAAAAAGCAGTTTATGCTGGTATCTGAGGATACCGAAGTTCAAATTGACCGGCAGTTCTCGCCCATACAGATTTCCAGCGATTTCGGAGCGGTGCAGGACAGCCAATTAAACAATTACGTCAGCCAGGTGGGCAACAAGATGGCGGCTAAATCCCATCGCACCCATATGCCCTATTCGTTTCGGGTAGTAAACGCCACCTATGTCAATGCCTACGCTTTTCCCGGCGGCACGATTGCCGCAACCCGCGGCATTATGCTGTCGCTGGATAACGAAGCCGAACTGGCCGCCCTGCTGGGCCACGAACTGGGTCATGTCAATGCCCGCCACTCGGCCGAGCAGATGTCAAAAGGACAGTTGACCCAGGCGATTGCCGGTGGCGTTTCGGTACTGGCCGGAACCCAAAGCGCGGCCCTGGGAACTCTGGCAGGCCAGCTGGGCCAGATCAGTGCCGGCGCCCTGCTCGCATCTTACAGCCGCGACAATGAACGCGAAGCCGATGCCCTGGGTATGGAATATATGGTGGGCGCCGGCTATGGTTCCGAGGGGTTTGTCGGTCTGATGGACATGCTCAACAGCATGTCAAAACATAAATCCACCAGTGTCGACCTGTTATTTGCCACCCATCCGATGAGCCAGGAGCGCTATGATACAGCCGTTCAGGAGGCCAATACCCAATATCAGTCCGCTTTGAACGGGCCGCTGTATCGCGAACGCTATATGGACCACACCGCCCGCCTGCGGGCCCAGAAGAAGGCCATCGAAGAAATCGAAAAAGGTCAAAGTCAGCTGGCCAAACGCAAATACGATGCCGCCAGCGATCATTTCCGCCGGGCGCTGAAAAAAGCACCCAACGACTATGTCGCCCTGTGCATGATCTCAAAAAGCAGTTTGATTCAGAAGAAATATGCCGCCGGGCGCCAGTATGCCGAAATGGCCCAAAAAGCCTATCCTCAGGAAGCCCAGGCCTATCACCTCAGTGGATTTTCCAAAATTCAGCTGAAGGATTTCGAAGGTGCCTACGAAGAATTTGACACCTATGATCTACTGCTGCCGGGTAATCCGAACATTATCTTTTTCAAAGGCTACAGCCAGGAAGGCATGGGCAACACCCGTCAGGCAGCCAATCTCTACCATCGCTATTTACAGGTCGTTCAGCAGGGCCAGTACGCCCAGCATGCCTATCGCCGATTGGTGGATTGGGGGTATGTAAACTAGCATAGCGCATGGGGCATGGCGTTAAAAAAGCGGCTGTTTATTTACGCCTTGCGCTATGCCAAACCATTTGAAAACTTAATCAAAGATGACGAATACGACTGCCCTCCCCGACATACTCGCACAGGACCTGGAAAGAAAGTGGGAGGCGTTTAAAAGCTCATCTGAAAAAGCCAAAATCAATCTTCCGCAGGATCCGCAAATTGTGGGCCCTCTTCAGCGCGTGTTTGCATTGAGCAACTTTGTTGCCGATAACTGCATTCGCGACCCGGCTTTAATATCCGATCTGATCGCCAGTGGCGACCTCCAGCGCCGCTATGCCCAAAAAGACTATGATCAAAAACTAAAGACGGCCCTTTCCGATGTAAAAGATGAGGCGGCTTTGGGCCGAACCTTGCGCATCCACAGGCGCCGGGAAATGCTCCGCATTGCGTTCCGGGATCTCTGCGGTTGGAGCGATTTAGCGGAAACCGTCACCGATCTTTCCACCATGGCGGATACCTGCCTTGCGCAGACCACCGCGATTCTCTCAGGCTGGCTATCCCACCAATATGGTGGGCCGACAGCCGAAGATGGCTCCCGTCAGCAACTGGTTGTTGTGGGTCTGGGCAAACTGGGCGCTCGGGAGTTAAATTTCTCCTCCGATATCGATCTGATCTTTACCTACCCTAAAGCCGGATTTGTGTTCCGCACGGATTTGAGGTTGCGGCCCTACGGTGAAAACGGGCCTCTGGTCATGCATTTTGACGCTCTGGAAAACTACTACCAGGAGCAGGGCCGTGAGTGGGAACGCTATGCCTTGATTCGCGCCCGGGTTGTGGCCGGCGAAAAAAAAGCCGGCGATCAACTGCTGAAACGACTAAACCCATTCGTTTACCGCAGGTATCTGGATTACGGCGCCTTTGATTCTTTGAGGGAAATGAAACAAATGATCTCCCTCGAGGTCCAGCGCAAGGGAATGGAACGCAATATTAAATTGGGCCGGGGTGGTATTCGAGAAATTGAATTTTTTGGTCACATGTTTCAGCTGATCCGCGGCGGTGTGACGCCGGATCTTCAAGAGCGCAGCATCCAAAAAGTGCTCCGCATCCTGGTGCGTGAAAACCACATCCCGCCGGAAGTGGGTGATGAACTCAGCGCCTCGTACGTTTTCCTCAGAAATGTCGAGCACCGCTTGCAGGAATTCGCAGATCAACAAACCCACGACTTACCTTCAGACCCGGTGGATCAGAGCCGTCTGGCCGCCACCATGGGTTTCCGCGACACCAGCGAATTTATGCTGCAGTTGGAGAAATATCGCAACAGCGTGCACCGTCATTTCCAGAGCAGGCTGAAGCCGTGCTCAAGAAAATTGGTTTCGGGCAGCCGCAGGAAGTATTGCGGTTATTACATTATTTAAACAGCGCCCTCGGACCAGATCAAATCGGATCAAAGGGCCAGCAGCGTCTTGAAAAATTAATCCCCCAGGTACTCAAAGCGGTTGGCGGCGCCAAAAGTCCCGAGCAGGTGCTCGGCCGGATTGTTGATCTGCTAAAATCCATTGGCGGGCGCATCAGTTATTTTGCGCTGCTGCTTGAAAACCCGGATGCCTTGACCCACCTCATCATGCTTACGGAGGCCAGCCCCTGGATCGCTTCTTTCCTGGCACTGCATCCGGTTCTCTTGGATGAACTTTTGGACCCGCGCACGCTTTACATTCCTCCGGATATTGAGCAGATAAAGGCTGACTTGACCCGTCGGATGCGTAGCGGCCCTTCGGATGACCTGGAAATTCAAATTGAGCAGATGTGCGTTTTTAAGGAAGTTAACGTGCTGCGGGTTGCTGCAGCTGATGTGACCGGAGCGCTGCCTTTGATGCGGGTCAGCGACTATCTATCGGGTATTGCCGAAACGGTGCTGGCTGAAGTCGTTAAAATAGCCTATGCGCATCTGCTCGCCAGGCACGGCGCGCCGCGCTGCGAGTTGAACGGGAAAACTGGCGACAGCGGATTTGCGGTGATCGCCTACGGCAAACTCGGTGGGCTGGAACTGGGCTACGGTGCAGACCTGGATCTGGTATTTCTGCATTCCGGCAGCAGTGAAAAAACAAAGGGCGGCCAGCAGGCCATCGACAGCGCTCAGTTCTTTAACCGTCTCGGACAGCGTGTGATTCATATTCTAACGGCCCACACCCGGGCAGGCAAACTGTATGAAATCGACATGCGCCTGCGACCCAGCGGGGGAGCCGGGGTGCTGGTCAGCCATGCGGAGGGTTTTCGCGAGTATCAGCAAAACCAGGCCTGGACCTGGGAACACCAGGCCCTCATTAAAGCGCGGCCCATTTTTGGAGATCCGCTGCTAATCGATCACTTTACAGACACGCGGGGCGCGGTCCTGGCCCGTCATCGCCAGAAACGCAAACTGCAGCAGGAGGTGATCCGCATGCGTAACCGCATGCGCCAGGAGCTGTTAAAACCCGCAGCGGGATTTTTTGATCTCAAGCAGGATATGGGCGGAATGGTGGATATCGAATTTTTGGTGCAGTATCTGGTGTTGTTAAAATCGCATGAATATCCGGCTCTGCTGCAATGGACCGACAATGTGCGCCTGATTCAGACGTTGATCGCAACCGGCGCCATCGATGAATACACAGCCCACATCTTAAAGCATGCCTATCTGATTTATCGCGCCGCAGCCCATCAGGCCAGTCTTCAGGAAATACCGGCCAGAGCCCCCAAAGAAAAATTCAGCCACCTGCGAATGCGGGTGGAAAGAATCTGGAATTCTTTTTTAGGTTAGTCCGCCGCAGGCGGATTGAGCTGGATGAAAACTGAAAAAACTTCTAACTGCCCCATTCATCTTCCAAAATCTTCACAACCTGGCCTTCATTGAATATCACCGTGTAAACCGGCTGGGACGGGCCAAAATTATAGACCCACTCGTTCATGGTCTGGCTGTTGGGCTGGCCGCATTTATCCTGAACATCGACATCCATGTCCCCGATGTTGACCACACCATTGTCGCACATGATTGTGGAAGCTTCTTGGGCGCCAAAA
>CAMYLV010000051.1 GCA_947259495.1 uncultured Desulfobacterales bacterium | reverse complement strand
TCCCGTTCTTCAAGGAACCTCAAACCCTCCCGAACGACTTCACTTGCGGATGCATACCGTCCAGTTTTAATTTGCTGAGCAATGAATTCTTCAAAATATTTTCCGAGCGTAACACTAGTATTTTTTTGCATATTAGCCATCCTCCTACAGAATATTTTTGTACCAATATATACCATAATATAATATATGTCAAAAATTTCTTGATCATTTAACTTTCTCTTTCCGCCCCCCATCCCCGGCTTTGAATCCGAGACCCGCCAGGCTAAAAATGCGCTCGCCATTTTGCTGGGTAAACTTCCAGGGGAAATTGATACCATGCTGGCAGGACCGGGGCGCATTCCGCAGATGCCGACTGAGATTGCGGTTGGCATTCCGTCCGAATTGTTGCGCCGACGGCCCGATATTCGATTCGCCGAGCGACAGCTGGCCGCTCAAAGTGCCCAGATCGGCGTGGCCAATGCGGATCTTTTTCCCCATTTTTCTTTGCCCGTTATGTATCCATTTTTCACTGGCTGCCCCGCTACCATAAAGAGTGGCTGGCAGGCGACATCGTTGCCGGCCTGTCGGTGTGGGCCTTAATGGTGCCCCAATCTTTGGGTTACGCCACCATTAGCGGTGTGCCGGTGCAGTATGGGCTGTATTCGGCCGTCATCGCGCTGATTGTTTACGCCATCTTTGGCAGCTCTCGCCACGTGGTCACCGGGACCCATGTTACCGGCGAAAAGATGGATAAGTTCCTGGAGCATTTCGCGAAAGAGATCGATAAGCACATGGAGCATTTCGGCGGGAAGTTGTTCAAGTAGATGCGCTGGCAAAGGCTTCAAAGGTGAAGATGTTATTGTGGAAGGTACCCAAAAGGTGCAGCTGGGCACGTTTGATAACCCAAAGACTTATTCAGCATCTAAATTTTAGATTTCGAAACGCAATGTGAAAAATAGCTGAATGATAAGTTTCGGCTATGAAGAGACAACCGTAGATAATTGCATATACCTTCTGATAATCTCAAACATTTTCAAATTCTAAAATTGCAAATATCTCCAGCGACTCACAAGGATGAGTTACCCTTAAAAACTTGTGAGATTGTACACACTCTGAGCTTGTAAATTTAGGCATTTCTCTTTATACATGGCCGTAATAATCACGATGCACAACCACAGAATAGGCATAGTCTAACAGGGTGCCCCAGCTAAAAACCGGCAGATCGACCACCCGCTGCACCGCCCGTGCAAATGGCTGCATTCCGGTGCATTCCAGCATGAGCGCGCCGATATTGGGATGGGCCTTGCACACCTCAGAGCACACTCGAATCATATCTTTTTCAGCCTGATCGTAGTGTGATTCCGGGCATTCGGGTCGTTTTTCAGGATCCCACAGGCTGGTAAATTCCGGGCAGCCGTATTCGTCCAGAGCGCCGGCAATTATATAATTGCTGGCCAGATCAATGCCCACATTTTGCAGATGGGTTTCTGTCAGAAATCGTTTTTGAGCGCAAACGATTCCCACCGTTTTTTGCGGGCCGATAACCTGCTGAATAAACGGCACCTGCAGCAAGCTTGACATAAATACCGGTATCTCTACATAGCCGGCGATGTCTTTCTGAAAATAGGCGAAATAGCCGCATTCGGCCGCAATGGCGCGACAGCCCATCTTTTCCAGCCGCCTGGCGGATTGCTTTATCGGCTCCCGACAGGGGCTTTTGTCCGCTTCCCAGACCAGCGCATAGTTATCCACTCCTACGGCAATATCGTATTGAATCGGATAGGGAAAGGCGCTGGCATTGCGCACGTCCCCTGGAAAACCGGGGTAGGCATCATCGAGCACGATGATCCCCAGACCCATTCCATAGCAAGCGTGGTCTTTGCGTGTCTTGATATGGTTGATTTCCATATCGCGGTTACAGGCATACATTTTTTATCCCTTTCTTTTTATGATTAAAGCGTTAATAAAGCTTGTTTCAGATCTGCAATAATATCCTCAGGATTTTCTAAGCCGACTGAAAACCGAATCAATCCATCATCAATTCCTGCTTCAGCGCGCTCCTGCGGCGTCATGTGTTCATGAGTGATGGTCGCCGGGTGCATACAGATCGTTCTGCTGGTGCCGAAAGTGACGGCATGCACGATGAGTTTAAACGCATCCATTACCTTTGCAGCACCTGCCATGCCGTCTGCCACAACAAAGGACAGTAGGCCGCCGTGGGAAAGCATTTGCTTATGGGCCAGTTCGTGCTGGGGATGGTTCGGCAGGCCGGAATAATTAACGTGGGTCACTTTTGAATGTGCCGATAAGTACTCGGCGATTGTCTGTGCGTTGGCACTGTGCCGTTGCATCCGCATAGACAGGGTTTCTAAATACTGCAGGGTCATCCAGGCTTCTAATGGCGGCATTACCGATCCGATAAATTCGGTCGTATTCCAGCGGATATCCTCGACCAGAGCTTCCGGTCCGATGATTGCGCCTCCGATCACGGTGGCGTTGCCGGCCAAAAACTTTGTGATGGAGAGCAAAACAATATCCGCCCCCATGGCCATGGGGGTTTGCAGCGCTGCGGTTGCGGTGGTATTGTCTACCAAGAGCGGTATCGCGTGGGAATGGGCGACTTCAGCGATTGCGGCAATATCCGTGATAAAAAGACAGGGGTTGCTGGGCGTCTCTACCCAGATGAGTCCTGTTTGCTGATCAATCAGCGCATCCCATGAGGCAGGATTGCCGGGATCCTGCACGAATCGAAATTCAACCTGACAGCGCTCAGGAAAGATCGTAGCGGCCTGTTTATAGCCCTCTCCGAAGACGTTTAAGGATGTCACCACATTGTCACCCGGCCGTGCGATGGTGAAGATAAGGTTGAATAATGCCTGGGATCCCGACCCGGCAGTAACACAGGCTTCACCGCCCTCAAGCGCAGCCAGACGTTCTTCCAATAACGTGTTTGTCGGGGTGCGGGTGCGGCCGTAGACCGGACATGGGATTTTATCGAAAGCCTCATAGGGAAATGTCATGGATTGGGTGATGGGCGGCACAAACGACCTGAAGGGCGCGAGGTCCTGCAGGGGGTGAAACCCGGCATGCAATGCGCGGGTATCAAAACCCAGATTCGAATCCGTTCGTTCCGGTTGCTGATCCCTAGGATCAAAAATCCATGGATCTCTCATAAAAAAATGTTTTTCGTGGCTCATTTTAAGGCCTCCTCGAACGCGTGGTGTAATTATGACTTAGGATCGGCAAAATTGAACATTTAAAATAGGCTCAACCTGTTCAATTTCTTGATTTTGCTTCTTCCAGAATCCTTTCTATTTCCGCATTCACCTCGGCTGGCAAGGGTTTGGGCCGGTGGTTTTTTAAAATATCGGTTATTTTTTCTTTGGCCAGCTGTCCCATACTTTTCGCCCCCCGGGAATTCCAGTCTTCGTGTGTCTTTCGGTCGGTTAAATCCGGCTGCCAATTTTCCTTAAAATGATCAAGCGTATGATCATCGCCCAGAAAATGTCCGCCCGGGCCGACCCTTTTGATACAATCGACCGCCAGATATTCCTTATCGACGCGAATTCCTTCCATCATGCGCCTAACCTGGCCGATGAACTCATCACACAGCACCAGCAAATCGAACGAATAGGTTAGACCAAATTCCAGGTAGCCAACATCATGCACGAGATTGGTGCCCATCCATCCGGACATCATGATGTAGGTAGCCGCCTCATTAACCGCCTGTTCATCGGCGAGCTTGGAAGCACTGCAGCCGCCAAACCCCCAGGTCGGAAGATCGTAAAGACAGCGCCCGATTTGACAGAGACCGGCCTGTGTTATCATAGCTTCAGGAGATGAATATGTGGGTTGCATACTTTGCATGTCCATGGGTGACATGCCTGCACCAAAAATAAAGGGTGCTCCGGAATTTTTTAGCTGATGGATGACGAGCCCAGCTAAAATTTCGGCATTGGCCTGAGTAATAGCGCCGGCCATGGTAACCGGACCTGTTCCGCCGGCCATGATACCCGGAGAATAGTTTGTGGGTAGATTGTTTTCAGCCATGAACAAGAGCTTTTCCATGGCCTCATTAATATGCACTAGAGGCGAGGTCGGTTCGTCATACAATACGAAAACGGGTTTGCGACTGAGTTCTTCACGCCCGCCGACCACCGCTGCAGCAATGTTCGTGATATCGTTTAAAGAAATCTTATCAGCTGCTGTAATCACCTGGGGCTTTGTTGAATTACGAATCATAATTGCGTATTTATATTGATACTGCAATTCGCTGGGAAAATCAGGTGCCAATCCCATTGACATGGTAAAGTCAATATTCGGCAGGGCATCCACCAATCTGACGGCATCTTCGACATCCCCGGATAGAAATTCTCTGCGCGCCCCGGTAAAACTGTCCAAAAGATTCGGGCAATCGGAACCGGTGCCGTAATAAACGTTGCGCCCCTCCAGAAACATAGAGGGTTTGCCACCTCTATCATAAATGGTTACTCTTGACGGTGCGGAGCGTATTGCCCATTCAGCAAGACCGTTTGGGATAAATACGCGCCTGTCGTCCTTCACGTAAGCTCCGGCTTTTTGCAAAAGCGCTAGTGATTTTTCATGATGGATTATCGTTCCGCAATCTTCTAAAATGTCAAGGGCTGCAGAATGAATGTCGCGCATCTGTTCTTCAGATAGGTACTCCAGCGCGGTTGAGTTGAATCCTTTCACGTTAAGATCCATTGATTAAAATCCTCCCTGGATGACGACCTCCATTCCGTATTATAGTGTTTGTCAAAAATCGTTCCGCTATTCAAACGTTTTTTCTACAACCACTTATGCCCCACTTCCGTATATCGGAACACCATTATGGAAAGCGGTATACAACCGGCGGAAATTTTTGGTTCGCACTTTTTCATAATTGTATTTTTTTGTCAAAGTTTTCATTATAACCTGGATTTTTCAACTGCTTATATTGTCTTGCCAAGCTGTTTTGAGTGATATAAATACCAACTTCGTGATTTGTCAAATACGATAACGTATTTAATTAGATTGCGGCCGAGCGCAGTCGAGGTTTTCAGGACTTAGTGCGGCATGAGCATCATTGATGATTTTCACTCTTATAAAATGTCACTGTAATTGTAACTCGAAGCACCAAGGGACCAATGACAGAACAACAACCATCGAACCAGGAGCTTTCTATTGTTGCCGGCGTGTTTTCAATATTTTTATGCATTATTTTCGGATCAAACGCCGTTGCCATTAAGTTGGCATTTTCGGGTCTGGGGGTTTTCACCACCGCTGCAATCCGATTCACTATTGCGGCGCTGGCTATTTTCGTGTGGTCCAGGGTAACCGGCCAAACTATTTGGCTCAAAAAAGGCCAGCTGCACCAGGTCCTGATTCTGGCAGCGCTATTTGCGATTCAGTTGTCCATGTTTTATTATGGGCTTAGCAAGTCCAATGCCTCCCGGGGCACATTGATTGCCAATCTGGTTCCGTTTTGGGTGCTGTTCCTAGCCCATTTTTTTATCCCCGGTGATCGCATTACAGGACGTAAATTACTGGGGATTCTGTTGGGTTTTGGCGGAGTCGCTTTTATGTTTGCGGAGAAGAAAGGCGTCGCGGGCGACTTTAGAGCCGCGGAACTGATAATTCTTTCAGCCACATTCATCTGGGCCTGCAGCGTGATTTATCTGAAACGGATCATCGCTACCTTCAATCCTTTTCAAGTCACCTTTTATTCCATGATTTTTTCCGTACCCGTCTTTTTTCTGGAAGCCCTTTTATGGGACAAACCCATGGTGTCGCAACTGGATCTAACAATCACCGGTGCCCTCTTATACCAGAGCCTTGTCACCGCCGGCTTCGGGTTTGTGGCCTGGAACACCTTGCTTCAGAAATACGGAGCGGTGGCGCTGCATTCATTCATCTTTATCATGCCGATTACTGGAGTGGCGCTGGGGGGGCTGGTATTGGGGGAACCGATTACGCTCAAAATTTTAATCGCCCTGGCGCTCATTGTGACCGGAATTCTGGTGGTGCAACTGAAACCGCGCAAAGCAGAACCCGTCTTGCCGATCGGCAAGGGCATTTAGGTCGCCGCAAAATTCAGGCTTCAGGTGTCAGGAAGTTACGGAGGACAGAGCACGGAAAACAGAGGTCAGAAAGGGTGCTGTATTTTGCAGTTTTTAGTGGTTATTAAAAAAACGTCCCGTTATTCTAACGTTTTTTCTACAACCACTTATACCCCAATTCCGTAATTGGGTGTTTTTAACCGGGTGCTTTGCACCCGGTTACACTCGCACCGATTAAGGCACTGCCATGCCTTTGGTTTTTTCGCTGATAGCGGAAAAATCCACACCACCCGCTCTGCGGGTGGTCAGTTACTCGGAATATTAATATGGATAGCGGTATAAATCTTGGTGGACGCTGGAAAAATATGAAGTTTTTAGGTTTGAAAATATTTAAGATTACAAGAAGATATATGTAATAATTTGCGGTTGTCTCTTCATAGCTGAAAGACACAATTCAGCCAAAGTGTGGGTTACTTATACGAAATATACGATTTTGGAAGTAACGAAAGTGGCGGAATTTTACACTTGATATATAAAAGCGATATCACAATATTTTTATGGCTTTAAAAATCTTTAATAAGTTGGAGAGTACATCAGGTTTTAAACTCAAAATATAGTGATGTACGAAAAGAGGTCATTTAATACATACAGGATATTTTTAAGGGAAGATTTAATCAAACTGATTTCTGCTTTTTATAATCTTTAATCATTTTTCATGGCAAATTTACTGAGGTTTCATCCGCAATGTTTGAGCCAGAATCATAGCTGTAACCATACTTTACCACATCTGTAATCATAAGCGTTAATTGGTCTCCCGGTTGCGCCCTCACTTTATTTAAAATTAATTTGGCTGCACCTTTTCTATCTGATAAATCTGAGACTTCTTTAATGTATTTACCGTTCAAAAACCATTGGCCCGATACAACCACTTCCCTAACAACTCGGTCTATATCGTCCCAAACAATTACATAAGCTCTTGCCTGGTAATTAGGCCCCTTTTTGAAAAAATCAATAGAGATATCTGACACATAAATCGCCGGGTCAGACATCGTCGGTTCAGAGGGCTGGGGGGTTACCGGTACCGAATATGCAATTTCCTCTGAGAAGCCACTTTCATTCGCCTGTGTATTATAGGCGGTAGCGGCGAAATAATAGGTTGTGTTTTCTTGAAGATCTGAAATGGTGCAACTGGTATAATTGCCCACATCAACATTGTAGTCGTAGTTTCTGGTGGAAGTGCCGTAGTGTAGCTTATAACCTGCGATGCCGGGTTCAGAATTATTGTCCCAACCTACGGTGATTTGAGAAGCGTAGACGACCGCAGAGAAGGCAATGAAAAAAACACTTATTGCTAAAATATAAACAATATTTCTAACTCGCATTGTTCGTGATAAAAAAAACTTGGTTGCTCGCATGATTGGCCTGGTTTGCACAAAAATGGGGTCTACCGCTTTACAATTCTTAAATTCTTGCATTATACAGCACCCTCCTTTGGTTAATTGTTTTTGAGAGTTTTTCTTTATGGCGGCCCTCTATTAGAGGATTCCACTGGGCTATGTCCGTGTGGGACTGCCCAGTCGAAGCTCGCATGAGCGAAGACGGGTCCGTAACAAACTTTGCGTTAATAGAGCAAAAGGAATGCCAGCCTGTGATTTGAGCGTTGGACAGGATCGACAAATTTTGAAAAAAGTCTAATTATTTAAAAATATTTAAAAATATTTTAAGCAAAAATGCTCGCGAAGAATACTCGAAATGGCAATATGTGTGATTTAGTATATACGGCATTACAGTTAGATATACGCAAAGATTGAATGCTTGAAGGGACACTTAAGGGGCAATTAGTTTGAGGAGATGAACTTGAAAGATTGAATGAGATTCAATCCTATTTTTGGAACCCAAAATACACTACTTAAATTGTTTTAAACTCTCAATTATCAGGCTTGTGATATCGCTCGATTTAGAACGGATATCAAAACTTTTTTATCCCACCCAAAAGTACTGATTTGTTGGAGCAACCGTGTTCGGAGTCAAGTTCTAATTTTGCTGCCATAGCGTTTGGTCTCGAAGCATTGCATTTACAATTACCAGCAATTTGCGCATGCAGGCGGTGGCCGCAACTTTATGACATTTACCGGCTTCAGTCAGCCGTTGATAAAACCCCTTAATGGCCGGATTACATCGGATCGCGGCCATCGTTGCCATGTACAAACCACAACGAACAGAAGCACGGCCTCCCCATATTCTGCGACGTCCCTTGTATTTTCCACTATCGCAATTTAACGGCGCAAGACCTGCCAACATGGCGATCTTTTTCGGACTCAAAACACCCAACTCCGGAAGATCGCAGATTAAGCTGGCTGATGTGACGGGCCCAATGCCCGGTACGCTTTGTAAGATATCGTCCTTACAGCGCCAAATCGGGCTGCCTTGGACCATTTTACCAATATCGGTTTCAATTTTATCAAGGCGTTTTTTAAGCCAGCGGATATGATCCTCGATGTCCTTTTTATTGCGTTTGTTAGCGAGTCTGAGTCGATTTCTTTCCGCAACAATCATCTCGATAATCGGACGGCGACGGGTAACAAGGGCCGTCAATTCTGACGTCTGGCGATCTTTGAGCTGTCGAACATCTGGCGTTACCGCCTCTGCAAAACGCGCGATCACCCGCGCGTCGATGGCATCTGTCTTTGCCAAAATACCAGCAGATTTTGCAAAATCACGAACTTGTCTCGGATTAACGATAACTACAGGCAAGCCAGCTTCAGCAAGACAACTGGTTGCCAAAAGCGCGTAGCCGCCAGTAGATTCAAAAACGGTAAGTACTGGATTGATTCGGCTCAATTTCTTTACCAGCGCATCGGCACCCTTTTGATTATTGGTAAATGTAACGATGTCTTTTGCCGCGCCTATAGCAACGTCCAAACTGTCTTTGCTAACATCAACTCCAACAAATACTTCTGTTCCCATGAGATCCTCCTGTACCCGGCCTTGCAACATGCGGGCTTCAATGCCCCTGCAACCGTTCGGGTTAGATGGGAGGTAGTGTAGCGACCCTCGCTCCAACACGGTCTTAAAAGACCTGGTATCGCTCGGTCTGCTACACTACAGTAGATTATTAAACTGACTCTTACACGTTGCTTAGGTTTTTAGGATAGTTCGGGGAAACATACAAGGTATC
>CAMYLV010000050.1 GCA_947259495.1 uncultured Desulfobacterales bacterium | reverse complement strand
TTTGGGAAGCAGATGCTAGAATTGAATTGCCCATAAGGGCGGCCTGGCGGGCCGGCCGGGAAAGTCAGTAAAAGAGGCGGGTAGGCGTCAGCGCCTTCGCTGGAAGTTCCCACGGTATAATGGCTGAGTAAAATAGTATTGATTCGGTTCCAATCGATTGATTGGTTGAGTTTTTCCATATTTTTAAGGCTTCGATTATGTTTCATAGAAGAGGCGAGTGCGAAATCGGCGAATCCCAGATTCTTTTTCATTTTTTTGTAGCCCATTAAGTCCTCCAGATGCTTGAATTTACTAAGTTTATGGCACAAAAAGATGAAAAAAACAAGTTAAAACAGACAGATATAAGATTTATTGAGCTATTTTTTAAAGATAATTTAGAGGAAGAGGCGTAGCTTCAAGGTTTTCAGCCCGGAGTTATGCAAAGGTCTCAAGCTTAGCGCTTTGCAAAAGCCGCAAATCGGCTGGAACGGGGTTTTGAAATGGCTTCTAATAATGTTTCGGAATACGGAAGTGCGGCATAAAGGGTTGTAGAAAAAAACGTTTGAATACCGGAGTTTTTTTGACAACCCCTATAGTCCCCCCAATTCCCCTCTTTAGACTTCGGCAAACTTCTTTGCCAGATCATTATCGATTACGTAAATGCAGATTTCCTTGGCGCCCTGTTCCGTATATTTGCATTTTTCGCACAGATTATTGATCAGATAGGCAACATCGTCTCTGATGCGCTTGTCGTATGTTTTAAAATCCTCTGCATCGTAATCCTTGATGGCGCGCCGGAAGTTTTCGTTTTTAAGAAAGGGGTTCAGCACTTTTTCCTTCAGGTTGTGCACGTAACGGTCGTGCATCGACTGGTAAATCTTTGTTTCGGCAATCGGAACATCCTCAACCATAATTTCCTGGGTAAGCGTTTTGGAGGTATACTCCTTCTGGGTTTCATCCCGAAAAGCCTTGCGTTGATTTCGATCGACTTTGGGCCCCAGTAATTTGTTTTCAATGTTTTCCAGAAATTCTTCGGTAATTTCCAGTTTTTCCCCGGTGTAGGTGCAGGTTTCAACCGAACCGATTTCAAAATTAATCGCAAAGAGATAGTTTTGGATCTCTCTGGCAATCTGCTCTTCATTGTAATAGTAGAGGGATTCTTTGACCTCTTGCAGGATCGTGTAATCATACATGCGCAGCAATGAATCCAAAAACCCCGCGGGTATCAAATCTCTGATTTCTTTGCGGGCTTTGGTGAAAAAGTTGCACAGGTCCGACATGTTGATGAGTTTATCTTCTTTGGCATAAATCGAGTAAAATATATTAAAAATGTTGATGGAATCACGGCCCGAGACGCCTTTATCGCCTTCGTTTTCAGATTCACCGATAATTTTACGACGTCGCTTGGCGGTCAGCCGCTTGCGGTCCTTCTGCATCAGCCAGGTGGGAATATATCCGGTGTAGATTTCCATTTTAAGCAGCTGTAAATTTTCATCACAAAAAAGACGATAGCGGGCCGGGTCGTTAATCCATTCCAGCATGGCGTCGGATTTGGCATTCAGGCGGGTGGCGATAATGACTCTGGCAAAATTGTGAAGAACGCGCGGCAGGAAACGTTCATCGATGTGCCGGCCGAAAATATTACGATAGATCTCCACCTCGGTGGACAGATCCATAACATAAGGGATCTTGATATATTCAACCCGGTCCAAAAACGATTGAAACCCCTGGATGTTTTTTTCATCCTCGGGGTTCATCACCGCCAGCAGCAGGGAATTGACGTTCTCCTCGATGTCTTCGACCTTATGGATACCTTCGCTGATGATGTTGTGCAGCTCGATTAAGCGCTCGGTATTGTGGGATTTGATGTCCATCAGGGCATAAATCCCGTTATTGGTTTTAGCATACTGCGAAAATATGTATTTGACCAGATTGCTGTCCCTGAGCAGATTGTTAATGCGCCGCTGGAGCATCATGTTGCTCATCACATTTTGTTTCATGGGATGGTCGCCGGGGTTAAACACACTGATGCCTTCACCCAGCCGGCGGCTGAATCGATAGGGTCGCGCGTACAGCATCTCAAATACCCGCTGCGGGCTTTTTAACCGGCTTAAAAGCGCTTCGTACAATGAACTGCAGATCGTACAGGGCTGATCTCTGAACACCCATTCATATTCTTTTTCGGTGGAAAGCTGCCATTTGAATTTGTCATTTTTAAATAAATCATCGAAAAATTCCCGCCGATAGTGCTTGGCAATCATCAGCAGGGGATTGTCATGGCTCGGGCACGGGATTTCAACGTGATCTTCAGCCATGTAAGGTGCATGGGAATCATTGAGCAGGTCTTCTGCGTCTGAACTCGAATTTCGCAAACTTCTGCCGCCGCCCGAATTCCTCAGATCGGAGGCGGAACCTTCCAGCAGTCCGGATAGCTGCTTGAGGATGGGATGGGTTTCGTAATCTCTGAATTGGCCGAATATCTTGCGATCAAACCGCCAGACGGTTTCATATCGAAGGCCGGCATCGGTATTGGCGTATTCTTCAAACTTGGTAAGCATATTATTTAAAAAGGTACTTTTGCCGCAGCCCGGCGGTCCCTTAAAGATATAGATCTTGTTTTGCTGGGTGCCGCGTTTAAGCGCTTCCACGAGTTTGACCAGGCGGTTGGCAAACAGGCGGTCGGCAAAAAACGGGTTGTCGGTTCCTTCTACAAAAAGTTTGCTGCAATCATAAGCGGCAAAATTGATGGATTCGGGATCATCGGGGTACTCATCAACACCTTCTCCAACATAGGCCTTCATCATATCGTGAAACACCTGAAAAATATTGCGCGTCACTGTTTTGGGTTCGGCAACCAGTTCGTTGAGAAAGGCCTCAAAGGAAATCGAGGTGCGCTGCTCCTGGGTGCTCATCGTCTGATTAAGATTGAGCATGGCTTTTTTTATACTATCTTCAGTTCCGACATCGACTTCGGCTTCTCGTTCTCCTTTTTTCAGAGCTTTGATGGCTTTTTTCACTTTGCCCATGAGGTCTCTCCGGTCTTAGCTTGCTGCAGGTTTGTGGACATCTGAGTTCGTTAAGGTCACTTTGGAAAGTTTGCGGTCTTTCATCGTGTATAATACCCGCCCCCATTTTATTTCCAGTTGTTTGCCGGCTTCCTCCGTCGGCATTGCCATCCCGGGAATGGGAATGCGAATTTGTTGGGATTCGACTTTTTCCACTTCACTGGTCTCCAGTTTGACGGGTGCACCCCACATATATTCGATGCCGATCATGGTGTTGGCAATAAATTCTTTAACGAGCGGTTTGCCCTCAAAATGGTGATATAAATAAAGGTCTCCGTTTTTTGATTTTTCCGGATCGATGGTGATATAGGGTGGATGATAAAGTGAATCAAAGAGCATCTGGCGATAATCTTCTGCTTTGCGGCTTTTGACATAATATTCCCAGACACCTCTGTTCTGGTTGAGCCGCTTGCCGGCTACAAACAGGTTATTGCGATTGATAAAATCCTGATCCACAAAAGTGTTGATAAACATAAAATCGCCTAAGTTTTCGCGGACATTGTAAACAAAGGCCTGGCCGGCTCCGGTTTTGGCATCAAATTTTGCCCTTTCCCGGGCATCCAGCAGGCGCTTAAATTCAATCGAGTATTTGCCTTTATCCACCAGGTCCTCGATGTAATGGAAAATCCGCATGCCTAAAGCATATGGATTCATGCCCACCCGGGGCAGTGACGTTACGTAAGCATGCGTGCGCGCAAAATCGACCTCGTGCCCTTCAATGCGGTCATCCTGCAGAAAAAGCTTTTCGTGCCAGTAGCTGGCCCAGCCTTCATTCATGATTTTGGTGCGAATCTGGGGTTGGAAAAACAAAGAGGTTTTGCGGACCACTTCGATAACCGGCTTCATCCAGCGGTTTTCTTCCCTGTTTAAAAAATCGGAATGTTCCAGGATATGCTGCACCAGATCCAGCTTTTGATCGGTTCCTTGCTTGAGGCTTTTTTTATAGATGGCATCAAACTCCGGGTATTTTCGGAGCACTTCCGCAAAAAAGGCTTTTTCACCATGATCTTTGCCGGCTTTGATGCAATCATTGTATCTTTCGATTTCTTTTATATACGCGTTGACTTTTATCTGTTTTTGGGATTGTAAAAATTCATCAAAATAAAAATCCAGCATCTTCGTTTTGTTCGTTACCGGCGGCCGGTTCCAGGCCGACAGCTCACTGTGGTATCCCACCAGATTATCGATGCTGCGGGCAAATTCAATGACATAATCCAGCCAGCGACCCTTTTCGGATCGGAATTTAGCGATCATGCGTTTATCCGATAGCGCCCGACCGGTGAAATCATATTCCCAGGTGTGCCGGAAATACAAATTGTTCTGGAAAAAATCGATATGGGCCAGCACATGGTAAAAAATCATGACATTCATCCAGTCCGGATTGTTGTCATTGTAGTATGAGATGGCCGGGCGCGTATTGATAACCGTCTCGTAGGGATTGCTGGGATACAGTTCGTAGCGGCCCTTTTCTTTGAGCACTTCTACGTCATGGACCCAGTAATCATAGAGGGTCGGAATCATCAATTTGGGCGTCAATTCAAGCAAATCCCGGTTGGTGACGATATACTCCAGAGTTTCATCCTGAAACTCCAAACCGGCTTCCCGGGCCCGCTCTTTGCACCCTTCCATTATCTTTTTGGTATGCTGGTCTATTAGTTCCATAATTTGATAAAACCGTTTGCCGGTTAGCCCGTTAAGCCGGTTAATGTCGTTTCGTTATCGTGGAGCGTGTCAAAAGAGAAACGGGCTCAACGGGCAACGGAAAAACCGGACAACCTTTATTCTGAGATAAGGTGCTTTATCCCTTCGATCAGCCTGGGTTCGCCGGTATTTTCCGGCATGACATCCAACCTGATTAATTCCGGCTTTTCCGTCAACAGCCCGGATTTTTTTAAATATTTTTCAACTTCGGTGTTGTGAGTTGCTTCCTGTGTGTGTTCGGCAATGGAAATGCCGACCCGACTGGCGTAGCGCAGCATTTTTTCCAATTGCGGAAGGGATTCTTTGCCGTCTGTGTCCCAATCATCACCGTCGGTGCCATGAAAGATGTAAATATTGTAATCCCGGGACAGGTTTTCTTTTTCTACAATTTCGTTGACCAAACGGTAGGCGGAAGACACCTGGGTGCCGCCGGCCACCGCCGAATTGTAGTAAGTGTAAAAGTCTTTTACTTCTGAGGCTTCGGTGTCATGCAGAACAAAACGCGTTTCCACCTGCATGGCATACTGATATAAGAGCCAGCTGTAAATGAGCACATGCTGAGCAACCACCAACTCCGTTGACCTGCCGGCCATCGAACCGGAATAATCCCGCAGGAAAAAGACCATGGCCTGGGATTCATAGTCTTTTTCACGGGACAGCACCCGATAGACCATGTCAGCGGGCGAAACCAGAAATTCTGACGGATCGATAGCGTTGATGTCGGGCAGATTTCCTAGATGAATGTTGGTTTCGACAATTTTTTTAAGGGTGGCTTTTTTGTCCAGCAGCTGACCGAAGCCGCGGTGACGGTCGGTCAGGTCATAGGTGTAGCGGGTGAGTGATCTTTTTTTACCCTTGTCCTTGAGATTCGGCAGTTGAAATTTTTCGGTCAGGATGCGGCCCAGATCATAAGCGTTGGATTCCATTTCGTGCTGGGCACCTTCTCCCTGCCCCGGACCGGTACCATCACCCCCATCGGGTTCATGGAGGGGTTGCTCACCGATTACCTCGCCTTCTTCCCCATCGCCGGAGCCGCCATAGGGCTCTTCTTCGGATGCCTGCAATGACGGGTCATGGATAAATTTCTCTTCAACGGTCGAAGGAACGACCACAACCTTATCTTTGCCCCCTTTGCCCGGTTTGATCAAACGGCCCACGTTTATCTTACGCGGAAACCCGTCCTCTTCGCGCTGTTTATCCCGTTCCAACAGTTCATCGATGGATCGCAGGCTGGTGCTATGGGTGCTTTGCATCGCGGCGATGCCCTGCAAAAAAGTTAAATCATCATAGTTGTAGATATTCTGGAATTTGCGATATGATTTTGAGGATCCAGCTTTGCTGCTAATGGGAAAGCGGTGGGTGTCAACAGCTTCCAACTCAGCCAGAATCTTGCGTTCCCGGTCGGGCGTCAGCCCTTTTTCTTTCAGACGCTTAAAAAGCTGTTTGCTTTTTGGATCCATAATCACTCCGGCCGTTAGGCTTCAGGTGTCGGGTCTAACGAATTTAGGAATGGCAAAGGGCAGAGCGCATAGCGTTAAAAAAGGAGGGTTCGTTTTTTCTTATTAAAACGCTTTGCCCTATGCGCCATGCGCTATGCTGTTGTTCCCGCGGAGAACGCAGCTCCTCGGAAAAATCCCCTGTTTCCATTACTTTTCGTCTTCCTGCGTGCAAAAGTACTCAATCGTCTTCTGCGCACAGGTCTGGCAGTATCCCAGTTTCTTAAGCATGGTTTCGATCATGCGATCGTAAAGTTTTTGGTTTTCTTCATTGGTGCGGTTGGCCAATGCACCAATTAAGCTGCCGGCTCCGGCGATATCGGATTTAAGGCGCACGTCGGTGACGGCTTTAACCAGCTCCAGATTGTCCATAAAGTCATAATCCGGATCGACCGAGATTTTCTGACCATAAATCTTACGGATCGATGTTCGAAAAGACTCGCGCTGTTCTTCGGTTTTAAGCCCCAGTCGCTCTTCGACACTGTTGATGTAACGTTCATCGATCTTTAAGGCCTTCAGCTCCCCGTTCTGCGGGTCTTTGTATTTCCACATTTTATCGGGGCCCAGGTTTTCGGCATCGATTCCGATGATCATGTTCACATAGTTCATGACATCCTTGCGAATGGCATAGGGCTCGTCCATATACGCATTGAACATCTCGGTCATTATCCGCTCGCGGTACAATCCTTTAGCCGTTTTGAGATCTTCAAGGTATTTGGCCCGATCATTGGCCTCGGTCACATAATCCAGAACGATGCGTTCCAGCGCTTTAAAAATGTCGTAGGCAAACATGCACCGGCCTTCATTGGTTTCAGAACTTTCAATCAACAGCTGGATGGCCCGGCCCAGATTCCGTTGCCCCAGGCCTTTCTGACCAAAGCGGTTGATGATTTCCGGGTCCTGGTTGAGGGTGTCGATGACTTCCGCCAATGTTTTAATGCTTTTTTCGCCGGCGACCTCTCCGGCGGCCAGCTTCATGGTCTCCACCGGTGTCAGTTTTTCGGAGCGCGGCAGGCGGCTCAAAACGGAAGCGACCGAAGCGGAGTAATTCAGATTGGGATCCTGGTGCAAATCTTCGCGGGTCAGGGTGGTGCGGGTTTCGCTCCCGATGGTATAAGCGGTCAGCTCTTTCTGGAGCTTGTAGTTGGTATTGTGGGACACATAGCAGATTCGACAGCGGTCGACGATGGGCGCTTCTTCTTTTTCCGATAGAAAGCGGTGAAATTCGGAGTTGTTGCTGGTGGCCACAATCAACGTATCAATCGGCCACTTGAAGCCGTCGATCTCGATGTTGCGGTTTTGAATGACACCCAGATAGACCTGAACAAGGTCTTTTTTGTTTTTGTATATTTCGTCGCTGAAATGAATCCCTCCCCCGGCAACCCGCGCCAGGGCGCCACGGCGCAAATCAAAACGGTACGGGTTGTTGGTGTCGGTAATGTGCAGCAAGCGCTGAATGGACTCTTCGCCCAGCAGATCCACAGCTGAAGAGGTGATTTTGTCTTTGGCCGGATATTTTCCGGTCACCGTGCCCAGGCTCTCGGTCAACGGTACCGGCGTGATCTCGATGAATTTGAGCATTTCATCGACATTTCCGCTGCAATGGTCGCGGATATCCATCCAGATATAGCCGCTGCAAGCGCCTAATGGCCGATAATTTTCATATAATTTTTCAATATCCTTATCGGAAAAACCGATCTGTTTGGCCAAAAATTCCTTGTTTTCATCTGCATCATCAAACAGATTCATGGCCAGAATCATGGGGTCTTCATAGGTCTGGGATTCAATTGTAGGAATCTTGCCGTAGTTGCCGAGCTTGTCCAGATGCAAGAATTTAAAGGTAAACTTGCGATTTTTTTCCTGGGCCAGAAAACTACGATATTTGCCGGCCAGAAATTCCACTAAAAATGTTTTGCCGTTGCCCGGCTCACCGACAAGGACAAAGGCCATTTCCTTGGAGGAACCATTTTCGGCTGCATCTTTCACATATGAAACGAAACTGTTGATTTCATCATACATGCCGATAACGTGTTTGGCGCCATTGCGGAAGATTTTAAAGTCATAGGTTGTCTTGCCGTTCACCACCACTTTTTCAATTTCGCTTTCCAGGATCATGCGAGTGACACTCTGGAAGGCGTTTTCAAATCGCAGCTTGCCGTCTTTGACAGCCGCCAGGTGCTGATGAAGGGTTTTTGGATTTTTAGACATTTTTCCTCCCATCGCTAATAATGGTTAAATTTTGGCCAAGAAATCTTCCTATTTCCGAATATCGGCCGAATACGACTGCTTCTGAAAGTTTTTATCCATTATATCGGATTTTCAACGCATTTATTCCCCTGGGAATACCGCTTTCCGCTCCGGACAGATTGCCAAATGAATTTTCAAACAAATTGGGATAAATTTCAGATGTTTTTTTATTGATTCCCCAGCAGCTCTCTATACCAATGAGTAATCATAAAACCGGGTTTGGCAACCATAATCTTTGGAAAAATTTAACAGTTTTTTGACGTTAGCTGCATTAATTTCTGGCAGCTGTAACACCCTTCAAAGCTGTCGTTCGCACCGGCGGCTGGCACTTTGGTTTGCGACATCAATTATTAGAATCCGTGCGAAACATTGAAATCCGCCAAATTTCTTAGTTTATCGGGCATATAATCGTCAATCTGATAGAACTTTCACCCTGACTTTGTCGCTATTTGAGAATCACTCCTTACAACACATCTACATGTATAGATGCAAAAATGGTACCATTAGTTTCGAAATATGTAATTAAATCGAATAATAAAGGTTCAGAGGTTCAGGGTTCAAAGGTCAGATGACAGAAGACAGAAGTCAGAGAACAGAAGTCAGAAAACAGAAAACAGATGACAGATTACAGACAAGGTGTTTCATCTTCCAGTTTTTACTATCCGTCTTCTGTCTTCTGATCTCTGTCCTCTGACGACTGGATCTTTAGACGGAGTGCCTGCGGACCAGCATCAGCGTATTTCCAATCACGCTGATACTGCTCAAAAGCATGGCGCAAACAGCCACCAGCGGCGTCAGCAGGCCGCTCATGGCAATGGGGATACTGATGACATTGTACGCGAAGGTGAAGACCAGGTTCTGGTGAATTTTTTGATTGACCGCACCGGCAAATGTCAAAAAGTCGATGATCTGTTCGGGTTCAGCCCGCATCAGAGTCACGGCAGCCACATCTTCCCCCAGATGCGCCCCGGAATGGATTGCCAGCGAAAGATCGGCCTGAACCAGAGCAGGAGCGTCATTGATGCCGTCACCGACCATGGCCACAAGGTGGTTTTGCTTCTGCAAGGCTTTAACAGCGGTAACTTTATCACCCGGTGCCTGGTCGCCGAAGGCCTCCTGAATGCCGATAGCCTCAGCAATTGCAAGCGTTGTCTCGTTTCCGTCACCGGAAACCAGCTGGGTCCTTATCCCGCGCTGCTGCAATCTTGCAACTGTCGTTCTGGTGCTCTCGCGAATGGTGTCTCCAAAAACAAAAATAGCGGCCGGCTGATCGCCGATAGCCATAAACACATATGAATCTGTTGATGCCTGCTGTAAGCAACTGAAATGAGATCTTTTTTTAAAGTCGGCGATTGTGTCCCCCATAAAACCCGGTGAGCCGATCTTTAAAATGTGGCCTTCAAAATTGCCTGATACGCCGTTTTCGGCTGTTTGAATATCATCGATTTTGGCCGGCTGAATATTTCTTTTTTGGGCCTGGCGCAGAATTTCCTGAGCGATAAAATGGTCTGAATTTTTTTCAAGACCGGCCGCCAGATTAAGCACGCGGTCTTTGCCATGGGGACCCAGCGTGACAATTTCCTGCAGGGTCCAGTTGCCGTGCGTGACGGTACCGGTTTTGTCAAATATGAAAACACTTACGCCTTGCGCCACGTCAAAAGCCGCAAAATCCCGTACCAGAATCCCTTTTTTCCCGGCAATCGATATCCCGGCCACCCGGGCCAGGGGAATGGCAATTCCCAGCGCGCAGGGGCAGGAGATGACCATAACGGTCACGGCTCGCAGGATTGATGCTTCCACCGTTATACCGCTGAGGCTGCATATTAAGCCGGTGGCTGCCGCAAGCATTAGAATGACGGGAACGAACCACTGCAAGATAATATCGGTTTTGCCCTCGATGGGCAATTTGGTCAGCAGCGTTTTTTCAATGATCTGCATCATCTGCCCCAGGGTGGCGTCATGGCCGACCTTTTCGGCGGTGACTTTAAATTCGCCCTGCTGGACCCGGGTCCCGCTTCTGATAAAATCACCGGGTTTTTTGGAGACGGGCACGGGTTCGCCGGTCAGCGAAGATTCATCCACTGTACCGCTGCCCGTCAGGATGCGTCCATCTGCGGGTATAATTTCAGTTTCGGCGACGCGAAAGCGGTCACCGGGCGCAAGCTGTTCGATGGCTACATAACGGCCGTCGGGAAAATCGCGGCTGCAGATCCTGACCTTGGTGGGCATCAGCGCAAAGAAATATTCCAGATCCACCAGAACTTTTCTTTTGGCCCGACGCTCCAGTATTTTGCCCAGTAATACCAGGGTGATCAGCATCGCGGTGGTGTCATAGTAAAGATGGATGCTTCCGTTAATTAGGTTGAAGGTGCTGTAAAAATAGGCGCTCAGCGCTCCGATTATGATAAGTGTTTCCATGCTGAAGGCGGCATTGCGCAAACCCGCCCAGGCTTTTTTATAAAAATCATATCCACCGTAGACCAGAACGGCGGTTGCCATGACAAACATGGGCCAGGATATCTTGGCTGCATTTTCAGCCGAAAAACTTGTAAAAAACCCCGTGTACAGCGCAAAGGACAACATCATCACATTCATGGTCAAAAAAGCCGAGACGGCAAATCGCACAAATTCCCGGTGCGATTCTTTTGTTTTTCCGGATTCACCGGCCGCAGCTGCCCGGTATCCGAGTTTGCCGATGCCTGCAATGACCTGATCAGGAGAGACCCTGATGGGGTCGTA
>CAMYLV010000049.1 GCA_947259495.1 uncultured Desulfobacterales bacterium | reverse complement strand
CGGTGAAATCATGTGCCTGGTGGAAGTTCCGGCTAAATACAAAACCGTGAAGCGCCAGGTCATGGCAAATCCGGCCTCAACGCGGAAGGTTGAGATTCCCGCCACTTTTAAGACCGTCAAAGTCCGGAAATTGGTTTCTGAGCCCCAGGAACGACGCATACCGATTCCTGCTGAATACCAGACGTTAACCAAAACGGCACAGGTTACCGAGGGTCATTTGGAGTGGAAAAGAGTTCTGTGTGAAACCAATGTAACGCCTGAAATAATTTCCAGGATTCAGAATGCCCTGGCAAATTTCGGGTTTGATCCCGGGCCGATTGACGGCGTTCTCGGCATGCAGACCCATGGTGCAATCAAGGCCTATCAGCGCGACAAGGGTTTGGCAACAGGAGGATTAACGTATGAAACCATAAAAAGTTTAGGAATCTGATTCTCAATGATGATGATTATCGGATCGAATGTCTGATTCCAGACCCCGGGCTTCACTTGCGGCCCGGGGTCCTTACTAATATTGACACTTAACCGCCTGAGCCATATCTTAATTTTTATTGACCCATCCACTTATTTCACCATTCGCCCTTTCCAAAATGATTCAATTGAGAGCTCAACCGTGACATGCGCTAAGTTCAAATTTGATAACCGTAAAGGTTAAGAAATGAAAAAAGATCAAGGCACGCGAACAAATTTTAAAAAATTGCGGGGGCAAGCAGAAAAATCATTGCCCGCAAGAATGACAGATATTGATAATACGCCCACAGGGGATATCCCCGAGTTAATTTACGAACTGCATGTTCATCAAGTTGAATTGGAAATGCAGAACGAAGAGCTTCGCAAGGCACAAATGGAGCTGGAAGAATCACGCAACAGGTATCAAGATCTCTTTGATTTTGCCCCGGTTGGATATTTTGTCATAGATGAAAAGGGGCTGATTCGGAGGGTCAATCTTGCAGGTGCCGGTCTGCTCGGCGTAGAACGAGGCAATTTAATCAAAACGAAATTTTCCGGATTTATTTCACCGGAGTTTCAGGACAGCTTCTATTTTCATCGCAAACGCGTTATTGAAACAAATACCAGGCAATTCTGTGAATTGAAGTTTGTGAAAGAAAATGGCATGCCATTCTTCTCCCAATTGGAAACGATTGTCGTTCGAGATCGTGAAGGTAAATTCAACCAACTTCGAACTTCTATGACCGATATTACTGAGAGAAAGCTTGCTGAGGAGGTGTTATTGGAAAAAGAAAAAGAGTTGGAGAATCAGGCTGAGCATCTTGCAAAAATAGGCTGAGCATCTTGCAAAAATAAATACTGCTTTAAAGGTTTTGCTTGCGCACCGGGACGAAGAAAAGAAAAAAATAGAAGAAAATATGCTTGCAAACGTAGCGAAGCTGATTATGCCCTACATTGATAAAATGGAAAGCAGCCGAATAGATGCCGGCAATAGAGAATGCTTAAGCATAATCAAATCCAACCTTTTGGATCTCATTTCTCCTTTTGCAGAGAGACTTTCTTCCAAATTGTTGAAGCTTACCCCCAAAGAAATTCAAATTGCCGATCTTATCAAAAAGGAAAAAACAAGCAAAGAAATCGGAACATTAATGAATTTATCACTGCATGCAATATCGTTTCATAGAAACAATATCAGAAAAAAACTTGGCCTGGTAAACAAGGACATAAATCTAATATCTTACCTTCAGTTTCTCCCGAAAAGCAAATAGTAGGTTTTTACTACTAATATGCTGACAATCAATTGACATTGACCCCTGCCGTATTATCAAATAAATTTCCCTATAATATCAAAAAGATGTAAAGCGTCGACGCAACCAGGGTGTTTTGATTCGGGCGTTGAATACGGATATATTTTGTCACATAAATTGACGGTTTGTGCGCCTGTTTTAACCTGACAATATTTCATAATTAAGTTAACTATCTGAAACTTATAAATAAATTTTCAATTCAATAATCTGGACTAGTTTTTGCAGGGATGTATTGATAACTTCAATGGGGTGGTTGTAACCGAACTGACCCACGTTCGGTAAAAAGAAGGCCCCAAATAGCGCTGAATGGTCCCGGGGAGCACGCCTCCGCCCCATCATAATGCGTCACATTCTATATAGAGGCCCGTTGCCCGGCTTGTATCTGAGACCTTAAATCGGTTGGAGAATAAAATATGTCAAAATATAACAAATGGTTGCGCGGTTGGGTGCTGACAATACCATTAACCCTGGCGCTAATAATGCCCACCGGGGTTCTGGCTACCTCGCTTAATCACACTGAGGCGTTTTCGCGAGCTTGGTCCGCTTATGATGCCGGTCAGTTCGATGATGCCCTGCGAATTTGGCAGACACTCGCAGATCAAGGAGACGCAGATGCCCAAATTAATCTGGGTGCCTTGTATGACAACGGCAAGGGCGTTTCGGAAGACCCGGCAACAGCAGTTAAATGGTACCGTTTGGCGGCGTTACAAGGAAACAGACAGGCGCAATATTATCTCGGCCTGATGTACGCTGCCGGGCGCGGCGTTCCCCTCGATGTGTCAACAGCCGCGGAATGGTACTTTAAAGCCGCACAGCAAGGCCTGGCCGGTGCGCAATTCAAACTGGGCCTTCTTTATACAGAGTTTACGACGCTTGGCGAAAATTATTTGCCAGCAGAGCATAGACCCCAGATGGCTGTCAAGCCGGGTTCCGATGCCACTCAATACAAGCCGGATAAGAATGCTGCCTCCAGGAAGGGCGCGGCCAAGAATCAAGAAATTGCCATCGAGTGGTTTTATAAATCAGGACTGAGCTACCTGGAGGAGAAACGTTTCGTTGGTGCCCGGGCGGCAGTTAATGCCATTAACAATTTAATCCCCGAACATCCCCTTGCGCAGGAATTACGTCAGAAGATACGTGTTACAAAAAGCGGGAACCACGCGGAAACAAACGAGGAGCCTGTCGAGAGGGTATCAACCGGTACGGCTTGGCCGATCTCTTCTCGTTATGTGGTCACAAACAATCACGTGGTCTCAGAGAGCAACCACGTTGTGCTGATTAACAAGGATGGTCAGGAAATAAGTGCATGGTCGGTCGTGCGGGATGAGGTCAACGATATTGCGCTACTGGAAGTAAGTGATTCCCACAACCTTCCCCCGGCCTTACCGCTCTCCGACGCTGAAATCCGGCTGGGCGCCAGGGTATTTACGATAGGCTTCCCGGGAGCGGAAATTATCGGAGAATTGCCGACAATCTCAGACGGCGTGATTAGCGGAAATAAGGGCCTTGGTGACAATCCGGGAAGCTACCAAACAACTGTGCCCATCCAGCCGGGCAGCAGCGGCGGCCCCCTGTTAAACATGAATGGAGAAGTTGTGGGCATGGTCACATCCATGATCGGCATCAGAAATGAGAAGGACGGGAGCATCCGCCGGCTGCAGAATGCCAGTTGTGCGCTAAAAGTTGACCTTATCAAAAACCTGTTACCGCTGTTGCCGCAGCAAGAGCCCAAGACCAAGTCATTGCCCACTCACTCCGCTAGTTTAAAGATGCTTGCCAAGAGGTTGAATGGCTCTGTTTTAATTGTGGTGGCAAGGTAGATCAGTTCGTCAGTTAATACACCTTTTCTTTCATCGGTCAAATATTATTCACACCGGATGATTATAGTTGGTTGTCAAAAAAACGTTCCGATTGCGGGGCGTTTTTTTGCTGCAACACTTATGCCGCCATCCTTTTTTTCGGAATATTATTATGACAAACGGTATAAGACTTGCGCATTGCATTTTTTTCTCTTCCACTCTGCCGCAAATTGAATCAAACCCCAAAACCATATTATAATGCATATATTCTCAAGCATAAAGATTCTGCTAAAAGTACCGATATTCTGTCATAAGAGGCGGTATCCGGCGCTTTAGAGGCCGGCCCGACTCCGGCCGATATGTCGGGGGAATACACGCTAAAACTTAGCGACTGAGGAAAATGATGGGCCCCACCAATCAGAGATCTATGCCTGCCGGGCGGGTTGCCGTGCGCTGGTTTCTGTTCCTCGTATTTTTTCACCTGCTACCGGTCCCCTGGTTTATCGCCGTGGCCGGAGGGCTGGCACCGGCCAGTTTCCTGTTTGCCATCGGCGTGCCCGGCCTTTTTATTACCGATTTCGATTCCCTCCCTCTATCCGTTATGTTTCTCATCCCGGCCCTGGTCAGTGGTCTGATTTTTGTTCTATTCGCCTACCTGCTGGCCGCAGGTATCGGCCGTCTGAGAAAACCGCTTGCCGGTACCCTCAGCCTGATTATCATCCTGGCGATCTGCCTCGGTGTGGCTCTTAATCCTGTATATATTTCAGGCGGCCATGGTGGGGGTCATTCGTTCAGTCTGCTCGATTTTCTTGACATTCTGGGCCAGTTCCGGGTTTCTGCTGGCGCTTCTCTGAGCTATTTCATTTGTCTGGCACTCCTGTTGGTAGGCTTGCTCGTTTATCAACACACGCCGCAACGTTTCCCTTCCTTGCCCTTCAGCCGGGAAGGCCGTCGGCGCCTCCTGCGCAGGTCAATAATAGGCGGTCTGATTGTTATCATTGCCCTTTTCTGCTGGGTGCATCGGGCGCTCTTTTTTCTCAAACCATTGGCTGACATGGGAGTTGCCGGGGCTCAGTACCGGCTGGCCCTGGCTTTGCAAAAGAACCCCGGATCGGAGGCACGCTCGACTGAATCTTCCCTATACTGGCTGGAGCGTGCAGCAGAACAGGGCCACATCGACGCAGCTATGGCTGTGGCCCGTTCACCCCGTTCCGCAGAAGATAAACTGCGCTGGTTGACAGTTGCTGCAGAGGGCGGCCTGGCAGAGGCACAGTATCAGCTCTATCGCTTCATGATGAAATCAGCCGTGGCGGATTACAAATCCCGCAGTGCAATGGACTGGCTGCAATCGGCCGCTGAGGGCGGGCTTGCCGATGCCCAATATGAGCTCGGCCGAATTCTGATCCACGGAGACCCGCAACGAGGCATCGAAAAAAATAGCAAAAAAGCGCGTCAATGGTGGGAGAAAGCCGCCGGCAATGGCCATGGCCGCGCTATGGAGGAACTGGCCTGGCGCTATACCCAGGTGGCAGAAGGCTTTCCGCGAAATCCGCAACGGGCCATTACTCTGTTCGAAAAAATTGCGGACGGTTATCGGCAGGGAAACTATGGCTTGCCGGAAAATCAGCAGATGGCGTCAAGCCGCCAGAAGCAGGCCGAATATATCAATGCTTTAGAAGAGCGGGCCGCTCGGGGTGATCCTGAGGCATTGGTGACTATTGGCCGACAATTGCTTCGGACCCGAACTGCAAGGACACAAGGGGTGACCCTGCTGGAAAAAGCAGCAACCCGGGGTGATGCCCAGATCCAACACGAATTGGGCGCCATTTTTCTGTTCGGCCGTCATGGAATCGCCCAGGATTTGGAAATGGGCCGCAAGTGGTGGGATCTTGCGATAGCGCAAAGGCATGTCAAAACGATGGAATATGTGGCGTCGGCCTATCAGAACGGAAGGTTCGGTTATTCGGTCGATCTTTTGAAATCTAAGGCTCTGGTCGAACTTCTGGTGGAAGCCTACCGTGAAGGCCGTTACGGAGTGGAGCCGAACGCCGAGAAGGAGCGCTACTGGGCTGCGGAATTAAAGCATTTCGACCGATTGTTTGACCTGGCCGGCGGCAGTTATCGCCCCCTCGATGAACTTCATCGACAGGCCGCTGGCGGTGATTTACAAGCCCAGTACCAGCTGGGTCGTCAACTGCTGGTTGCCGGATCGGCCAGCGAGCGCCAAAAAGGTCTGCAATGGATAGAACGCTCGGCTGAGGGGGGGTGCGCCGAGGCTCAATACCAGCTGGTAACTTATTATGAAAACAAAATCCACATCATGCGGGATAACCCGTCGCGTGGGGTAGCCTTGCTGCTTTCTGCGGCAGAGCAAAATCATTTGCGTGCCATGGGCACTCTGGCGCTAGCTTACGAAAAGGGACGCTACAGTCTGGCACAGGATTATCAACAGGCTCAATACTGGTACCGGAAGCTATTGCAGGCGTATGAATCAGGGCAATACCTGGGAGACGTCGATGATCAGTTCATCAATTTTCAGCGCAGTCGTCTTAAATATATGAACAAGGCCCGGCAGTACCAGGAAGACAGATCCCGTCGTTATGAGCAGGCCACTGCCCTGGAGCGGCAGATTATGGAAATTGAAGATCGTTATCGGCTCAAATATCAGAAGGCGGTCAATGGGTTGAACCGCACGGATGGAAGCCGGGAAGGCCAAAAGCAGTATCGGGCCCAAGTGGAGCGACTTCGCCAAAAGTATATCCGTCAACAGGAACTGGAGGTAGAAAAAATTAAACGCGAAGCCGCAGAGGGACACTAATCCGGCAAGTATTGTCTATAAACTCAACATTGCAATAATTTGCACCTTGCGGCAGCACATCCAACAAAATTTAAGCCCTCCCAATTTTCAACCTAAGGCACGCACCATACAATTTTAGGCAAGCCAAAATTCGGTAACTTAGCTAATGAAATACCAATTGTAATAATGATCTTGTTATTTTGATTTCTTGCGCAGGCCTAAGCGGGTCGCGAGATGATGAAGATTGCTTCGGTGCAGCCCTAAATCTTTTGCGGCGGCTGACCAATTGCCATCATTTTTAGTCAGAGCTGCCTGAATGAGTTGTTTTTTAAACTGTTGGACCGCTTCTTGAAGACTCGGCTCTTTTAAAATTAGCGGATCTAAATCTGGTGATGACAGCTGAACATTTGTATTTATGGATATTAAATCACCACCCAGATGAATCGGTTTAATAATGACTGGATTGCCGCGAGGCGATTCAGATGAGGCCTTAAGTATTGCTCTTGAAATAATATTTTCCAGCTCCCGCACGTTTCCCGGCCAGGAATATCGACTCAAAATTTCAATGGCATTGGTACCGATTCGAACCGGCCCCAAACCCAGGCGACGTTGCGTCCGTTCACAAAAATATCCGGTTAAAAGTGGGATATCCTCTTTACGCTCACGCAAAGCCGGCACTTTTATGGGGTAAACATTAAGCCGATGATACAGGTCCGCTCTAAACCTGCCTGCCATGACTTCCGCATCAAGATCCCGATTCGTAGCGACAAGCAATCGCACGTCTACGTGAATCGTTTTTTCTGAACCGACTCGCTGGATTTCACCTTCCTGGATTGCTCTTAATAACTTGGCCTGTATTGAGGCAGGCAGTTCGCCGACTTCATCTAAAAACAGGGTCCCTTTATTGGCTAACTCGAATTTCCCCGCCCTGTCTCTGCTTGCCCCGGTAAATGCTCCCTTTATATGACCAAAAAGCTCAGTTTCGGCAAGGGTTTCCGGCAAGGCGGCACAGTTCAGGTAAAGCATTGGACCATCGCTTCGAGCAGAAGCAGCGTGTATGGCTCGGACCACTAATTCCTTGCCAACACCGGTCTCACCTAAAACCATTACAGTGAAATCCGAGGCTGCGACCAAATCGATCTCACGCCGCAGGTGTTCCATTGTTCGGCTGCTGCCAATAATCTGACTTCCCTGACGTCTGTGTATATCCTGCATCAAGTCACTGGCAATCAGCCCTTGAAGCTCTGCGCTGTGCTCCAGAGCCCCAATCAGGTTCGCCGTTTGCATTTGAGCTCCAGCTATAGCGCCAACCGCCCTCAAAAAACCCTGATCAAGATGATCAAAGGCATGGGGATTAAGAGCATCGGCGGTTAGAGCGCCGACAAGTTTTTCATCGACATACAAAGGACATCCCAAACATGCGTGTATGTGGTGCAAGGCCTCAGCATCTTTGGCCAATAAGCCATCAAATGGGTCGGGAAGTGTGCTGTCCGCTGGAAAACGTACGGGTTCGCTTGAATTACAAATACTCTCAAGCCGTGGATGATCGCTGCGGGCATAGCGACGCCCCATGGCGTTGGGTAAAAGTCCGTGAGCCGCGAGAGGGATCAGCACTTCTCCCTCTAATCGCAGCAGAGCTGCCGCATCGAATGGAATAATACGCTGTAAAGCGCCGAGCAATCGCTGATAACGGTCCTTAGCGCTATGAGCAGCCGTGAGGTCGGCAGCAATCGAAGCCAATGTATCCAGCATATCCATGGTTATAATTATTACAACATCGTTATGAAAATAGCAACCCTTAAATGTTGTCAATATAGCAACATATTTTTTAACTATTTGAAATTAAACAGATATTTATTTGGCATGCAGCTTGCTAGTATAGGATTTACGGAAATTAGAAAATATGCATTTAAACGGAAATATAGAAATTGGCTGGAGGCATAAAAAAGCCCGAAGGAAGGAGAAACAGGAAATGACAAAGAGAATTAATATCAGACATATATTGATTGCGTTCGTTATTTTTGAAATGCTCTTTCTATATTCAATTAATGCTGACGCTCATTGTGACACCTTGGATGGGCCGGTAGTAGAATCGGCACGGCGTGCCCTTATTACCGGTGATGTCACACCGTTGCTCAAATGGGTCCCCATTGATGATGAGCAATTGATCCGCACCGCCTTTCAAAATACGATAGAGGTCAGAAAACTTGGCGGGCAGGCACAGAAATTAGCAGACATGTACTTTTTTGAAACTCTGGTCCGCATCCACCGGGCAGGTGAAGGGACTTCCTACACGGGCCTCAAACCCGGTGCTGAAGTCGATCCGGCAATCGCCCTGGCTGACAAGGCTTTAGAAAGTGGTTCGGTTGATAAACTTGTCGGTGTCATAACCGATGCAACGGCAGAGGGCATTCGTGAACGTTACCGCCGGGCCCTGGAAACCAAAAAGCATGCCGATGAAAGCCTTATGGCTGGCCGTGAATTTGTTGAAGCGTATGTTGTCTATACTCATTATGTAGAAGAGTTGCATACTTTAGTAAGGGGTGGTAGTACAAAACACCATCAACATCAATGATAGCCCAGAGGGACGTACAGACATCTTAAACACCCGCAAACCGAGATATTTGAGGAGGAATCAAAATGAGTATCAGGGTCAAAAATAATATCCATTGGGTAGGCAAAATCGATTGGGAACTCCGGAAATTTCATGGTGACGAGTATTCCACAAACCGGGGGTCAACGTATAATTCATATTTAATAATAGAAAATAAAGTTGCCTTAATTGATACAGTATGGAAACCATTTTCGAAAGAATTTGTTGAGAATTTAGCCCAGCTGATCGACCTGCATAAAATTGATTTCATAGTTGTAAACCATGCTGAAATTGATCACAGCGGCGCTTTACCGGAGTTGATGCAGCATATTCCAGACACACCGATATATTGTACGAAAAATGGTGTTAAATCGTTAAAGGGTCATTATCATCAGGACTGGAATTTTAAGTTAATTAAAACCGGCGATCGACTCAGTCTGGGACAAAAAGAACTTGTTTTTGTCGAGGCACCGATGCTCCATTGGCCGGACTCAATGTTTTGCTATTTAACGGAGGACAATGTTTTGTTCAGCAATGATGCATTCGGACAACACTATGCATCCGAGTATATGTTCAACGACCTTGTTGACCAAAGCGAGCTGTTTGATGAGTGCATCAAATATTATGCAAACATTTTAACTCCCTTTAGCCCGTTGGTAACTAAAAAGATTAAGGAAGTATTATCCTTTAATCTTCCCCTTGATATCATTTGCACAAGCCATGGCATCATTTGGCGGGACAAACCGGAGCAGATTGTTGAAAGATACTTGAAATGGGCTGGCAACTACCAGGAAAATCAGATCACTGTTATTTACGACACCATGTGGAATGGGACTCGGGTCATGGCCGAGAAAATTGCCAGTGGTATTAGCGAGGTCGACAAGGAAGTAAATGTCAAACTTTTTAATCTGGCCAAAACCGATAAAAACGATGTCATTACTGAAATTTTTAAATCCAAAGCGATCCTGATGGGTTCTCCAACGATAAACCGGGGGATTCTGGTTTCGGTTGCCGGCATCCTTGAGGAAATTAAAGGATTGCAGTTTAAAAATAAAAAGGCAGCCGCTTTTGGTTGTTATGGCTGGAGTGGCGAATCAACGAAAATCATTTCTGAGAACTTAAAGGCTGCCGGCTTTGAATTGGTGGACGACGGAATTAAAGCAATGTGGAATCCGGATATTGAAAACGTCAACAAGTGCGTTGAATATGGGTCGGCATTTGCGGATAAAGCACGTGGCTAATCAACTTATAATACATTTAGCACCTTGAAAAACACAACCTTAGAAAACAGACCTTAATATAAAAAGGAGAAATTATAATGAACGAGCAGGCATCTCCCACCCCAACTCTCTCATTATGGTGGCGTCGCAGCGTTTTACTGGTGTTCGTTGTCGGGATGATCGGTTTGATCTTCATGTCTGTACAAGCCTACCGATTTGCCCCTCCTATTCCAGAAAAGGTGGTCGGCTCCGATGGCAAAATAATTTTCGACAGGCAGGAGATCGAAGCGGGGCAACAGGTTTTTTTAAAATACGGCCTCATGCAAAATGGCTCAATCTGGGGCCATGGCTCTTACCTGGGTCCGGATTTTTCGGCCCAATACCTGCACGAACTCTCGCTGGAAACCGGTCAGGCAATCGCCAGGCAAGAATTTGGTGCGGATTTATCGACATTAGATGAATCACAGCGGGCACTGGTGGATTCTCGAGTTGCCATCCTTCTTAAAGAAAATCGCTACGATCCCGCATCGAAACAGTTGACCTTCATAGATGCCGAAAAGGATTCTTTCCAAAAGCAGCTAACGGTCTGGACCGATTATTTCAAACACCCGATTTCAAATTCAGGCCTTCCGGACAACTACATCAATGACCCTGGAGAAATCCGTCAATTGACAGCTTTCTTTGCCTGGACGGCCTGGGCGAGTGTCGCCAATCGCCCGGACAAACTTTATTCGTATACCAACAATTTCCCCTATGACCCAACGGTCGGTAACCGTTTGACCAGTGATGCGGTTCTCTGGAGTGCTCTGAGCGTTGCCATGCTGTTGGCCGGTTTGGCGGTAGTGCTGTTTACTTTTGGGAAGTTCGATTATCTGGGCTGGAAAGGCGGCCCTGAGGGCAATTATCCTCAAATGCTGATCGGTGAAGTCACAGAGGGACAGAAGGCGACTATCAAGTATTTTTTTATTGTTGCGCTGCTTTTTCTAACGCAGGTTATGATCGGCGGCGCCCTGGCCCACTATCGTGCGGAACCCGGAAATTTCTATGGTATCGACCTGGCCCAGTACTTGCCGAGTAATATTCTGCGCACATGGCACCTTCAGCTGGCCATTTTCTGGATTGCCACCGCCTATATTGCCGGTGGCCTGTTGCTGGCATCTTCCTTGAGCCAAAAGGAACCGCGAGGACATGCGGTGGGGGTTCACATGCTGTTCTGGGCCCTTGTGGTGTTGGTGGCAGGCAGCCTGTTGGGGGAACTGGCGGGCATTCACCAGCTGTTTGGCGATTTATGGTCCTGGTTTGGACACCAGGGCTGGGAGTTTCTGGAGCTCGGGCGGTTTTGGCAAATCATTTTGGTGATAGGGTTCAGCTTCTGGTTGGGACTGCTCTACCGGACGACCGCACCGGCCTTGAAAGACCCAGAGCGTAAAGAAATCACGCTGCTTTTTTTAGGGGGCGCCGCCGCCATTCCGTTTTTTTATCTGCCGGCCTTTTTCTTCGGCAGCACCTCCAACTTTACGGTGGTGGATACGTGGCGTTTCTGGATCATCCACCTTTGGGTGGAAGGCTTCTTCGAGCTGTTTGTGACCGTTCTGGTGGCGGTCACCTTCTACCAGCTGGGGGTTGTCAGGCGCATCAACGTGGTGCGCGTCATTTACATGGATGCCATCCTCTTTTTAGCTGGCGGCATCATCGGTACGGCCCACCACTGATATTGGACAGGACAGGCTAACTTTACAATGGCGTTGGCTGCCATGTTCTCGGCGCTTGAAGTGGTTCCGCTCACCCTGCTGACGCTCGACGCTTGGGACTTTATCAAGTTGACCGGCACGGGGGACACTGCCGGTTCACCGAAAAAAAACATTCCACACAAATGGGCTTTTTATTTTTTAATGGCCGTAGGGTTCTGGAATTTTGTGGGTGCCGGAATATTCGGGTTCCTGATCAATATGCCGGTTGTCAGCTACTTTGAAGCCGGCACCATATTAACCCTGAACCATGGCCACGCCGCCCTGCTGGGGGCGTTCGGCATGCTGGCCATGGCGCTTCTGGTTTTAGGCCTGCGCCACGTGCTGAAGGATGAACAATGGGTGTTGCCGGAAAAATTTGTTAAGCTGTCCTTCTGGGGCCTGAACATCGGCTTGGCTCTGATGGTGATCACCAATTTGTTTCCAGAGGGCATTTTGCAGGTTTGGGATGTGCTTGAAAATGGTTACTGGCATGCGCGCAGTCTTGAATTTATCGGCACAGACCGTATTCGAATGCTCGAATGGGTCAGCATGCCATCGCACCTGATCCTGATCATAATCGGTGTCATTCCAATGGTGATTGCCTCGGGATTAACATACTTAAGTATAAGAAAAACCTGATATTTGGCGTAAGATATTAGCAAAAGCTATTTTTTTGATGAATTTCTAAAACGCTGGGATTTAAGTATTTATCCGATGCTTGAATCCCGGCTTACTTACAAATGTGAACATATCAGATATATTC
>CAMYLV010000048.1 GCA_947259495.1 uncultured Desulfobacterales bacterium | reverse complement strand
GTTCTTTTATGCTTGCCGGAGTGATTTCCTGTGTTATATTAGAAGCTATCTCAAAGTCCCGTAATGTTTTTTTTATCTGAACACGGATACACACAGATGCACACAGATCAAAAAATGGAGGACTCTTAAAATTTTAATAATTATCTGTGTTAATCTGTGAAAATCTGTGTCCCGTAATGTTTTTTTATCTGGACACGGATACACACAGATGCACACAAATCAAAAATATTTAAGTTAACAAAATAGAAAAATCTGTGTTTATCTGTAAAATTATATCGTCCAAAACATCAATTTTTGGAAAATTGAATTTTTTTTGAAAGGATCTCTTTATGAAACTGGCAGTTAGCGGCAAGGGCGGCGTCGGAAAAACCACATTTGCTTCATTGATGATTCGGACCCTCAATGCCGAGGGCAAACGCGTATTGGCCATCGATGCCGACCCGGACGCCAACCTGGCCGCCGGCCTGGGGATTGCCGATTCCGACAAAATCGTGCCGATCTCTGAAATGGAAGACCTCATATTTGAAAGAACCGGGGCTAAACCCGGCAGCATCGGCGGTTATTTCAAGCTGAACCCCAAGGTGGACGATCTGCCCGATGAGATTTCGGTTAAATTTGATGGCATCAAACTCATGCGCCTGGGCGGCATTAAAAAAGGCGGCTCCGGCTGCATTTGCCCTGAAAGTTCGCTGCTCAGGGCCCTGGTCATGCACATCGTGCTGGCACGCGACGAGGTAGTGGTCATGGATATGGAAGCCGGCATCGAGCACCTGGGGCGGGCGACCGCCAAGGCGGTGGACAAGCTCATTGTGGTTGTGGAGCCGGGCCGGCGCAGCATCGATACGGCTGAACATATCCGCAAGCTGGCCGGAGAAATCGGGCTGAGCCACATCGCGGTTGTCGGCAACAAAGTGCGCGGTCAAAAAGACGAAAAATTTTTGCAAACCCATCTGGACGATTTTGAATTCCTTGGTTTTCTACCCTACGACGAATCCTTGATCGAAGCGGATCTCAAGGGGGCGTCCCCTTTTGATGTGGAATCGCCGTCAAAAGCCCGGGTAAAGGCGATGATCTCAAAACTCTGATGGCAAAACGCAGCAAACGTTTCTTCCGGCCCAAGCGCTATTCCCGCAAGAAACCCAAAACAACCCATCTAAAAGCCGGCGCCGATGCCAGCCTCCGTAAAATTTTTGCTGAAATCGGCGTGCCGGAAAACGCGGCTTTTACACCTGATGCCTTTCAACTCGAAGCGCTCACAGCGATTGCGCACAGCGACTGTCTGGTGAGCGCACCCACCGGCTCTGGAAAAACCTGGATCGCCGAAAAAGCGATCGACCGCATTCACAGCACCGGCGGGAAGTCGTGGTATGCCTGCCCGTTAAAGGCGCTGAGCAATGCCAAATATGCGGAATTTTCCGCCATCTTCGGGCGACAGCACGTTGGCATATTAACCGGTGACCGCAAAGAAAACCCGGACGCTGCAATTATTGTAGGAACCACCGAAATCCTGCGCAACCAGTTGTATGACGCCATGCATCGCGGTGAATTGCTGGCTGCAGATTTTGTGGTTCTGGACGAGGCCCATTTCCTGGGAGATCCGGACCGCGGGGTGGTCTGGGAAGAGATCATGATTTATCTGCCGCAGCGCATCCCGCTTTTATTGCTCTCGGCAACCATCGGCAACGCCGATCAAATCGCCGGCTGGCTTTCTTCAATTCGCTCATCCCGCTGCGCGGTTATCAGGGAGTGGAAGAGACCGGTGCCGCTGGTCCCCCTTTTTTTGCATCCTTGCGGTACCCTGCTGCCGTTAACCGAGTCTGCAAAGGCCGGGGGCAAAGAAAAAATTTCAAAAAAGGTCAACGATTATCTAAAGAAAAAGCGCTCGCAGCAGCGACGACTGCCCGATCACCGGGTGCCGTTTGACAATGTTTTGCGGGTGTTGCAAAAATATCAACTCCTGCCTGCCATTTTTTTTCTGAAATCCCGCGCGGATTGTGACCGCGCGCTGGAGCTGTGCCGCGGAAAATTGCTGACCGGGCAGCATGACCGCAAAGGCGTTCTCAAGGAACGCATCGACTCATTTGGCCGCCAGAATCCGCATATCTATAATCACCGCCAACGCTGGTTTCTTGAAAACCTGGCCCTGGGGTCCCATCATGCCGGCCAGTTACCGACATGGAAACTGATGCTCGAGCGGCTGATGAGCGATGGTTTGCTGGATGCGGTATTTGCCACATCCACCGTCGCGGCCGGCGTCAATTTCCCGGCGCGTACCGTGGTTTTTCTGAACTCGGACCGCTTTAACGGGACCCAGTTTCTGCCCCTGGACGCGACTGAATTTCACCAGATGACCGGTCGGGCCGGCCGCAGAGGCATGGACAACATCGGATTTGCACTGCTGCTGCCCAATAAATATATGGATGTACGCTGGCTGACCAGAATGTTTCACTCACCGCCTGAGGATGTCATCAGTCAGATCAAAATTAATTTTTCAATGGTGCTGAATCTATTGCTCTCGCACGATCCCACCCAAATCAAAGATTTGCTCAGCCAATCGTTTGCATCTTATCTGATTGGCACGGGCGCCCAAAAAAAATCCCGCCGGAACCGCCGCCGTCATCTGTGGGATGATTTTTTAAACCACCTGAATTTTCTCAAAGAAACAGGTTACGTGACCAAAACCGGTGCGTTAACCGCAGATGGCAAATGGGCCAGTCAATTGCGGGTTGACCAGCCCCTTTTAATTGCCGAAGGATTCCGACAGGGCCTCCTGCCGCAAAACGATTCGCATCTTCTGGCTGCCATCATCGCCGCCTTTGTCAGCGAGCGCGAATCAGACACGAAAATTCCCAAAAAACGGGTGCCCAAGCCGCTTTTAGGGGCCTTCCTTCGGGTTGTCAAAGGGCTGCGGTCCTTTGCCTGGCAGATGCACGACCGGGGATTTGAAGCACGTGTCTTGCATTTGAGACCGGTGGTGGCGATTAATGCCTGGGCCAACGGCGAACCGTGGGAAAAAGTTCGGACCCTGGCTGAAATGGAGGAAGGGGATCTGGTTATGCTGACTCTGCGAACGGCTGATAATCTGCGCCATATCCGCAGGCTCAAACGGGCATTCCCGGATGCCGCTGAAACGGCCGATCAGGCAATTGAGCTGATCCTACGCGAACCGGTGGTTTATGACCTCTAGGTTCAGGGGTCAAAGGTTCAGAGGTTCAGGGTTCCGGGGTTCAGGGTTAAAGAGTTAAAGGGTTGTCAGGATTAAAAGATAGGGACTGAGTGCTGAGGACTATGGACTGAGCAAAAAGTAACAACTTGCAATGATAGGCTGGTATACTTAATCAACGAAATCAACCAATCCAACTAATAAAACCAATTAAACAAAATAAGCTTTACCTGATACCTGAAACTTAAAAAGTGAGTCCCTCGGACTCACTTTTTAGCGATGATGCCTTGAATTTTCTCGGACAGCTGGTTCAGGTTGAACGGTTTTTGAATAAATCCATCACAACCGCGCTCTAAAATTTTAGCGGCTTGGCCGTTGATGCTGTAGCCGCTGGACAGCAGCACTTTAACATGTGTATTAATTTCTTTGAGGCGATCATAGGCCTCGCCGCCGCTCATGCCGGGCATAATCAGGTCCATGATGACCAGATCAATTCGGGCAACCTTTTGGCGGTAGATCTCGATGGCATCCTGACCGCTTCTGGCCGTCAACACATCGTAACCCAACTCCTGCAAGAGCTCCTGCCCGACGTCGATAATCATTTTTTCATCATCAATCAATAAGATGGTGCCATTACCCGTGACCAGGGTCGGCGCAACCGCTTCAATCTCCGGTTGGATAGCTTTAGCCGAGGCCGGCAGATAAATGGTAAAGGTCGTGCCCTGACCGATTTCACTGTAGACGTTTATATAGCCGCCATGATTTTTAATGATGCCGTAAACCGAAGCCAGCCCCAGCCCGGTCCCCCGGCCCATTTCCTTGGTGGTGAAAAAGGGTTCAAAAATTCGTGCCTGATTCTCATTGTCAATGCCGATGCCCGAGTCGGTTATGGTTATTTTGATGTAATTTCCGGCTTCGACTTTGTAGGGCTGGTTATTGATGAAATCCGCACCCAGCATGACGTTTTCGGTTTTTAAATACAAACTGCCGCCCCCGGGCATTGCCTGCCAGGCGTTGACGTAAAGATTTAAAAACGCCTGTTCGATCTGACCCCGATCAACTTCAACCGTCCATACCTCCGGCACCAGATCCGTTTGAATTCGAATTTCCTTTTTTGTGCGACCGAACATGCTGGATGATTTCGCGATCACGTCGTTTATATCGGTGGTTATCGCATGGTATTTGCCTCTGCGGGCAAACCCCAGCAGCTGACGGGTTAATTCCGTGCCGTTTTCCACGTAGGTTTCGATATTTTTAATCTTTTCGTAGCCGGGATGGCCCGCATCAGTTTTCAATGCCATCAAAGAAGCATTTCCCTGAATCCCCATCAGAATATTGTTGAAGTCATGGGCAATCCCCCCGGCCAGCGTGCCGATGGATTCCATTTTCTGGGCCTGCTGAACCTGGATTTCAAGCTTCTTTTTTTCGGCCTCCGCCTCTTTTATTTCGGATACATCCCACAACACCCCGCGAAATCCGATGGGGGTGCCGCTTGAGTTTCGCAATAAAGATGCCGTCAGCTCCAGCGCAATTTCCTTGCCATCTTTGCCGAGCGCATCATAGTCGGTTACCCGGATGGGGTCGCCCGTTTTTTTGACCCGGGCATAGATTTTATCCATTTTACCGATGGTGGTCGCCGAGGTGAAGGTGCTGATATTGTTGCCCGCCAGGTCGCTGCGCGAATACCCCAGGATCGTACACAGCGGATCATTAAAAAAGGTCAGGTTGCCGTCCAGATCAGTTTCAAAGTAGCCCTCTTCTAACCCCTCGACAATCGACCGATACTTCGCTTCGCTTTCCAGTAAGGCTTTATCCGCCAGGCGACGCTTATTGGAAGTATGCTGAAAGTGGGATGTGAATACGGCAAAAAGGCATAACACCAGCAGGCGGGTAAAAATTTCAAATCTGTTCGGTCCCAGCAGGTGTTGTATAAAGTTGGCCTCGGGTTCCAAAAAGAAATACATAAAAGATTCGCACACCCAGTAGATGCCTGCCAGCGCAATCCCGGTGACGACCATCGAGTCCATAGAAGCATTATGTTTTTTAAAATTAAATTTCATGCAGGCGTTCTCTTTTCAAGGTTTCAGGTGTCAGGTTTCAGAGAACAGAAGTCAGATGGCAGAGAACAGGGATTAGAATACAATGACTGCGATAAGATTAACAGATTGCCATCTGTTTACTGCTTGCTGACTTCTGTCATCTGTCTTCTATCATCTGACCTTTGTCTTCTGTCATCTGACCTCTATCTTCTGCCTTCTGTCATCCGTTCTCTGTCTTCTGTCGCCTGACCCCTGTCATCCGACCACTGAATCCTCTAACCCTTTAATTTTATATTGATATGCTATGAACTGTCAAATAAAATGCTTGCAGGCCGGTGTATCTCCCCGATAATGCTGAACTTCACGCCATAAAAAATCACGAATACACGATTCAAGGGGATTCAGCGCAATATTGCTGTGAAGCGCTTCAATATGAATTGCATTTCAGATAGATATTCGATATTCTAGCATCATGCGATCAATCAAAACGATTTTGACAATTATAGGGATTGCGGCATTTATGATGAGTTCGGGTGCCCGGGCACAGGATGAAGACTGGTTTGATAAGGGTCACAAACTGCTCAGCCAGCAGCGTTATGATGATGCCATTAAGGCCTTCTCAGCTGCTATCGAAATCATACCGCGCGACTACCAGTCCTATAACTACCGGGGCGTCACCTGGGCGTTGAAAGAAAATTTCAACAGGGCCATTGCCGATTACAGCAAAGCAATAGAAATTCGACCGCGTTATGCAGAAGCGTATAACAACCGAGGATTTGCGCATACTCAGACGGGCAATTTGAAAGCAGCCCTAAACGACTATACCCGTGCCCTTGAAATCAATCCCTTTTTCGTAGACGCTTATAATAACAAGGCCTGGGTATTGGCCACCTGCTCCGATCAGCGCATCCGTGACGGGGGGCAGGCCGTCCGTCTGGCACAGAAGGCGGTTGAACTCAAACCGGACGTCAGTTCCATGGATACCCTGGCTGCCGCATATGCCGCGGTGGGCAACTTTGATTCGGCTATTGATGTCCAGAAAAAGGCTGTTCAAAAACTGATGCGGGCAGATAAAAGTGCAGCGGTTCACAAATACCTGACCCACTTGAAAAGCTTTAGATCGCGACAGGCCCTGTTGATCGATTATACTGCCGGGCCAAAAACGACAGCGCCCCAGGCCGCAAAGGCCTCGCTCAAAGACCGCACAAAAAAAATGCCGGCACCAACTGTTGACACACAGAAGGCCGCAACCGCGGCAATGACGCCAAAACCGACGACCGCACCAGCGGCTACGAAACCCCCGACAAAGCAAACCAAACCAGCGTCGCCCACAAAATCGCAGAAGACCCCTATCGCCACAAAACCACCAAAACCGCCAGTCGCACCTTCAGCCAAAAAAACCCTGGTCACGCAAACCAAACCAGCGCCACCCGCAAAATCGCAGAAGACCCCAGCCGCCACAAAACCACCAAAACCGCCAGCCGCACCTTCGGCCAAGAAAACCCTGGCCGCGCCGATTAAGCCCTTACCCTATACCATTCAGATCAGCGCCTTTCGGGACTCACAACAATCCAACCAGGTGGCCAGAAAACTAAACACCAATGGCGATCCGGCTTTTACCAGTCCGGTGGATATTGCCGGAAAGGGAAAATGGTATCGCGTGTACATCGGCAACTATAAAACTCTTGCAGATGCCAAGATCGCTGCGAATGACCTGAAGCGCAGAAAGTTTCGCTATGTAAATATCGCTAAAAAACCTTACACCGTTCAGGTCGGTGCAGCGGTTCCCAAAAAAGCGGCTCAGAAACTCGAATCCCGTCTGCAGGCCAAAGGCTATTTCAGTTACAGCCTGTCGGCTAAAAACGACCCGAATCAGATTCGGATTTTAATTGGCGCCTTCGAAAGCAAAAAAGCGGCTGCCAATCTCGGCATGCAGCTCAAAACGGATGGTTTCAGTCCCAAAATAGTTCCGAGATAAGGCCGGCTTTTTCCTGATGATAACCCACCGAGATTTCTCAGATTTTTCTGTTAAAAATGAAACCTGGCTCCTGCTGTTCCTGGGGGTTCTGGTTTTCCTGTTATATAGCAGCACCTTAACCGGGCCTTTTATTTTCGACGATCGGCCCAACATCCAGGAAAACCCCAAAATCCAGTTACACCGGCTGTCTCTTGACGGATTGGTAAAGGCCGGCTTCGAGAGCCCTGCAAATCGACGGCCGGTTGCCAACATTAGCTTTGCCCTCAACTTTTTTTTCCATCGTTTTAATGTCGTCGGCTATCATTTCGTCAACATCCTTGTTCACATTTTAAATATTTTTTTACTCTATTTTCTTGCTAAAACGACGTTAAACTCGCCTGCGCTGCGATGGCGCTACGATCCGGTTTCACTTGCATGGATTCCATTTTTTTCAGCCTTTATCTGGGGACTCCATCCCCTGCAAACCCAATCCGTCAGCTATATTGTTCAACGGATGAACAGTCTGGCCACTCTGTTTTACATTTTATCTATATTGCTTTACGCAAAAGGTCGTCTCACACACAATGCACAATCCAGGCGATGGCTGCTGGCCGGATGCGCCGCAAGCGGCATACTTGCTGTTGGGTCCAAGGAGATCGCTGCCACCCTGCCCTTTTTTATCATCCTCTATGAGTGGTGCTTTTTGCAGGATTCAGACCATTTGCGGTTTAAAAATAAAATTCTGGTTCTGATAGGTGCAGTGTTATTCCTCATTATTCTGACGCTAATGTATCTGGGTACAGCGCCTATGGATTTAATATTGGCGGCTTACACCGACCGTGATCACACCGCCGGCCAGCGCGTGCTGACCGAATTTCGGGTCGTCATATTTTATATCAGCTTAATCCTCTGGCCGCATCCTTCCCGGCTCAACCTGGATCACGATTTTCTCATTTCAACTTCTCTGATCGACCCGATTACCACGTTATTTTCCCTTACAGCAATTGTGGGTGCTGTCGGTGCTGCAGTTTATTTGGTGAAAAAGGCCCCGCTGATTTCATTTTGCATCCTGTGGTTTTTTGGCAATCTCGTTCTCGAATCATCGGTCATCGGCTTGGAAACCATATTCGAGCATCGCACATATCTTCCGTCGATGATGCTTATCCTGATGCTGGTCAGTTTAGCCTTTGCAGTCATAAAACCAAAATGGCTATGTGCCGCTCTGTTGAGCATCTTAATCATTGCGGCATCGATCGGAACCTACGAGCGTAACAAGGTTTGGACGAGCGCAGTTGCGCTATGGCAGGATTGCGTGTCAAAATCACCGCGCAAAGCGCGTCCATATAACAACCTTGGCGTCGCTTTAGCCACTGCGGGCCAAGTAGAGGCCGCATATGAGAAGTATCATATCGCGTTAAAAATCAAGCCTGATTATGCACTTGCCCATTATAATTTAGGCTATACGCTGGCCAGACAGGGCAATCTCGATAAAGGCCTTTTTCACCTCAATGAATCACTGCGCCTTGATCCAAACAACAAAGAAGTTCACAACGATCTGGGTGTAGCCTTGATCATGCAGGGACGTCACGATGAAGCCATTTATCACCTTAAAGAAGCGTTGCAAATCAACCCAGACTATATTCGTGCCCATAACAATTTAGGAATTGCACTGGGAAGGGAGAACAATCTTACGGAGGCCGTCTATCATTACAAAGAGGCATTGCGCCTTGATCCCGAGTATGCTGAAGCGCACAACAATCTTGGACATGCGTTGCAACGTCAAGGCAAATTTAAGGCCGCACACCATCATTTTGGCGAAGCCCTGCGCATAGACCCCAACTACACCGCCGCCCGCAAAAATTTCACCGATAATCAGCAAAGTTTAAAATAGAATGAAGCCCCGCCTGACCGCCGGAGCGGTTAGCGTGTTCACTCGGCGACGAAGAAAACGACCCTACCCTACCGTCTATCCGTTAATTAAAATTTCCGGTCATATAGTGGTTGTCAAAAAAACGTTCCTTTATTCCAACGTTTTTTCCTACAACCACTTATACCCCAATTCCGTATTCCGGAACATTATTATGAAAAGCGGTATAAACCTCGCTGCTCGTCTCTCATTATAGGTCTCGCAGATAAATTTGCTTGACAACTCAAAGGGCTTTGATTACATTTATTATGAGCATATGCTCATAATAAATGTAATTCTTTTTGCGGCTCAAGATAATGCCTGAATCCCGCAAGTGCCGGAGGCTTTAATATCCTCATCACCTGAATTTTGCACGAGTCGGAGGCATTAATTTTCATGCCAGATTTAGGCAGATTTTGATCCGCAACCTAAATGAAAGGGAGGTCGTATTATGAAAATCGCCATTAGTTCGTCAGGGAACACTTTGGATTCTTCGCTTGATCCGCGCTTTGGCCGCTGCGCCTATTTTTTAATCGTTGACCCGGCAGATATGACCTATGAAGTTTTTGACAACCAGAGCGCCGCCCAAAGTGGCGGGGCCGGCATCCAGGCCGCTCAATTTCTGGCGGATAAAAACGTAAGCGCTGTGATTACCGGTCATGTCGGGCCGAATGCCGTGCAAACACTTGCAGCCGCCGGCATCGAAATTTTTGCAGAGCAGCAAGGCACCATCAAAGAAGGCGTGGAAAAGTATAAGCGCGGTGGCTTCATACCCACAACCCAATCCACCGTAGCCAGTCACTTCGGCACAGGCGCCGGTGCCGGACCCGGGGGCCGTATCGGCCAGGGACAGGCACCGACTGGCGGCCGGGGCATGGGCCAGGGAGGCGGCCGCGGGATGGGCCCGGGTGGCGGCCGGGGCATGGGGCGCGGCGGCGGCATACGGCGCAGTTAGCAAAAACGATCTGATTGAAAGACTATTCGGTATGATTATCAGCATTGCCAGTGGCAAAGGTGGGACCGGTAAAACAACGGTGGCTACAAATCTGGCCCGCTCGATGGGTTCTAATGTTCAGTTGCTCGACTGCGATGTGGAAGAACCCAATGCGCACCTTTTTATCAATCCTTCATTCACAAGTTCGGAAACGGTTTTTACGCCGGTGCCGGAAGTCAATGAAGACAAATGCACCTATTGCGGCAAATGCGCAGAGATCTGCCAGTTTAAGGCCATTGCGGTTGTTAATGAAAATATACTGGTTTTTGAAGCGCTCTGCCACAGCTGCGGCGGTTGTTGGGAGGTCTGTCCGGAAAGCGCCATTCATGAAAGCGGCCGCGAACTCGGTGTCATTCAAAAAGGCTACAGCAACGGCATCGAGTTCATTCACGGCAAATTGCGGATAGGCGAAGCCATGTCGCCGCCGTTGATCAAAAAGGTGCGCTCATTTGAAAACCCAGATAAGCTCACCATCATTGATGCCCCTCCCGGGACTTCGTGCCCGGTGATTGCATCCATGAAAGATACCGACTTTGTGCTGCTGGTTACCGAACCCACGCCTTTTGGTCTTTACGATTTAAAGTTAGCGGTTGGCGCAGCTCAAATGCTGAATATTCCGCTTGGATTGGTCATCAATCGATCTGATCTGGGAGACAGCGGCGTAAAGGAATATGCGCATGAGATGAATCTGCCGATTCTTATGGAAATTCCGTTTGAGCGACAGATTGCAGAGGCATATTCCAGGGGCAAGATGCTCGTTGATGTCATGCCGGAATGGAAGAATAAATTTTTAAAGCTTTATGATCAAATCAAGAATCTTTTTAAACACCAAACACGAAATACGAAATACTAAACACTAAACACAGATGAGTTCAACAGCGCCCATGCATAAAATTGTGTCTATTAGAGCACGATAAAGCACGCGGAAGGTTCCATAAACATGAAAGAATTGATCGTCATAAGCGGCAAAGGCGGCACCGGTAAAACCAGTTTAATCGCTGCGTTCGCAACATTGGCAGAAAACAAAGTGCTTTGCGATGCAGATGTGGATGCTGCCGACCTTCATTTGATTATGGACCCGCATGTCTTTACGCGTGCTGATTTTAAATCAGGCCATACGGCCGCTATTAATAGAAACAAATGTACCGAATGTGGCTTATGCTTGGACCTCTGCAGGTTTAGCGCAATCAGTGATGATTTTAACGTCAATCCCATAGACTGCGAAGGCTGCGGGGTATGTGTCTATTTTTGCCCGGAAAAAGCCATCGATTTTCCGGAGAACACCTGCGGTCAGTGGTTTATCTCAGACACCCGCTTCGGCCCCATGGTTCATGCCCGGCTCCGAATTGCCGAGGAAAATTCAGGCAAACTGGTAACCCTGGTGCGGCAGAAATCCAAAAGGCTGGCGGATGAAAAAAATCTTAATCTGATTCTGACAGACGGCCCTCCCGGCGTTGGGTGCCCGGTAATCGCATCCATCGGCGGCGCCAGTGCAGTGCTCATCGTGGCCGAACCCACCCTTTCAGGCATTCACGACATGCAGCGGGTCATCGAGCTGGCAAACCATTTTAAGGTGCCTGCCATGGTGTGCGTCAATAAATTCGACCTCAATCCGGATCTAACCCGCGATATTGAAAATTTTGCCAGAGTTGAAGGCCTGTTCTGGCTGGGAAGGATTCCCTTTGATCCGATCTTCATAAAAGCCATGGTACAAGGCCAAACGATTTTTGAATATAACAAAAATTCAGGCGCCGGAAAGGCAGTTAAAAAAATCTGGAATACCCTATCAAATTTACTGAATTTATAAATCTACTAAGATAAAATAGGAGGGATGTAACCATGAAATTTGCCATACCTTTAGCGAATGGAAAATTAACCGCACATTTCGGGCACTGTCAAGAAT
>CAMYLV010000047.1 GCA_947259495.1 uncultured Desulfobacterales bacterium | reverse complement strand
CCTGATGTGGCTTTTTCCCTGATACAGAATCGTTTTGGCGTGCATCACAATTTGATATTTGGACCTGTTCGTTTCCGTGTGTAAAAAGACCGTGCGGCCTGCTTTACCCTGGGATAACGGGGATAGATGCTTTTGATTCAACTGGCGGTAGCGGGCCACGTTGTCGTTGATGATCCTCCCATCTAATGCCGATCTGATACGGATTGTACCGCTATAGTTCAGGGGTGTCACATCGTATTGGAGGGCGCACAGATGGGGATCATGCATGGATGCGATGCGGCGGCTGCTGATACGCGTGATTCTTCCCCGGGCGTCCTTGGCTACGATGGTTCGTGCCACAACTCCTTCTTTCATGTCCAGATGGTGTTTATAGCTGAGTATTTTCATCTTCAATGGGCTGATGTAGTCGGAGCGTCCAATGGCCAGTTCCACCAGCGTCCAGTTGGGACAATTGACGAAATCGTTGTTGTAAATGCGCTTCCCGCCCACCATAGTGGCAAGTTTGTTGTACACACCGGCTATGTAAGTTCCCGGATAGTGAACCTCAGACGAGGATTCTCCTTCAAAACTACCGCGGTTTCCTAAATAACCGTTGCCAATCGCGGTAAGGGTTTCTCTGAGCTTTTCGCCGGCCGGATTAAAATGGTTGTAAGTGAGGCCCCAACCGTCGGCGGCAATCCCTTCATCAAACCATGTCTGGATTTCAGCCACCGAGATCTCACTCATATCGGAGACAACCAGATCCGCACCGTTTTGAATCAGTGTGTCTCCATCGATTTCCCTTGCGATGCCAAGCGTCAGTCCGAAATTCCCGTTTTTACCGGCCTGCACACCAGAGATGGCATCCTCCACTACAACGCACTCGTGGGGTAACAAATCCAGGTTTTTAGCGGCGACGACGAATATGTCCGGGTCCGGCTTGCCTTTTAGATTCAGTTTGCGAGACACGATACCACATACGCGAGTTTCAAAATGCTTCTCGATATTGCCAAGCTCCAAAATGAGTTTACAATTGCGGCTAGATGAAGCCACGCCGATTTTTATACCTCTTTGCCTGCACGCCTTGATAAAGCTTATAGTTGACTCGAAAACATCGGGACCTTCTTTACGAAGTATTTTCTGGAAATCCTTGTTTTTTCTATTGCCCAGCCCGCAAACGGTTTCCTTATCCGTCGAATCGTCATAGTCACCGAAAGGCAGTTTGATTCCCCTGGACTCCAGAAAACTTTCCACACCTTTCATGCGGGGCTTGCCGTCCACAAATTCCAAATAATCCCTTTCCTGGTCAAAGGGAACAAATGGCGTGCTGTCACGGTCAGCCTTCTCTTTCAAATAGTCGTTGAACATACTTTCCCAGGCCAGGCCGTGCACTCTGGCGGTTCCCGTTACCACGCCGTCCAAATCCAGAATTACGCCTTTAAATTTTTTTCTTGTCACCGCTTCACCTTTCGTATTTTTTTATTTTTGAGTGCCCGCCAGTTGATTTAAAATGGCGATGAGCATGTCTGGTTCCGGCACTGTCACCGCGTTGGGACATATGGCCTCTGCCTTTTCGGCCAATTGTGGATCTTTGGTTACAAAAACCGACCATGTATCAATGCTTTTTTCCATTACAGCCTCCAACATGGGTAGGTCGGAGCCGGTGTCGCCGCAAATCAGGTGAGGTCCGCTTCCCATATTGAGACAAAGTTCCTGGTCCAAAAATTTGATAGCCTCTTTTTTGTCAAAATCCTTCAGCCCGGCGGCCTCGTCTGCAACCGTGAGGATGATCTCGATATCCAGGCCTGTGTCTTCAATTTTTAAGTTTTCTCCTGACGGATCCAGCTTATGAACAATTCGCTTAATCACGTCTAAAAACTTTTGGGATCTTTCCTCGGAAATGGATCCGCTGATGTCTTGCCTGGCAATAGTAGTTTGACCAAACTTCTGTTGCAGACCCGATCCGATCAGAGAAAACCTTTCATACGCTTTGTCTTTAACCAGGGCTGTCAATCGCTGGTTAAGTCGATCGATAAGCTGTTGCTTTTCAATGTCAATGGGAAAACTTCTCCGAGTACCGGAAAGGTCTATAAATTCTCGCCCTTTCGAAGCGGCGTAGATGACGGTCTGTTTGGGAAGCGTGCTCACATCCACAATACCAGTATTTTTCAGCGGTGCCGAAGTTATGATGATGGGGTTGGTTGCGCAATTTTGAGCAAACCGGGACAAAAAAAGTGCGTTATAAACCGACTGGATGGAGGTGCCGTAGCGGCCGCAGTAGTTGTTGATGGTTCCGTCCCGGTCCGTAATAAAACAGTTGAACCGCTTACCTTCGAGTTGTTTCACTCCGTTTTGTACATGGGATGAAAAATCCGAGTGCAGCGATTCCAGATAGGATAAAAATTGCTCTTCGCCGTTTTCCAGATAAAAAATATCTTTTTGAAGCTCTGCGATTTCATAAAAAAGATCCACTTGGATGCCGGCCGATCCTTCAATGATTAAATCAGCCTTGTAGCTCCCTTGGCTGCAGTGCTCCAACGAGGCCAGTGCATTTTTCAAATTGCGGATCTGTGTTTGTTCAAATGGTTGAAGAGAAAAGATCCGGTTGACAATAGCGGTTCGAACCGAACGGGTTTTCGCCATAAGGTTGTAGAACGATTTAAGTGTGTCGATTTCCTGATTCTGGATCATCCGGCACCTCAAAATGTGTCTTGTAGTCCGCAGGTTATATATTAATCACGGGTAGCACACTCATGATATTGTGTGCCAAAAAATTATTAATTAAACATGCCAAGCGAGTCTCATTAACGCATTGCTGCAACGAGTAATTATTGTGGATCAGTTGGCAAATGAACTCCGCTCTTCACGAAGATATCTTCTCAATATCCAAGTCTTAGCAAATGCATTGATATATTCAGAAAAACATAGTTTTGAGGATTTTACAGATAAGAACCTGATATTCAATGCTTTTTGGCGACAGTTTGCCATCAAAAAATGACTGTGAGATTTTAAGGTATATATAAATTACAGCAACTTTATTAATTTTACCGGTACGATCTGGATATCGCAAGGTTTTTAAAAAGGTGACAGGGATGCCAATCTGAAAAAAATAGGCTATCCGAATTGATTCCCGTGATAGCCGCCGAATATAAAAAATTTGAAAAAAGCAGAAAACAACCATTATTTACAATCCCCATGGATATTGATATAGCTTCTTTTTAGCGGTTCGGTGCAGCATGCTTTTATCCAACATCCCGCTGAAATGTAAACCAGCTCCCATCCTACATTATGGATCGTTCGCAACCAAAACAAGAACTGTTAATCGTAGACGTCAATCCGGAAAACGTTAACATCCTGAAGACGATGCTGGCCTCTGATTACGACATCAAAGTCACTGCTGACGGAGAGGAAGCGATCAGGCTCGCCGCATCGCCGGATCCCCCCGGATTAATTCTGCTAAGCAACATGATGCCGAATACAGATGTGTACAAGATCTGCAGAAAGCTAAAAGCGAACAAAACCGCTACGGATATTCCGATTATCCTCCTTGCGGAGCCGACCACGGAAGACACGGAAGCAAAGGGATTTGAACTAGGCGCCGCGGATTACATAACGAAGCCCTTTAAAAGATCTGTGGTCAATGCCAGGATCCGGACCCACTTAGAGCTGAAGCGTTATCGGGACAATCTTGAAAATAGAGTAAAAAAACGGATAAACGAGCTGCATGAGGAAATTAAGGAACGTAGAGATATTGAAGATACATATCGAGCACTTGTAGAACATGCGAGGGACGGAATTGCAATCATCCAGGATTTTAAAGTCAGATATGCAAATCCCGCGTTTAGCAAAATGATCGGCTTTTCCGAAAAAAAACTTATTGGCACACACCTTAAAAAATTCATTTCAGAGGAAGAATTTATCAAAAATACCAAACGATATTCCGACAGGATCGCCGGCCTAAATTTACCCCGCATATATAAATCCCAGATTATTCATTCAGACGGATCTACAATTGATGTCGAGCTTAATGTTAGCGTTGTGCCGTATGGAAGATCACTTGCCGCCCTGGTATTTGTTCGTGATATACGCGAAGAGGAAGCCTGGAAATATTTGACATGACAGTCAATAAATACAAACTCCACGGTGGTATAAAAGTACGCGGGAGTGAACAGACAAGAAAAATTGGCTGCCCAAATTTGGAGCCTCGGCAGCCGCGTGTCATTGAACCTGATTGGCTATTTCGCGACAGCCACTTGATCTGTTCTTCGAAGCCTATCGGGATCATAGCCTTTTTGCGGCAGACGCCCTAATATACCCTGATAGACTGTCGCGTCCATAGTGGGCGTACGGCTGAGAATCCAAAGATATTTGCGGGAAGGCTCCCCCACCACAGCCCATTGATAATCCGGGTTAAGATCGATAATCCAGTAATTACCCTTGAAGGGCCAGAAGAACCAGACCTTGAGCTTGGCATTTGTGGCGGTATCCACAACTTCGGCCTTACCTTTTGATTCTTTCAGGGGCCCATCAAGGCTGCCTTTGTGGCAGCGGTTAACGACCTGGATCTTGCTGCCGGGCAGCAGGCTGTATTCGGCCGTTGAACCGGTGCATCCTTTTTGAAACCAGGCTGGATAACTGGCGATCTCGTACCACTTTCCGAGGTATCGGTTCAAATCTACAGTATCGACGACCGTTAACGGTGAATCGCTTATGGTCGTGCCTGCACAGCTGAACATGACGAGTGTGAGGCTAAAGAGTGTGATTGTTTGCTTCATCTATAACACCTTTTCAAATTACAAAAATTATTATTAGCTAACAGCGAAGCCCTGATGTGGTCATTTACGCAGGTATCTTTTGCATAAAAGTCACAAGCGATCATCCCGTAATGATTCAAAAACAGCCAATCAAATCTGTGTAAGACCCTGTCAGAAGGGTCAGAACGGGCGGTTCAATCCGGCCTCCAGGTGCCAGCGGTTCAGCAATCAGTTTGTATATCGCTTTATTAAATTGTTTTCCGGTGGAGATTTTTTATTTCTATTGTTCCAGTTGTTCCAGAAATTGATCAACCGAAAGCGTCTGACCCAGCAGCGGGAAAATTTTCGCTTCAGCATGATTTTGCTCTTCTTCTGAGCTGGTAGCGGTGGCATCCTTCATTATGGTCACACCATACCCCTTGTCATAAGCTGTACGAGCAGTGCTCTCAACACAAAAATTAGTCAAAAAACCGCCAATGACGACGTTCTTAATTTTGCCTTCCTTTAACAGTTCGTCCAGATTGGTCTTGTTAAAGCCGCATAAGGTGCACTTGCCGCCGACAACCCTATCCCCTTCCTGCGGTTTTAATTCGTCTATAATCTCAGCTCCCCAGGTTCCTTCACGAAAGGCATCGCCATCTGCCACAGCTTTTACAATTCCCTGCATTTGATGATCTTCGAAATATTTTTCATTAAACACAAACGGTGAATGGATAACCAAAGCGCCTTTTTTGCGCGCTCCTGCCGCCAGCTTCGCGGCGTTTGGAATCGTATTCTGCCGGGCAATTTCACCCTTGACGCCGTCATGCAGTTTGCCCCCTTCTTTACAAAATTCGTTTTGAAATTCTATTAAAACGACTGCTGTTTCTTTTGCCTTCATTTTGTTGCCTCCTTTCATTTGGATTTACGGCTGAAATAAAGATTCAGCAAGGCAAGCAGCGATGTACCCACGATCAGCAAAAAAGAAATCGCATTGATAACCGGTGTGCTGCCGTCTCTGACCTGAAGGTATAAATTAATCGGCAGTGTGGCTTCGTATCCCACCAAAAACAGCGTGGTGTTGAAATTTTCAAAAGACATCAGAAACGCCACCGCTCCCGCCCCAATAAGGGCCGGTCTTAAAAATTTTAAAGTGATGTGCCAGATGACCTCGAACCGGTTGGCACCCAGATTCATGGCCGCCTCCTCCAGGGTGCGATCAAATTTGCGCAAGCGTGCGGAAACCACCAGTGTAACCAGGGTGGCGATAAAGGAAAACTGCCCCAAGACCACCAGCCAGAATCCGGGACGAAACAATTCCACATCCAGATTCCAACTCGTCTCGAAATGGGTCCCCAGGGTATTGCTGAACAACAGAATGGATATCCCCAGAATTACACCCGGTACGACCAGTGGCGCCAGCATCAAAAAATAAAGCCCTTGTTTGAACCGAAAATCTTCCTGCTCGAATAAAAAAGAGGCGCAGGTCCCCACCGCCAGCGACAGCAGGGTCACAAAAAAAGCGACCCGAAAACTGACCCAGATGCTGTCCAGATTGATTTGATCGTTAAAAATACCGACCCGTTGCGGCAAATTGGCCGTAAACCACTCCAGCGTAAATCCTTTCCACGGCAACGACGGGAACTGAGAATCGTTGAAAGCCAGCACGCAGGTGACAAACAGGGGCGCAAATAAAAAGAAAAAATAAAAAACGATATAGAGCTTAAAGCAGCGATTATAGGTTTTGGAGGTTGGTAGCGTCCGGATCATTGTACCACCTTCTTTAGATTCTGCCGGGTCAGTTTGAGTCCCAGCCAGACCACGATTGAAGACAGAACCAGCAACAAAAAGCCGAAGGCGGACCCCTGGTTCCAGTTAAAACTGGCGATAAATTGATTATAAATCTGTTCGGTAAACCAGAGCGAGTTTTTCCCGCCCATCAAATTCGGCGTCAGGTAATTGCCCAGGGTTAGCATGAACACCACAATGGAGCCCGACACGATACCGGGGGTAGCATGCGGGATGATAATTTTAAATAAAATGGTCCACATGTTGGCGCCCAGATCATAGGCGGCTTCGATCAGACTGTTGTCCAGACTATCGAGCACCGAGATGATCGGCACCACCATAAAAAGCATGGAGGTATACACCAGGCCAAGTATCATGGTGGAATCTCTGTAAAGCATCTCAATCGGTTGCTTTAAAAGCCCCGCTTTCAGCAAAAAATGATTGATCACCCCGCTTTCTCTTAACAGGATCATCCAGCCGTAAACCCGCACCAGCTCGCTGACCCAGAAGGGCAACAGCAGCAGAACCAATAGAAACCCCTGATACTTTGGTTTGACCACTTTTGTGATGTAAAATGCCACCGGAAGGGCAATCACAAACGTCAGAAATGTAACCAGAATAGAGTAAATCGCGGTTCGTGCGAACGTCAGCCAGTAGATGGGTTCTTCAAAAAAATTTAAATAATTCTTCAGACTCCATATCTGTTGGCCTTCATCGTTTTCAATACGAAAAGACATTATCAACAGATCGATGTGCGGCAGCACAATCATCACAAACAACCATAGCACCACCGGTGCCAGGAAGAAAAACAACCCCCATCGCTTTTGACCCTTCAACACAATTTATACCCGTTATTGGTTGCGAGTTAATGCTAAAAATATTAGGAGTTGGGTGTCAGTCACCAGGTTCAAGGGTTCAGCGTTCAGAGGTTCAAAGGTTGAAAAAAAGCAATAGATGCTTAGGACTGAGCAAAAAGTTTGCCTGATGTCTGACACCCATCAGTTAAACCCTGAACCTGGAACCCAGAACCCTGGAACCTCTAAATTTGTTTACTCAGTCCTGATTTTCCTTTCTAAGAAAACAGATGCCGGACTGTTCATCCCAGCCAATTTCGATTTTATCGTTTTTCTGGATGTAATCATACTGATGGGTTTGCGGCAAAGCGATGAGTAATTCCGTATCAGCGTCCAACGGGTGGGCCAGCAAGCGGCTGTTGGCGCCGTCAAAAAGCAGGTCTTTAACGATGACCTCGAATCGATTCAAATTGGCCAAACCCGCATCGGGTTGAATCAGCATGGCTTCGGGACGCAGGAAAAGATCAACTTCATCGCCAGGCTGCAATTGTTGCCGAATTTGGGTCCGGAATACCCTGCCGTCGGTTGTCTCAATCTCGGCGGTTTTCTGATCGCATTGCCGGATGCGTCCGGACCAGGTATTGTTGTCACCGACAAACTGCGCCACAAACGGTGTATCCGGGCTGTTGTATAAATTCTGAGGTGTGTCGATCTGTTCAAAAACGCCCTGGTTCATCACCGCCACATGGTCGGACATCACGAGAGCTTCGGACTGGTCGTGGGTAATATAAACAAAGGTGGTGCCGACCTTGGCCTGTAGTTTTTTCAGCTCAACCTTCATTTGCTCTCGCAGTTTCAGATCCAGAGCCCCTAAGGGTTCATCCAGCAGCAAGACCGCCGGCTCCAATACGAGACAGCGCGCAATGGCCACCCGCTGTTTCTGACCGCCGGAAAGCTGATCAACTTTTTTATCCCCAAATCCAATCAGGTCCACCCGTTCTAAAATGGTGGCCACTTTTTCGTTAATGACAGCTTTGCTATCGCCACGTCGCTTTAAACCAAACGCAATATTCTCCCCCACGTTCATCATCGGAAAGAGGGCCAGATGTTGAAATATCAGGTTTACCGGCCGTTTATTCGGGGGAATGCCGAGCATGCTCTTGCCGCGAATTTCAATCGTGCCTGCAGTGGGTTCGGTCAGCCCGGCAATCATCCTCAACAAGGTTGTTTTGCCACAGCCGGACGGTCCCAAAATGGAAAAAAAGCTGCCATCGGCAACTTCAAACGATACATTGTCGACGGCCATAAAATCATCAAAGGTTTTGCTGATGTCCTTAACCGCTAAATCAATTTGCATCAAAAACCTTCTTGGCGAAGCTTTTTTTTATTTGAGTAAAAATAAAATAATGGGTTAAGCGGAAAAATTCGATAAGCAAAATGGAAATTTTCCGCTTTATTAACCCATTATTCCAATATTCCAAGTCTCAGGCCTGCGCAAATGATGGCGTAGCAAATCATTATTTTACATGCAAGATTCAGATTTTATTTGGCGGCTTTAACCTTATCCAGGATTTTACCTTCGATTTCCTCAAGCTTTGCCGGCACGGGTGGATACCACTTAATATTATCAACCGCTGCCTGGGGAAAGCTGCGCTGAAAATTTCCACGGATGTCGACGTTCGTCAACTCGATGGAACCCCGGGAAGCCGTCCCATATTTTTCCATATTCGTAAATTGAGCGGCGTTTTCCGGCTTCAGCATGAAGTTAATCCATTTATAGGCTGCATCAATATTTTTTGCTTTGGCGGGTATGGCAAAGGTGTCGATCCAGCCCAACGCACCGCTTTTGGGTGCCAGGAAGTCAATATCAGAATTTTCCACATGCAGTTTCCAGCCACCATTGTCCCAGGCCATTGCCAGATAAACCTCTTCAGACCGCATGGATTGCAGCAAGGCATCGCCATTGGTCCAATAATTTTTAACAATCGGTTTGCCGTCGATTAGAGCCTGACCGACTTTTTCCATTAATGCCTGATAAGCATTGACATCACTGTATTTGGCGAAGGGATCATCGCCCATCGCGAATGCAATGGCAATCAGCGTCGGCCGTTTCAGCCGATAGCTGACACGGCCTTTGTACGCTTCGTTGAGCAAATCCGAGTAGTCCTTGGCATCCGCAGCAAATTTGCGGTTTACAATTAAACCGGATGTCCCCCAGCAAAACGGCACGGCATGGGATTTGACGTTGACCATGGTGTTTAACTGCACGGCCTTGAGCATGGAAGGAATAATTTGAGCCGCATTTATCTTGGACATGTCAATCGGTTGATAAATTTGATATTTTTCCTGAACTGAAGAGATGCGGTCCTGGCTGGGTTGGGCCAGATCAAATCCCGCCCCGCGGGTAGCACGCAATTTGGCGATCATTTCCTCATTGTTGGAATAGGTCACCTTAACGGTTATGCCGGTTTCCTTTTCAAATTTTTCAACCAGATTTTTGGGCGCATAGCCTTTCCAGGTTAGTAAAGATAAGGTTTCGGCGGCGTACAGGCCACCCGAGAAGACGAGTACAAAAGCAGAAACCACGCATAAAACGAAAAGTTTTCTTTTGATCATGATGATCCTCCTTTCAATTAATTGAGATTTATGTAAATCTTATTCTTTCCCCACAGATAGAAATGAAATTAAAAAAATCTGAGATAAATGAAGACCGAATTACCGATGTATCCCCGATTGAGAACAGTAATCCAATGATCGTTTGAAGAGAATATTCGAGTCAACGACCACCCGCACAGCGGGTGGCTTGGATTTTACCGCCATGCGCGGTAAAAGACAGGGGCGCGCAGTGCCCCAATCGTTGCGGGTGAAACCGGGTGCCAAACACCCGGTTTGGAAAACCCAATCAAGCCGGCAGCTTTTACAGTTGGTCATGTAAAAGTTGTATTAATCGGCTTTGTCGGCTATTTAGAAAGGGTATTTTTCTGAGTTACATGCAACCCAAAAGAATCAAGTTTTCTGAAAAAAGTCAATCGATATATTTAAATATGATCGGTGTTTGATAGTCCTCTATTTTTATAGAAATATTGACGGGTAAAAAATGGATTCGGAGTTAGAATTTTAATCTAACCGTGATAAGCTGGTCGCTTGCAAAAATGAAAAAGTTTGCCATTGTGTGGGATTTTGACGGGACGATTCTGCCGCTCGAGCCGTTTGATAGCGAGCAGTCCCTCTTAATTCACGGCATGGATCGAGTAGAGAAACCGTTTGGGTGGCTTAAGAAAGGGTGTGCCAGAGCCATCATTTATGCCGATCGACGGGAGTGGTTACGCAAGATCTTCAAAAGATCTTACATTCATTTTCTAAAAGGCTTGCCCGTTTCCGTTCTGGATGAGGTGTGCCGCCGGCTGGCTGAAAAGATCACTCATGTGGATCGCCAAACCATACGCGCCCTGAAACACGATGGGCACACGATGCTGCTGCTCAGCTGTGGGACTGCTGATTTAAGTGAACGCATCCTCACATTTGCCGAACTCAGGGACTGTTTTAACTTAATAGAAGGAAACCGTTTTGAATTTGATGAAAACCGCATCAAGGGGATGGATCTTCGCCTGCCAGATCCGAAGGATAAGCTGCACATGGTGCACACGTTAAGTTTGTCCCCGGATCGCACTATCGTGGTCGGTGATGGTTATACCGATCTGCCCCTTTTGAATTGGAGTGCAATGCCGATTCTCATAGACCGCAGCGGCAAGAAAGAAAAACAATTTTCAGCTCATAATTTTTATTTTATAACGGCCATTCCGCAATTAAAGAATATTATTAAAAAATTTCAACATTAGCGTTCAACGGGAAGATAAATGCAACATCCAAAACTGATCGTCTTTGATATGGATGGGGTTCTGATCGATGTCTCCGGGTCGTATCGCGAAACGGTTCGCCAGACGGTTAAACTCTTTTTTCAACAATCCCCGTCATCTGCAAAATTGCCGGAGCCCCTTTTTCCGCTGGCGGACCTGGCTGCGGTCAAGCAGGGTGGTGGATTGAATAACGACTGGGATTTATCTTGCCTGATCATCAACCTGCTGTTTAACCAAATAGAAAAACCGCCGGTTTATGAGAGCAAAGACGCGTGGGCGCAGTATCAGGAAACAATCAGCCAGTGCGATATGAGTGCTCTAAGTGATTTTTTAACATCAACCCCAACACCGTTGTCGGATTCCCTGCGCAAGGTCGGTAAAACCAAAAATGCTTTTATTTACGGCTTATACACGGGTGATGTGGGCAGCGGCAACATCATCAAGCAAATTTTTCAGGAAGTGTATTTGGGACAAGACCTTTTTGAAGCCACCTATGATCGGGCGCCGCAGTTTTACCACGATGCGGGTTTGATCCATCGCGAACGGCTGCTGATTGATACAGGACTGCTTGAGAAACTGGCTGCAAAGCATGTTCTGGCGATCGCCACCGGCAGGCCCAGAGCCGAGGCAGATTATCCGCTGACTCATTTTGAGCTTGGCAAATATTTTGTAAAAATTATGGCGCTGGAAGACTGCCTCGAGCAGGAAAAGCGTGTTTTAAAAACAGAAGGCAAAAAGGTTTCTTTGAGCAAGCCCGATCCCTTTATGCTCGATGCCATTGCAGCGGTTTTGCAGAATCCGGTCGCTGATTATTATTATGTGGGCGACATGCCCGATGATATGGTGGCCGCAAAAAAATCAGCAGCCGGGTTCAAGGGCATTGGAATGCTTCTGTCCACCCCTGACAGAGCCCGCTTAAAAACGGATCTTCTGAATGCAGGCGCCGAGATCGTTCTTGATAATTTCAAGCAATTAGAGTCCTTTATCGAATTAGATAAAACCTGAATCTTGCTGGAAAACTAATGAGAATATGAAATTCTCAGACGCATGTAAAATTCAGCGGAATATTTTCTTGCGTTCGGGATCAAAGAGAGCCCGCTCGGGCTCGCGCGTGGCAGGGTAAATCTCCGTATAGCACTCTATTTCATAGCCATCTGAATGTCCGGCCTCGTCAGCCGGCACATACCCGTAAGCAATGGTTTTGGCGACACTGTATCCGTAGCCGGCGCTGGTGGTCACGCCGATGACCTTGCCCTTATGAAGAATCGGTTCACTGCCCCGCAGCACAACCGGCTGATCAGCGTCAATCGTAAAGGTACAGAGCTTCCAGCGCGGGCCTTTCTTTTTAGCTTTGGACAGGGCCTCGCGCCCGAGAAAATCACCCTTGTTTAATGCCACACAGAATCCCAGTCCGGCGTCATAAGGGGTATATTCGGGCGTCAATTCAGCCCCCCACAGACAATAGCCTTTTTCCAGATGCAAAGAATTTATGGCCCGGTAACCCGCGTTAGAGACCCCCAGTGGTTGACCGGCATTCCAGAGGTTCTCATAAACATGACAGGCAAACTCAGCCGGTACGTATAGCTCATAGCCAAGCTCCCCCACATAGGTAACCCGCAGCGCCCTGACGGGCGCACTGCCGATCGTGAGCGTTTTACATTTACCATGACGAAAATTCTCGTTGCTGATGTCATCGCGCGTCACCTTTTCAAGCAATTGGCGAGACTGCGGTCCGATCACATTGATCACTGCCAGGGCAGCGGTTACGTCCCGGAATGAAACACCGCCGTCTGCGGGCATCTGTTTTTTGATCCATTCGGCATCATGGCGCCCGAAAGCGGTACCGGTTACCAGAAAAAATTTTTCCTCGGCAACCCGGGCAAGAGTCAAATCGCATTCGATAGTGCCGCGCGCATTACATAATTGAGTATAGGTGACACTGCCCACAGGCTTGTCGATATTGTTGGCCGCCAGCCAGTCCAAAAAATCCAGGGATTTGGAGCCCTCGATTTCAAATTTGCAAAAAGAGGACTGATCGATCAACACCACCCTTTCACGTGCGGCCTGGTGCTCGTTGCCGACATGCTCGAACCAGTTGGGAATCTCAAAGGTCAGCTCGTCCCTGGGCTCGATGCCATCAGGCGCAAACCAGTTCGGCCGCTCCCAGCCGTATTTGGCGCCGAAAACAGCCCCTTTTTCTTTGAGAATTGGATACAGCGGGGTTCGCCGGATCCCCCTGGCCGATTCGTTCTCTTCGTTGGGCCAGTGGATGGTGTAATGCTTGCCGTAAATTTCCCGGGTGCGCTCCAGATTATATGAGCGACTGAGGTGGTGCGGTCCTAGCCGGCGAATGTCCAGCGGCCAGATATTCAGGCTGGGTTCGCCTTCGATGATCCATTCGGCCATCATCTTGCCGGCACCGCCGCCGGCGGCAATGCCAAAGGCGTTAAAACCCACGGCAACAAAACAATTATCCAGCTCCGGTGCCGGTCCCATGATGGCATTGCCGTCCGGGGTGAAGGCTTCCGGGCCGTTGATCAATTTGGAAATGCCGGCCGCCTGCAAACATGGGGTGCGCTTCATGGCCGGCTCGGCCAGCTGCATAAAGTGATCGGTGTTGGATTCGAGCAAACGCGCGCTAAAATCATTGGGCACCCCATCAACTGCCCAGGGAATGCCGTTTCTTTCATAGCCGCCCATCACCAATCCGCCGACTTCTCCTTTATAATAGATCAGGTTGTCTTTATCGCGGATGGTCGGCAAATTTTGCGGAAGCCCCTCAATCGTGTCGCTCACCAGGTATTGATGCTGAAAGGGCACCACCGGCGTATTGACCCCCAGCATGCAGCCCATCTGGTAGCCCCACATTCCGCTGCAGTTGACAACGATTTCGCACTGGATATCACCCCGGGTGGTTTTAATCGCCGAAACACGCTTACGGCCGAATTCAAAACCGGTCACCAGGGTATGGCGATAAATTTTGACCCCGCGATTGCGTGCCCCTCTGGCCAGGGCCTGGGTGATACCCGACGGATCGGCCTGCCCGTCCGTCGGCATGAAAGCGGCCCCTATGAGACCATCTAAAGAAATAATCGGACAAAGGTCACAGGCTTCTTCCGGGGTTATGATGTGCATTTCAAGCCCGAAACTGCGCGCGGTAGTAGCACCTCTTTTGAGTTCCAACATTCGCTCTGCGGTGCTGGCAAGATGCAGACAGCCGGTTTTTTCCCATCCGGTATTTAAACCCGTTTCCGCTTCGAGCTGCTCGTAGAGACCGACGCTGTATTGCAGCATGCGCGTGAGGTTGCGATCCGAGCGCAGCTGACCCACCAGTCCGGCGGCATGCCAGGTTGAACCGCTGGTCAACTCATCTTTTTCAATCAGCACCACATCCTGCCAGCCCATCTTCGCCAGATGGTAGGCGGTGCTGCAGCCGATAATACCGCCGCCGATAATAACAACCTGCGCACTATCCTTCATTTTAAAAAAGTGCCTGCAATTTTTTAAGCGAAGTATTCCCGGATAAATTTAATAAATCGCTCATTTTCTTCATCAACCCCGGGGGTGACGCGAAAATAGCCGGTCTTGCCGTGGATTTTTCCGATCTTTTTCAGAAAGATTTTATCTTTGCGGGCGGCTTCAAGGATCTCTGTAAAAATCGCCATCCACCGGTTGTTGTGCTCCACCTTGGCCGTGACCTCCTCCGGGTTATCGATGATCGCTTCGGCGGCAGCCGCAGACATCCGGCTCACGTTCCAGGGCAAAAACATCCGATTGAAGGCCGCAATCATCTCTTCGGTACCCAATACAAATCCAAAGCGGACGCCCGCAAATCCATAGGCCTTGGAAAAAGTCACCGACAAAAATACCTGGGGATACTGCTTGATCAGCGATGCCTTCGAGGGGCGATCCGGGTTGTAATCCAGATAGGCTTCATCAACACACAACGGTACCCCCGTCTCGCAAAAACGAATCAGATCCGCGTCGTCGATAAACACTCCGGTGGGATTGTTGGGGTTGATGATCAATATCAGTTTCGTGCGTTCGTTGATCGCATTGAGCATCCCATCTACATCATACTGCAGGTCTTCTTCCCTGACCGGAATCTGAACCACCTTTGCATTGCAAAGCTCCGCCCGTGGTGGAAACAACTCAAAGGTGGGCGTCGACAGCAAAAATTCATCTCCCGGCTG
>CAMYLV010000046.1 GCA_947259495.1 uncultured Desulfobacterales bacterium | reverse complement strand
TATCACAGGTGTACTAATCCGCTAATTCAGTTTCTCCAAGATTATATATTAGACTGCGTAACCCACATTTTTGCTGAATTGTAGATTCCGGCTATCTATCCACAATTCTCTCGGCAGCAAAACTCTTATTGATTATACTTACAAATCTTTATGCAACGAAAAAAAATCTGAAATCGAAGAAAAGCTATTTGAAACGATGCACAATTACTTACCTATCTCTTCAGCCCGTTTTTTTTGGGCCAGACATATCTCCAAATCGCACTGCAGACAGCGATGGGTTTCCGCCCTTACCTGTTCCTCATTGTAGCAAAGCTCAACCTCGGAAAATCCCGCGTGTCTCTCGTTAAGGGGCAGGGATGGCACTTCAACCCGTTTCAGCTCCACAAATCCAGCTTCACGTTTTCCGTCATAATCGGGTTGACCGTTTCCACATTCGACTCGGCCGAGCTCGTCGCGGGCCGCTTCAGACATTCCCAGTTCAATTGTACCATCCCCGCCTAGATAAATATCGATCGAAACTGCCGCCCGGCGTCCGGCGGCTATTGCTTCAATGACAGTCGCCGGGCCATTGGCGGCATCGCCGCCGGCAAATACCCCCTGCATTTCGGTTTCCTGGGTGGAATTGTCAATAGCAATCCGTCCGTTGTTCACAGCCAACGAACGTTGATCATCCAGAAAACAAAAGTCCTGGCAAAATGCCGTCTCGCTGTCCTGGCCAATAGCCAGAATGACTTGATCGGCTTTGATGTTTTTTCGGGTGTCATCAAAGTAAGGGCAGAAGTTGCCCTCATCATCAAAAACAGAAGTACAGCGCACCAGCTCAATACCGGCAACTTTGCCATCATTTGCACTTATTTTTGCAGGCCCCCAGGAGTACAGCATTTCTACGCCTTCTAGCCGGGCCTGTTCGATTTCCCAGGGGTTCGCCGGCATTTCTTGCCGGCTTTCCAGACAGGCAAGCTTGACCTCTTGCGCCCCGAGGCGCAATGCTGTCAAAGCCACATCGACTGCCACGTTGCCGCCTCCGATGACGACCACCCGATCTTTGATAGCCATCTCTTTACCCTCACCGACGGCGGCTAAAAATTCAACGCCCCAGCAAACATCATCCAGTTCAGAGCCATCCAACTCGATTTTGCGACTCAGCTGTGCGCCAACAGCGACAAAGACAGCATTGAAACCTTCTTGCTTGAGCTGATCTATTTCATAATCCACCCCCAGTTTTTGAGTGCCCCGGAATTCGATCCCGGTGCTCAACACGTACTCGATTTCCTTATCAAGCACATCTTTCGGCAGCCGATAAGATGGAATTCCATAACGCAGCATGCCGCCGGGTTTTTCCCGTGCCTCAAATATTGTTACCTGATGCCCTTTTTTTCTCAGGTAAAAAGCCGCCGTCAAACCCGCCGGTCCGGCGCCGATAACGGCAACCTTGTGACCGGTATCCGGCGCTGCAGCTGACATCCATTCCGTCAGGTCCCCGGCCTTATCGGCCGCATAACGCTTGGCGGCACAAATTGAAATGGATTCACCGACCTCCCCTCTTTTACAGGCGGTTTCGCAGGGGTGGGTACATACTCTACCCAAAATACCGGGAAATGGGGCTTTTTCGATGATTAATTTACAGGCTTCAGCCGGTTTGCCGTCGGCAATAAACCGCAAATATCCGGGCACGTCGATTCCAGCCGGACAGGTTTCTGTACATTGGGGCTTTGCAGGGATCTGTTTTTCCGGACCGATGGCACGCAGGGTGCGCGTGATCTCCAGAATCTTGATGCCGTTCGGGCAGGCATCTTCACATCTGCCGCAGACCGCACAGAACCAAGGCATGGTCGATCCTGCTATATCCTCAATCAGGTCCAGCTCCACATGCCGCACGAGGCGCCGTATATTAAACCCGTTGATCCCGGTAATCGGGCACGCCGAACTGCAGCGTCCGCACTGCTCACAGTAGCAAAACATCTCGATGGCATTAAATCTTTCTGCGAATTTCTTGTCGTCACGCATAGTTAGTACAAACCCTTAAAATCTATAAATTACAAAATTCGGATTTCGTGCTTAGGGTTTCTGTTTAGCTTAGCAGCATCCAGATTAACTTATTCTAATTTTAATTCACTGATCATGGTCCTCATCGTATTGGCAAACTTGGGCCCATCGGCCGCCGAACACCAGACATTCCACAGTTTTTCCGGATCAAAGCCGGCCTTGGCCAGCTTTTTGTGGGCTCTTTTCAGCCGCTTTTCAGCCGCATAATTGCCCTCGATATAATGGCAGGTTGGAAATTCACATCCGGCAACCAGCACACCGGCAGCGCCCAGCTCAAAGGGCCGCTGCATCATCTTCATCGAGACCCGGGCCGAGCACATCACGCGTATCAGACGGGCATTGGACGGATACTGCAGCCGGCTGACGCCGGCCATATCCACCCCACCCAGGGCGCACCAGTGACAGACATAGGCAATAATTTTCTTTTCCGCTGATTCTTCAAGTGCCGCTTCGACCTGCGCGAAGACTTGATCGTCGGAATAATGAACAATGCCGATGCACTCGTTTGGACAATCTGCCGCACACAGTCCACAGCCCTTACAAAGCGCCTTGATGACCTCCGGGTTTTCCTCTTCGTCCACCTTTATGGCACTGTATGGGCAGCGTTTGGAGCAAAGACCGCATTGGGAGCAATCGGTGAGATCGATATCGGCCACGATTCCTTCGGTTTCGATGTATCCCTTTTGCATGGGGATTGAGGCTTTCATGGCTGAGCCGATACCCGCTTCGCTGCTCTCTTTGAAAGTCATCGGTGCCTTGGCACAGCCGCCAAGTGAAACACCGTCGGTCGCAAATTCCAGCGGCCCCAGTTTGACATGCGATTCCTGGAAAAATCCGTCCGGGTTAGTGGATACTTTAAGCAACCCTTTCACCTGTCCAACGGATGCATTGCCTTTAAAAGCCGTCGTAAGCACAATCAAATCCGACGAAAGTTCAAATTCTTTGCCCACCAGCAGATCGTATACCTTTATTTTAAGGTCGCCGTTTTCTTTGCGAACCTCCGGATAGCGGTCATCCGGAAATCTTAAAAATTTAACTCCCAATCTTTTGGCCAGCTGCTGGGCCGTGCCCTCTTCTTTAATCAGGCTCATGTCCCGGTAAAGAATATGGACGCTCGCCTCTTGGCATAGATGTTTAATGGCAATGGCGTTTTTAACAGCGGTATGGCAGCCGATATTGCAGCATCCCCGGCTTTCATTTTTGGAATTCACACAGCTGACCATTACCACGTTTTTGACATTTCGCAGATGTTTGTTTCTTAACTTATTATCCAGCTGGAGCTGGGTGATGACGCGGGGGTCATTACCGTATTCAAACTGACCTTCCGGTTTGATTTCCTGCATGCCGGTGGCCACAATTATGGTGGAAATATCCAGTTTTTGTGGGGATACATTGCCATTGGATTTCAGCGCAACTTTATAATTGCCGATATAGCCTTCAACCGTTTCAACCTGCGTATCAACAAAAACTGTAATTTGGGGGTGAGATTGAACCTGTTCGGCTTTTGCCTGCACAACCCTGGCAGCCGGGCGTTTATGATTGTCGTGCGAAATAAAGCAGATCTGATTCAATAGGCCGCCCAGCTGCGGTTCTTTTTCGACGATGGTGGCATTGAATCCCTGGTCGGCAACGCTGAGGGCGGCGTTCATGCCGGCCATCCCGCCCCCGATAATGAGGCAATCGGTTTTTACCGGCAGCCGGATCTCCTGTCCTTCTTCCAGCAGTGCCGCTTTGGCGACCCCCATTTTTACCAGGTCTTTGGCCTTTTCGGTGGCGATTGCGGGTTCTTTCATATGAACCCAGGAGACTTGCTCGCGGATGCTGACAAATTCAAGCAGATAGGGATTGACACCGGCTTCTTTGGTTGTTCTCTTAAACAGGGGTTCGTGGGTTCTGGGTGTGCAGCTCGCAACCACGACCCGATTGATCTTATTTTCCCGGATGAGATCCTGCATTTTGGAAAGATAGTCTACCGAGCAGGACCAGCGCCCCTCATCCGCCAGAACGACATGTTCCAGTCCCCGGGCATATTTCACCACTGCCGGCACATCCACCACACCGGCGATATTCGTGCCGCAGTCACAGACAAACACGCCGATTTTGATGTCTTCATCACCCATTATTTTTTCCCTGTTCCGTAAATATTGAAGCTTGAATATTGTAAATTGAATGTTTACGGTCCGCCTCCGGCGGATCCATTTTTAAATATGATGGAGCAAAGCGACTTCTACAAATCTTCATTTTTCAATCTACAATATTCAATTTGAGACGGCTTTCATGCTGGCCGCCGTCGCCTGTGAAACGGACTCGGCAATGTCGATCGGACCGGTGGCGCCGCCGCACAAATAGACCCCGTCCACTTCGGTTTCCAGGGGCGACAGCAGCGGATCTTTTTCCTTAAAATAACCCAGTTCGTCCAGTTTGAGTTTCAAGGCTTTGGCCAGTCTTTTGTTACGATCATTGGCCATGATTCCGGTGGCCAGAACCAGCAATTCAACTTCATGCATTTGCAACTCTCCGGTGTCCAGATCTTCATAGCGCAGGGTTAAATTTTTGGTTTCAGGATCTTCAAAAACCTCATAAGGCCGGCCCCTGACATACTGCACATCGTTTTCCTTGGCTTTGCCGTAAAACTCCCAGAAACCTTTGCCGTATGCTTTAAGATCATTATAGAAAATGGTGGCCTCTACGGACGCATCGTGCTCTTTGGTGATAATGGTCTGTTTGGCGGACACCATACAGCAGATCTTGGAACAATACGGCGTGCCCTTTTCTTTCGCCAGCCCCCGCCCGGCGCATTGAATCCAGGCAATCTTTTTAGCGTGCTTCTTATCCGACGGCCGGATGATTTCGCCTGAGGTCGGGCCGCCGGCATTCATCAGTCTTTCAAATTCGGTATTGGTGATCACATTTTCGAACTTGTCGTAGCCCAGCAGATCACCCGTCGGCGGGGCATTTTTTATGCCGGTCGCCACGACGATGCTCTTGACTTCCAGATCCAGTTTCTTATTCGATTGCCAGAGGGTGATTGCCTTCTTGCCTTCCTTTTCACAGGCCTTTACGCATAGGGCAATCGGGCACTCGCGACACTGGCTGCAATCCACAGCACACTCGCCGATACAGGCCCCGTCTTTGCGCATTTCACCGAAGCGGCAACCGGGGTCCACCGTGACGACATTGGGAACGGCCTGAGGAAAGGCCATGGACACCAATTTGCGCTTCCCGCCAACTTTACCATCCAGCGGATCCGGCACACTCACCGGGCAGGCTTCGACACAGGCGCCACAGCCGGTACATTTTTCCTCATCCACATATTTGGCCCTTTGCAACAGTTTGACCTTGAAGGTGCCGTTGACCTTATTGACCTTGCGGACTTCAGTATTGGTTAAAATTTCAATATTTTCATGATTGTCCACTTCATACATCTGCGGCGCTTCAATACAGATAGAACAATCATTGGTGGGGAAGGTCTTGTCCAATCGGGCCATCATACCGCCGATACTGGGGGTATCATCGACCAGATAGACTTTGGTTCCATACTTGGCAGCGTTCATGGCACAATTGATGCCGGCGATACCGCCGCCAATAACCAGAATTGAATTGCTCATTTTTTCCTCGGGTGATTGTATTTGGTCTAACGTAGATTACAGCGTATCTCATACTTGAACGGGATTCCCGTTACTTGGCCTGGAATATTGGAATACTGGAAAAATGGAATATTGGGCAAGACACTTGAGGAGCAAAACGGCCTTGTCATTATTCTCAAACCCCATTATTCCACCATTCCAGCATTCCATCACTCCAAATTGAAGGCATCGGTGACTTTGAGATAGTTGCCTTTTTTGATAGGTTAACCAGCTACTACCTGAATCTTGCACGAGCCCTCCAGAGGCGGGCAAGTCGGAGGATTTCATATGCAAAGAGGCGCACCTTAGTGTTAAAAAATCAGATGCGTCATCCAACGGAACGGGACACTTAAGGGCGAAGCTATAGTGAACTATGCTTCGCCCTTAACCCGCCCGCCTCGCCTGAGCGGCTCGCGATGGCGGGCAGGTAACGCAGCAGATGGAAGCCTCCGGTTCGCCCGAAGGGTGAAAATTAATGCGATAAAATGATTTTGATCCATTAAACATAATTCCAACTTCTCATTAATTTTCATGCAAAATTTAGGTGTTAGATTTCTGTGATGATAATCGCCTTTGATTTACACACTGCCGTACAGGTCATGCATCCCAGGCAATTCTGAGGCCGGACGGGAATCGCCTTGTGCGGCATTTCAAATACATCCACCGGACACATCTTCAAACACTCTTCACAGGAATCACATTTGTCCGGATCCACATAAACCAGATAAATTTCATAATCTCTCAGGGTCTTCTGCATGTCTACGCTCTTACCATTGCTTGCGTCGGTTTAATTTATTTACGAAGCTTTCTCTTTCTAATTTATTGTAACTATCTGGCATAGGGCATGGGGCTAAGGGCATGGCGTTGACAGAATAGACCAAATTCATTTTCAAAAATTCTCCCTATGCACAATGCCATCCTCCATGCGCCATCCCCTGAACATTTTTTGGTACTGCAATTGAAAAACTAGTATATCCGAATAGATATTACCTGAATCTTGCATGAAAATTAATGAGAAGTTTAGATTATGTTTAATGACAACAAGTTGAGCAAATTATTGACGCAAAACAAAATACCGATCAGGTATAATGGATGAAAATCATTTTATCTCATTAATTTTCATGCAAGATTCAGGTATTAGTTGAACTTCTTAATCGCCTGCTCAAAGCCCGGCATCGCGTTTTTAATCACCCGATCATCCACGCAAAACGCGATTCGGAAATGCCCGGGCCCGTCAAACCCGCTGCCCGGCACCACCAGTACGCGCTCCTCTTTGAGTGCATTGGCGAATTCAACATCATCTGCAATCGGTGATCGGGGAAAAAGGTAAAACGTCCCAGACGGCTTGATGAATTCGTATCCCAGACCGGCCAGGCCGTCACACAATATTTCCCTTTTCCGGGCATATTCGGATATCTCCACGCTCATCCCCTGCATACAGGCCACAACGCGTTGCATCAGGGCCGGCGCATTAACAAACCCCAGAATTCGATTGGCTACCGTCATCCCGGCAACCAGTTCGGTTTTATAAATGGCTGCAGGGTTAATCGCAATAAAACCGATGCGCTCACCGGGGATAGAAATATCTTTGGAATAAGACGTGCCGATAATGCTGTTTTTATAACTGGTAAAAATGCTGGGGACCTTAACACCATCGTAAACGATTTTACGATAAGGTTCATCCGAGACCAGGTAAATCGTGCGCTTGTAATCTTTGCTTTTCTTTTCCAGTAATGCACCCAGCGCCACAAGATCTTCTTCAGGGTATACCTGCCCGGTCGGGTTGTTGGGTGAGTTGATCAATACGGCTTTGGTTTTGGCAGTAATGGCATCGGACATGGCATCCAGATCGAGCTGAAAATCAGGCTTGGATTGAACCGTCTTTAAAACCCCGCCATGGTTGTCGGCATAGAATTTATATTCAACAAAACAGGGCGCCGGCGTGAGAACTTCGTCAGCGGGATCAAGGATTGTTTTCAGCGCCACATTAAGGGCTCCTGAGGCACCGCATGTCATCATCACTTCGCGCTCGGTAACCGGAGCCTGCTGTTCTTCAGCCAGATAATCCGCCACAGAGCCGCAAACCATCGGATAGCCCGTATTGGGCATATAGCAGTGATCGCCCAGCCCGCAGGAGTCTACCGTATCTCTGAGTAATTCACTGAATTTTTCGGGCGGCGGCAGATTGGGATTGCCCAGACTGAAATCATAAACGTTTTCAGCTCCGTATTGGGCCTTCAGCTGAGCGCCCTCTTCAAACATCTTGCGAATGAACGAAGCCCTGGAAACGATATCTTCAATTTTCTTTGAAATCGTCATGTCTATAACCCTGTGTTACGCGTTACGGGTTGCGGATTGAATCTGGATGGTGCTTGATTAAAAGATCTCGCAACGCGGAGCACGCAACTCGCAAATGTGTTTACCGGTCTTTAAATTCTTTCCATTTATAATCGATCAGTTCCAGCAATACCCCGTTCATCTTCTTGGGATGGACGAAAGCAAACTCACAATCCCGGAATGGCCGGGCGCCACCGATAAAGGGATAATCCTTTTCTTTTAATTCTGCCATAGTGTCGCGGGTGTTATCCACGTTGAGGCTAATCAGCATGACACCTTCGCCTCTTTTTTCGATAAACTTAGCAACATCGCCGTCCGGCGTGGTCGACTCCATCAGCTCAAAACCCACTTCCCCAACCCAGTAGCGGGCAACCTTGATTTTTTCAGGCTCATCAATGTATTCGTCGTCCGGCTTGGATTTGCCCAATACCGGCTCCCAGACCTTTCTGGCCGCATCAAGGTTTTTCACCGCAATGCAGATATGGTCGATTTTGTTCACTTTCATCCTGCCCTCCTCTGTCCCGGCCGAACCGGAATTTCGAATATCTGGGCTTTAAGAAAATCCTTGAAGCCCCATTTTGCTAAAAGGTTACTTTTTCGAGCGGTATGCTAATCGCAGCGTCCGGGCAGATGCAGCCGCATTCGTTGCAGTCTTCACACAAAAACTCGGTGACCACCGGTCTTCCGTCCTGCACCCGGATAGCTTGATCCGGACAAACTTCAACACACAGTGTTGAGGTGTAACCGCCACACATCGTGCATTTATCCATATCAATTTGAGCCGCCATAAAAAATCTCCTTTATTCCAGCATTCCAATATTCCGCATAAAAAGTATACATTAGATAAAAATCATTTCCGTTTCATTAACACCGGTAATCTCAATTTAACCTTGTTCTGCTTTGGACAACCGCATGACCGTTTCGCCCTCTCCGCGCGAGATGGCCTTCTGAAGTTCAATTTTCAAAGGAACATTCATAAATGCGCTGACGTCTTCCAGAATGGTCTGGTACATGCGTTCCCGGCACAATGCCACCTCTTCCATGGGCGCGCCATATTCTTTGGCCCAGGTGGGCCATGGATCACGCAGGCATTTAATCAGTATTTCGCCGGGATTTTCGCCTTTTTCCACCGTGGCAAGACCGCCTTCCGTATTCCAGAGCCCGGCCAGAGATCTGGCCAGAATCATCAAAAAGCCCTCCTCGCCTTTCAACCAATTCATGCGCGGCAGGAAGCTTTTACCGATATCTTTGCCAAATATTTCAGCGGCCCTTAAGGACACATCCAGCGGTTTGGCATCGTCACCGGCAAATTCAATGGCTACCTGTCGCCAGCGGTAGTAGGTTTTCCCGATTTCATTCCGGGTGCTGTGCAACATTCTATGCATTTTGCTTATTTCTTTTTCAGTATCAACTGGCATGTGAACCTCCTTTTTTATAATCGAATACCGACACGGTAGCCGTCATGGACCGCACTGGACAAATTCCTGGGAATGAGAGCGTCCCCGATAACGAAAAGTTCGATACCCTCGGATTGAACCGTCTTTTTCAAACTCTCGTTGGGTCCTCTGTCACTGATCACCACCGTGTCGCATTGGATCGGCCAGCGAACGCCGTCAAAGGCTTTGACGATAACGCCTTCATCGGTGACTTCTTCAATATCGCAATCGTTATAGACGGTTATTCCGTTTTGACGCATGTAGATCATATAGCGCCATTTAAAGGAGGGGTTGACATCGAAACCGGCCGATTTTTCCTTGCCCACGATGGTCACTTTTTTGCCCTGTTTGGCCAGATGCAGGGCACCACCGATTCCCGGTTTACGGTTCCCGTACATAACGACTGTTTCAGCGACCTCGACTTTACCACTCATCACATCTAAAAGATTCACAATCTTATCGCTATCGCCGCCGGAAGCTTCAATTCTCGAATAGGCCGGGCCGGTGGCCAGAACGACCGTATCCGGCATTTCTTCTTCAATCAAATCTTCCGTGACCTCGGTGCCCAGGTGAAAATTAACACCGGCCTGTTCGCACATGACCTTTTGGTACTCGATGCAGGTCCAGAGCTCATCGTCACCGTAGGGTGCATTTTTGGCCTCATTGAGGGTACCGCCGATCACATCCCGTTTATCGTAAACATGCACTTCATGTCCTCTGCGGGCTGCCATATAAGCACATTCAAGACCGGCCGGTCCCGCACCGACGATCATGACTTCTTTCTCTTCTTCCGCCGCTTTTGGATTGGCGAACTCATCCTGCCATTCATGCGCACAAACTGGATTGATGTAACAGGTCATGGGGGCATCCCTAAAAAGTCGCGCCAGGCAAAGATTGCAGGCGACACAGTGCCGGATTTCATCTTCTTTGCCTTGCGCCACTTTCTTGGGCATGTGCGGATCGGCGATCATCGAACGGCATATTTCCCAAATATCCAACTCACCGGCACCGATTTTTTCATTTGGAAGTCCCGGTTTAAAAAGGCGATAGGCCATCTGAATGGGAATATTCACGTGTTCCTTGGCGCGTTTGGCCAGATGAATCCAGTTGCCCATGGGAATATCGCGGCTGATGACCGGATAAATGGATTCTTGCCACCCCAGGGTGCAACTGATATAATCGGCACCGGCCTCTTCGGCCATCTTGTAAGTCTCCATGGATTCTTCCGGTGTGTTGCCGCGGACATCATCCAGCAGTTCTTCTGAGCACAGGCGAATACCCACCGGAATATCAGCGCCGCAGACATCTTTTACGCCCTGAATGATTTCAACCACAGCCTGCATCCGGCCGCGCAAATCGCCGCCGTATTCGTCGGTGCGCCGGTTGGTATAGCTGGATATAAAATTGGAAATCAGATATCCCACGATTCCCGATATCTCCATAATGTCGAAGCCGGCTTCGATACCGCGCCGGGCGGCATCGACATGCTGCCGGATCATGGTTTTGACATGAGCGTTTGTCATCTCCTGCACGGGTTTAAAAATCCGCAGGCGCTGGGGAACTGCCGAAGGACCGTGGCAATAATCCACTTCAACCGCCCCCACGCGGCCGCAATCCATTAACTGAAAACCGGCCACGGCTTTGGCTTCATGGATGGCGTCGGAGATACGCTTGAGGCCTGGAACGAACTTGTCATCCCAGCAGGCTGCCTGACCGACGTAACCCTGGCCCTGGCGTTTCTCATCCATGTAAACGCCCTGCATGAAACACAGGCCACCGACGACGCCGATGGCTCGCTGTCGCATATATTCGACCCCGGCATCGGTGACAAACCCGTCATGACCGTTGAGGTTGTCTTCGGTGGCCGCATACTTAATGCGATTGGGCACCATGAGATTGCCGATTTGAATCGGTTTGAACAGGTGGGGGTATGTTTTGGCCCCCGGGTAATCCGAATAATCCCATTCAAATAGTGTTTTGGCCATTTCACATCCTCCTTTTTTTCAGTTCAAATAATCGGCTGAATTGGATTGTTCCGCTTTGAATGCGGCAACAAGCAAATTAAAGGTATGGTCCAAATTATCAAACAGAGAATAAGACATATCCTTTAATAACCAGCGCGTGACAATGTGGTCCATGGTTCCAACGAAAATATCGCGCGCAATTCTCGGATTGAGATCCGGCTTCATTTCTCCGTTTTTTTGACCTTCTTCGAAAATGTCGATCAGGTAGGCGTAAAGCCTTTTGACATTGGCGTAAACTTCGGTGTTCAAAAAATTGGCATTGGTTTTCAAAAAGAGATAAACGATTTTAGCATCCAGCGGGGCCTGTTCAACGCGGCGCAGGTACCACCACAGATACTTGCGCAGCTTGTTAACGGCACCCTGAATCCCGAATAATTGCTCATCCAGATCGTGGAGCAATTCAGAGACCCACAGGTCCGGAATGGTGAGCAGTAAGTCCTCTTTACCCTGAAAATATTCATACAGAGCTGCCTCTGACAGCCCGGCCTGTTTGGAAATATCGACGATGGTGGTTTTCTGATAACCCTGCTCGGAAAACAATTTTTTAGCAGAATTAATAATGCGAATCCGGGTATGTTCTTTTGAGTTATTTTTGGAATTATTTTTGGCCATATTTTGGCTTAAATATATTAGGCTTTGTAATTTATTTTTGGTTATTATATTTTAACTATCTGTTATTTATTTATTTATTTATTTAATTGTATTAAATTTATTTTAAATATTGTCACTTAAAACAAAATCAATACCATAAAAAAGACGCATTTGAGCCTAAACTGATGTTTTAATGGTAAAATTTAACGTACAATTTAATAACATTAAGTTAATTATTTATAATAAATATAGTATAATAATAAAAAATATATTAAATAATTTTATTTTTCCTAATAACATTAGGACAAATATCTGTCAAGCAAAAATTCATCATTTTGGATGCACACCAAGCCATTTAAAAATTGCACAGGAGTTGCATTTATACCCTCAAACCGGCCTTAAAAAGTCTTGAAAATTTTAATGCAAAGCAGTCGATAAATTCATAATTATATGATATAGATGGCAAATAATTTAGATGTGTTGGTTCAATCGATTATATCTGCGTGTTGTCCGGTCATAAAAAAAAACACTGGTTTTGTGAGAATGAAGGACTTGAAATTTCTTATCGCCTGTCATGAATGTGATTTGCTGCATCTGCGCCGGCCGTTACCCCCCGATGGAACGGCCAGGTGTATTCGCTGCGGGGCCGTACTCTATAAACGGAAACGAAACAGCCTAAACCGCGTGCTGGCATTGACGGTGACCGGGCTGGTTCTTTTCATTATCGCCAATGCGTACCCGTTTTTGACATTCAGGTTGGAGGCCCAGGTACAGGAAACCAACCTGATTACCGGGGTTATAGAGCTCTACCGACAGGGGATGTGGATCGTGGCCGGGGTGGTGCTGTTGACCACCATTGTGATGCCATTGCTGGAGCTCAGCGGGATGCTGTTTGTCCTGGTCCCCTTAAAGATGCGGCGGCAACCCTGGAAACTCGCCCTGCTCTTCCGCTCGGTGCGCAGCTTTCGGCCCTGGGGAATGATGGAAGTTTTTATGATCGGCATCCTGGTGGCCGCCGTAAAGCTTGTCAAAATGGCACAGATCATCCCGGGCATGGCCCTATACGCTTTTATGATCCTTATTTTTATACTTGCCGCATCCGCTGCAGCACTTGATCCGCATATCATATGGAAGACATTGGATTAAGACCATGAAACCATCACCGCTTACCGCCATGAGCGCCTCGCTGATCAGTTGCCACAGCTGCCATCTGCTTTGCAAAGCGGTATCCGCTGCTAAAGGCCTCGCTGCGGTTTGCCCGCGATGCGGTGCGCGGCTGCACTCCCGCAAGCCCAACAGCATTGCGCGCACCTGGGCGCTCGTAATCGCAGCCTTCATTTTTTACATACCCGCCAATGTGCTGCCGATTACCAAAGTGATATCATTTGGCAAAGCCCAGGCGGATACCATCATGAGCGGTGTCATCTATTTTGTCAAATCCGGCAGCTGGCCCATTGCACTGGTGATTTTTGTGGCCAGTGTTTTCGTCCCGCTGCTAAAGCTTTTTTTGCTCACCTTTTTATTGATTTCGGTCCAGCGTAAATCCCAGTGGCGACCAAAGGATCGCACGCGGCTTTACCGCATAACCGAGGCGGTCGGCCGCTGGTCGATGACCGATATCTACGTGGTAACCATCTTAGTTGCCCTGGTCAAACTGGGTTCACTGGCAACGATCGAGGCCGGCCCCGGCGCTATTTTCTTTGCCGGTGTGGTCATCATCACCATTTTTGCGGCTATGAGCTTTGACCCCAGACTGATCTGGGATGCACAGGAGCCAAATAATGAACGCCGAAAACAACCTTGAACCGGATCTATCGGATTTACCGCAAGCGGATGTTCGCAGTAAGAAACAGATATCGATTGTCTGGCTGATCCCTATCGTCGCCGTATTGATTGGCGGATGGCTTGCATATAAAGGCCTGTCGGAAAAGGGTCCAATGGTGACCATCACCTTTGAATCCGCAGAAGGACTGGAAGCCGGTAAAACCCTGGTGAAATACAAGGATGTAAAGCTTGGTCAGGTGCAGAGCATCCGCTTTAACGCGGATTTGTCCCGGGTGATCGTCACGGCCGAACTGGTCAAAGAAGCCGAGCCTTTTCTGACCGAAAACACCCGTTTCTGGGTGGTGCGCCCCCGGGTAACCGCCAGTGGTGTCTCGGGTCTGGGGACACTTTTTTCGGGCGCTTACATCGGTATGGATCCGGGAATGGAAGGCAAGTCGTCGCGGCGGTTTGAAGGGCTCGAGATACCACCGGTTGTCACCACCGGCGTGCCCGGCCGCCACTTCCTGCTGCGAGCAAATTCTCTCGGCTCACTGGATATCGGCGCGCCGGTATATTACCGGCAAATACAGGTGGGCCAGGTGATCGGATATGAACTGGAGGAGAACGGGCGCTCCCTGGGTATCAAAATCTTTGTCAATGCGCCGCATGACAAAATGGTGCGCAATAACACCCGTTTCTGGAATGCCAGTGGATTGGATTTGAAACTGGACGCCGGCGGCATCAAGCTCAACACCCAATCGCTGGTATCGATCATGATGGGTGGCATCGCATTTGAGACGCCCACCAGCCTTGAATCCGGCGGGCCTGCTCAGGAGGGCCAGGTGTTCAGGTTGTATGACTCCCAGGATAGCATTTTTGAGAGGACCTTTACCGAAAAAGAGCATTATATTCTACATTTTAAAGGATCCATCCGCGGCCTAACCGTTGGCGCGCCGGTCGAATTCAGAGGCATCAAAATCGGACAGGTGGCCGATATCAAAGCCGTATTTAACCAGGAAACGCTCACCCCGCAGATTAAAGTCCTGATTGAAACCGAGCCCCAACGCTGGGAAACCCTGGGTGAAACTACATTGGATAACAAAACCCAAATCGAAACGCTGGTCGCCAAAGGGCTCAGGGCCCAGCTGAAAACCGGAAGCTTGCTGACCGGCCAGCTGTTCATCGATGTGGATATTTATCCGGATGCACCCCCCGCAAAAGTCCTTTATGGGAAAAAATATGCAGAGTTGCCCACTATTCCCACGCCGTTGCAACTCATTACGAATCGGGTCGATAAAATCTTGAGCAAAATCGAAACGGTGCCCATCGAAAAGATCAGCAAAGACCTGGAAGGTACCCTTCAAAACCTGAAAAATATAACCGATTCGG
>CAMYLV010000045.1 GCA_947259495.1 uncultured Desulfobacterales bacterium | reverse complement strand
CGGCTATTAACCTCTAATTGCTAAATCTTGTGGATAGCTTCACCAAACCTAAAACCACATAATCCTACCCCAACCCCCCCATTAAAAAGTCAGAAGATTTGCGAAATTCAAATTTCAGCTTAATACCTGAACAGACAGCTGCAAATTTTTTGGATTCTATGAATCAGGGTTTTTGCGGGGCTAAAGAACAATTGAAACAATGGACCAAATCTTTAATACAGATCCATTTTTTCCATCATATCGAGATAAAAATTCCACTCATTATCGCTGCTGATCTGCATTGGCAGCAACTGGCCCTGCCTTTCAATGCGTTGCTCTTTCATTTGGACTTTTTGATTTTAAAAAGGAAATCTCGCCTTTATCCACTTATCATCCTTTAAAATCTTCGATCTATGATTTCCATACAAGAGGCACCTAATAGCCTTTGGCACTTTATCCTGATCATAACCACAATATATTGTATAGGGTAATACTTGACATCAACTTATTGTTGTATTAAACACTTTCAAGCGTTTCTGCCTTATTCTGTTTTTCAAATAGGTTCACACACTTCATTTCGATAATTTGACCTAAGTAGGAATCTATTTTCTGAGAAAATATCAACAATTTTTAATTAATCGAAAGAATATCAACTTTTTGGAAATTCCGTAATGTCTTTTCTAAGAATGCCGTCTGCCTCCCTCCAGGAAGGATTGAACAGGCGAAGTTTTTTAAGGTTTATGCTTTGGGCTGGTTTAATCAGCTACTCGTCGAAGTCCGCCCTTGCTGCCATTAATGATCTATCGTCTGAGGTGAGATCCTTGTCATTATTTAATCCTCGTACCAAAGAAGGTTATAATGGTATTTATTGGCGAAATGGGGAGTATGTCGCCTCTGCTCTGGCCAATGTAAATTACATTATGCGCGATGTTCGAACAGATGATATAAAACAAATCGACAGGGATCTTTTAGATCTAATTTATAAAATTTCTTTAAAACTCAAAACGGATGGACCTTTTCATGTACTTTCTGGATACCGAAGCCATAAAACCAATTCTCTTATAGTTAAGCAATTCGAAAGTACTGCCAAGAACAGCTTTCACACTAAAGGTCAGGCTGTCGACATTCGTCTACCTGGGCAGCGGGTCTCTGTGTTGAGAAGGGCCGCATTTGAATTAAGGGAAGGTGGGATAGGATTCTATCCACGCCAAAGATTCGTGCATATTGATGTTGGCCCTGTTCGATACTGGAGCGCTTAAAACTCAATATCCATTCCATATCACCAGAATATCCCCTCATAAAAAGTCAGAAGATTTGCGAAATTCAAATTTCAGCTAAATACCTGAACAGACAGCAGCAAAATTCTTAGGGTTTTCTGATCCAGGGTTGTGAAAGAAGCGCTAAAGAACAATTGAAACAACGCACCATTTATTTAATTCAATTAAAGGAAATTATATGTGATTATAAAAAGTATTTTAAAATTCTTGTGATATCCCTTTGATATCTGTAAAATTGGCAAAATGCATGTCAATATATCAATAGATTGATTTTTGGCCGTCCTGCTCAACATCGCGAAGATGATAGTCCGCTATGCGCAGCACATCGAAACAGCGAAAAGCCCTGCCTTAGTTTCAATTTCCATTTAACCTAATATCTTATCATTTTCTCTATCTATAGAAAAGAATATATCTTTATAACTATTTGACATTATTTGTATCTTATATTGTATTCTTAAGTTTTTAAATTGACATTTATTTTTTTTTATCCTATTCAATTTTAATATCGCTGTTCAATCAGACATCTTTTACAAATATTGTGGGTAATAGAATAACCAACACGGCTTGTTTCTGTGCAGCTTCCTTCCATTTTAAAATCAGACATCCATATATACCTCGCCGAATCAAACCCTGGGCGTGCGTTGCAGTAATTCTCTATTGGAAACAATACATATTGAACCCATGGCGGGCAGATCAAAAGCCTACAAAAATGAAACTACATTATTTAAGGTCCAAGCTGTAAAAGGTTTTATGTGAGCAAATGAGATTAGCCAATAATGAAAGAGGTCGGTAATGAATTTGGACCAATTGAAAATGGCTCCCAAAATAACAGTAAAAAAGGATTACATTTTAGTAGAACCGAAAGAGGTTGATTATTGGCAGATTTGGGAAGGTATTGGAAAGGTACGCAATTTACCTGAATTTTCTCAGAAAAATGATATTTGGGTATTCCATGATTCTCCAATAACGCTAGCTTATGTTGATCTGCATAAGTTAAAAGAATACATAGAAGAAATTTACCCTGAGGATGTGACCAGGAGCAAAACTGCCATAGTGGTAGCAACCGGATTACAGTCAGCTATGGCATCATTCTTTTCAGAAATTGCAATCGACTTGCCGTTTGAGATTAAGGTTTTTTCTGATTTTCAAGCTGCCGAAGATTGGATTATTGACAAATAAATAAGAGACCACCTTATCCATATATATATCTCAAGTCAAAAAATCTGCAAATTATGTTTCTATCCAAGATTGTATTCTAGGTTTGCACAACCCATCCTTTGGCTGAATGATGCGATTCGGCAATCAGGCACACAATTATAAAGCCCAATTTTTTTGTATTAACAAAAGAAACCAAATAAAAGCTGCTCGGCCCTGCTCATCTTGCGATTGGGCGAAAAACGATGGACCAAACTCATGCCGATGAGGTCGTTCATTGACAACAGTGTGCGGATTGCCATGAGTGCCGGCTAGCCGACCGCTCCACACATGTTTTGGTTTCTTTTTCCTTGACTCATATGGGGGGCTTCTCTATAGTTTTTGCCTGGAAAAGCAAATTCTTATCAACTTGTTTTTATTCCAGTGAGAATTAAAGACACTGTTTTGGAGGGATTCGGTCGGTGCATTTATTATCGGTAAAAATTATCAAAAAGGAGATTTAAAAATGACGGCAAGCGACGAAGCGAAAAAAAAGCCTCTCTGGTTGTTAATCGAGGAGAATATCCTTGAGCTCGGTTCGCAGGACTTCTCAGGGGAAAACCTGGAAGCGTCGATTCAACGGATTGCGGGTGAACTTGACAATGCGGGTTACAATGTTTCGCATCATGGGGGCAATATGCTCCAGTTGAGATGGGCAATGAATGAGACGAGCAAAGTTGGAAGGCCCCTTATGGAGGATTTCAACACCGCGATCGCGGCACTTGTACTGGAGGACGTGGCCGACCCCTATTTTGCAACGGATAAGCTAATCCGCGACATCGGAGAGACGTGGCCAAAACTCAAAAGATCCGAGCGCAGATCGGACGTGATACGGATTGTCGAAAAGACAAAACTCGATCTGCTCATTGCCAAGGCAAAAGGCCTGCCCGACGATGAAGGTATCCGGTTGCTCATTGAGGAACAAGTGGCTCCCGAAGTGATCACCGACGGGTTGGACATTACCGGGGAGAAGTTGAAACAGGTGAACACCGAGATGGAAAAGGAACACGCAGAGAGGGCAAGAGTAGCAACGCTGCTGAAGGCGGTAGAGGGCAAGTCCAACGAAGAAAAGGTGAAGCACCTTTTTACGAATAACGTCTCCGAAAAATTGATAATCGAGATGGCGCAAGTTGATCAGAACGCTATCAATAGTGTCAAACAGGCAATGGAAGCGGAGCTAAAGGAAAAGCAAAGGCTGGAAGAAGAGGCGGCCGCACGGAAAAAGGAAGAGGCTGCAGGACCCTCGCTGGAAGAAATTCCGCCGGATGATATGCTCGAACACATCGAGGCCATTTCAGCGATCAGGAGAAAGAAATCAGAGTTATGTGCGAGCAGAGTTCCATCCCCAAGAGCCTTGTGGACATTGCTGTTTCGGAGCCTGACAGACTGGATCAGCTCGAAAAAGAAGCGGAGGGATAGCAGGTATATTCGTAAACTGTGTCAGGTCTTGAGATAATACGGGCTATTCTAGAGTAATTCAATAGCTATTCTATCATCAAAGAGGCATTTCAGAACAAATATTAATGTTCCGATTGATACCCCGTTGCTTGCAGCGGGGTAGCTCATTCAGCCCGAACCCTATTGTTTTAGGTCAGCTATAAGCGCCTCGGCGGCCTGCCGGCCCGACACCAGGGCCCACTGAATCGACGGTGCGCTGCGATATTCCCCGCAAACATAGATTCCCTGCTTGATCTGGCCGACGGGGATGGTCGGATTCTGCAGCGGTGTCACCTCATCCGACAGTGCATGCCGGATTCGATACATTTTGATAAATCGCCAGCGATCAACCATTGCCCCGTACCAGCCTGTCAGCTGCCCTCGAACCTGGTCTTCAAGAGTAGCGTCCTGTATATCCGGATTGCCGAGCACCACAACTGATATCAGGGCCCGTCCCGGCGGTGCGTAAGAAGGTGCAACCACACTGGGGACACTCAGGCTGTGCACCGGCCCGCTGCGATCAGCGTCGAGCACCAGAAAAGGCTCGTCGATCGGTGGCCGGGGAGCACCATAATACAGACAGGTTACAGACCGCGAAGCAATCGTTTCGTCTGTTCCCAGCAGCCGGGCGGCCTCGGGGCCGTTTGTTGCCACGACCACTGCACGCGCCTTCAATTCATCGCCGGATTCGAGGCGGAGCCGGCCTTCGCTCACAGATGCAACCCGCTCACCGGTTCTGATAGCATCTGCCGGAAATTCTGCAGCCAGCTGCCGGGGGACAGCCCCCATGCCCTGAGCCGGCAGGGTCGCATCCCCCTGGACAAACATGCGAAAGACAAATTGAAAGAAGTTACTGGAAACGCGTATTTGGGGATCCAGGCACACCCCGCTGAAAAACGGTTTGAAAAATCGCTGGATTATGGTTTCTGAAAAGCCGGTGGTTCGCAGAAAGTCGATAGTATGCGTAGCCGGCTGTTGAAAAAGACCGGCCAGCGAACCGCGACTGACCCGGTGGCTTAAACGCAGTAGTTTTAGACGGTCCGAAAATGATCCAATTGGTGCCCGCAGAGTTGCCTTTAAATATTTGGGCATGCGCCGGGGATCGGCCAGGCAATAAAATTGATCGTCTGCCCGAATAATGACACCGGGTGCAAAACTATGCAAATCAAGGGCCTGGTAGTCCAACTGGCGCTGGGTTTCGGGATAGGCACCCTGCAGAACCTGAAAACCGTGGTCCAGCAAAAATCCGTCGATATGATCCGTCTTCACGCGACCGCCGATTCGATCGGAAGCCTCGAGAATGTGAAACGGTAATCCGGTCTCTTGAAGTCGCCGGGCACAACTCAGGCCGGCAATTCCCGCACCGACAATAAGAACATCAGTGTTATTGGATTTCATATTATACCGCTTGTCATAATAATGTCCCGAAAAAAAGGATGGCGGCATAAGTGTTGTAGCAAAAAAACCTCCCGCAATCGGAAACTTTTTTTTGACAACCACTATAAATGCTGAGCCCATCGCTACCATTTGGCCTGACGAACAATACGACTGCAGGCAGATTCAGATATTGCAAAGACCACATGGGTAATTATATTTACGAATGATTAAAAAACAAATTTACGCTGAATCCCTGAAAGAGCGACTATTGGCCAGCGCCAAAGATCGCCTCTATAATTTTTTACTGGCCGACGGTGTCATTCGGGGCGCGGTTTTACACGGCACCCATATGGTCAATGAAATGCGGGCCAACCATGAACTGGGAATTTTGGAAACCCTGGTGCTGGGACGGGCTTATCTGGGCGTTGCTTTGATGTCATACAATATAAAGGGAATTGAGAGCATCAGTTTGAAAATCGATTGCTCGGGCCCCATAAAAGGCCTTACGGTGGAGGCCAATACGTTCGGTGAGGTGCGCGGTTTCTTAAAAAATGTTCCGATTCCGATTGATAAGCCCATGGAAAATTTTGATCTATCCCCTTTTTTTGGTGCCGGTTTTCTTTCCGTTATCCGCCACATGGCGGATGCCAAGCAGCCGTTTACCAGCAAGATCACCCTGGAATATGGCAATATTGCCCAGGACCTCGCCAATTATTATCTGACATCCGAGCAAATTCCGACCGCATTTAACCTGAGTATTAAATACGATAAAAAAGGGCATGTTACCGGTGCCGGCGGGCTATTTTTGCAGGCCATGCCGGGGGCCGCTGAAAGCCTGGCCGCAGAGCTGGAGGAGCTGGTGGTCCGGTTGCCGTCCTTAGGTGAAGCGTTTGCCGGGGGGCAGGAACCGCAAGGCCTGATTCAAGCGGTTTTCAATAAATACACCCCCCGCTTTCTGGCCAATAAGCGTATCGAGTTTATGTGTCATTGCGGCCCCGAACGATTGCGCAGCATTTTAAAGATGCTGCCGATCGATGAACTGCAGGATATTCGCGATAAGGGTCCGTTTCCGCTCGAGATGCGCTGCCATTTCTGCAATACGCTGTATCATTTTTCAAGAGAAGAGATTCAGCAAATTTATGCCGAACGCTAAAATAGCGCATAGTAGAAATGGCAGCTATGAGCTATATCCTATCAAACAAGGCGCCCCAGCAGTTGGCGTACTACCTAAGTCGGTTTAAGCTATTGTGATTGCGATCCTTGCCCCGCCTGCTGCTTTTTAAGCTGGGTGACCATCTGATCAATTGAAATGCCGTTGGGTGCCATAGCAATCGGATTGACCTCCAGCAGCCCTTCCCAGGCCTTGATGGCGCCATTCGCATCATTGAGATCATGCAGCAGAACAATACCTTTATTCATGCGGGAAACCTCATGCCTGGGGTCCGTGGCAATGGCCTGATCAAAGGCTTTGATGGCTTCTTCAGGCTTGCCGCTGCGCCGGTACATGACCCCCATGTCGGTCCAGACATTGGGGTTGTTTGGATTCAGCTCCAGCGATTTCCGATAGGCGCTGATGGACGCATCAAACTGATCGGAATCAAAATACGCATTTCCCAATTCCGTCCAGGCATTGGCGTTCCCGGGTTCTGCCTGGGTCCGGCGTTTGAGGGCCGCAATCCGATCAGAACCTGCCGGCGCGGGCGTCCCCATCTGGACCGGAGCAGATGAGGATGGTGCACGAGAATCGGACTTAAATACCGCAAAGACAACCCCGCCGAAAAACCCCACCGCCAGGCACAGGAGCGAGACTATTAAAAAGGTTTCTTTACGAACATACTGACCCTGACCCGCTTTTTGTTGTTTTGCCATAATCCCTCCCTTGGGTGTCGGATTGGCTCAAATATAATCATTAAAACGCCCCGGTAAAACTTTTGAGCGTTTATACCAGGGTCAGACAGGAATTCAGCCAGACCGCCAAATCATCAGAGGACAGAATTGGAATACCATAGAAACTCCCTAAGATTAGAATACAATACGCCTCGCTCCGAGCCCGGCTGTATGCTTTCCGGATGCGAGACACGCGAGCATTGGCCAGGAAGAAAGAACGGATTTTGACATATGCGGCAGAATACTTAGATTGATGACAAAAGTTTATGGGGCGTGGTCGTGTTACTTTAAAGAAGCTGGGCTTTCAGCCCGGCATCACTATTTAAGAATTTTAAAAACGTGTGCGAGGACATCAGGATTGAAATCAAATATAACAAACGCACATCCAGCATGTAAGCCCGGCTGGTTTAACAGCGGCATTGCGGCCGGCATGATCCTGTTGCTCACATTCGTTTTGAACATACCTTTTGCCCGGGCATCGCAAAATATGGCCCGGCATCAGCTCCAGATAGAGCTTTTTCCGGATGGGCAACAGCTGCAAGTGCTGGATCAAATAACGTTTGAAAAAAGCCCGGGCGTTAAACTGGAGTTTGAGCTCTCACCCCGGGCTGAGCAAATCGAGGTAAACCTAAACGGCAAGCCCCGTAAATTTTTTTTCGAGAATCGAAGGCTGCAGGTGGATTTCCCGGACGCCCCCAGAAATCAGAAAAGCCAAATCACCATCGGCTATACTGCCATCTTTGATGACCCCGCCCCTATCCGTCCGGTGAATGCCGACAACCCCGGATACGGTGTCAGCGCCACGATCTCCGAACGCGGCACTTTTTTGCTGGCCGGTTCAGGCTGGTACCCTCAATGGACCGGCGGGCATTCAATTTATACCCTGAAAGTGATCGCACCCAAAGGCATGCTGGCCGTGACGGCCGGACAATCAAAGGGGCATCAAACACAAAACGGTAAATCCGTATCCACCTGGGTTGTAAATGATCCCATCAGAGGCCTCAGTTTGTCGGTCGGCCCTTATATTGTGCGACAGAAAAAAGTGGGCAATATAACTGCCGCCACCTATTTCTTCCCGGAAACCGATCACCTGTCCGGTGCCTATCTGGATGCAACCGTTAAATATCTGACATTGTATCAGAACCTATTCGGCGCTTATCCGTTTGACAAGTTTGCGGTGGTCGAAAATTTCTTTCCAACCGGATATGGTTTCCCTTCCTATACCCTGATTGGCGGCAGTGTTTTGCGGCTGCCGTTTATCATCCATACCAGTCTGGGGCATGAAATCGCCCACTGCTGGTGGGGCAACGGTGTGCTGGTCGATTACGACGCGGGCAATTGGAGCGAAGCATTAACAACCTATGTGGCCGATTACCTCTACAAAGAAATGAAATCCATCGAAGATGCCCGTGCGTACCGACAGCAAATTTTGCGAAATTATGCCACCCTGGTCAAACCGGGTCAGGATTTTGCGCTGTATAAGTTTCAAAGACGCTATAATCCGACCACCAAAACCATCGGTTATGACAAAGGGGCCATGGTGTTCCATATGCTTCACAAGCAGCTGGGTGACGACGCTTTCTGGGGAGCCCTCAGGGATCTTTACCGGGGCCAATTGTTTAAAACAACGTCCTGGACCGACATGCAAAAGGCATTTGAATCCCGCGCCGGGCGCTCACTGAAGGGCTTTTTTGATCAATGGGTATTTCGCAGGGGCGCACCCCAGTTTCATCTGGATGCGGTGCGATCCAGGCAGACGGGCGACTCCTGGACAATTGAGGGGCAAATTGTACAGCAAAACCCTGAATTCCGCTTTGAGCTGGATCTGGCGCTGCAAAACCGCAATAAAACGATTTCGAAAACAATCCGGGTGGCGGATAAGGAAACCCGCTTCCAGATAATCAGCGATTCCATGCCGCTGAAGCTCAGGGCGGACCCGGACATTGATATTTTCCGGCAACTTTTGACTGACGAAATACCCCCAGCCATTAATTCCCTAAAAAGCTCGAAGTCACTGCTGGTCCTGCTGGCAGATAATCTTGAACCGGATATCAAAAGTGCAGCTCGAATGCTGCTGCTCTCTTTGGGTGTTAAAAATTATACAATTACTGATGAAAGCGCCCTTGATCAAAAAGACTTCCGTGAAAAAGACATATTGATGGTCGGCTATCCGCACCGAAAAGAGCTTTTTTCCAAATTGCCGGAGCAAGTTGCCATCAAGCCGAAATCCTTTACCTTAAACCAGAGTATCTATGAGCGCTCAGCGGACATATTTTTTGGGGTATTTCGCCACCCGCACCGTAAAGATCGGGTCACGGCGCTGTTTTTGCCGCTGTCATCGTTACATGCCGAGGAGGTCGCCCGCAAGGTAACGCATTACGGCAAGTACAGCTATCTGGCATTTCAGAATGGATCAAACCGGGATAAAGGTTTTTGGTCGACCGAACAATCGCCACTTGAATACCGGTGGCGTAATGGCAATGACACCACCTCGCAAAATTTTACAACCCATCGCAAATATGAATTTTTTTAAAGCGGATGACGGAAAAATCCACGCCACCCACTCTGCGGACGGTCGGTGACTCGGAACTTTACTAGAAAAGCGGTATAAAATCAAAAATGAGGAAAACGGATATGACAAAACAGGTAGTCGTCGCTTTAGTTACCGTATTTTTTTTCAATGCAAGTTGCGGGGCTAAATCCAGCAGCGGGAATTACCGCGTGCTCGACCTTAACCGGGAAACGGAATTGCAGCTTTCTCAGGCAGTCTCAGACCTGAAAAAAAACCGGATTGTTCTGGTTGGCGAGCAGCACAGCAATATGCAGCATCACAAGGCACAACTGGCGGTCATCCGGGCACTCAAAGAAGCCGGCCTCGAGGTGGCCATCGGCCTGGAAATGTTTCGCCACGAGAGCCAGTCCGCCCTGGACCAATGGGTGTCCGGCGAAATCGACCCACAAAGCTTTGAAAAAATTTATTATGATAACTGGAATTTTCCCTGGCAGGCCTACAGCATGATCTTTGAGTATGCCCGCGCCCACAAAATCCCGATGATCGGGCTGAATGTTCCTCGGGAAATCACGCGGAAAGTATCCCGCGATGGCTTTAAATCACTATCGCCGGAACAGAAGGGACAACTCGCCGAGGTCAGCTGTGTGGTGGATCAGCAATATATGAACTACATCCGGCAGGCCTTTGGCGGTCACGGTCACAGTCAGCTTAATTTTATTTATTTTTGTGAAGCCCAGATGGTCTGGGATACGGCCATGGCGGTTTACGCCCTTGACTATTTGGCAAAAAACCCGAATGCTGTCGTCCTGATTTTGACCGGCGTCGGCCATGCCCAAAAAGGTGCTGTGCCGCGGCAAATCCAAATGCGCTCAAAGGTGCCCTTTTCCGTAATTTTACCGGAAGTCACCGGCAGCATCGATGGCAAAACCATCAGCACGAATGAGGCGGATTACCTGATGCTGGATTTGGATTAATTTGGCGTTGTGGGTTGCGAGCTGCGGGTTACGGGGCACGCGTTCAATTCTTCGAAACTCGGAACGCACAACTTGCGGCGCGTAACTGCTACCCTTTGGTGAAAATGATTGGTGCGATTCACGCGGTTTGACTGACCATTTGTAATGCACCAAGGAGAACACATGAACTACTGCAGCAACTGCGGAAATACGGTAAAATTGGGCACCCCTCCCGGAGATGATCGCCCCCGCCATTTGTGCGCAACCTGCGGAACAATCCACTACGAAAATCCAAAGGTGGTGGTGGGATGCATCCCGGAAATGGATGATAAAATTTTGCTCTGTCGTCGGGCCATCGAACCACGCTCCGGCAAATGGACCCTGCCGGCCGGCTATCTGGAAAACGGCGAAACCGTTGCGCAAGGTGCGCAACGCGAAACACTGGAAGAAGCCGGGGCCCGGATTGAAATTATAGCCCCTTATGCGCTGTTTAACATCAGCTATGTCAGCCAGATTTATGTGATGTTTCGCGCACGTTTGCTCGACGGTAATATCAAGGCCGGTAGTGAAAGCAGTGCCGTGCGGTTTTATTCGGAAAAAAACATTCCCTGGGATAAAATCGCTTTCACCGTCATAAAGGCAACACTGCGGCAATACTTCAAGGACAAACCCACCGGTTTATTCCCTTTCCACATGGGTGATATTTTGCCGAAAACCAGAGAAAGTGCAGGAGAGTATTGACGGGTGACAGTTTACTTTTGTATCATCAATCGCTAAATTAAAGATTCATTTAAAAACCAGCCGGAGGCATATGGCATCACAAAACAGAATAAACCATCTGCCAAAGCGCATCCTGTATGCTCTGGTGCTTGGATTGTCACTTCTCATACTTTCCGCCTGCGGCGATAAAAAAGAACCTGCGCCAGACCAGAGCGCTCAAGAACCATCCGATAGTTTTACATTTTTCAACCTGAGTAGAAGCTCCCGGTTTTCAGAGAGCGTCCGTAAAGATTTGAACCGGCAATTGGGAAACGACGCCATTGAAAAACGAAGTCTGCTCAATTTAGAAATTAACTATTACGGCTTTCTGCTAGAATATTTTCCCGCCTTACAAGCTTTAAACACACAGTTGAACCCAACCTCCGGGGAACGCCGCGAGCACAACATCTCAAAGCTCATGTATCGTTACGCTCGTAAAAAAAACTTGCCATTTGATTTTGTCGAACTGGTCTTTTCAAACTATACCCAACTTCCCTTGCTGTTCAAGATCAACTTCAAAGAAGATGAGGCCAACATCGTTCAAACTCTCAAGACCAAATACGGAGAACCCCAGCTGATTGACTGGAAGAAGCGAAACGGCCAATCCATGTACTGGCAGAAAAACAATGACGTTTTTATTGTATCCCTCGTCCCGGACCAGTTTGGTAATCCGGAATACCAAATCCGAATATTTTTCGTCGAAAACATCCAGGCGCTGCTCGAGCAAGAAATGGCTGACAAAGAGCAACAGGAGCTTCGGCGGTCGCGATCCGGCCAAAAAGCCTTTTGACGTAATTCCATTGATTCAGCTTTAGCCAATACCCACATAGCCCGGCAGGCGAAACTATGCCAGAAATAAAAATTGGGGGGTATTACCCCGGGGTGGTAGGCAAAATCACCCAGCTTCATGCCATCTACTACCATGAACACTGGAGATTTGATGTTTCATTTGAAACTCAGGTGGGTCAAGAGCTTTCGATTTTTGTCAGTGAATTTGATGGCGAGCGGGACGGTTTGTGGGTGGCCACCGTCAACGATAAATTTGCAGGCGCAGTTGCCATCGACGGTCAGCATGCCATGACTGGCGGGGCACGGCTGCGCTGGTTTATTGTCGACCCTGAATTCCAAGATGCCGGCCTGGGCAACCGGTTGATTTCCCGGGCGATTCAATTTTGTAGGGACAGGAACTATTCCAAAATATTTTTATGGACATTCGAGGGCCTGGATGCCGCCCGCCGGCTTTACGAGCGCCAAAATTTCCGGTTGCGCGAAACCCACGAAGTCGACCAGTGGGGTCAGCGGATAACGGAACAAAAGTTTGAATTGATTTTTTGAGACAGCTTCACATATGTTTCTTTGAGTATTTGGAGGAAACTGAATATGGAAAAGACAGATGTAAATATGGGCCAATGGATTGAAGCGGGATTCAAGCTTTACAAGAATAATTTCACAACGCTGGTCCTGGCCGCGCTGATTGCACTGGTATTGAGCACAGTCAGCATCGGCATCCTGACTGGTCCGATGATCGCCGGTTTGATTGTTATTACCCTGCAGCTCTTACGCAAAGAGAAACCCAAACCGGAGGCCGGTTTGGTTTTCAGAGGGTTTAGCTATTTTCTAAATACGTTTCTCTTTACGTTCATCTGGGGAATTGCCATACTGATCGGATCCCTGGTGGTGGCGTGGTTTCCCATCATCGGGCAATTGCTTTCCCTGTTCTTCGTCTATGCCGCCCAGGCCTTCTTGATGTTCGGCCTGTATTTGATTGTCGACAAACAAATGGATTTCTGGCCGGCTTCTCAGGCCAGCATCCAAACGGTCAAAACCAATTTCTGGCCTTTTTTCGGCTTAGCGGCGATTGCAAGCATCATTGGCAGCATCGGCGCACTCGCTTTCGGCATTGGTGTCGTTCTAACCATCCCCATTCAGATCTGTATTTTGGCGGTCGCCTATCAGGAAATATTTGAAGAAGCAAGACCATTATCCACGCCGGACTTCAAGTCTGAAGAATCGCTTTAGCGCTCGGCCCGGGTTCATTACAATTAGACTTAACTCTTGGCCAGGTGAAATGTTTTGCCGCAGGAAGCCGTCTTGAATTCTGCCAAATCGTGTATAAATTAGCTTCAACATACAACTTTAATTCGCAGCTAAGCCGGAGGAGGACAAGATTATGAAAGAGAAGCGGAATATTCATTTAAAGGTCCAGGAAATGTGTGATTGTTATGCCACCACGGACCCGCTGAAGGAAATGTCCGAAATTAAAGGGGACAGCGATCAGGAAGAAGCCGCGGTAAAATGGCTTGCCCTGGCCGCATTGCATGGCGTCAACAATAATGCTAAAGAAGTTTCCATCAGGCGCACAAAGGATGGGAATATCAAAGTTACTGCTACATATCGGGAATCCGAACTCCCGACGCCGGGTTCTGAAATCGGTGAAAAGATCATAAGCACGGTACGTGAAATCACCCATATCGAAAGCGGTAAGGGCAAATCCCCGCTGGCACTGGGTATCCGTGATGACAGCATTGAGCTCAAAATCAAGATGAAATCCAAAGAAAAGGGAGATAGGGTTACCCTGACATTCCCTGGATAACGGATGATCGGCCTGGCACTGCTGATTGAATGCCATTGGAAATCCGGCCGGTTCAACGGGCTGGGCCCGGGGGGCGCCATCGCGATCAATCTTTGTGGTGGATTCGTATTGGCCGTCTGGCTTCTTTCCGATGATTTAACCCTGCCCTTAAGAGGACAAATTCTGCTCTGGTTTCTGGTTCTAGTTCTGATCGGCCTGAGCCTGCTCGAAGGCCTCGACCACCTGCGAAACGATACAACCGATAAAAAATAGACCATGGCACAGAACAAAAAAAACGGATCCCCCCTGCGCATGATCACCCTGGTGAGCATCGATATTGAGGATATCCAGATACACTTGAAAAAGATTAATACCTGAGTCTTGCAAAATTCAGGGAATCTTCACCACAGTGCCCACAGAGAGATGCATTTTATACAGTTGTGCAGAAAGCCCAAGTTAGTTTTTTTCAACCACGAAGGGCACGAAGGACCCGAAGAGGGAGTGTCAATTTATTCATCCTGCCTTTGTGATCTTCGTGATCTTCGTGGTGAGATCACTATCGGACGTAAAGAACTGGAACTTTCCAGATAACCACGTAATTTTATTATCAGGAAAATTGCTGCGCTCAAATGAGACATAAGATAATAACAATCGGCATGCTTTGGGCATTTTCACTATGGGGTTGCGCCGCCATCCAGCGGGAAAAGATTCCTGCAGAAAGCATTATCCCGGAGGAGAAATGGCATCTGGAAAGTTATGCGGCATTTGTGAAGGAAAATATGGCAGAAATTAAGGCTAACTATTCATCCGCCTATGCCCCTTATGAGTTTATCGTCGACACGGAATTCGGCAGCACCGTGATTCAAGATTTGATCGATCCCGAACCGGTGGCCGGTATAAATGCAGTGCTGAGGACAGATGCAATATCAAGATTCCCCTACAAAGTAAGGCGTATCTATCAATACATCCTTAGCCACTACGCCTACGTTATAGATCCCCACAGATGGCAATCTGTAACTGAGACCATCGCGACCCGGAAAGGCGATTGTAAAAGTTTATCCTTGCTGTTGATGTCTCTTTTAACCTCTGCCGGCTTCGATTCATACGCCGGCATCTCCAACGGGCACATGTGGGTGGTGGCATACGAAAATAGCCGCAGGCATGTGCTGGAGCTGGATCAGAACCCGGCCAGAAAAAAAATCTACGGCATTCCTTACTTTTACGATTACCCGCTTTACAAGATCTATCCGGATCGATCCGAAAAAAGACAACGAATTAAATAACCACGGGCACACAAACAAGAGAAAGATTTTATGGGTGATTTATCAAACAAAACCATCATCATTACCGGCGCCAGCCGCGGCATCGGGCGGGCCATGGCCTTGCGTTTTGCCCGTGATGGCGCCAACATCGTCATTGCCGCCAAATCGGACAGGCCGCATCCTAAATTAAAGGGAACGATTCATACGGTTGCCGAGGAAGTCGTGGCCGCCGGTGGTAAGGCCCTGCCCTTCAAGCTCGATGTACAACAGGAAGATCAGGTGGCGAAAATGATGCAAGCAGCGGCAGATAAATTCGGCGGCATTGATGCCCTGGTCAATAACGCCGGTGCCATCAGCCTGACACCGGTGGAAAAAACGACAATTAAACGCTATGACTTGATGCAAAGCATCAATTCACGCGCAGTGTTTATAGGTGCGCATTCGGCGCTGCCGTTTCTGAAAGCATCTTCAAACCCGCACATTTTGAGTTTGTCTCCCCCGCTAAACCTGAATGTTAAATGGTTAAAAAACCATGCGCCCTATACCCTGTCCAAATACGGTATGACCTTGCTAAGCCTGGGCATGGCGGCAGAATTTGAGCCTTATGGCATTGCCGTCAACTGCTTATGGCCTCGCACGGCAATTGCAACAGCGGCAATTGAATTTGTGGTGGGCAATCGGGATCTTTTTCAGAATTGTCGCACGCCGGAGATCATGGCCGATGCCGCCTATGAAATATTGATCACCAAAAATCGCCAGCTCTGCGGGCAAACACTGACGGATGAACAGATTTTGCAAGCACGCGGGCACATGGATCTGAAGCGATATGCGGTAAACCCGGCCAATGCCGATAAGCTGCTGCCCGACTTCTTTTTGGATTAATTGAAATAATTAACCGCCGACGCTCGCAGACGACGCAGACATTTCTGAGTATCACCATATGCTGAAATATTCGGCTAAGGAAAAGCAGCTATGAAAACCGACAAGGTAGAGGTTATCCGCTGGTCGGACGAAACAGCACCGGATGAAGCATCGTTGCGCAGCATCCTGGCTGATGAAGATTTGCACCCCTATGTGTGGTCCAACGGCCCCGGCGATGTCTACGGTGCTCACAACCATTCCTATCACAAGGTCATTTATGTGGTTCGCGGGTCCATCACTTTTGGTCTGCCCGATACCGGGGATAAGGTCACACTGAACAGCGGTGATCGATTGGAGTTGCCGGCCGGCGTCCGGCATGATGCGGTTGTCGGGCCTCAGGGTGTCGCCTGTCTGGAAGCCCATCGCTAAATTTCCTGTTATATCAAATCATCTTCAGGGGGCACCGCCGGAGTCTAATCTCCCGGACCTGACACAGGATTGACAGCCGTCCGGTTGATGCGCCACTGTTTTTTGTTCTGATTGCTGGAACGCAAGCCATTCTAAAAAACATGCAGCCTGTTGAAATCATAAAAGATCTGTTTTTTTTCGAGCGCGGTTTTCTGAATGGCAACCATTTTGCCTTGCGGTCTGAAAAACCGATTTTGATCGATACGGCCTACATAGCCGATTTTAATGAAACCGCAGGCCTGATCTCACAGCTGGGCCTGAATTTAGCGGACGTGCAGTTGATTATCAGCACCCACTGTCACTGCGACCACATCGGGGGCAATAAACACATCCAGGATCAATCCGGCTGTGATATTGCGCTGCACAAAATCGGAAAATATTTCATCGATACCCGCGACGACTGGGCCACCTGGTGGAAATACTACGGACAGGAAGCCGATTTTTTCGACTGCACCATAGCGCTGAATGACGGGGATGTGGTCTTCATCGGCCCGCATGAATTCACGGTCATTCATACACCGGGTCACGCCGCGGAAGGAATTGTGCTTTATAACCCCGCAGAAAAACTGCTGATATCTTCCGACACCCTCTGGAAAAATGACATGGCCGTAATGACCCTGCGAATCGAGGGCAGTGCAGCACTCTTTCAAATGCTGGAATCCCTTGAAAAACTGGCATCCCTCGATGTCCGGAAGGTTTATCCCGGGCACGGCCCGCCCTTTAAGGATATGCATAAAGCCCTGGCCAAAACACGAAAACGGCTCAATCACTTTTTGAAACATCGCGATCAAATCGGGCTCGACTTGCTGAAAAAAATCATCATCTATACCTTGATGATGCGCAAAACCGTGGAAGTTGACTTATTTTTTGATGACCTCATGCAAACCCGCTGGTATAAAGAAACCGTTGATCTGTATTTTAATGCTGAATACCGTCCAACATATGACGCCATTATGAAAGATTTTCAGAAGCGCGCAATTGTAAAAACACAAAACGGCAGCATGTTTACGACCGTCAAACCCTGAGGGAGATAAAATGAGCAAGATCAAAGTGATTCGAAATCCCAGCAATGAGCAGCTGGCAGAGCTGGGTGTCAGTGACTGGCCCATCTGGACCAAAGAATCCTCGGAATTTCCGTGGTCATATGACGAGCCCGAAACCTGTTATTTTCTGGAAGGCAATGTCGTCGTGACGCCCGAGGGACAGGAACCGGTGGAAGTCGGCAAAGGCGATCTGGTCACCTTTCCGACCGGCATGTCGTGCACCTGGCAAATCCGCAAAGACGTCAAAAAACATTATCGGTTCGGATAAGGTCATTTTCCCATCTACACAGTTTTCAATAGTGACTGGATCAGTTAATCGGTAAAGCAGCGCACCCCTCATCCGGAGTAATGGAGTGATGGCGCATTTGAGTATTGGAAGCGTTAAATTCATTCGGTGTTTTAGGGATTATTCCATTACGCCAGCACTCCAATGCACCAACACTCCAGTTTATTTAAACCTATTATCTAGTTATAAGGTTCTATGCCATTGACGTCGTTAAGACCCAGTTTGGTGGACACCCACGCCCATATATGCGACCCGTGTTTTGATAAAGACCGGGATGCGGTCCTGGAAAGGGCCCGCAAAGCGGGTGTCGGGGCGATTATCGCGGTTGGCGAAACCCTGGCGGATGCCCGTAAAAACCTGGAGCTGGCCGAAACATATCCGATGCTCAAGCCGGCCGCCGGGCTGTATCCGACTCACCTGGATTTAGAACAAGCCCATCAAATGGCGGATTTTATTCGTCGGCATAAATCCGGGCTGGCGGCGATTGGCGAAGTGGGGCTGGATTACTGGGTGGTGAAAGAAGATTCGAAAAAAGAGCTGCAGCGCGAGATTCTAAAAATATTCATTGAATTGTCAAAAGAGTTGAAGCTGCCGTTGAACGTTCATTCCCGCTCCGCCGGTCGTCACGCGGTTGCGCTGTTGCTGGAAAACAATGCCGCCCGGGTGCAGATGCATGCGTTCGACGGCAAAGCCGGCGCTGCGCTGTCGGCGGTTGAAGCCGGTTATTTTTTTTCAATACCACCGTCTGTGCTCCGTTCGCGGCAGAAGCAAAAACTGGTTAAACAGCTGCCTCTTTCCTGTCTGTTGATCGAAACCGACAGCCCGGTTTTGGGCCCCACCCCGCAAGAGCGCAATGAACCGGCAAACATCTGCCAATCCGTCAGAACCATCGCAGAGCTTAAAGATATCACTGAAGAAGAAGTGGTTGCAGCGGTTACTGACAATACAGAACGGTTATATGGGAACCTATTGGAAAATTCTTTTGAAGATTAATCACCACAAAGTCCACCGAGCCCACGGAGAGAATAAAAAATATAAATCTTCTCTGAACGGTTTTACTTTATCTCTGTGCTCTCTGTGGTAAGAAAATTTGGATTACTTTTTATGCAAGCACGGTCCGGCACATATGCTTTAATAATGGTATGCGCTGACGAGCAACAGGTTGATATTGGTAAACTCGGCCGGTTCAGTGCCGAGCCCGGTTTTTATGTGTATGTCGGCAGCGCTTTCGGCCCCGGCGGTCTCAAAGCCCGAATCGCACATCATGCCAGAATTTCACACTGTCCGCACTGGCACATCGATTATTTGCGCCCGATCTTACACCTAAAGCAAGTATGGTATTCTTATGATTCCGAAAGACACGAACACCGGTGGGCGGGCGCAATGAGCCGTTTTAAAGCCGCGACTATTCCAATGGCCGGTTTCGGCGCTTCAGATTGCAGCTGCCAATCGCATCTTTTCAGGTTCAGCCGGAAACCATCCGATCGGCTGTATCGCGACAGGTTGAAATGCCGATTAAAAGTATACCGCAAACAATCTGACCTTATTGGAGTTGACCCATCCCCTGCACCCTCAAAAAAAGGACCGAGGGAATAAAGCAAAAACCCAAAATAAAAAGCCATGAAATCGGCAAAGCTGAAATTGCAATTCTTCCCGGTGACAAAAGACCGGTGGTCTGATTTTGAGACCCTGTTTGGCGAACGGGGCGCCTGTGGGGGCTGCTGGTGCATGCTCTGGCGACAGACCCGCAAAGAATTCGAAAGCCAGAAGGGTGAAGGCAACCGACGGGCCATGAAAGCAATT
>CAMYLV010000044.1:11017-32186 GCA_947259495.1 uncultured Desulfobacterales bacterium | reverse complement strand
CTACCACCATTTCAAGTTTGCCGACAAAAATCAAGTCTTTTAGATGCAGCGAAATCGGGGTTCTAGATAAAACTCCCAGACTGCGAACCGCACTTAACATAAACTTTTTTATTGACACAAGCTGCCACCTTGTGAGACTTTGCCGTTAAGAAGAATCAGAATCCATGGGCATCTAGGCCCTGCAAATCAAACCATTGTATCCTGAAGCAGAATCGGATCCGAATTTCCGTTATCCATCCTTTTCGATTGTCTTGGTATCAGGCCCACACCAGGTGTGATCAATTTAAATGAAGCTGTTCAGATGATACCTTCTGTTGCAGCCGTCAGCTAAATGTCCAAGTCCGTCAAACCTGAATAAGCGTTAAGGGGGAACCCAATGGCCAAACTAAAACTACTACTGCCCTATAATTTTACGAGTTTCGACCACAAAGCGCTGGATTTCGTGATCGACATATTCGGGGATTCGAAAAATGTTGCCGTAACCATTTTTAACGCCTACACGCCCATTCCTCAAATTGATACGGCTGCAACTTCTATAACGGGCAAATTGAAAGGGAGCTTGAGTTACCTTTCTCAGAAAATTTCTGAGCAAGAAGCCGAGCTCCAAACCATTAAAGATAAGCTGGTGGAAAATGGGTTTGAAGATAGCGTTGTTGATACTGTTTTCCAACCGCGCAAAAAGGATGTTGCCAGCGAGATTATTGATCTTGCCACGGATCATAAATTCGATGTCATTGTCATCAGCCACAAACCCGGCAAGGCAACCCGATTTTTTACAGGCAGCCGATACAATAAAGTGATTTCTGCCTTAAAAGACCTGACCGTTTGTGTTGTGACTTAATGTCCATTAAAAATACGCCCCCGTGACATTCAAAGCCTTAAATTCAGCAACCTGGGAATAATCTGGGTGGTTGAAAAGCGGTGATTAACCAGCAAAGGAGGGATCTCATGCCTGTCGAGGAAAAAATTGATATTGATATTTTTAAGGTTGTCTTCAGAGCGATCGCCCAATCGGATAATCTGGAAATCATGGCCAATCATCTCACCCAGCTACTGGTTGCAGCACTTGAGATTAAGGGATGTACGCTGTTTGCGCTGAATCCGGAAATTGAAGAGCTGGAGGTATTGGCAAGCTTTGGAATGAGTATGAAATATTTAAACAAAGGGCCTCTGTTAATCGGTAAAAGCATCGGCGCAACTTTGAAGAAACAGCCCATCGTCATTCGCGATGTTACGACAACCGATCAATTGCAATATCCTGATGATGCTAAAAATGAAGGCATCGGCGCTATCGTTTCCGTTCCCATCCAATTTTACAGCAAAGTTATCGGCGCTTTGCGGCTCTATCACCATAAGGCATGGGAAGTTTCTGACAAAGATATCGATTCGCTGCTGGTGCTGGCCGAAAATATCGGTCTGGCAATGACCTATACACGAATGCTTAACGCATTCAACACAATAAAATGTGCAGTGCATGAGGTCCAGCCAGTCTGGTTAAAGTCCACTGAGTGATAGCTTATCATAAAGTTTCGGATCTACTATTGGATCCGAACTTGTTTAAAACCAGTTGGTAAAAAATCCAAAATCAATCTGTGCAATACCGAAATACAAAAGGAGTAGATCGCCTTCAAAAAATCTTTTTGGGGTACGCCCCCCTCCCCTAATCACTGAGCAGTGCTTTCGGGCATTGATTAAATCGTGACCACCGGCCCACATCCTGGATCTATGGTGATTCATAGCTTTCCTGTTTTCGATCCGTTCCTCGCCTGCTGGCAACTTCAGACATGGGGCCTTTTTAATTGACTAAACTGCCACAATGTAACAAAATTCAATCTTTGTGTCTCTAATCTAAGCAAGGACAGGAAAAAAAATCACCACGAAGGCACCAAGAGCACAAAAAAATCATTAATTAAAACTTCACAATCACTTTGTGGCCTTTGTGACTTTGTGGTTAGAAAAATTTTAAATAAATTTATGGTATAACTGAAATGCAGGCACCCGAGAAAAAAAAATTGTCTTCTGAAACCTGGCTGACAAAACTAAAAGACCACTTTGCCCGTTATGAAGGTGCCATTGTCGCCTATAGCGGCGGCGTGGACAGCGCCCTGCTGGCGTATGTTGCGCACCTGGCGTTAAAAAAAAATATGCTGGCCGCCCTGGCAGACAGCCCATCGCTTGCCCGCCGGGAATATCGGCACGCGCTGGCCTTTGCAGCGAAGCACGACTTTCCGCTTCAAATAATTGATACACAGGAGATGAAAAATCCATTTTATGGGGCTAACCAGGGCGACCGCTGCTACCATTGTAAAAAAGCGCTTTTTGAAAGAATCGAAGAACTGCGCGGGCAGCCGGGCAATCCCTTCAGCAACCTGCCCTGGCCGGTATTTTACGGTGTTAATCTTGATGATCTGGGGGATTACCGTCCGGGCATACAAGCCGCTGACGAGGCCGCCATTCTGGCTCCTTATGTCGAATTAAAAATGGATAAAAACGTGATTCGGGGCATCTGCGCCTCTTTGGGCCTCGACGTGGCCGACAAACCGGCCATGCCCTGCCTGGCCAGCCGGATCGCATACGGTCAGGAGGTCAATGTGGAAAAGCTCAAACAGGTTGAGGCTGCTGAAGATTATTTAAGCCATCTGGGCTTCCGGATGCTGCGGGTGCGGCATCACGGCGATACCGCCAGGATCGAAATCGTACCGGCGGATTTCAGCCTGGCCCTGCAGCATCGCAAAACCATCAGCCAAAAGCTGCACGAATTGGGATTTCTATACGTCACGTTGGATATAGACGGCTTTAAAAGCGGCTCGCTGAATGCCGCCTTAAAAAAACATAAAAATTTCACCACAAAGTCACGAAGAACACAAAGAAAAACGTAATTAAAACTTCACAATGGAAAACAATAAAATAAAAGTAGCGGTTGGGCTGAGCGGTGGCGTGGATTCATCGGTTGCGGCGGCTTTGCTGCAAAAACAAAACTATGTGGTGTGCGGCATCACCATGGAAATCTATGACGATGCGCTTGGTGTTGATGAATCAGCCAAACATGCCTGCTACGGCCCCGGCGAAAAAGAAGATGTCGAATCTGCTGCTGCTATTTGCCGGAAACTCAAGATACCGTTTCATACAATCGATCTGCGACAGGAATATCAAAATCATGTCATCCGTTATTTTAGAAATGAATACCTGGAAGGTAAAACCCCGAACCCCTGTGTGGTTTGCAACCAGAAACTCAAGTTCGGCTTTCTTTTAGACAAAGCCCGGCAGGCAGGCCTGGAATTTGATTATTTTGCCACCGGCCATTATGCCCGTATCGAAAACGCCGGTGACCGTTTCTTGTTGAAACGGGCCGCCGATCACTCGAAAGACCAAACCTATTTTCTGTATGGCCTTACACAGCATCAACTGGCGCGCACGCTCTTGCCGCTGGGAGGTCATGCCAAGCAGCAGGTCCGGGAAATAGCGCGCGCATTGGGGCTTCAAACTGCAGATCGTGAAGAAAGCCAGGATTTCATTGACGGCGGGGATTATTCTATTCTTTTTGATAAAAAAGAAATAAAAGCCGGCGACATTGTCGATGAAGCGGGCCAGGTCCTCGGAAAGCACCGGGGAATTATTCATTATACCATCGGCCAGCGTCGCGGCCTTGGCATTGCTTCCCAGCGCCCGTTGTATGTCCGCCAAATTGATGCCGTTCGCAATCGCATAATCGTCAGCTACCAGGAGAACCTTTCAAAAGGCCTGGTAGCCGCTGACTTAAATCTTATCGGTGGCGATCGCATCGAGCAACCGCTAACCGACGTCCGGGTTAAAATTCGCCTGCGGCACAAAGCGGCTGACGCCACGGTTTACCCAACCGATGGCAACTACACTAAAATATTGTTTAAAGCGCCGCAGATGTCGGTCACCCCCGGGCAATCTGCTGTAATTTACAATGGAGATACGGTATTGGGAGGCGGTATCATCAGCGCCGCTCTATGAGCCGATCTGGCATCTTTTTTGTTGACACAACTGCCACATTGTAGCAAGTTAATTGATTGATGTTTTGTAAATCATCATTAAATCTGATCCGAGGAATACTATTATGGAAAGTGCGGAGTTCAGAAAGTTAAGAAAAAAATTAAACAAAACCCAGGCGCAAATGGCCCAGCTGCTGGGCATATCGCTTAAAGCGGTGCACAGCTATGAGCAAGGATGGCGCAGAGTGCCGACTGCTGTCGAGCGTCAGGTGTATTTTTTAGCGGTCAAGCAAAATACCAAAAAAGGCAAGACGAAAGCATGCTGGCAGATCAAAAAATGCAGTCCGGAACATAAAATCAAATGCCCGGCCTGGGAGTTTGGCGCCGGTGAGCTTTGCTGGTTCATTAACGGCACAATTTGTGATGGAAAGATTCAGAAAGACTGGAAGGAAAAAATGAAGATTTGCAAGACCTGTGAAGTATTTGAACCGCTGATCGATTAAGCTTCCTGCCGCAAACTTCAGAGCATTACATTCGCCTTGCTGCCGAATGGCCGGCGCGCCCGATGGTTCCGACCTTAAAACAATATAGGATTCTAAACATGAACGCGAACTATAAATTTGAAACACTGTGTCTGCATGCCGGTCAGCAGCCGGATCCGGCCACCACCGCCAGAGGTGTGCCGGTGCACCGCACGTCTTCTTACGTCTTTAACAGCAGCAAACATGCCGCCGATCTTTTTGCGCTCAAAGAGTTGGGCAATATTTATACCCGCATCATGAACCCCACCCAGGATGTTCTCGAGCAGCGGATTGCGGCCCTGGAGGGCGGCGCGGCGGCCCTGGCGCTGTCATCCGGAACATCGGCGGTTTATTATACGGTCATTAATATATGTGAGGCGGGCGATGAAATCGTATCAGCCCGTAACTTGTACGGCGGCACCTATACGATGTTTGATTGTATTCTGCCGCAATTTGGGATCCACGCAAACTTTGCGGATCCCGACGATCCGGAAAGCTTTAACCAGGCAATCACCGAAAAAACCCGGGCCGTCTTTATTGAGACCGTCGGCAACCCGGTATTGGAATTTGCCGATATCAGCGCGATCGCAGATATCGCGCATCGTCATCATCTGCCGCTGATTGTCGACGCTACTTTTACCACGCCCTATTTGCTCAAAAGCATCGAATACGGTGCCGACATCGTCGTCAATTCCCTTACCAAATGGATGGGTGGCCACGGCACCGGCATCGGCGGGGTTGTGGTGGATTCAGGAAAATTTGACTGGCAAGATTCAAAATTTAAACTTTATAATGAGCCGGACCCCAGCTATCACGACATCCGCTACGCCCATGACCTGGGAGACATGAATCCCATTGCATTTATTCTTCGGATGCGGCTGGTGCCCTTGCGCAATCTGGGGGCCTGTATTTCCCCGGACAACGCCTGGATGTTTTTACAGGGACTGGAAACCCTCCCATTACGCATGCAGCGGCATTGTGAAAATGCATCCCAGGTTGCGCGGTATTTGAAAGAACACCCCAAAGTTGAATGGGTGCGCTATCCCGGATTGCCCGATGACCCGTCCTATCCGGTTGCCAGCCGATATCTTAAGAACGGCTTTGGCGGCATGGTCGTCTTCGGGATTACGGGCGGGCTGGATGCCGGTCAAAAATTTGTGGACAGCTTGAAACTGTTTTCTCACCTGGCAAACGTGGGAGATGCCAAAAGCCTAGTTCTTCATCCTTCCAGCACCTCCCATTCGCAATTAAGTGAAGAACAGCAAAAAGCCGGGGGTTTGACCCCGGATCTTGTGCGCCTGTCAATTGGTATCGAGCACATCGACGACATCAAAGGGGATTTAGACCAGGCCTTTGCCCAGACCTGATTTCTCTTGCCCTGGTTCAAAAAATCAAGTAACAAAATTAGCCGGCTTCCTTTATGGCTGCCATCGCAGGTAAATCAGGGAGTGGGCTATTTTTTTAAATCGTGGCATACGGCTTGAGGTTATGAGCGAATACATTGAACACGATAGACAGGGCGTTTCGGTGGGTATTGTGGAGAAAAAACTCTTCACTTTTGCCGAGGCACCCGATGAAATGGTTCTGGAAAACGGCACCCGGTTCGGTCCGGTAACCCTTGCCTATGAAACCTATGGTACGCTCAACGCTGAAAAAACGAACGCGATATTGATTTTACATGCCCTCTCTGGCGATTCCCATGCCGCCGGCTATTATGAAGAGGCAGATGAAAAGCCCGGTTGGTGGGATATTATGGTTGGCCCCGGCAAGGGGATCGACACGCACAAATATTTTGTCGTCTGCTCCAATATCATTGGCAGCTGCATGGGATCCACCGGACCCTGCAGCACCAATCCGAAAACCGTTCAGCCCTATGCACTTGATTTTCCAGTGGTCACCATCGGCGACATGGTCGTGGCGCAAAGAAAACTGATGGATCACCTGGGCGTCAAAAAAATCTTATGTGTGGTGGGCGGCTCTATCGGCGGCATGCAGGTTTTGGAGTGGACGGTCCGATACCCGGATATGGTGATGTCGGCCATCCCGCTGGCCACCACAACCAAACACTCGGCCCTGGCCATTGCATTTAATGAGGTGGCCCGACAGGCCATCATGGCCGATCCGGCATGGAATAACGGAAACTACTACTACGGGCCCAAACCGAACCTCGGATTGGCGGTGGCGCGCATGATCGGCCACATTACCTATTTGTCGGATGAATCCATGCGCTTGAAATTCGGTCGCCGGTTGCAGGATAAAGGTGATTTTTCATTTAATTTCGATGCGGATTTTCAGGTGGAAAGTTACCTGCGTTATCAGGGCAAAAAATTTGTGGACCGTTTTGATGCCAACTCCTTTTTGTATATTACCAAAGCCGGCGATTATTATGACATGGAAAAACAGTATGGTGCAGGCTCGGCTGTAAAAGCCTTTTCAAAAGCCAGGGCCAAGTTTCTAGTGGTCTCCTTTACTTCCGACTGGCTCTACCCCACCTATCAATCAAAATCAATGGTCAAGGCTATGAAGAAAAACGGGTTGGATGTCAGTTTTCTTGAAATCGAAGCCGAATGGGGTCACGACGCCTTTTTGCTGCCCAATGAGCGCTTGACGACCCTCATCAGAGGATTTTTGGAACGTGTCTGCCGAGAAACCACAACATAACAGCATGCGCTATGATCTTCAGATTATTGCTTCCTGGATAGATCCGGGATCCCATGTGCTCGATCTGGGTTGCGGCAGCGGCGAGCTGCTGCGCTTTTTAATCAACAATAAACAGGTGCGCGGTTCCGGCATCGAACTGGAAGAAAATAAAGTGGCCTCCTGTATCGAGAAGGGATTAACGGTTTTGCAAGGGGATATCAATGCGGAAGTCCCGGATTATCCCGAACAAACCTTTGATTATGTTATCTTGAGCCAGACCCTGCAGCAAGTCTATGCGCCGGATACGCTTATACGGGCGATAATGCGAATTGGCAAAAGAGGGATTGTCAGTTTTCCGAATTTCAGTCATTGGGCTTGTCGCATGCAGTTGCTGTCGACCGGATATGCCCCGGTTACCAAACAACTGCCATATCAGTGGTATAACACGCCCAACATCCGGGTGATCACCATCAAGGATTTTCGGAAATTTATCTACGATGTCGGCTTGAAAATTTTAAAAGAGGTGGCCATTAATACGCATTCGCAGAATCGATACGGAAAGATTATCAAGTTTTTACCAAATATCCGGGCGACATATGGAATATTCCTAATTGGCAATTAAACTTGTTTTTAAACCCTCATCTTTTGCCCGAGAGCTGTGTTCCTCGTCCTCGAAAGTCGCTAACGTACCAAATGTACGCTGCGCTCTTTCTCCTCCTCACGCCTTGCTCTCGACCAAAATCTAATGGTTTAAAAACAAGTTTACAAAAATAATTATTGAGGACACGGAATAAAAGACTTATATTTAGCAGTCGAAGTAATGTAAATATCTTATTATCCTGGTTTTACGTATGCAGAAAATTGTTTAAGGAAAAAAGATGAAGATCGTCTCCATCGCAACCAGCAAAAAAAAAGGAACGCGCAAAGCTTCAGTTGATGAGGCCTATTTAAAAAAGGAGCATGGTCTGAAAGGCGATGCGCATGCCGGCAAATGGCACCGGCAGGTGAGTTTTTTGGCATCCGAAGAAATCGATAAAGCCCGCCAATCCGGCCTTGACGTAACCTTTGGAGATTTTGCCGAAAACATCGCCACCACCGGCATTGACTGGAAAAACATTCCGGTAGGCACCCGGGTTCGATTGGGACCGGATGCCTTGGTTGAAATTACCCAGATCGGGAAAGAGTGCCACAACCGCTGCGCCATTTATTACAAGGCCGGCGATTGCATTATGCCGCGAGAGGGCGTTTTTGCGCGGGTGCTTGAGGAGGGAAAAGTAAGATGCGGTGATCAAATCAGCATCGAGAAACTCACAAACTCATAACAAAAATCTAAATCAAACACTATTTTTGACCCGACACATCGCATGTCAAACAATTCTCAATCACGCCTTGCATGCGCATTTCATTTTTACCTGAATCTTTCATGAAAATTAATGAGAATATGAAAGTCTCCGACTTGTCCGCCTCTGGAGGACTGGTGCAAATTTCAGGTTAAGATACGATCAAAAAGACCCCATTTGTCACATCAGACCGAATTGATTAGAAAGCTGCTATGAAATAAACATTGCCGCTCGGTCGACTGAAGCGTCATACTCTGGAGGGCGCGCCGCATGCCTATGCGAATATTGGTTTACCTAAAGTTTCTGAGCAAAGAATTAATCAACCCGATCAGCTATCTGATCGCTTTTTTGATCGGTGCAACCATCAATACTCTTCAGGGCAACGGCATTTTGTTTTCAGCAGTTCCCTATGCCGTGCCGCTCTTTGTGCAGAGCTTTGCCAAGGCCTCAATAAAGTTTAAAAACAAGGAAATGGATATCCTTTGTCAACTTCCGGCAGAGCGCCAGGACCCTGTATTTGTAATCGCCAAAGACGGCCGGATCGCCGCGACCGCGGGCAATACCAAAATTCTTTTTGAAAAAAATAATATCAAAAGAATACATGATTTGTTTGGAACTTCCGAATCCGAAACCATTCTAAAAGCCACCGCAGAAATTAGAGCGGAAGGGGAGACGGAGCCGCTGGAATTATATTCGAAAATTACCAACAAATGGTATCAGACCAAAATAAAGATCGGCGCAGGCGGTCACCTTCTGATATGGTTGGATGAAATATCATCACGTAAAGCGATGGACGTCAGTTTGTCGGCAATACGCGGATTCAGTCGCGAGGTAATCGACTCAATCAATGAGCTTGCGGTTAAAAATGATATATATGATCGACTGGCATTGCTCATTTTAAGAGGCGGTTATCAGGGAGTTTTCATCACCAGAGAAGATAATGAAGGAAACCTTTCCGGATACGCATTTAGGGGTAAACCCGACGATCTCATAAAATCCGAATTGATCCAGGTCCCTGAAAATTCTTCGGCCCCGATCTGGGCATCGCGAAAAGCAGAATGCGATATAAACGGCTGTGTGGCATTTGCCAACAAACCCGAATCCGTATCCCAGGCGGAGTTTGAAAAAGCGCACCCGTTTGATGAGCGCGTTAAAGCATTTTTAGGCTTTGCCATTACCAACTATATTAATTACGCTGAAGGCGATGTATCGATCATTGCCTTCAATAAGAAAGACGGAATCAAAAAATTTGATACTGACGTTATTAATACTGTCGTTAATACCGCCAGGTCAGTTACTCACCTGGTAGACCTTGCAATTGGCAACAATCGTATGCTCAGTGCCCTGGAAGTCGCTGAAGAAGTCCAGCAGAACCTGCTGCCCAAAGAAATCCCGGCCATAAAAGGTCTCAATATCGCGGCGAAAAGTATATATTGCAACAAAACCGGTGGGGATTTTTATGATTTTCTCAATCTTTCCAAAAATTCTGAAAGTAAATTCACTGTGGTCATCGGTGATGTTTCCGGCCATGGAATCGCAGCCGGTCTTTTGATGACCACTGCGCGGGCGCTGCTTCGCAGCCGATCGGCCCAGCCGGGAACGCTTTCTGAAATCGTTACCGACGTCAACCGCGACCTGACGCTGGATATCTATGACACCGGCCGGTTTACCACCCTCCTCTATCTGATGGTCGATCCGCTAAACCATCGGTTGCAGTGGGTACGTGCCGGCCATGATGCCGCTCTACTGTATGATCCTAAAAGCGACAGTTTTGAAGAGCTCTACGGATCCGGTCTGGCGCTGGGCTGGGATGAAAACTATCAATATGAAGAAAACGAGCGAACCGGCCTGGCAAAGGGGCAAGTCATTTTTTTAGGAACCGATGGCATCTGGGAGACATTCAACTTAACCGGCGAACTTTTCGGCAAGGAGCCCTTAAAAGATATTATTCGTCGGAACGCCGCCGCAAGTGCCGATGACATAATGAATGAGATACTGACGGCTTTAGAACGTTATCGGCAGGGTAAGGAGCCCGAGGACGATGTTACCCTGGTTGTCATCAAGTTGGTGGATCTTTGAGATAAATAGGTTCAAGGGTTCAACGTTCAAAGGTTCAGAGGTTAAAGGATATGAAACATCGCCAGGCTCTCTGTACTTAACTTCAAAACCCTGAACCCAGAACCCGGGAACCTTTAATATGAAAACATTCATTGGTTTTGACGAAGCGCTTGAACTGACACTGGCCAATGTTTCTGCCGGCGAAACCGAAGTACTGTCCCTCGCTCAACTGACCGGTAAAATACTGGTTGAAGATATAGTTGCCAGGGTTGACAGTCCATCGAGTACCTCTTCTCGCAAAGACGGGTATGCCGTGATATCATCGGATCTGACCAACGCTAGCGAAGAAAACCCTGTGAAATTGAAGATGGTCGGAAAACTTGCAGCCGGAGATAAGAAGAATCTGCAAATAACCAACGGGCAAGCGGTTCGCGTCACCACCGGCGCTCCATTACCGCAAGGTGCCAATGCTGTCCTTTCCGAAGAATTCTGCGAATCGTCCACCGACGCGATAACTGCTCAGCGTACCGCTGAAGAAGGCCGCAATCTGCTGAGGCGTGGAACCGACATTCGGCAGGGGGAGCGGGTAGCCACAAAAGGTGAAAAACTGTCTCCCGCTCTCATTGGGCTTTTGGCTTCCGCCGGTTTGGATCGTGCACCTGTGTATCGTCTACCGCAGGTGGCGGTCATTGCCAGCGGCGATGAAGTTGTTGCGCCCGGAAAACCGTTGGGCGACGGAAAACTGTATGCCAGCAATATGGTCGAGATTTGTTCCTGGCTGACTTCCTGCGGCTTTTCCTATTCGGCTGTGCTGGTCGGTGACAACGAGCCGGAAATTCAATCCGCCATCACTACCCGGCTGTCGGAAGCAGATGTCTTTATTACCAGTGGCGGGGCCTGGGGCAGTGAACACGATCTAATGTTAGATGTAGTGGAAAAACTGGACTGGCAGGGCATTTATCGCCGTGTGCGGATGGGCCCCGGAAAACCGGTTGGATTCGGGTTATTAGAACAAAAACCGTTTTTTATTTTGCCCGGTGGGCCCCCGTCCAATGAAATGGCCTTTTTGCAGCTGGCACTTCCGGCAATCATGAAAATGAAAGGGGGCGCTGACTTTTCCTTCCCGGTTGTCCGGGCGCAATTGACTGAAACCGTAAGCGGTCATAAGGACTGGACCCAATTTATTCACGCCCGACTTGAAATTGAGAAGAATCAACTCATCGTTACACCGGCCAAGCTCAAAAGCCGGCTCATCTCTATGGCGCGCAAAGATGCTTTGATTGTCATCCCGGAGGGATGGGAAGAATGGATCGCCGGTGAAATCATTGAAATTCAACTTTTAAATCCAGATTTTAATCACCGTTAGCTGTTCAACAAAACTACCCTTATTGATCGTAAAGAAAATGAAAAAAGGGAGTAAGGAGGCTCCATGATTCGGCACTTAACCGCAAGTCTGGTAACGGCATTTCTGTGTTTCGGTTGTGCCTCAGACCCGGGGCCGAAACCCACCTTTCAAGACGGCACCCGGGTGGGCATCTTAAACAGCCTGGAATCATATTTGACGCATCGTCATATTACCATCCGCCGAACAAATAGTTTTACGAAACAAATCAAGGTGGATTGGAATATTCCGGCCTATTTAGACGCCAAAATGTCGGATGCCTTAAAAAAAGATAAACGATTTGTGGTTGTTCCCATTAAATCAACACAGATCCAATCCCGCCTGAAGCAGCTTTCTGATCAAATCGATTCTGCCGCAACCCGGGACAGGATTTCACAGAATCTGGTAGACTTTATTGAAAACCTGGCAAGCGCCGATAATTTGGATGTCATCATTATGGCACAGAGCTTCAGCGGCGAAAGCCCGTGGAAGATCGGCAGCAATCCCATTGTGGTTCGGGGCTATGGCCTTTTAACACGGAACACCTTGCTCGCTGTCGTCGGCTTCAGAAAAAACTGGGCGCATCCCTACGCCCAGATCCGGGTTGTCGTTTTCAAGACACGGCCGGTTGCCAGAATCGGCGCCGGCCGCCCTAAACTGACCAAGGGGATAATGGATAACTTCAAATGGCCGGCGGATATAAACAATATTCCACAAACCGAACTCGATCAGCTGCGCCCCAGGATCCAGGCATACGTTGATCAGGCGGTTAAAAACGCTTTAATTAGTGCTAATATGATCTCAGCAGAGTAAATTTGTTTTGCAAAGGCACCAATTGGCTGATGAATAACCAGAGAGATTATCGTTTAAATTTACAATTGATCGCCGGAGAGATTTAATGAACGACAGACGCACACCGATCATCGCTGAGCTTGAAAAAAACCTGGCAGATGCCATTGTATTTTTCGAATCCTTATCACCGGATGCGCTCGGCACTCAGGTTTATCAGGATGGGGCGCAATGGACGGTTCAACAGGTCCTGGCTCATTTTATTACCATCGAACGCTCGATGCAGTGGCTGTTTAAGGATATTCTGGCCGGCGGCCCCGGCTCGCCGGAAGGTTTTGATGTCGAGCGCTTTAACCGCACCCAGCCCAAAAAGCTAGACGGAAAAACAATCGATGAACTCATCGCACTATTCCAATCGGTCCGTAATGAAACGATCTCAATCGTTAGGTCCATGTCAGATGCTGATTTTGACCGTGAGGGGCGGCATGCCTTTCACGGCCACGGCAAGCTCGAACGTTTTATTCACTGGGCTTATGAGCATGTTGCGCTTCATTTAGAAGATCTTCGCCGAAGAATGCAACAAAAGTAGGCCGATGTAACCGCTACCGTGCCTGCAAGGCGCGGTCTGCGATACATCTGCCATCAGAAGGACAGGCCCTTATGCAAAAATCAAAGGCCATCGACATTTTAAAATTATTGGCCGACGGTATGCATCCGGTGACCGGCGAACGACTCGACAGGAACAATGTCATTAACGAACCCGATGTTATTCGGGCGCTGAACACGGCCATTGAGGCCCTCGCATCGGATGAAAAGAAAACCAGGCGCCAGCAGGATTTGCCGGAACGGGTGGGCAAGCCCTGGAGTGAACAGGAGGATAAGGCCCTGATCAAGGCTTTTGAAAACGGGATCTCCCTAAATGAGCTGGTTATTAAACATAAACGGACACGGGGTGCGATACGCACCCGGCTGGTCAGATTGGGCAAAATTGCGCTGGATGATCGTACGCCCAGGTAAGCACAGATTAAGCGGACTAAAAAAGGAGCGTTATGAAGCTGAGTTTTCGAAAAGATCTTTTGAGCGGCAAAACGCTGATCGGAACCGTCGTCACCCTGCCGAGTCCACCGATGGCGGAAATTTTAGCGAACGTTGGTTTTGACTGGCTTTGGATCGATGCAGAACATTCCCCGATGGAAATGGGGGATGTTCAAAACATCCTGCAGGCGGCCGAAGATCGCTGTGCATGTGTCGTACGCGTGCCGGCCAGCGACGAAGTCTACATCAAAAAAGCGCTGGATATCGGTGCCCTGGGAATCATTGCGCCCCATGTAGATACCGTTGAAATCGCCGAACGGGTGGTCAAATGGGTAAAATACCCGCCGATCGGTGAAAGAAGCATCGGGGTGGCACGCGCGCATGGATACGGTCTCGATGTTGCCGGCTATATGAAAACCGCCAATGACCACATTGCTGTTATTGTTCAAATCGAACACGTCAAAGGGGCACAGGATATCGAAAGGATTCTGGATGTCGATGGTGTCGATGCGGTCTTGATCGGCCCGTATGATCTTTCCGGCAGTCTGGGCAAACCCGGTGAATTAGGTGATCCCGAAGTCCAGGGTTACATCAACCGGGTGCGCAGCGCCTGCCTGGAACGTAAAAAACCTGTTGGTATCATCGGTATCAGTGTCGATGCGGCCAAACCTTTTCTGGCTCAGGGCTACTCGCTGATCGCGGTGGGAACCGACACCATGATATTCGGCAATGCGGCCCGGGATATCTTGACCCAAATGAAAACGTAAAAATGCAAGAAAAAAACGGTGAACATCCCCTTGGCGACGCCGGGCAACTGATCTTATTCGGCGTATTTATGGTCCTATGGATATTGGATTCATTTGTCCTGCACCGATCGACCTTTTTGGCAAACACCATTCCATTGACACTCCGTTTGATCATTTTGGGCGTGGCGCTGATCACTGCGTTTTACCTATTCAAGTCCGGCCATGTGGTTGTCACCGGTGATCAACGCCCCACCGACGTCGTATCTTCCGGCGCATTTCGTTATGTGCGGCACCCATTATATTCGGGCAGTATTCTGGTTTACTTCGGTTTGACGGTCTCCACTGCGTCGCTGTTTTGTCTTGCACTGCTGGTGGTGATCGTTCTGTTCTACAACTTTATTGCCGGTTACGAAGAAAAGCTGATGGAAGCAAAATTTGGGAAGACCTATGTTGCCTATCAGAAAAACACGGGCAAATGGATCCCGCACCTGGGCAAGAAGGGCTCGCGATGATCCTGAATGGCAAATTATTCAACTTATTTAAGGAAAAAGCCATAGACACCCGTGTCGATTTGCTGTGTCTGGGACTGGGTTACACCGCGGTGGTTATGACAGACGGCGCTATCGGAATGGCCTATACCTATTTCGAAGATAAAAAATCCTGCATGGCGTTAAATGAGGCCGTTGATTATGAGGGCCGGCCGGCAGTAGAGCTGCTGGGAAAAATAAAAAGTGAGCACCCGATTGAAAGAAGCATGGCCCTGGCCCTGGTCAATGCAATGAATTATGAAGACGCTCTGAAACTGCCGGAAGATAAAGACAACACCATCCTTTTTGAAGAATTTAACCTCCAGCCAAACACCAATGTGGCCATGGTGGGCTATTTCGGGCCGCTGGTCAAACGCTTAAAGGAGAAAAAGGTCCCGCTGGAGATACTGGATGTCTCGCGCGGTTTGGGTAATCGTCAAGATTTTTACAAAAAGCTGTCCAAATGGGCCGATGTGTTGCTGCTGACATCAACGTCTATCTTAAACAATACTACCGAAGAGATCCTGAGTCACCTTCACAAAAAGGTAAGGACCGCTCTTCTCGGCCCTAGCACCCCCATGGTGGCGGGCGCCTTTGCGCATCTGCCGGTGCATATGTTGGCCGGCACGGTCCCCATTGAAAAAGACAATATTCTGAAAGCCATCCGGCACGGTATGGGCACACCGGTGCTGCACAAATTCAGCCGCAAATCTTATTTAGCCTTAGCATTATTTTATTGACGAGAATACCTACAAAGTGGTATGTCCAATTTGCGTGTATGATTTTCAGACACAAATAAAATTTCCTTATTATTCAGTATGCTATCCATGTATCCCATATTCAAAAGGACATTTTTGCATGCAAACAAAAACACAACTCATCCTAGCTTGTTTCGTATTGGCGATGGTCGCGTATACCGCCGGATGCGGCAGCAGCAGCGACGCGGTCGAGGTTGATTTTTCCAAAACCGTGGTGGTCGAGCAGCCAGGAAAACAACCTTCTGAAAATCCTGCTTTCAGAGTGGCCGTAGGCGCCATGATTTCTCCAAAAGAAACATTTGTCTATTACCGGCAGCTTTTAAATTATATCGGCAGCAACCTGGGCAGGGACGTCCGGCTCATTCAGCGTAAAACCTATGGCGAAATCAATGAACTGCTGGGCAAAGGCCAGATTGATTTAGCTTTTATTTGCTCAGGGCCCTATGTCGACGGCAAGGACAAATACGGATTTGAATTACTGGCCACCCCTGAGATTCAGAAAAGCCATTTTTACCAATCCTATTTGATCGTCAGCAAGGCCAGCCAATTTCAGCGTCTTGAAGACCTCAGGGGACAGGTCTTTGCGTTTACCGATCCGGACTCCAACACGGGAAAGCTGGTGCCCACCTATTGGCTCAGCCGGATGGGTGAGCACCCCGAAACCTTTTTCAATAAAACCATTTACACTTACAGCCATGACAACTCGATCCTGGCCGTAGCCAAAGCGCTGGTGGACGGTGCCGCCGTTGACGGTTTGATATGGGAATATTACCAGCAAAAAAATCCGATTTTCACCGCCAAAACCCGCATTATCCGAAAATCAGAACCCTACGGTATTCCACCCATTGTCGCATCACGTTTTTTAACAGCTGATTTAAAGAATCGTATTCGTCGGGTGCTCTTTTCCATGCATCGTGATCCGCGAGGCCAAAAAATTCTGAATGAACTGATGATCGATCGTTTCACTCCCACCCGCGACGAATGGTACGACAGCATCCGTAATATGGAGCTAAAGATTGCTTCATCGGAGAATTAATTTTATGGGGCCTCAAAGCTTGAAAAGCAAACTCCTTCTGGCGGTTTCGTTGCTGGTCATCGGCAGCGGGTTGCTCATCTCGATACTGGTGACCCAGCGGTACAGCAGCAGCCTTTTTCAATCCATGTCAGTCCAGACCGAAAATTTGGCCCATGCTATAGAGCTCGATGCCACCGACAAGATTCTGACCAACGACCTGGTTGCTCTCCAGAAAATTCTGGATTATAGGATTCGCAGCAATCCCATGGTCGCCTATCTGTTTATCATCCGGGATAACCAGGTCCTGGCGCACACCTTCCCTGAGGGAATTCCGTTAGAGTTGCTGGACGCCAATCATGCTGTCCTTGAAAATTACGGCAATTATCAGGAAATTGTGTCTACCGATGGAGAGAATTATCTGGACATCGCCTGGCCAATATTTTCAGGCAAAGCCGGGCTGCTGCGTTTAGGTGTTTCCGAGAAACCGTATCGGGATCAGGTTGCCCAATTGTGGCTGCAGATGAGTGTGCTTACGCTTGCCATTCTCCTGCTGGCCCTGGGTGGAAGTCTTTTGTTCATCAAACGGATAACCGGCCCGCTCGCCGTACTGGCCAAAGCGGCTGAAAAAATCGATGAAGGCAATTTCGATGTTAAGGTTGAATTGAAAAGTCAGGACGAAGTCGGAAAAATGACCGCTGCTTTCACCCACATGGTTGCCCGTATCAAAGACTACACGCAGCGGCTCAAAGAAAAAACCACGGAACTGGATCGCGCCCACCGGCAAACACGCACCTCATTTACCATTGCCCAGGAAATCGGGGCGCTAACCAATCTGCGGGATGTGTGCCGCTATCTGATCAAAGAATTGCAGGATATCGTAACCTGCAAAGATATGTGTCTGCTGGTTTTTAGCAGCAACCGTGAAAATGTCTTCCTGCAAGCTGAAAATGCATCCATAGCCCTGGATAAGACCTCCTTTCAAAAAGCAGCCGCGCTTTTGTCCAGCGTTAAGAAAATGGAATTTCTCGCAGCCGATTCATCGCTCACATTTTTTCTGCCGGATGTTTTTCAAGCCTCAGAAAAATTAGTGACCTTTCCGCTTTACCATGAGGACCAGCTTCAAGGCGCCATGCTGATCGCCTGCCCCGGGAATTGCAATTGTGTCACCAAGGAGTTAGATATCATTGACCTGATATTAAACCAGACTGCAGGCGCGATCCGGCGTTCGGTGATCCACGAAGAAGAAATTCGCGAACTGCGGACCCGGATTGAACATACCGCCGAATTCAGCGGGATCATCGGCAAAGACCCCCAGATGCAAAACATCTATCGATTGATTGAAGATATCGCGCCCACCGATGCCACAGTTCTCATCCAGGGAGAGAGCGGAACCGGCAAGGAGCTGGTCGCCCGGGCCATTCATCGGCAGAGCCCGCGCAGGGATAAACCATTTATCGTCATCAACTGCTCGGCATATCCGGCAACGCTTCTGGAGAGTGAGCTCTTTGGTCATGAAAAAGGGGCGTTTACCGGAGCTCTCCGACAAAAATCTGGACGCTTTGAACAGGCGGACCACGGTACCGTATTTTTAGATGAAATTGGCGAAATTGCGCCTTCGGCTCAGATTAAGCTGCTACGGGTTCTGCAAAGCCAAAAATTTGAGCGCATTGGTGGCGAAGAGACGCTATCCGTAAATGTCAGAATCCTGGCCGCTACTAATAAGAAACTGCTAAAAGAAGTCACAGACGGCAACTTCAGGGAGGACCTTTTTTATCGTCTCAATGTTATCCCGATCCACCTACCCCCATTAAGAAAGCGTCGTAACGATATTCCGCTGTTGGCCCGCCATTTTTTACGCCGGTTTGCCGTTGAACAGAATCAAGAAATTCAGGATTTCAGCTCGGAAGCCATGCGTCTGCTTCTGGATTACCCCTGGCCGGGTAATGTTCGCGAACTGGAAAACAGTATCGAGCACACTGCCGTTTTGGCCAAGCGAAGCACGGTTGAAATTTCAGACCTACCCTCTGCGATTCGCGAAGCCGCTCCGCCTGTTTATTCAGAAGCCCCGGGGACGATCGTTGAAAATGAAAAGAAACTGCTGAGGGAAGTTTTGGAGGAATGCGGCTGGAACAAGAAAAAGGCCGCCTTTCAGCTGGGGATCAGTCGCAGCACACTATACGACAAAATCAAAAAATATCAGATTAATAAACCCACGATTCATTAAACCCCGCACAGAATTAAATACCACAATGTGGGATTTTTGCTTGACCCCACTTTTCAGGAATGCTAATACCTGAATATTGCATGAAAATTAATCCGCCGGAGGCGGACAAGGGTTTAATTCCCCGCCCCTTGGGGCGACAATAAATATTCCGATTGATACCCCGTGCTTGCAGCGGGGTAGTTCGTTGAGAATCATGAATAAAAACGAATTTAAAAAATGCCGCAAGCGGTTGAATAAAACCCAAAAACAAATGTCCGAACTGCTCGGCACATCTTTAAAAGCGATTCACAGCTACGAGCAGGGCTGGCGAAACGTGCCGGTGCATGTCGAGCGTCAAATTTATTTTCTATTATCCAGGGTTGCGAAGAAAAGCAAAGCCACAAATTCATGCTGGATTGTAAAAAAATGTTCACGAGAACAAAAACTTAATTGCCCGGCCTGGGAATTTTCATCCGGCGATCTTTGCTGGTTTATTAATGGGACCGTTTGTGAAGGCACGGTTCAGAAGAATTGGAAAGAAAAGATGAAGATATGTCGAACCTGTGAGGTTTTTAGCTCTATATTCTAACTGTAACATCCTCTCCCCGGGGTCCTCTCCGAAGAGGAGAGGGCCCTTTTTTTTGAGAAAATTGATGGCCGCACGCAAAGTCGCCCCGGTTGGATCTTCCGGACCAACTGGGCAGGCAAAGTCCCATAGTTAAGACTAGTTTTTTATACGGTTATGCCGAAAGCCCAGGTTAGTCTCTTTCAACCACGAAGGGCACGAAGGACCCGAAGAGGGGGTGTCAATTTATTCATCCTGCCTTTGTGATCTTCGTGATCTTTGTGGTGAGATCACTATCGGACGTAAACGACTGGAACTTTCCAGATAACCATGTTTTTTTATTATCCGTGCACGAGCAAAAAAAAGGGTTTAAAAGCCATGAAAGACAATAAATTTTCAGAAAAACAATTGAATTTGTCCGAGGTATTGCCATCTGTTGTGCAACGGCTTTTATCATCGTGCAACACGGAAAAATGTTTCCAGCACCTGGATTCAAGTCCAATACTTACCAGAGATGACGTCGCCCAAATTATTCATAAGGCCCGACGCATTCTGTTTCCGGGGTATTTTACCCAAAATGTACTGGCACCCTCCAACCTGGAATATTGCCTGAAAGAAGAGATAAAAACGCTTTATAAAGAACTTTCAGACAAGATTATTTTAGCCACCCAGCATGATTGCCTGCGTTACGATAAACCGTGTGCTGCGTGTGAGGAATCGGGCCGCACAAAGGCGCTTGCGTTTATACAGGCATTGCCGGGACTTAGAGAAATCCTGGCCACAGATGTTCGGGCCGCTATGGAGGGCGACCCGGCAGCTAAAAGCTATGATGAGATAATCACCAGTTACCCGGGTCTTTTTTCGATTGCCGTGCAGCGTATCGCACATGAACTGTACAAATCGCAGGTGCCCCGTCTGCCACGGGCCATGACTGAATATGCCCACAGTTTCACCGGTATTGACATCCATCCCGGCGCCAGAATCGGGAGCAGTTTTTTCATTGATCACGGAACCGGGGTGGTGATCGGGGAAACGACCGAAATTGGTAATCGTGTCCGACTTTATCAGGGGGTTACACTGGGCGCGCTCTCAATGCCCAAAGAGGCTGTGGCACATTTTCGCGACAAAAAACGACATCCCACTATCGAAGATGATGTGATCGTATATGCAAATACGACGATCCTGGGAGGTCAGACGGTTATCGGAGCCCGCTCGACAATCGGCGGTAATGCCTGGATCACCGAAAGTGTGCCGCCGGATACCAAAGTGTATTTAAAAAAACCCGAGCTCATCTATTCAGGCATCGGAAACCGTTCAACCATCAAAGTAAATAAAAATAAGATTACGTCCCTGTTTAAAGGAAAAAGACGCGCCACCGGACGCTGACCGGTCACTATCAAGACACTCGAATATGTGTCTGCGACCGAAAAATGTGTCCGGAATCCGTACACAGCTAACCTACCAATATTAATTCGAATTAATGATATCATTGATTTTCCTGTCTGTAATTCGTACAAATTCAAGATAGTCACGCCCGCAAATCACATCTGTTTAAAAATAAATTTCCAACTCTCACCTTTGTTTCAAACTTATTTTTAGCATCAATTTCAATATCTTAAATTCAATTCTGCC
>CAMYLV010000044.1:0-10943 GCA_947259495.1 uncultured Desulfobacterales bacterium | reverse complement strand
CGGATGTCAGGCAATTTTTTGGGACATCGACACCGTTACGGCAGACAATCGAATGGTTCGGGATCTCACCCTCAAATTCCCGGGAGTCTATTTTTTTTGCTTATCCAAACACCCGTTTCACCCCGAGTTAAAAGACGCGATTTGCTACCACATTTATGCCTGTCTCAACCGACCGATCGATCCGGATGAACTTTTTTACTGGTTACGCTCGATTGAAGAAAATCAAGCAAATTCCGGTAAACCTATAACAAATTAATTCTTTAACTATCTTTAAAACTTAAGGAGGTTAAACCGAAGGGAGGTAATATGGAGATGAAACAAAACAAAAAAGAAGGCATGATGAGAGATTTTCTAAAAGATTACAAAATTACAAGAAGATCTTTCATGAAAAAGGCCTCCGCCGCAACTGGCGGTGCCATTGCTCTGGGTACGAGTTTCACACCCGCGCTGAGAACTTTGGCCGAGGCCAGTGAAACCGCTGGCAGCGGCGCTGGGGAATGGAAAGCGTCCACCTGTCAGGGATGTACATCCTGGTGTTCAAGTCAGGTGTACCTTGTTGGCGGAAGGGCCGTCAACGTCCGGGGAAATCCCAATTCAAAGGTCAATGGCAGGGCGGGGTGTCCGCGTAAGCATTTGGCCCTTCAACAGGTATATGACCCGGATCGAATCAAAGTGCCGATGAAACGCACCAATCCCAAAAAGGGACGCAACGAGGATCCGAAATTTGTACCCATTTCCTGGGACGAGGCCCTGAACACCATCGCCGACAAGATCATGGAGCTTAGAAACAACAACGAAACCCACAAGTACATGCTCATGCGCGGTCGTTATTCGTATATGCGCGATGTGCTTTATGATCGTATGACCAAGATCATCGGCTCACCCAACAACATCTCCCACAGTGCGATCTGTGCAGAAGCCGAAAAATTCGGCCCTTACTATACGGAAGGATACTGGGGCTATCGGCAATACGATGTACAGAATGCCAGGTGCATCACGATTTGGGGTGCCGATCCCCTGGCCGCCAACAGGCAGGTCTCTTATTATTCAAGTGTCTGGGGGGAAGCGATCGACCGTGCCCACATTGCCGTTGTTGAACCCCGCTTGTCGGCAACTGCGGCAAAAGCGGATGAATGGTTGCCGCTCAAACCAGGAACCGATGGCGCCTTGGCGGTGGCTTTTGCTCATATAGCGCTTACCGAAGGGCTGTGGTACAAAGACTTCGTCGGCGATTTTACGGACGGCGAAAATCGCTTTGTGGCCGGTGAATATGTCGATGAGATGTTGTTTGAAGAAAAGTACACCAACGGCATTGTCAGGTGGTGGAATCTGGAGCTGAAAGACAAAACACCCGAGTGGGCGGCCAAAATAACCGGTCTGCCGGCTGAGCAGATCAGGCAACACGCCCGCGAAATGGGGCGGGGGGCTCCGCATTCAATCTCATGGCTCGGCGGAGGGCCCTGTATGCAGGTCCGCGGCGCTTACGCCGCCATGGCCGTTCACGCCTTGAATGGAATCTTCGGGGCGGTGGACAATGTCGGCGGCACCCAACAGAGCAACAAGGAATACACCTCAAAGTTTCCGAAACCCGATGATTTTATGGATGATATCGCAAAAGCGGGTAAAAAGCATAAAAAAATCGATCATCGCGGTAGATTAGAGTTTCCCGCGCTGAACAAAAAGCCTGGCGGAGGCGTGGTAACCAACAATGCGGCCGATGGCATTCTGAACGCAGACCCCAATGAAATAAAGGTGGCGATTGGATACATGAACAATTTTGCCTTCTCCTGTCCGCAGCCCGAGCGCTGGGAGCGTGCCCTGGCCAAGATACCGTTTCTGGCGCACATCACCACCAACGCTTCAGAGTTTTCCTGGTTCGCCGATATCGTACTGCCCGATACCCATCACATGTTTGAGAAGTGGGGCTATGTCAAGTCGATAGGCAACGGGTACCGTCAGGTGACGCTCATGCAGCCGCTCATCGAACCGCTGGGGGAATACAAGATCGATGAGACCGAAATCCCCTGGCTGATTGCCGAAAAGCTGTCGGAAAAAGGTTTTAGCAATCTGCTCGAGCATTACAAAACCTATAAGGATCCGGAGACCGGCAAAGCCCCGACCAACGAAAAAGAATTTGCGCTGTATGCCCTTAAATATGCCACCCAGAGATTGTGGGATCCGGCCAAACACAAAGGCGGTGACAAATTCAACGGCTGGGAAGATTTGCTCAAAGCCGGCGTCTGGAATTCAGACCCCTATCCGTATCGCAAGAAATGGGGGAACATGAAGACCAAAACCAAGAAGTTCGAATTCTACAGCGAGACCCTCAAAGATGTTGTTGGAAAGCATGCTGAAAAGCACAATACGACCATCGACAATGTTCTGGAGGTCTGCAACTACCTGGCCCGCGGGGAAATGGCCTTTGTGCCGCATTATGAAGAAGCGTTTATTGCCGGAGATGAAACGGAATATCCGTTCATCCATGTGGATTACAAATCCAGGCTCAACCGCGAGGGCCGTTCGGCCAACTGCACCTGGTATTATGATTTTAAGGATGTCGATCCCGGTGATGTGGCCTGGCAAGATGTGGCCAAGATCAACCCCAAAGATGCCAAGGGACTGGGCATCAAGGATGGAGATACGGTTAAACTGACATCTCCGAGCGGAAGCCTGATCTGCACGGCAAAGTTTTGGGAAGGCGTCCGGCCCGGAACGATCGCCAAGTGCTACGGCCAGGGCCACTGGGCCTATGGTCGGGTGGCGTCCAAAGAATTTGGCAAAGTGCCCCGGGGTGGCAGCAGCAACGACCTCATCCCGGCCCAGTATGATCGTTTGAGTGGGAGCACGGCTTACTATGCGACCACCCGAATTAAAATCGAAAAAGTTTAGGAGGTGAACCCATGCCAAAATATGCAATGGTCATTGACCTGCAAAGCTGTGTTGGATGTGGCGCTTGCAGCATCGCCTGCCGGAATGAGAATAATGTGTCTGATGGCATTTACTGGTCCAACAAAATAACCGAGACTTACGGCACGTTCCCGAATGTGCGGTTCCACTACATGCCAACGCTCTGCAACCACTGTTCAGATGCCCCCTGCGTACGGGGTTGTCCAACCAAAGCCATGCACAAGTTGGATAATGGCATTACCATGCACGATCCCGATAAATGCATCGGTTGCCGGTACTGCATGTATAATTGCCCTTATGAGGTGATCTATTTTAACTGGCAAGATCCTCACAAATTCTGGAGAGACACCCGAGCGGTCATTGAAGGTGGCACAAGTTCCCCTGAAGAAATGATCCAGAAGGTCAACAGCGGAAAGGGAACGCCTTATAGCAATCCGGCGAGAGGCAAAACACTTCCGGAGAACCGACCCAAGGGTGTGGTTGAAAAGTGCACCTTTTGCGACCACAGAATCAATGCGGGCAAAATACCTTACTGTGTGGAAGCCTGTCCGGCTGATGCCAGGATATTTGGAGATCTGGACAAACCCGACAGCCAGGTGAGTCGGCTTTTGGGAAAATTCAAACCTTATCGTTTGAAGGAGCGGCTCGGCACCGAGCCGAACGTATATTATATTCGCAGTTATAATCCGGCACGCTATGAGAGGACGAAAGGAGGGATATAGATGAAAGCAATAAAAATTCAATTGTGGTATGGGCTGCTGTTGCTGGGGATCCTGCTGGGCCTGCTCACCGCTTACAGAGTGTTGATTAGCACCGGCTTTGCCCTGTATGCCAAAACAGATATATTGGTGTGGACCATACCCATCGCAGCCTATGTCTTTTTCTCGCTAACCAGCACGGGACTTGCCTTTGTCTCGTCCATTCCCGTGGTCTTTAATGCCAATCGATACCAGCCCATTGAAAAGCGTACGGCATTTTTGGAAATTTCGGTATTGATGGCGGCTTTCACCTGCCTGCTCTTACATCTCGGATCACCGTGGAATGCCATCTACTTCTTGTTTTCCCCAAACTTTGCTTCACCACTCTGGTGGCTGGGTATGCTCTATGGGCTTTACTTCATCGTTCTGCTTTTATCCTTTTGGAGAATGCATACTGCCAAGACGAGCAAGGCGCTTGGAATATTTACATTCATCATCGCGATTGCCACCTCCACGGTGCTTGGCTGGCTCTTTGGGCTTCCGGATGCAAGGCCGGTGTTCGACGCAAACTTTTTGGCCATGTACTTTCCGCTGACCGGATTTGCCAGCGCGCTGGCAGCCGTGCTGTTATTTAGCCTGGCCTACCATAGTTTTGCGAAGGTTCCCTTGAGCGAAGGGGATAAAAACCTTTACAACGATATTAGCAAGCTCTTTGGCGTTGTTATGGCTTTTACGTTGATTTTTTTCCTGTGGCGAACGATCGTAGCAGGAATATCTGCGTCAGCGGTCGAATTTGCGGGCTTTCGGCATATGCTGGGCTCAGGATGGTACCACCTGGCATTGTGGATTGGATTGGTGATCCCGCTGCTGTTGATCGCCATGCCGGCGGTGCGCAACGCCACCTGGGGAAAGGTCACATCGGCGGCCTTGTTTTTGGTCGGTATGTTTGCAGGGCGCCTGGAAATGGTGCTCAGCGGTCTGGTGATGCCCACGGGTCCCAAGGCAGAAGGACAGCCCCCGTTTGTCAGTTACTGGCCCACCATCTGGGAAGTGTTTGTTTTTGTGTTTGCGCTGGCCATATTGCTACTCGTGTACACCCTGGGAGAACGAAACCTGAAGCTGGCAGAAGTTCCGGAATGAAGTGCAAACACAATCAAAGCGATGCCGGCTCGAATAGGGCCGGCATCGCATCAGCTCAACTGCTTTTAACAAGGATACCTATGGAAACAAAAAACCTGTTGAACCATGAAGCGTCGCGAATGGCGGCATTTCGATTATTGAGCGACTGCTATTTTCTGCCGGACCCAAGTTTATCTGAAAAATTAGAAAACCTAGAATCCAACCTGGCCAATGTGTGTGAGCCGGCGGCCGAATTAATCCAAAGCATGCGCAAAGAATTCCAAGCCAAGATCGATGTTGAACCCTTAAAAGTCGATTTTTCAAAACTGTTTGTCGGCCCGTATAAGCTGTTGGCTGCACCTTACGGATCGGTGTATTTAGACGGCGAACGCAAAATGATGGGCGATTTTAAAGATGCCCCCGACCACATCAGCGCTGAACTTGAATTCATGTATTATTTGATTTTCAAAGAAATCGAAGCCTTCGCCAACTCAGACACCGAAACCGCTATCGGTTTTATCCAGAAACAGAAATCTTTTCTGGAAGATCACCTGATGGCCTGGGTGCCGGTATTTGCCAAAAGTATCATCGAATCTGCTGATAAGCCTTTTTACTCGAATCTGGCAAAAGCAACCGTATCGTTTTTAAAAGAGAGTCACCGGGTCGTTTGTTCGGTACTGGAAGCCGGGCAGCAGAATTCAGAAAAACACGTTGAAATAAATTCGCTCCGGGTGTAATGGGAACTGTGTTATGACCTAAATCTTGAAGAAAATTAATGCGAAGAGGAGCGATCATGTATCTTCCCAAAATTTACGAAAAGTTCTCGTCGAAATTTCCGGAAGTATTTAAAGATTTTCAACAGTTAGGCAAGACCTGCCGGGAGTCGGGGCCGCTCGAGAAAAAATACCAGGACCTTGCCAATCTGGGTATTGCCATCGGCGCCAATTCCCGCGGAGCCGTCATGTCTCAGACCCGCAAGGCGCTGGAATCCGGTGCCAGTAATGAAGAAATTGCCCAGGTTGTTTTATTGTCCCTGACCACCATCGGTTTTCCGAACATGATCGCGGCCATGGGCTGGGTAAATGAGGTTTTAGAAGGCGCCTGATCGTCAACAAGTATAGATTTTCAATATCACCAGCAATTTTGATTTAGGTCAAAGACATAGATCCATACTGATATTAAATAGCATACTGGTGTTCTGGGAGTTTTGCATTTTTTTTAACGTCTGTTATGTTAATTTTAACATATACCTCTCCAGGTTCGGGGTTAAGAGTTCAGAGGTTCAGGGTTTTGTGCTTAAGAACCGAGCTCCTGGCCTTCTTTCATGTTTTTTAACCTCTGAACCTTTGAACGTTGAACCTTTGAACCTGGGAACTGAAACCCGACACCTGACATCCTGATGAGAAAGGATAACACTGACCATGGATGCCTTCGAAGTCCTTTTAGAAAGTTCGGCCGATGCCCATGGGCACCTTTGTCCTGGGCAGGTGGTGGGTGTACGCATGGCCATGCTGGGCTGCCGGTTGATCGGGCTGAACGAGCCCAGGCGCCACGATCAGATCAAAAAACTGATCGTCTATGTGGAGATGGACCGCTGCACCGCCGATGCGGTGGCCCATGTGACCGGTGTCAAACTGGGGCGGCGCTCACTGAAATTTATGGACTACGGTATTATGGCAGCCACCTTTGTCAATCTGGAAAGCGGCAAGGCCTTCCGGGTGGTCTCCACCGAAGAGGCCCGCAGCCTGGCTGCTGCATATGCACCGGCAATTGCCGAAAAACACCCGCAGCAGCTGGCGGCTTACAAACGCATGCCGGACAGTGTGCTTTTCCGGGTCCAGCAGGTCAAGGTGAAAATAGACGACTGTGACCTGCCCGGGCCCACCCGTTTTAAGGCTCCATGCACTCGCTGCGGCCAGGTGGTTCGCGATCAACGCGAGGTCATTGAAAAAGGGCAGGTTCTCTGCAGGCCCTGCACTCAAGAAACCTATTTTTCAGACGCCCGGGAGGTGACCTGGCCGGATATGAACTGGGTTCCCGGTAAAAATAATAATCAATCTAAATCAGACGGAAATGCTGAAAAGATGTCGGGCGGAGATAAACCCCGCCCCTACTTTTGCCAATAATTTCGGAACGTAGGGGCGGGATTTACTCCCGCCCGGGAAATCACAGAATGAGGAAGGTTAATGTAACCCACTCCATAGGAGTTCAACGATGCTGAAAAAAATCAAATTAGAAGATGCGGTGGGCACCAGGCTGGCCCATGATCTGACCGAAATTCGTCCCGGTCAATTCAAAGGCGCAGCCTTTCACAAAGGGCATACGGTCTGCAACGAAGATTTGTGTCGTCTTCAGAAAATGGGGAAAAATCACCTCTACGTCATCGATCTGAAAGATGACGAAATTCACGAGGATCAGGCTGCCGCTATTTTAGCCGATGCGCTGGCCGGTGACGGTATTGTCTGGAGAGATGAGCCGCGGGAGGGCAAAATCAAGTTGCTGGCAGGCAAAGATGGGCTGTTTGGCGTCGATACCGCTGCCCTGGCGGCCTTTAACATGAACGATGAGGTCATGTGCGCCACCCTTCACAATCACACCCTGGTCAAAAAAGGGGAACAGGTCGCCGCCACCCGCGCCATTCCGCTGATCATGAAACGAACTCCCATCGAACGGGCCGCCGCCATTGCCCGCCAAAATGGCAATGTGCTTTCCGTTAACTCCCTCCGCAAAGCAAAAGTGGGCCTGGTGATTACCGGCAACGAAGTTTACAACGGCCTGATCGAAGATCGCTTTGGACCGATTTTGACCGAAAAGATTGAGGCCCTGGGCTCGGAGGTGACCGCTGTGGCCTTTGCGCCGGATGATGCCGAACGGATCCGCACGGCCATCCGTTCTCATCTGGACCAGGGCTGTGATTTGCTGATGCTCAGCGGCGGCATGAGCGTGGACCCCGATGATGTTACCCGTCAGGGAATTCGCTCTGCCGGCGCCGCTGAGATGCACTACGGGGCAGCGGTGCTGCCCGGCGCCATGTTTCTGGTGGCTTATGTAGGTAATGTCCCGCTGCTGGGGGTGCCGGCCTGCGGCCTGTTTCACCGCATTACCGTACTGGATCTGGTGCTGCCGCGCATTTTGACCGGAGAAAAAATCGGCAAAGCCGAGCTGGCTTTTATGGGCCACGGGGGGTTGTGCAAGGATTGTGAAGAATGTAGTTATCCACACTGCCCATTCGGCAAATAAAGCGGCTTCAAAACCTCATCTCGCGTCCGAATGACTGCGTTACCAGCCGATTTGAAATGCTCGAATACTTACGTGTATGCTCCACTTTCAAATCGGCTGGCGCCTTGTCCTCGAACCCGAGCTAAGGCTTTCAACCCGCTTTTGCTGGGTTTTTAAAGAAATAACTTTGAACCGAATTACGCCTTGTTATCAAACACAATCCAAGCATCTAATGCTGCTTCTATGGGTTTTTTCACTTTCCATTTCAAAGGAAGTTGTAGATTTTATGTGATTTTCTATGCCGAGATAGAGCTTTGAAACCGCTTTTACCGGGTTTTACATTTAGAAATTCTATTAACCGAATCACGACTTTTGAACACATTAGTATATAAAATTAAGATGTGAAATCCCGCATTTTGCGGGGGCTCTCGAACACAAATCAAGCGTTTAAAACCGTTTCTCAAAAATTTTTTTATTATAAAATTCTTTGCGACTTTGCCTGCCCAGTCGGTCCGGAAGATCCGACCGGGGCGCCTTTACGTGAGGATTTTTTTTAATGAAAGTAAAATCGGAGCCTGAAATAAGATGAATCTAGTTGATAGTTACGGACGGGAAATCGATTACCTGCGCATATCAATAACCGATCATTGCAACCTTAAATGTTATTATTGCACACCGTTTTCAGGCCGCAGTCATCTGGAACGTTCAGAAATTTTAACCTATGAAGAGATGCTTAACGTTGCCCGGGCGGCGGCAGCTGTCGGCATAACCAAAATACGCATCACCGGCGGTGAGCCGCTGGTCCGCAAGGGCGTGGTTGAATTCTGTCGGATGCTATCAGATCTGGACGGCTTAAAAAGCCTGGCCCTAACGACCAACGGAATATATCTGGAGGAAATGGCCGAGCCGTTATTTAAGGCCGGTGTGCGCAGAATCAACATTAGCCTGGACACGTTAAGACCGGAGCGGTTTGAAAAAATAACCGGATACAATTGGCTGCCCCGCGTGCTGGCCGGCATCAAACGTGCTGAAGATATCGGGATGCACCCCATCAAGATTAATGCCGTAGTCATGCGCGGCATCAATGACGATGAAATCGAAGAGCTGGCCGCTTTAACCCTCACCAGGCCATACCATGTGCGCTTTATCGAACTCATGCCCACAAGCGGATCGGCCCACGGCGACTATGAAACGCTGTTTATGCCGGTTGAAGAATTTATGAAAAAAATCCACCAAATTGAGCGGGTTCAAATCGAGCCGACCACAGATTCCTGCGGGCCGGCAAGGCTTTGCAGGCTTCCGGGTGCAGTCGGCAAAATCGGTTTCATTGCACCCATTAGCTGGCATTTTTGCGGTTCCTGCAATCGCCTGCGGCTGACCGCTGACGGCAAAATCAAGACCTGTCTGTTTTCGCAAAAAGAAATCGACATCAAAAACGCGCTGAGAACCGGGGCAACCCTAAACGAAATCATCGATATATTCAGGCAGGCGGTGGCTGAAAAGCCCTCCGGCCACCACTTAAACGCCAAAGATCATCAAAATGCCTGCAGTCGGGCCATGCGCGCCATCGGCGGTTAGTACAACTTATGATTCGGCAAATAGGTAGCCATATTAACATTTTGATCATTATTTAATTTATATGTAATTTTAGGACACTGCATTTTTAACCACGAAGGGAAAAAGCACACGAAGAGATCTCTTTTGTTCGAAGCGTTTAACCCTTTGTGTCCTTCGTGCTCTTCGTGGTTTTATCCCATTTTTGATAACACATCATCAAGGTTAGAATTATGGCAAAGCTCAAATTAAGATCAAGCCAGTGGATTGTGGATGACGACAACAACATCATTATTGGAGAAGGCCGGGCCAAGATTCTGGAGCATATTGATCAGACGGGCTCTATGAATCAGACCGCCAAATTAATGAAAATGTCGTACAAAGCGGTTTGGAGCAAGATCAAAGCGACTGAAAAACACATGAATGCCTGCATCGTGCATACGGATCGCAAAGAGGGGTCGTGCCTTTCTCAAGACGGTAAGCAGCTCCTTAAAAAGTACAAACTCTTAAAAGCGCAATGTATGTCCGCCGACGACAAAATTTTTGGTGGTATTTTTAGATAAACATGGAATTTTTCCAATTTACATTTCCGCTTTCCGGGGTTGAGACCTATATTTTAATCCCGCCGCTGGTGGCCTTCGGCATATCTTTTTTCACCTCCATGGGGGGGATCTCGGGTGCATTTTTACTGTTGCCGTTTCAAATGAGTGTTCTGGGGTTCACCAGCCCTTCGGTAACCGCTACTAACTTTCTGTTCAATGTGACCGGCACACCCGGCGGCGTGTATCGTTATGCCCGAGAGTACCGCTTCGTGTGGCCGGTGGCGATTTTGATTGTAGCCGGCATTATCCCCGGCGTCCTAATCGGTTATTACCTGCGCATCACCTATTTGCCGGATCCGAAGACCTTCAAATTTTTTGTGGGTTGTGTCTTGATGCTGATTGCTCTCAAACTCTTAAAAGAAGCATTTAACGGTAAAACTGCGACAAACGCAGAAAGCTGTGCACTCACCGATAAGGTGCAAGAAGCGTCAATTGAAATGAAAACCACCCGCTTTAACTTCAAAGGCGCCACGTATTCATTTGCGACTGCCAAGCTGCTCGGACTGGCCCTCGCAGTGGGAGTCATCGGCGGCGTCTACGGTATCGGCGGTGGTTCGATTATCGCACCGTTTTTGATCACCTTTTTTGGTCTGCCCGTATATGCCATCGCCGGTGCGGTGCTTCTGGGAACCTTTGTTGCATCGTTGGCCGGTGTAACCTTTTACAGTCTCATCCCCATAAACGGGGCGGTGGCTGCCCCCGACTGGTTGTTGGGGATTTTGTTCGGAGCGGGAGGCCTGCTGGGGATGTACCTGGGCGCCAGGGTGCAAAAATATGTGCCCGGACGCTGGATAAAACTGATGCTAGGAACAGTGATTATTATTGTGGGCTCAAAATATATTCT
>CAMYLV010000043.1:3406-32378 GCA_947259495.1 uncultured Desulfobacterales bacterium | reverse complement strand
ATTTCTAAAATTGGCTTGAAAACATTCATCTCTTGCCCGAGGGTGGCGTTAATCCTCGTCGAAAAGCGCTTGCGTACTAAATGTACGCTGCGCTTTTACACCTCCTCTTAGCCTTGCCCTCGAACAAAATCTAAACATTTTAAAGCCAATTTAGTAACTTCTATAATAAAAAGGTGCAGGAAATATTTCCTGCACCTTTTTATTTGTTTATAGAAATAGATTTGTAATCCCGTTTATCCGGGATAACACAGCCCTGGGCGCCTGTCCGCCGCAGGCGGGTTAGATGCATTTTTGAGATAGGTTTTATTTTTCGTTGGCGGACTGCAGCATGGCGTGCAGCAGAACGTTGGCGCCGGCTTCACAGTCTTCCCAGGTGGTGTCTTCGACTTCCACGTGGCTGCGGCCACCGATGCTGGGGACAAATATCATCGCCGTCGGGCAAACCTGATTCATATAACTGGCATCATGTCCGGCACCGCTGACCATGTGCAGACTTGAATAACCCTGCTCAGCGGCCACATCCAGAATGCGCTGTACCAGTTTTTCATCAAAGGGCGAATGCTCCACCCGCCAGGTTTCTTCTATCTTAATCGGGCAGCCCCTGCGCGCTGCGATATCTTCAAAGTCCTTGCGGACGAGCTCCCAGGCTTTCATGGCGTGTGCATCGTCCCAGGAGCGGATGTCCACCGTAAAGTGAACTTTATCCGGAATAATATTTCTGGAATTGGGATAATTCTGTATTTCACCAACCGTGGCCACCATATTGCCACCCATACGGCCCGGAAGAGCATTGACTTTTAAAATCATCTCAGCAGCGGCGCACAGGGCATCATGCCGGCCCTCCATGGGGGTCGGCCCGACCTGATTCGCCTCTCCCGCAAGATAGACATCATACCAGTGCAGGCACAGGATTCCTTTGGGGGCACCGATTTTTTTGCCCTCGCGTTCCAGCATCGGTCCCTGTTCGATATGATATTCGTAATAGCAGTGTACCGGCCATTTTGAAGCCGGCACGCTTCCTTTGTATCCGATGCGGATGAGTTCATCTTCAAAGCGTTTGCCGTTAATGTCGGTCCGGTCATAGACCCAGTCGCGCTCGAGCGCTCCGGCCCATACCCCGGAAGCCACCATCGCTGGGGCGAAACGGGAGCCCTCCTCGTTGGTCCAATCGACAATCATAATGGGCCGTTCGGTTTCGATGTTGTTTTCACTCAGGGTCCGCAGAACCTCTAGCGGCCCCATTACACCGAGAATCCCATCAAAGCGCCCGCCTTTGGGCTGGGAATCAATGTGCGAGCCGCTCATTACCGGTGCCAGGTCATTGCTTTTTCCGGGGCGCTTGCCAAATATGTTGCCCATTTCATCGATCGTAATTTCCAGATCCAATTCTTCAAGCCATCTTACAAAAAGATCTCTGGCCTGTTTGTCTTCATCCGAAAGCGTTAAACGCTGGACACCGCCGCCCGGCGTTACCCCGATTTTGGCCATTTCCTCCAGGGCGCCTTGCAAGCGCTTGCCGTCCACGCGTAATTCTGTATGATTCATAAGTCACCTCCATAAATTCAATTAATCTTGCATGAAAATAGATGAGAATAGTTTTTGTTAATATATTAAAGTAAGCTCGAATAAGAATATCATTAATAGCATTTAACTCAAAAAAGAAAACCGGATTTTTATCTTTTTTATTTCTCATCTATTTTCACCCTGCGGGCGAGACGGAGGCTTCCATCTGCTGCGTTACCTGCCCGCCATCGTCCGCCTGAGGCGGACTCAGGCGAGGCGGGCGGGTTAAGGGCGAAGCATAGTTCAACTATAGCTTCGCCCTGAAATGTCCCGTTCCGTTGGATGACGCATCTGATTTTTTAATATTAAGGTGCGCCTCCTTGCAGATGAGAGCCTCCAACTCGTGCAAGATTTTACTTACACATCTGACGCGATTGACACAAATTCATTTATTCTTATCTTTTGTTAAGGTTTGAAATGTCCAATGATTTGATAATCTCAAAAGTTACGCAGGAGGTGAAATTATGGCTGAATGGTTTCCGCTTCCCCAACACCTGACTGAACCGCATCCGGGGCATGAAGCCCATCTGTGCATGGCCGAAAATGTGGGGTTCGTAAAGAACAACCTGGAAAAATACAAAGATTATGTCCGTAACCCCCAGTTTGTCTGCAAAAATTGCGGCCGTGCCGCAGCCAGAGGAGAGAATCTTTGCAGCCCCGATGCATTATAAAATCAGCGTTTGGCTGTCATAAACATTGACTGTACGTGTATTGAACGTCGCTTGAATTTACCACAAAGTTCACGAGCCCGCCCGCCGTGGGTGCAAGGCCCGCCCTCCAGCCAAGCAGGCGACGCGGGGGGCACACCAAGCGAAAAGTTGAAATTTAAATATCCATCTTCGCGGCTCTTCGTGAGCGCTGTGGTGAAATAGTGGCTAAAAACTGTCTAAAGACCAAACACCCCGCAGCGGTCATTGAATCTTTCCAATCAATAAGTTCAATTTCAATCCGCCATGCCGAATGGGAATGGATTGAGTTTGAAACGGCAGCTTGTCTGCTGCCGCTCGGCCGGGCGCTATCAGTACCAGCTTCCATCCCTGATAGGCCTGCTTGAGCCTGTCACCCATGGCATGCAAAAATTTTTCTGATGCCTGCCTTCCGCTCAGCCGGCGACCATAAGGTGGGTTGATGCAGATCATCCCGATCCGATCGGTCAGTTCAAGCGGATCAAGATCAAAATAATCAATGTGGCTAACCTGGACCGCATCGGCCAGGTGGTACTTCTGAATACAGCTTTCAAGTTTTTGGCAGGCCTCGTGGTCGGTATCCGAGGCAAAGATCAATGGCCGGCGGGCCTGAACGATCCCGGACTGGGCCTCGCGCTTGATGTAATTCCAGCGTTTCTCGATAAATGATGGCCAGCGTGTAAACGCAAATTCTCGAAACCAGCCGGCTGGTATCCGTTTGGCCATCAGGGCAGCTTCAAGTGAAAAGGTGCCGGTACCGCACAACGGATCCAATAAAGGCTCGCAACCATCGTAGCCGGCCAAAAATAATGCGCCTGCAGCAAGGGTCTCACGCAGCGGTGCTTTGCCGGTATGTTCTTTGAGGCCGCGTTTGTAAAGAAGATCACCGCTGCTGTCAATCGATGCGGTAAAACGATCGTCAATGCCCCGCACATAAATATTTTGATGGCCCCACGCGGTCTTTGGAACGTTTATATCGAATTCAAGGCCAGACAGGCGGTCGCTGACGGCCTTTTTGATTCTTTCTGCAATCGCATCGGAGTGGCGGAGTCTGCAATGTCGGGCAGCTACATGCACCTTTAGAAGGCTGTCAGGTTGCAGATACAACTCCCAGGCAATATCGCCTGCTTTTTTTTCGAGCTGTCTGAAATTGGATGATTTGAATGCGCTGATGCGCATTAAAATGCGATTGGGCAGGCGCAGGTTTAAATTCGCACGAAAGCAATCTTCCAGCCGTCCTTCAAACTCAACCCCGCCCGGGATGGTGCGTGCCTGAGCGGCGGTTGGTTGAAGCCTAAACAATTCCCGAAGACAAATTTCTTCAAACCCCGGAGCGGTGGCGGCAAAAAAGCGGTGCGGCCGTCCGATGACCTGCCGTTTAATGCGTTTATAAAGTGGAGATGGTCCGGGCATTTGATTTGGACTCGTGCAAATTCAGGTAACAGGGTTTGCTCGTCTGGAATGATGTGCCGATTTGAATTCTGCCGCACTTCCGTATTCCGGAACATTATTATGGAAAACGGTATAATATTACGACGCTATAAAATCACATTCGACCCTGGCAAGCAATAGCTATTGCCAATGGTCTTGGTCCGGTATACAGTTCGGGCTTCTATCGAATGTCGGGCGAGCAATTGAAATCCATGACCACCGTTTACTTCAAAAAAGCCGATTATGATTATCCGATTTTAAAGCCGCTAGTTTTTGAGATGCTTGAAGGAATCTTAGGGGATCGCATCCGTCCGCAGGCGCGGGTGCTGATCAAGCCCAACCTTCTGGCTGCGGCCAAACCTGAACAGGCCATTCTTACCCACCCGTTGGTGGTTCGGGCCGCCGCCGAGTATGTTTTGGATAAGGGGGGGCTCCCGCTGATCGCGGACAGCCCGGGGATGGGCTCCTTCGAGCGGATTCTCAAAGAGGGTGGATATAAAGATGCGTTTGACAGGTTGAACAGGCACGTTACGCTTAAGCCGTTTAAGGCAACCGTCAAAGTTGATATCGGTGAGCCGTTCGGACAGATTGAAATGTCGCGCGCCGCGATCGACGCTGATATGGTGATCAATCTGGCCAAGCTCAAAACCCACACCCAGATGCTGCTGACTTTAGGGGTCAAAAACCTATTTGGTTGTATTGTCGGTTTAATGAAGCCTGAGTGGCACCTCAGAAGCGGCATCGATCGCAATCTATTCGCACGCCTGCTGGTTCAAATCTATCGGGCGATCAATCCGGCGGTTACCCTCATTGACGGGATCCTGGCTTTGGAAGGGCAGGGGCCCGGCAAGCGGGGGACACCCCGGCAAATCGGGGTGCTTGTAAGCAGTGGTAGTGCGCCGGCCGCTGATACGGCCGTCTGTCAAATGCTGGGATTGCATCCGCATAAGTTGCCGACCTGTCGGGCAGCCAAAGAACTGGGGCTGCTAGATGCTTCCCCCGATATCAGCGGCGATTTTAGGGAAGTTCCCAACTTCAAACTGCCCCAAATGGGGCCTCTGGCCTTCGGTCCGAAACGTTTGCAACCCTATCTGCGCAAACATTTAATCCAACGGCCGGCCGTTGAACCCGCAGCCTGCAAAATGTGCGGCGAGTGCTGGAACATCTGCCCGGCTGGAGCGATAACACCCTATGAAGAAGCCATTGGCTTTGATTACGATCGTTGCATCAGATGTTATTGCTGTATTGAAATCTGCCCCCACGGCGCACTTCAGGCCGTTGAAACCCTGCCGGGACGTCTCATCCGAAAGCTAACCAAATTAGATCGCTAATTTATCGATTTTATCAAACTATTGGGTGTGTAATGCAAAACCAACTTTTTCTGATAATATCCTGTTGCCCTATGCGCCATGCGCTATGCTACTTATACCGCGGAGAACGCAGCGCATCGGAAAAAGGTCCATTCAGAAATGAATATCAAGGGTGGATTGACATTGAACGACCTTTTTTGTACTAAAGATTATTCATTTTAACTTCAACAGGGGGAGGGGAAAATGGCTAACGGTTTGAATAAAGCGATCCTGATCGGAAATCTAGGACGGGATCCGGAGGTGCGGTACACGCCCAGCGGTCTTGCGGTTGCGAATTTCAGCATCGCCACCTCGGAGACCTGGACCAACAAGGAGGGCGAAAAAGAAACCCGCACGGAGTGGCACCGGATTGTTGCATTTGGCAAATTGGGCGAAATCTGCGGCGAATATCTTGCTAAAGGAAAACAGATTTATATTGAAGGCCGAATTCAGACCCGGGACTGGGAAGACAAGGATGGTGTCAAAAGATATACCACCGAGATCGTTGCCTCCCAGATGATTATGCTGGGATCGAGGGATTCCGGAGATGCATATAAACCGGAGGGTCCGGCCACAGGGCAAGGGCCCAGCTCGCCCATTCAAGCTCCCGAGGATGATGATATTCCGTTCTAACGGTATGTGGAAGGATTATTGAAAAAATTCTGATATCATTCAATTAATCTCAGAAGCGAGTGATAATAAACGCTTCCGGCTTTAGACTTCAAACTTTTTTTCGCGGTAGGCTGCCAGATAATTGGCACACCACTCATCTTTTCCTGCCAGGGCTTCGCCTGCGATGATGGCGGCCATCATTTTTTTGTCCAGCGGGTCGACAATGGCGCCGTCCAACCCCTTTATAATCGCCATCACCATAAAGGTCTGGTTTAAAAACTTGCGTTCCGGCAGCCCATAGGAAATATTCGAGAGTCCGCAAACGGTATGGATTCCCGGAAATGTTTTCATGATGATTTCAATCGAATTTAAAAATTCGATGCCAAAGCGAACATCGGTTGAGAGGGGCTGGACCAATGGGTCGACATAGATATTTTCCAGAGCCACATTTTTTTTGACCAGGTTGTTGACCAGTTCGTCTGCAATCGCCAAACGCTCATCAACTGTCTGGGGCATGCCTTTGTCGCTCATACAAAGGGCGACGATTTTGAATTCCGTTTCGGAGACAATCGGCAACAGCGCTTCATAGCGCTCCTTTTCCAGTGATATGGAGTTGATCATCGGTGTGCCGTTGTGTACGGACAGGGCCGCTTCGATTGCCTTCGGATCCGGGCTGTCGATGCAACAGGGGGTATCGACTCCTGCCTGTACAGTCTCAACAAGCCATTTCAAATAATCTGCTTCCTTAGTCACAAATACGCCCGCGTTCACATCAATATAATCGGCTCCATGTGCATGTTGATCCCGCGCGATGGTTTGAATGGCCTCCACATCTTTGCTCTCGATTGCCGTAGCAATATTTTTGCGGCTGGCGTTAATCAGCTCTCCGACAATAATCATGTGCCCTCCTTTCTTTGCTCATTTGGTCTATCACTCCACTTGACTTCCGGTCTTAGCAGTCCAACCTTGGTACCTGATCGGCATTTGATTTTACTTCTGTAATTTGTTTAACTTGCTGTCATTAAATATAATCTCAACGTCTCAGTATTTTTTATGCAAGATTCAGGTAATAAGCCGGATCAGTGAAATCCGAATTGGATGCGTACGAAGGTGTCTTGTTCTGTGGGGCAGGAAAATATAAGTTTTACCCTCATTGATCGTAAACAAAATAAAAAGCAGCCATTTGTCTGCATGCGACTGCCTCTCTAACCGATTTTTTGCCCTGCCGATTGAGCGTTGGCCGAGCGGTTTCCGTTATTGCTTTTCGTCTTTTTTTTCCTCTTCAATTTTTTCGGTATCTTTTTTTTCTTTCTCGTCTGATTCGCCCCTGAAATTCCGGATGGCTTTACCCATTCCGGCTCCGATTTCAGGCAGTTTTCCAGCGCCAAATATAATCAGAATGATTACCAGTATGATAATCAGTTCCGGCATTCCTATTCCAAACATAATTCCTCCTAGTCGGGCCTTGATTTTTTCAGCTCATCAAGCAGCTTTTTGAATTCTTTTGATTTGATATAGCGGTCAACGCTGCTCTGATATTCAATCCATTTCGTCCAGGCATCAATCCAGGTTTCGTTGTGCCAGTAGCAGTCAGAATCCCCCCGGCCCTTTAGACGTTCGATATATTCCAAATATTCTTCGGAGCATCCCTGGCAGAAGTTGTAGGGAACTCTTAGATTTCGGCGGTACTTTTCACCGACTTCAGAATCATGCTCGATCTGGGTGCCGCATTTTTCGCATTTCAAAGAGCAATGGGTGCATTGAAACACTTTTTGTACGGCCAATACTTTGCGCCTGCGAATTAAAGTCGCTTTTTTATCTTTGGCCAGATCAAGTTTTTTATCAATGGATATTATGTCTGCCACGGATAGCCTCGAAGTTTTAACAAATCACTTCGGCCAAGCAATTATCGAACTCGTGCGTCCCCCAAGCGGGAGTCTGACTATAACACCGGCCAATTTTCGTGTCAATCTTTTCAAATTATGGGTGATCAATTCCGAGTGGGCTGAATCTGCTTTGCTAACAACCGGCAAGGCAGATCTATACCCTTTTCCATAATAATGTTCCGGAATACAGAAGTGCGGCATAAGGGAGTGTAGAAAAAAACGTTTGAATACCGCAACATTTTTTGACAACCCCTATAAAGCTTGTCAAATATTAGTTTGCGTGATAATCTAAAAAGTTTAATGCTATTAGATTCACACCAAATTATGATCAGTGTCTTTTGAACTTTCAATGCCCGCACAAAATTTTATTGGTGCAATGAAGTGATGGCGTATTGGAGAAATAGGCAAATCAAATGTATTCCAACACGCCGATACTCTAATTCGTCTTTTTAAAGGAGTTTCAACCATGGAAAGCGCATTCCAGCCCCGGGGCCTTCCGGCGTTGATCGGCAGTCTGCCGCTGGCGGATCATGTCGAGGCCTGTCAGCTTGTCCTGGAATACACGCCGCAGATCCCCCTGTGGATTCAGCTTCCGGCGCACAAACAAGAAGGAATGGTCGCCCAATTCATGCCGGGGCTGCCGGGGATTTGCTCGACAGCGGACAGGGTATACATTGATACCGATCTAGATAACTTTGAGAATGATATTTTAAAGTTTTACGAAGATTATATAGCTGTGGTAGACGGCGATACCGACCTGTTTGAGTCCAGGTTTTCGTTGAGCGAAGAAACCGCCAGGGGGTTTTTTGTATTTGTTGAAAGCCTAAAAGGCCTTTCATCGCCCCCGATTGCGGTCAAGGGCCAGATTACGGGACCCTTCACATTCTGTACCGGGATATTGGATCAAAACAAAAAGGCCATTATTTACGATGCGCAGCTTAAAGATGCCGCTGTGAAATTGCTGGCATTAAAGTCCCGCTGGCAGGTGCAACAGTTAAAGCAATTTGATTGTCCGGTCATTATTTTCCTCGATGAGCCAGCCCTGGCCGGTTTTGGGTCATCTGAATTTATCAGCATCTCGCGGGATGACATTGCGCAAAGCCTTGCGGAAGTGATTGCGGCCGTGCACGCAGAAGACGGTCTTGCCGGGGTGCATGTTTGTGCCAATACCGATTGGACGCTGGTACTGGATTCAGCTGCCGATATCGTCAGTTTTGATGCCTATTCTTATTTTGATCGGTTTATTCTGTATTCAGACCCGATAAAAGCATTTCTGGAAGCAGGCAAAATGATTGCATGGGGGATGGTGCCGACCCTGAAAGCCGATGAACTGGCGAATGCAACCACCGAGTCTCTGGTCAATCAGTGGCACCAAAAAGCGGTGCAGGTCGAAAAACTGGGCATTGATTTGGATCGACTGATAACCCAATCGTTGATCACACCCAGTTGCGGTGCCGGATCGTTAAGCATCCAACAGGCCCTCAAAGTCTTAAAATTAACTCGGGAAGTCTCGGAGCAAATCCGGCAAAACATAACTTAGGGTTCAATGGTTCCGGGTTCAGGGTTGAGGATCGAGGCCAGACCCTCTTAGGCGTTTCAGACCGTCGGATCTTGACCTCTGATTATTCTGGCATTACTTAACCTCGCAACCTTTGAATGCTAAACCTTGGAACCCGTTAACTAGCATCTGACACGCGAAAGCTAACACCTTTAAATAATTGGATCCGGAGTTTAAATAATCTTAAATAATGGAGAGGTAGCGAATGACTGAAAATGCGAATAAAAATTTTACAGGAGCGACACGCTATGTCCTCGATGATGAACTGGCCAAAATCGTAAACATATCCATGGCGCTGGAAATGCCGCTGTTGCTGAAAGGTGAGCCCGGTACCGGGAAAACCATGCTGGCCCATGCGATCGCAGACAGTTTAAAGATGCCTTTGATTGTGCTGAATGTAAAATCCAGCATGAAGCTAGTTGAGGCCTTGTATCAGTACGACACCCTGACACGGCTTAACGACAGCCGCTTCGGCGATTCCAGCCGTGATGTCAGTAAAATAGAAGATTATATCCGCATGGGTAAAATCGGGCAGGCCTTTACCGCGGCTGCGCGAACGGTTCTATTGATTGATGAGATCGACAAGGCCGATACCGATTTTCAGGACGATATGCTGGATGTTTTGGATCAGATGGAGTTTGACATCATTGAAGTCGATAAAACCATTTCGGCAACATTTCGCCCGGTCATCATCATTACCTCAAATGCTAAAAAAGACCTTTCCGATCCTTTTTTAGGCCGATGTAATTTTCACCATATCGCTTTTCCGGAGCCCGATATGATGCGCAAGATTATTCGGGTGCATTTTCCAAATATCGATTCGGATCTGCTGGACAATGCCATTACGGCATTTTATGCCGTGCGGGAGTTCGGTGATATTGAAAAGCGACCGGCGACGCGGGAGCTGATCAACTGGATTCGGGCGCTCAAGGCGGACCCGGATTTTAAGCCCAAACAACTGGCCAAGGGCGATTTGCCCTATCTGGGCGTGCTGTTTAAGAAAAGCCAGGATTTGCAGAAGGCGCAGAGCAATATCGGGCGAAGGCGCGCCTATTAAAGGGCTCACGGCTCAAGGTATTAATCTAATATTCGAATCTTGAACCCTGCTTGTCCTCCGAAGCCTTACTTAGGCGAAGGAGGGAACCCTGAACCTTTGAACCCAGAACCTTGAACCTCGAGCGAAGCGAGTTATGTTCGTCGATTTTTTTTACAAATTAAAAGATGTCGGGATACCGGTCAGCCCCACGTCCTTTTTAACCCTTCATAAAGCGCTGGGCAACGGGCTGGTGAATTCCCTGGAGGACTTTTACACGGCTTCACGCGCCATTCTCATAAAGAGTGAGCGCTATTTTGATTTATATGATCAGGTTTTTGCCCACAGCTTTCAGGACGCCGATATGCCGGACCCGGAGGGGATCGAGCTTGACGAAGTGGCCCGGGTGATGCTGGAGGCCTGGCTGCAAAATCCTGAGGGCCTGGCTGAAATGCTGGGCATGGATGAATCGGCGCTGCTGAAACTGACCCCTGAGGAGCTGATCGAATATTTCAAAGAGCGCCTCAAGGAACAGACCGAAGCCCATCACGGCGGGGGCAAGTGGATCGGCACCGGCGGCTACTCACCGGTCGGTCACTCCGGCTACCATCCCGGCGGCATGCGCGTGGGAGGGATCTCCCGCAACCGTTCGGCGGTGAAGGTGGCCATGGATAGGAGATATAAAGATTATTCACTGAACGGGCCGCTGAGCAGTGCCCTGATGGGAGAAGCTTTAAAGCGACTGCGCAATCTGGTACCCTTTGGCCCCAAAGATCAGGTCAATGTCGATGAAACCATCTATCAGACCATGAAAAACGGCGGTGAGATTGAAATCGTGTTTGACCGCTCGCTCAAAGATCGCCTGAAAGTAATTTTAGCCATCGATAACGGCGGCTGGTCCATGGACCCTTACGTGCCGATCGTGCAGACCTTATTCGATTATACCCGCGCCCAATTCAAGGACCTTAAAACCTTCTTTTTCCACAACACCATTTACAGCACGCTCTGGAAAGACGCCGCCCGCTATAGAAAGCCGCAACCGATCGATCAATTTGCCCGTTTTGATCCTGAAACCCGCTTGGTTATCTTGGGCGATGCCAGCATGGCGCCCTATGAACTCATGGCCACCGACGGGTCCATTCACCTTGAGGATCGCAGTGGTCTGCCCAGCATCGAGTGCCTCAAATTTCTGGCCCGCACCTTCCCCCATGCGGCCTGGTTAAATCCCGTATCCGCTTCCATGTGGGGTTATACGCGCACCATTGCTGTGATCCGCGACATATTCCCGATGTTTGAGCTCACCATCGACGGTCTGGAGCAGGCCGTCACCCATTTAATGCAGAAATAGTGTGCAGCTTAAACAGAATTCTTTGAATTTATTAAATTAGCCACAGACCCACACAGACTCACACAGACAAATCTTTTCCTCGGGCGACGCTGCCCGAGGAAAAACTGTATGCCCTGCGGGCAACAGCTTAAACCACCTCAAGATATTTCTCAGGCAACCGGATTTAATCAGTCTCATAAGGTTAATTAAGCGCCCATTTATTCTGATCGCGAAGCGATTGACAGTTTTTGTTCGGCCAGAGCGATAGCGGGTAGGCCGAACAAAAGTTAGTGTGGGTCTGTGTGGGTTTGTGGCTAATTAATCAGGCATTATCACTCTTTGGGTCAGTGGCTAATCGATTTGATACAAACGATTGGTGTTGTCCCAGACGGTTTGCGCCAGCTGATCGGGATTTTCATTGCGAACTTCGGCCAGCTTGAGCAGAACAAATTTAACAAAGGCGGGCTCGTTACGGCGGGTGTGGTATTTTTCGGGAGCGGGGGTCAGATAGGGAGCATCGGTCTGCACCACCATTCGATTCGCCGGAATTTGGGAGATCATATCTCGCAGGTCTGCTCCCCGTGCTCTCAGGGTCAGGATACCGGTAATGCCGATGTACAGACCCATATTGAGGTATTGTTTCAGTTCCGGTACCGTGCCGCTGAAGCAATGAACAACACCGGCGCCTTCGTTTTTGAAATCGGTATTGAGAATTTCAAGAAAACGGCCGTTGCTGTCGCGTTCATGGAAAATGACCGGAAGCTTCAGTTGAGCGGCAATTTGCAGCTGCCGGATAAACCATTTTTCCTGATCCTCGCGGGGTGAATACATGCGGTTGAAATCCAACCCGATTTCCCCCCATGCCCTGACGCGCGGGTTTTCAGCCAGCGTCACCATGAAATCAAGCGTTGCCGCGCTGCACTGGCTGGCATCGTGCGGATGGAACCCCACCGCAGCGTAAATACCCGCGTGGGATTCTGCTAACGCCACGGCACGGGCGGCTGTTTTTTTGTTTACGCCGACGGTCATCATGCGTGCAACACCCGCCTGGCGGGCGCGGCCAATGACCCGGTTCAGATCCCTGCGATAAGCCTTATCATCCAGGTGACAGTGACTGTCGAATAATTTCATTCGTCGATCTATATCAATGATACCGCCGCTGATCAAGATTTTACCTTGATTTCAACCCCTGTTTCTGACAATATGAGTCCCTTCATTTGATATTGCCATTTTTTTGAAAATGGCTGCAACGCCGGATGATTACCACGCCGGTGAAATAACAACCGGGAGGTTTTTCATGTTTAAAATCGTGAAAAGAGAAGAGATGTCCGACGGTACGGTAGTCCTCAATGATATTGATGCACCCATGATTGCGCGCAAGGCAAAGCCCGGTCAATTTGTTATCCTCAAAGCCAATGAAACCGGTGAACGCATACCGCTGACCATGGCGGCAACGGATTCTGAAAAAGGGACGATCACCGTCATCTATCAGGTGGTGGGTAAGTCGACGGCCCTTTTCAAGACCCTGCAGGTGGGCGACGGGTATCAGGATGTGATCGGACCCCTTGGCAAGGCGACCCACATTGAAAAGGTCGGCAACGTTGTCTGTGTGGGCGGCGGCACCGGAATTGCCGTTTTGCATCCGATCACCCGGGCGCTGAAGGAAATCGGCAACCATGTGACCTGTATCATCGGCGCGCGAACCAAGGACCTGCTGATTCTTGAGGATCGCATGAAAGCGGCTTCTAATGAACTGCGGGTCTGCACTGACGACGGCTCTTACGGGCACCACGGTTTTGTGACCGATGTCTTAAAGGAAATCCTGGAAAAGGAAAAAATTCAGCTAGCTGTGGCCATCGGACCGGTTCCGATGATGAAATTTGTGTCTTTGATGACCAAAGAATATAACGTGCCCACCCTGGTCAGCCTCAACCCTATTATGGTGGATGGGACCGGCATGTGCGGTGGTTGCCGGGTGACAGTTGGCGGTCAAACCAAATTTGCCTGCGTTGACGGACCTGAATTTGACGGCCACCAGGTAGATTATGACGAACTCACGCTCCGTTTACAGGCTTATTGTGAAAATGAGAAACAGTGCTATGAAGAATTTTGTATAATGGATTCATAAATTTAAAAAAATATGTAACATGCGAAATTTTGCTTACGATCTTCAGTGGTAGTGAATGACTCTATTTTCATTTTGTTTGCGGAGGATGATATGGCGGAAAAAGCGACGAAAAAAGAGAAAAGAGAAAAGATCCCCCGGCAGCCCATGCCGGAGCAGAAACCCAAGGTGCGAGCCAAAAATTTTGATGAGGTTCCCTTTGGTTATAGTCAGGAGGCAGCTATTAAAGAGGCCCAAAGGTGTCTGCAATGCAAAAAACCTGGGTGTGTGGCTGGCTGCCCCGTTGAGATTGATATACCGGGCTTTATCCAGCTGATAAAAGAAGAAAAATTTACCGAATCCATTCGACACATCTGGCAGCGAAACAGCCTTCCGGCGGTTTGCGGGCGGGTGTGCCCCCAGGAAATTCAATGCGAAGGTCTGTGTATCGTCGGCAAAAAAGGGGAGCCGGTCGCCATCGGCAATCTGGAAAGGTTTGCAGCCGATTGGGAAAGAGTAAACGGCACCGGTGCGCTACCTCCTAAAGCGGATCCCACCGGGAAAAAAGTGGCTGTGGTCGGTTCCGGGCCCGCCGGTTTGACCGTTGCCGGCGATCTGATTGCCAAAGGTCATGCGGTAACGGTGTTTGAGGCATTCCACAAGCCGGGCGGGGTTCTGATATACGGAATTCCTGAGTTCAGGCTCCCAAAGGAAATCGTGGCTCAAGAAGTCAATTTTCTTGAAAGATTGGGAGTAACGGTTGAATGCAATCAGGTGGTCGGGCGAACCATCACGATCGATGAGCTTTTTGAGGAAGGATATGAGGCTGTTTTTATAGGGGTTGGCGCTGGCCTACCGGTTTTATTGGATGTTCCCGGGAAAAATCTTATTGGCATCTATTCTGCCAATGAATACCTGACGCGCTCGAATCTGATGAAGGCTTATCTCTTCCCTGAGTATGATACGCCCATTATTCAGGGTAAAAATGTGGTTACCCTCGGTGCCGGAAATGTGGCGATGGACTCCGCCCGCACCGCTTTACGTTTGGGCGCGGAGAACTCCCGCATCGTTTATCGGCGTTCAAGGGCCGAGGTGCCGGCAAGGACCGCAGAAGTTCACCACGCCGAGGAAGAAGGGGTCGAGTTCTTTTTTCTGGCGGCGCCAACGAAATTTATTGGAGATGACAAAGGCCGCGTTATCGGGATGGAATGCCTGAAAATGGAACTGGGCGAACCGGATGCCTCCGGGCGGCGGCGACCCGTTCCGATTGAGGGCTCAGAATTTGAACTGGAGTGTGATCTGGTGATTGTGGCTGTGGGCACCGGAGCCAATCCCATCCTGACGCAATCCACCGACGGGTTGACGCTGAATAAGTGGGGCTACATCCAGGTGGATGAAAAAACAGCGAAAACCACAAAAAAAGGTGTGTGGGCCGGCGGCGACATTGTAACCGGTTCGGCAACTGTCATATTGGCAATGGGCGCAGGGAGAATAGCAGCCAATTCGATGCATGATTACCTCAACCTCGGCTGGTAATCAGTTTCTATTTAGAAACGGCCCTTTTACGCAATCTCTGCGTCAGAATCAGATCTTAATCCTCGACATACTACAAGTATGCCTTCGGTAAAAATCTAATTCTTCCTTGACCTTGCGCAAAATTGCTCGTTTCTGAATCAGAAACTACAATTTTTTAATCAAAGATTACATTTAAAATTTGAAAATCACAATATTTCTAAATCAATATAAAAAACAAAAGCCGTGCAGATGAATGTCTGCCCGGCTTTTTCGTTGAGAAGAAACACCATGCGCTATGCCTCATAAAAAAAGCCGTCATAAAGGAAAGCGTTGGATATTGCTTCGCAGTCCGCTTCACTAACGCCTGCGCGCCGCATCGTTGGCCGCCATTGTGAGCGGACGGTTTCAAAAATGTTATCCAGCAGGCCTGCCGCCTCAGTTTTGGAAAGAAGAAAGCGGCCATGGCCGCTTATAAGGTTTTCCCGGTTGGCATGGCGTCCAAACAGTCCCCGGTCCCCAGCACTCAGTCCTCATTTTTCCTGACACCCGAACACTGACACCTGTCACCATTTTTTTATTTGAACATCTGGACCCAGGACTCAAAGCGCCGGACTTTGTCGGGCCCGTAGCGGCTTAAATTGTCGATGATTTCGGTGATGGATTTTTCGGTGGGTCGACCGTTGCCGTTTTTGGAAAAAAATTTATCCGCATAGCAGACGATCTGCTCCTCGATGGATACGGGGATCATGTCGCGGCTGGGCAGCGGCAGACGCTGTTGCCGGATATCGGCCTTGCTGATCCCGACGCCAATATGCCGCTCGCAGACCAGCGCCAGTTTTGGGTAGCCCTTCTTTTTCAAAAGGTCATTGCCCAGAATACCATGACAGATGTAAGGGTGTTTTCCAAAACAGCCGAATTGGGGTGTATGGGTCAGAAAGATACCGATATCATGCAGCGTGGTCGCGGCTTCAATAAATTCCAGGTCCGGCTTCAGCGCGGGAACCATTTCGGCGGCCGCCCGGGCCTTTTGGGCCACCTGCCTGCCGTGCTCAACCAGAATCTTAAATGCTTTGGATTTCGAGTCGTAATATTGTTCTAAAAGTTCAATCGCGTCCATATTATTAAACGATAGTGGGAACTGTTCTAAAAATTGAAGATTACGCCCCCGCTTAAAAGCGGGATTTCGCATCTGATCTTAATACATTAAGGTGTTCAACGTAGAAAATTTTTTAGACAGGATTTACAGGATTATTAGGTTTCTATTTGGCCGTTCTCCGGAAGAGAACGGCCAAATCCCATCGCCTGCGGCGAGTTTTGCGTGTTTTCATCAACCGGGTTGATAATTTTAATATTTAGGAGCCATCCACCAGTTTGATTTGTATGGTTTAAAATTTTTTATTCCGCTGAAAGCGGATTGAGTTTAGTCGCTCTCGTCTGGAGAGCGACTAAGAAAAAGATTCTCGAAATCCTGTAAATCCTGTCAAAAAATAAGATTCAATCCACCAAGTAAAACAAGGCACAACCGATTCGGCTGCCCGGGCCACTGAAGACAAAAGTTGCTATTTATGCTTTTTAGCGAGCAGCACCCCTTCAATAAACGGATCGATGCCGCCGTCCAGCACATCATTGACGTTGCCGATATCCAGATTGACGCGGTGATCTTTGACCATCTGGTAGGGATGCAGGACATAGGAGCGTATCTGACTGCCCCAGGCGATTTCATCTTTGCTGTCGTGAACCTCCTGCAGTTTTTCATCCTGTTTTTGTTTTTTATGCTGGTAAAGACGCGCCTTGAGGACTTTTAAGGCCATATCTTTATTGCGGTGCTGGGATTTTTCCTGCTGGCACTGCACCACAATTCCGGTCGGCAGATGGGTGATACGCACGGCACTGCTGGTTTTGTTGACATGCTGGCCGCCGGCACCGCTGGCCCGGAACACGTCGATCCGCAGGTCTTTGTCTTCAACGTCGACCATGATTTCCTGATCCAGTTCAGGATATACGAAAACGGACGCAAAGGAGGTATGGCGTTTGCCGCTGGCATTGAACGGTGATATTCTGACCAGGCGGTGGACCCCGGTTTCCGATTTTAGATAGCCGAATGCATTTTCGCCGTCGGCGGTAAAGGTCACACTTTTAATCCCGGCCTCTTCGCCGGGCTGAAAATCAATCAGCTCGATTTGATAACCCCGACGCTCTACCCAGCGGGTATACATGCGAAATAGCATTTCAGCCCAATCCTGGGCTTCGGTTCCGCCGGCGCCGGCATTGATGGATACGATGGCGTTTTTACCATCGTCTTCACCGTCGAGCATCAGCTCCAGAGACAGGGCAGCAATTCTCTGATCCAGGTCGATAATTTGCTGTGTGACTTCGGCAAGGGTGTCTTCATCAGATTCATCAACGGCGAGATCCAGCAGAATTTGATTTTCTTCCAGATTCTCTGTCAGCTTTTTGAATTTTTCAATCTTATTTGAAAGCAGTGTGCGCTCTTTAAGGATGGGGCTGGTTTCTTCCGGATTGTCCCAGAATCCATCTTTGGCGATCTGCTGCTCAATTTCAGCCAGACGTGTTTCTTTGGTTTCCAGGTCAAAGATAGCCCCGCAGGTTAAGCAGTTGTTGTTGAAGATCCTTTAAGTTTTGTTTGATTTCCACAGACATTTTTTCTACCTCCCGCAAAAAATATGTTAATCGCATACCTTGCTCTAATTTTTATTTGGCTACCATTTGCCTGGTTTTTAGCTGTTATTACCCCTTTTTAATTTAAGCGCATATTTGCCCAACTCAAGTAGTATACCAAAAAGGGCACCCGCCAGGCAAGCTAAAGCAAACAGATCCCCGAAACGGGTATAAAAGGTGATGAGGCGGAGCATCGGTAACGGGCGGGTTAGCGCGGCCTCCTCGAGCAGTGGGGTAGATGTTAAGATGCGGCCCACGGGATCAATAAAGCCGCTGATACCCGTATTGGCGGCCCGGGCGAGTGCCCGCCGGTTTTCCACCGCCCGAAAGATGGTCATCGAAAAATGCTGGTAAGGCCCGCTGGTTGTTCCAAACCAGGCGTCGTTGGTGATATTGATGAGCAAGGCAGCGTCGTTTTTAACCAGTGCCCGGGACAGACCGGGAAAAATGACTTCGTAACATATTTGAATGCCGATCGCGCCTTCCTTCCAGGGCAGAGTCTTGCCCGGTTTTCCCGGCCGGAAATCACCCACCTGGGCGACAAGCTTGCCTAAAAAGGGAAGCCAACGTTCAAAGGGAACATATTCGCCATACGGAACCAGGTGGGTTTTGTCGTATTTGCTCAGGTTTTCAGTTGCGGGACTGATCAGGTAGGCACTGTTATAATAGATGACACTTTTGCCCTGGCGCGCAACGGATGGGCTTCCGATTAGAAAATCGATATCTGCATGTTCAATACCCGCGATTACCATTTCGGTAGGGCGCTTGTCGTAAAACATATAAAACGGCGTGGCGGATTCAGGCCAGACGATCAGATCGGGGTTTTCCGATTTTGCTGATAGCGATAAGCGCTGATGCGTTTTGATCGCGGCAACTTGATGGGCCGGATCCCATTTAATGGCCTGATCTATATTTCCCTGAATCACGGCAACACGGGCCGTCGGTGATGCGGCCATCAGATGGTCAATTGACTGAATGCGCCATGCGCCATAGATCCAGGTGAGAAGCAATCCTGCGGCAAACACCGCGGTTGCGCCGAATAGTACCGGCTTTGAAACCGACGCGTTGTGCCACCTTTTTTGGCGGATATGCGTGATGACCAGAAAAATGGCCGAATTGCTCAGGACAATCAAAAAGGACACCCCGTATGCGCCAAACAGATCTGCGATTTGAATCATATGGTGTCGCAGATACAGGGCGTGCCCCAGTAATGCCCATGGAAACCCGGTAAAGACAAAGGAGCGAATATGTTCCAGCGCCACCCAGAGCAAGGGCACGATGAGCAGGCACCTAAAGGGTGTGCGGCCGATAGCGCTAAGCGCCATGGAAAAAACAGCCGGAAAGAGTGCCAGAACCGCTGCAAAGAGAAACAAAATAGCGATACTCAGGTACCAGGGAAGATACCCGTAGGTTCGCATGACGGGCACCACCCAGTAAAGCAGGGTCAGATAGTGGATCAGGCCGGCGATAAAACCGATGCGAAAGCTTTCCTTGGCTGAAAGATTCGCAATTGCTGCCAGCAGCGGTACGAGCGCAAACCACGACAGCCAATCCAGCCCTATCTTGGGAAATGATCCGGTCAGCAGCAGGCCGCTTGCCGCCGCCAGCAACATATTTGTTCGATCGGCTTTCAATTCTTCCTAAGCTCCGGGAAAAATGCCCAACATGATTTGGCAACGTTATGGTTTGGGGAGCGGTTTTGTGTGGTTCTTGGTTCTTTCGTTTCAATTATTCTGTTGTTTTTTCATTGAGCAGTCAACAGGTTTGACAATAGTCGAAAACCGCGTGTTCGTTTTTAAGCATGGTTTGAGTTTTTATACTATATGCTGTACGATTAAAATTTACAAATTCAATATGTAGAACGAGAATTTTGCTGCGGATGAAAGAATCGACCAAAGGAATGCTTTTATCCGGCCTGGTATATCCGGGCCTCGGGCAATTGCTGTCAGGACATATACTCGCCGGCGTTATTTTTGTCCTGGGGACGACCGCCGGATTGGTTCTGCTTATTTATTGCCTGATGCAACGCGCATTCCGCGTGATGGATCAAGCCTTACCCAGGCTGGCCGACAATGCACTGGATGCTCAAGCCTTAAAAGAATTGCTCGGCCGCAGTTCAGCCGGTGGCTGGGGAGTTGAAAATATCTGTTTAATCGGAATTGTCGGCTTCTGGCTGGCGGCAATGGTGCATGCCTATTTTGTCGGCAAGAGAATCGATTCGCAATCCCGCTGATCACCATATTTATATGTACTGAACATGGAGCCCAAAAAGCTTTCACTGAAAATACTGCCCGATCGGATGACCGTTTGCCGCTTTGAACCCACGGCATCGCTGCCGGACTGGACCGATGTATCCGGCTTCTGTTCCATCACCCGCTCAGAAGAAGAGCTGACCATTGTCTGTTGCGAAGCGCTCGTTGTCCCGGGCACAACCTGCGAGAGCGGATGGCGATGTTTTAGGGTTCAAGGCGTATTAGACTTTTCTGAAATCGGCATTATTTTTTCGATAACTCAACCGCTGGCAAAAAGCGGTGTTTCTGTATTTGTCATGTCAACTTTTGATACAGACTATTTTTTGGTTAAGGAAAAAGATCTGCCGAAAGCGATCGATGCACTGACAGCCGCAGGGCACCAGGTGTTCATAGAGGGTTGAGTGCTGAGGATCGAGGACTGAGGTCAGAAGACAGAGGACAGAAGTCAGAAGCAGGGGTGGGGTTTATCCCCGCCCGAGCGACCTGAACCTTTGAACCCGGAACGGAGAGGAGTAGAAGATGATCGTAACCTTTTATGGCGCTGTGCGGGAAGTGACCGGCTCGATGCACCTTTTAACCACAGATCAAGACCGCGTCATCCTGGACGCAGGATTATTTCAGGGCCGCCGCAAGGAAACCGCAGAAAAAAACAGGGTCATCCCCTTTGACCCGGGCATGCTCACCAATATCGTGCTTTCCCATGCGCACATCGATCACTCCGGTAGACTTCCGTTGTTGACTAAAAACAACTTTGCGGGCCGCATCATCTGTACCCGTGCCACCGCCGCGGCCAGTGAATATTTATTACGGGACTCCGCTCATATTCAGGAATCCGATGCAAACTACCTGAATTATAAAACGGTCCGCAATGCGTTGAGCAAGCGGCACTCTTCCAAGGGCGGCACGAAAATCAGCAACCGCAAAAGCAAAGAATTAAAAAAAATTCTTAAGAAAAACCGTCACGATTTGAACACGGGTATGATCAATGAGCTGATCGAAACCCATCAGTTGGAAAAAGTCGAACCGCTGTATCGAATCGTTGATGCAGATGAGGCCCTGGAGTTGTTTGATGGATATCCTTACCGGCATCCCATTTCCATCGGCAAGGATCTGACCTGTACTTTTTATGATGCCGGTCATATTCTCGGATCGGCCTTTGCCCTTATCCGCGCTCGCCAAAATGGTCGCGATTTACGGGTATGCTATACCGGTGATATCGGACGCTTTGATAAACCGATCATTAAAGATCCGACAATGGATTTTGGTGAAGAAGATCAGCAGATTGATTTGCTGGTCATGGAAAGCACCTACGGGGACCGGTTGCATGAGCCGGTTCAAGACTTAAAACCGCAGTTAAAAAAGATTCTCATTGAAACCCATGAGCGCGGTGGGTCGATTGTCATTCCGGCTTTCGCTTTCGGCCGCACCCAGGAGTTGCTCTACACCCTGCATGAGCTTTACGATGACCCAGCTGTGCCGCGTATGCCGATTTACGTGGACAGCCCGCTGGCGACTAACATTACGCGGGTTTTTGGGGAGCATCCGGAAGTTTATGATGAGGAAACCCACGATGCCTTTCTGGAGAAAGGCAAAAATCCATTTTCAATGGACAAGATCCACTTTGTTGGATCGGTTGAAGAATCCATTGCGCTCAACCACGAAACGAAACCCCACATTGTGCTTTCGTCCGGCATGTGTGAAGCCGGGCGCATCCTGCATCATCTGCGGTTCAAGATTCACAATGAGAAAAATACCGTCCTGATGGTTGGCTACCAGGCCCGTAACACGTTGGGTCGGCGAATTCTTGACCTGGGCCTTAAATATGGAAAATCAGGCCGTAAAGGGGCCGTGCCGACAGTGCGTTTTTTTAACAAAGAATACCCCTTAAAAGCGCATGTTGTTAAACTGGGTGGCTTCAGCGCCCATGCCGACAAAAAGGAAATGCTGCATTTTCTGAAAAACTCAAATTTGAAGATAAAAAAAATCGCCCTCGTCCACGGCGAAGAAGATCAGATCCTGTCATTTGCCGAGTCTTTGAAAAAAGAAGGCTTCTCCGTGGTTGTGCCCAGGTATGGGGAGTCGGTAGAAGTTAAATAGGAACTATTCGTAACGACCCCGCATTACCAAACACTTTAAGCCATTAAAGCAAAACATCTATCCCCGTTACCGCCAAGGCTTCCTCCTTTTCTGATGCCACGGAGGACGGGTCGACCTGGCAGGCCGTGAAGAAATCTTGCAGTTTTACCTAAATGCCGTACACGAATGTAACGCAGTCGGCCTGCAGCTCATCCCAGACGTTATTCGCTTATATAAAATTGGAGAGATAAGGTTTTATTGTTTATTCGGGGGATAGAATCTTTAATGAAAGGTGGGATACCATGGGATCAAAGTCGTGGTCATCATGTAATAATGGAAGCCCCTCCATAATGCTAAAGGTACCGATGATAACATCGATCGTTTTGCGAACTGTTACCCCTTTTTTCCTGAGTATTCTGTAGTTTTGAGCACTTTGCACAGCGACCTGATATCCCCCTATCAGGCGGAAAGGAAGGTCACTCAAGTAAGATTTTGCTGATTCATAATCATTATCTGATCGAAATCCTTGTAAAATTTCGGTCAGGATTAAATCACCAATAATTATGGGCACATTTGAAAGAAGATTATCCAGCAGATCCGTTTGCCACGTTTTATGCCCGTTGAAATAATCGATCCATACGGATGAGTCGACCAGTATCATTGATCCAGCCTCATTTTTTCAAGGTCGCCATCCCAATTTAATTTACCGCGTAAGCTTTTGATGCGCTCCTGTTTCTTGATCTGGATTAAAAGGCGTAATCCGGTTTCAACTACAGCCTTTTTGGTTTTCAATTGGCTTAGCTTTATGGCTTCGGCCATTAGGTTGTCATCGATAACGATATTGGTTCGCATGGTTTTTCTCCTATGTGTATTGTTCATTCAAAACATACACATTAATAACATTATGTACAAGTCCTATCGTTAATTCTAAAAAATATAACTATTTCAAAGACAAGAATCATAATTCAGCCATACCTTATTTGCTGGTGTTTCAAACCAGAAAAAAATAACATGCAACGAATCCCTAAAGATATCTGCAATAATTAAAACGAGGGAGCTCAAATGATGCGTACCAAGATATACGCGATAATTGGAATGACTATTTTGGGGCTTGGTTTTGCATGCAGCTCAATGGCCGGTGCCGAAAAAGAAAAGGCAGCTGTCGCGGCCGCTAAATTATGGCTAGCACTTATTGATGATGACCAATATGGTGAAAGCTGGGAAACAGCGGCGGCGTATTTCAAGAGCGCCATAACCAAAGACAAATGGCAGCAAACGTTAACTGCTGTAAGGAAACCTCTGGGCAAACTGGTTTCCAGAGAACTCAGCTCAAAAACATACATGCAATCTTTACCCGGTGCTCCAGATGGCGAGTATGTGGTTATCCAATTCGCAACATCCTTTGAAAATAAAAAATCTGCAACGGAGACCGTCACGCCGGTGCTGGATAGCGATGGTATATGGAGAGTCTCGGGTTATTACATCAAATAAATGATCGCAGAAAGTATGAAGACATTGCCGCAATTTCTTGAAATGCTGGGCCTGGATGAAGAGCCCATGGGGATTTTTTACACAGCGGCACCTGCATCCGGTGCAAATCCATCCGTTTACGTTATAGAAGTATATCAAACTTTCTACGAATGGCCTGGTCGATTTCAGCATCAAGATAAGACTTCTCTTTTGCGGACAAGATTTTTCGTACGATGTTACAGGCCCGGTTTCTGGCATCCGGAGATCCATCTTTGCTCCACTCGTCCCGACCTTTTTGATCGGTCACGTTGTTTCCGCGAAAATATTCAGTGTGCATATGATCTACGGTATGGTCTGAAGTAATGAAGGTACCGCCGGGACCAACCGCATCGATAACCTCAAGTGCTATATGCTCATCATCCACTTTGATTCCCTCCAGCACTTTACAGCACATTCCGATAATTTCATCGTCAATCACATATTGTTCATAAGCCACTGTCAACATGGACTCCAGCATCCCGGCTGCATGGTGAACATAATTAGATCCTCCCATGGCCGCCAGCAGTGTGGTCATGGCTTTTTCCCAGCCGGTCTGGGCATCCGGTATTTTGGAATCGGTAAGTCCCGATGAATTATAATTCGGCACACCGATATGGTGCGCCAGCTGATGAATGGCGGCGTTCATCATACCGCATTCTATCGCACCGCCCAGATAGCCCATTGTTCGAAGGTTGGCCATTCCTGGGATCCCCCCGTAAAGAATCGGGGCGCCTGGATTCGTTAACTGGCAAATGGTAATGCCTGCCAGTTGCTCGGCATGCAGTTGTGCCAGGGTGCCCGCCATGGTCAGCGGTGAAGTGGAACCGGCCATCGGTGCGCTGGACAGGGCGACCGGGATTTGATTACGCACACATTCCTGCATGATAAGGGTTGATTGGGTGCAAAGCTTCAAGGGGCTGATGGCAAAAGCAGTGATGATGGAAATAAACGGATTGGTTTTTAGTTTTTCCAGCCCGCCGGCGACCATCGAAGCCAGATCCAATACGCTGTAAAATCCTTTTTCATCGTTAACACCGGCCATTACGTGTTTTGCGGTGGCTTTCAGGCAGGCGTAAAAGACATTGACGTCATAAGCGGTTTGCGGGATATCTGTTGGGATACACGGTCGCAAAAAGAAATGGATATTGTCCAGCGCATCCGCGACTCTGCCGAGTTGATAAAGATCGTTAAGGGTGGACGGGCGCACCTGATCGCTTTCAGGATCAAGAATTTTAATTGCCGCCCCGCCGGTTCCCAGATAAACATGGTGCTGTTTGAGGTCCAGGTCATTTTTGCCGTCGCGGCTGTAGAGAATGACCTGCTCCGGCGCTCTGGCGGCTTGTTCGACAACCAGTTCCCTTGGAAATGTCACCCGGCCGCGGTCGTAGACGATTGTCGCTCCCGCATCTGCGAGCATTTCAAGGATTGCATCCATTCCGGATTCATAGGTGATACCGATGGATTCGAGAATCGTTAGGGAAGCATCGTGGATGGTTTCGATCTGGTCCGGTGATAACGGCGTGTACAAACCGCCGGAAAGACCTTTTAAATTCATGTTTGCCTTTCTATATATTTAAATTAGGATTTGAAGAAATCAAGGATAAACCCGTCTATGGCACAAGCCTCCCTGGCATGTCAAAATAAAATTAGTACCCATTCGGAAACAAAACGGTTCAAAGGGTAATACGAATTATGATTTTTCAAACCTTGGTGATGGCTGTTGCTATTTGCCGGCATCATGGCGTAAATAAACGGTAATGGGAGAAATTGAGAGTCAGGAGCAAAATGGTGAAAAGAAATCCTGCCGTGCACTGGGCCTGGGTGATTTTAGGGATCTGTTTTATTAATCTCTTTGTCAATTATTCCGTAAGGCTTGGCTATGGCGTCGTGTTGCCGGAAATGATTCGTACATTGGATTTAAGCAGAGCTGCTGCCGGTACGATCTACAATTCGTATTTGTTTACCTACATCGCCATTACGCCACTAACCGGATACCTTACGGATCGTCTCGGCGCACGCCGTGTGATCAGCGTCTGCTTGCTGGTACTCGGTATCGCTGTTGTCATGATGGGAACGGTCAAGACGCTCTGGTCGGCCAGTTTTTTCTTCGGCCTTGCCGGTCTGGGGGCGACCGGTCTATGGGCTCCTGTGATTACGCTGGTGCAGCGCTGGTTTGCGTTTCAGCGTCGCGGTCTGGCGCTGGGAGTTCTTTCCGCCGGCTATGGATTGGGATTTGCGACCATGGGAATCCTATTTCCCCTGATCGTTGAATCCTCAAGCTGGCAATACGCCTGGTTCATTCTTGGCGGAATGGCCCTGTGTATGGTGATGATCAACGCCATATTTCTAAGAAGTGACCCGCAAAACGTCGGGTTAGAACCGTGGGGGCTAAAAGCAGACGTCGCGGGTGAGATCGAATCCCTGGCGGCCGCTGAAAAGAAAATTTCTTTGCGCCAGTTGCTTAGAAACCGTCGATTCTGGCTGATTGGTTTTTCTTATTTTGCCATTGCTTACAGCCTTTACGGGATTACAACCTTTATGGTCGATTATGCTAAATATCAGCTTGGCTTGCCATTGGAAAAAGCCAGCCTGCTGGCGACCATCCATGGGATCGGCCAGATCTGCGGCGTATTAACGGTATTGCCGCTATCAGATTACCTGGGTCGAAAAAAAACCATCATTATTTCCAATACGTTTATTACCGCCGCCCTGGTCGGAATTATAATTGTCGGAAATTCCTGGATCATGCTGTGTGTCTGTGTCGGGGTTTTGGCCATTTTCTACGGCGTGACCTTTCCTATTTACGGCGCCTGTGCCGGTGATTATTTTCCGAAAGAATCCATGGGCACCGTTATCGGCGCGTGGACGCCTTTTTATGGTGTCGGTGCGATCTTGACCCACTGGGTAACCGGAACCCTGCGGGATTCAACCGGAATTTACAACCACACATTTATCATCAGTGTTCTGATGGCTTTAGCCGGCATATTTTTAATGAGTCGGGTAAAAAGTGATAGATAATCGGCATATGCTTAAAGGCATTGCCCGGACAAAGGAGCCTTATAAAAATGAGCCGTTTTTTGATGATCGATATCGGCGCCGGAACCATGGATATTTTGGTTTACGATACCCAAACGGATTTACACTACAAAGCGGTGGTCAAATCACCGGTCCGGTATCTGGCTGAAAAAACAGCCAGCATTTCCGGGAACCTTTTGGTGATTGGCAACGAGATGGGCGGGGGCCCGATTACCCAAATCCTGCTGGAGCGAGCCCGGGAGGCTGAAGTGGTGATGTCGCTTTCCGCCTCGGCGACTCTCAATCACGATGTGGAAAAAGTGAAATCCTGGGGCATACAAGTGGTCGAAGATAACCGGGCCGATCAATTACGTGACAATCAGAGCTATACCGTCGTCGCGCTAAGCGATCTTGAAACCGGACGAATCGAGCAGATCGTTAAGAGTTTCGGGGTACCGTATGCGTTTGACGCTGTTGCCATTTGTGCCCAGGACCACGGAGTGCCCCCGCTGGGGGTATCGCATCTGGATTTTCGCCACAATATGTTCAAGGCGCGCCTGACCGAAAAACCCTATCCGCATACACTGCTTTATCAATCCGATCAGGTGCCCGACACCATGAATCGCTTAAAATCGATTTCAAACAGTGCCCAACAAATTCCGGCTGCTGAAGTTTATGTCATGGACAGCGGCCTGGCGGCCATTCTTGGGGCTTCGCTTGATCGACAGTGCCATCAAAAAAAACGTTTTTTAGTGCTGGATATCGCTACCTCCCATACGGTTGGTGCTGCGATGGCAGGTGATGAAATTGCGGGTTTTTTTGAGTATCATACGCAGGATATTACGCTTGCGCGGCTGGAGAATCTTTTACGCAATCTTGCGGATGGCAAGTTAAGTCACCAGAAAATTCTTTCCGAAGGCGGTCATGGTGCTTTCCTTCGTCAGGCCATCGGCTTCAGCACCATCGAAACCATTGTTGCAACGGGCCCCAAACGTAAGATGCTTACAAAATCACAGCTGCCGATTGAATTTGGTGCCCCCTGGGGTGACAATATGATGACCGGGGCCGTCGGGCTGCTCGAAGCATTGAGGCGCCGCAAAGGACTTAAGCCGATCATCTATCTATGAAAGAGCAAACATTTATTTAAATCAATTAAAAGTAACTTATATGCCGGTTATAAAATATATTGAACAAATTAAAAAGATTTGAAATCATCATCCAAAAATTAAGGGATAATGGCCACAAGATAACGCCTCAGCGGCTGGCTATCGTTAAAATTCTTGCCAAAAGTGAAGGCCATCCCAGTGTTGAAAATATCCATGTCCAGATAAAAAAAGACTTTCCGACAATGAGTCGTGCCACTGTATACAAAAATATTCTATTAATTAAATCATTTGGTGAAGTTCTTGAGTTAGGGTTTCCGGATGGGAGTAACCGATATGATGGAAACAAGCCTAACCCCCATCCACACGTGATCTGTATCAAGTGTAAAAAAATTGTCGACCCAGACCTGGATAACCTGGATGAAATGAAAAAAGAGGTCGAATTAGAGACTAATTTTAAAATCCTGAATCATAGGTTGGACTTTTTCGGTATATGCAGCAATTGTATGGCAGAGAAAGTTTAATATATTTTTTTGCTATTAATTGATAGTCGTTATCATATAATATTTTAATTCTATAATCCAATGAATGAGTAGGTCAACATGTCTGAAAAGAAAAAACTGACCAATAATGTTGGTGCCCCTGTCGCTGATAATTTGAATGTAATGACAGCTGGCCCCAGATTTTGCGCTCAAAAAATGGTGCGACGTTCTTCTAACGATCCTTTAAATCTCCCATTGTCACCAAAATCAAACGATAAGTCCGCTAAATTTATTCAGATAGATGGGCACCGAAGCACTATATGTATAGCAGCACGGTGCATAAGTTCAAACAACGAAAGGAGGAAACTTTATGACTGACGACAGCAAGTGCCCGGTAACGGGCGGAGCAAATAAACAGGCAGCCGGCAGAGGCACGTCGAACCGGGACTGGTGGCCGAACCAGTTGAACCTCAAGATTCTTCATCAGAACTCTCACATGAGCAATCCCATGGGCGAGGCGTTCAACTACGCCGAGGAGTTCAAGAAACTCGACCTCAAGGCCCTGAAGAAGGACCTCTATGCGCTGATGACCGACTCGCAGGACTGGTGGCCAGCGGATTACGGCCATTATGGGCCTTTGTTCATCCGGATGGCGTGGCACAGCGCAGGCACATACCGCATGGGCGACGGCCGCGGGGGCGCGGGATCCGGCACCCAGCGCTTTGCGCCCCTTAACAGCTGGCCGGACAACGTGAACCTCGACAAGGCGCGCCGGCTGCTTTGGCCGATCAA
>CAMYLV010000043.1:1852-3349 GCA_947259495.1 uncultured Desulfobacterales bacterium | reverse complement strand
AAGATCTCCTGGGCCGACCTCATGATCCTCGCCGGCAACTGCGCCATCGAGTCGATGGGGTTACAGACCTTCGGTTTCGGCGGGGGGCGCGAGGACGTTTGGGAGCCGGAAGAGGACATTTATTGGGGCTCTGAGGACGAGTGGCTTGGCGATAAACGCTACTCGGGCGACCGGGATCTCGAGAATCCGCTCGCCGCCGTGCAGATGGGCCTGATTTACGTGAACCCGGAAGGGCCGAACGGCGAACCGGACCCGGTCGCCTCGGGCCGGGATGTTCGGGAGACGTTCGCGCGCATGGCGATGAACGACGAGGAGACCGCCGCGCTCACCATTGGCGGACACACCTTTGGCAAATGCCACGGCGCTGGCGATCCGGCGCTGGTCGGACCTGAACCCGAGGCTGCTGGTATCGAAGAGCAGGGCCTCGGCTGGAAGAGCAGCCATGGTAGCGGTAAAGGTGCAGATCAGATTGGCAGCGGTTTGGAAGGCGCATGGACGCCGACCCCGACCCAGTGGGACAATAGCTATTTGGACATGCTGTTCGGCAACGAGTGGGAACTGACAAAGAGCCCCGCCGGCGCCTGGCAGTGGACGCCGAAGGAGGCGACTGACAACAATCTCGCACCGGCAGCTGACGATCCGTCGAAGCGGGTCCCGATCATCATGACCACCGCGGACATGGCGATGCGGATGGACCCAATCTACGAGCCCATTGCACGACGCTTCCATGAAAACCCGGAAGAGTTAGCAGACGCCTTCGCCCGGGCGTGGTTCAAGCTGACCCACCGCGACATGGGCCCCCGCTCGCGTTATCTCGGTGCGGAGGTCCCGGCGGAGGAACTGATCTGGCAAGACCCGATGCCCGCAGTCGATCATGAGCTGATCGACGCCAAGGACATCGCAGACCTCAAGGGCAAGATCCTTGCCTCGGGCCTGTCGATCTCGGAACTGGTCTCGACCGCCTGGGCGTCGGCATCCACGTTCCGTGGCTCCGACAAGCGCGGTGGTGCGAACGGGGCGCGCATTCGTCTTGCGCCGCAAAAGGATTGGGAAGTCAACCAGCCGGCCCAACTGAAGACCGTGCTGCAGACCCTTGAGGGAATCCAAAAGGAGTTCAACAGCGCGCAGTCAGGCGGGAAGATGGTTTCGCTCGCCGACTTGATTGTCCTGGGTGGATGCGCAGGTGTCGAGCAAGCTGCGAATAATGCCGGTCATGATGTGACCATTCCCTTCACGCCGGGACGCACGGATGCGTCGCTGGAGCAAACCGACGTGGAGTCATTCGCCGTACTCGAACCGGCTGCAGACGGGTTCCGTAACTACCTCAAAACCAAATACGCCGTATCGGCAGAGGAACTGCTGGTTGATCGTGCACAACTGCTGACGCTGACCGCTCCAGAGATGACGGTTCTCGTTGGCGGTATGCGCGTCTTGAATGCCAACTTCGGACAGTCCCAGCACGGCGTCTTCACCAAGCGGCCAGAGACGCTCACCAAT
>CAMYLV010000043.1:0-1844 GCA_947259495.1 uncultured Desulfobacterales bacterium | reverse complement strand
GTGGAAGGCAACCTCGGAAGACGAAGACGTGTTCGAGGGTCGTGATCGCGCAACAGGCGAACTCAAGTGGACCGGCACCCGTGTCGACCTCATCTTCGGCTCGAACTCCCAACTGCGGGCCCTGGCGGAAGTCTATGGAAGTGAGGACTCTCAGGAGAAGTTCGTGCACGACTTTGTAGCGGTGTGGAACAAGGTAATGAACCTTGACCGCTTCGACCTCGCCTGATTGTAGCATAAACGTCTTTAAGGGCTTGTGCAACGTATTCTGAACCACCGACAAATCCGCCACAATTTGGAGGATGTCCGTAAACCGGGTGGAAGCCCGAGAAATAAAATGAGGGCGGCGTTTCAAAATGTTTTGAAACGCCGCCCTTTCTTTAGGCTCTGACCACTTGACACGTGTCGGTCCAGGCAAATGCGATTGGGGTCAGACCACGCTAACCGGTATGGCAGGTGAAATTGAGCAGCTTTGAACTCTGGACCCTTCTTGCCACGGCGACCTATTGCAACGTATCTCTGAGAGGCGAATACTTGAACCGTTGACTCCTGCCTGCCCTCCGCCCTATTCCGACGAAGTCTTGAAGATGACGAAAGCGTAAGCGAAGGAGGAAAACTTCGAACCTTTTCTTGATACGCAACAAATCAACAACGTACCCAGTACCTTATGTAGATTATTTATTTGCTCATATAAAACTGACTTCAATTGCTACATTCGATCAGACGTATCAAAAGGTTCCCAGGTTTTTTTCATCATTTCAATTTTATCGTGGTGCTCCATTTTCATTTCATCGCCTTTATTCATGGATATTTCCTTCAACATCTGACTTGTTTCGCGAAGCAGCTCGCTCAATTTCATCTGAGCATCCGGTGTCATTTTTCCGGTACCGCTTTGCATGGACCATTTGGCCAATTGATCAGCAACCGCATTCAGATTTGTCTGCATAGTCTGGTCCCCTGCAAGCGAGAGGTTTCCATAAAGCATCACGGTAAGAAAAGTAGTTAATACAAACAAAGATACTTTCAGGTCCTTTTTAAAAAGCTTATTCATGATTCCTCCTTTTGTGAAGACGATCCTTTGAGCTGGTTGATTTTAATTCACTTCAGATACGATTAGCCAACTATTTAACATACAAATTATGCAGATTAATTCACGGTATCATCACGAAAAAATAACTTTTCTGTGACAAATAGAATAAAAGTGAAAATCGCACCTGCTAGAAGGATTGACCGGTAGAAAAAGGGTATTAAAATTTCTGGATGCGGGGGTGCTTTGGACATGAATAAGGCTAAACCCTTTAGAGGATCATTTGGAAGAGAAAAACGGATTGAAAGCGCATTTTTCGTAATCCGCAAGTTCCATTCACGTATTATCAAACTTGTAATGTCGACATATTTGAGTTATTTTGAGATGGGTAATTTTCTGTAGCAATATAATTGTTTTTGGTAAAACCCATATGGCAAAAAAGATTCTCATAATTGAAGACAACCGCGATCTGGCCCGGCTTCTTGAAAGTCATTTACAAGATTTGGCCTTTCAGGTGGATTTGGTATTTGACGGAGTCGCCGGTAAGACCAGGGTAGACGACAATCATTACGATCTGGTTATTCTTGACTTGATGCTTCCGGGCCTTGACGGAATGGAAATATGCAGACATCTGCGTCGCAAGTCTTCCTACGTGCCAATTTTGATGCTTACCGCAAAGTCCTCGGAAATGGACCGGGTGGTTGGCCTGGAAGTCGGAGCGGACGATTATGTTACCAAACCCTTTTCAATCAGAGAACTTATTGCCCGGGTAAAGGCTATTTTTCGGCGTATTGATGAATTAAAGCATGAAGCCAAAAAT
>CAMYLV010000042.1 GCA_947259495.1 uncultured Desulfobacterales bacterium | reverse complement strand
ACCTTCGTCTGGTATGTCTTCGGCAAGGAAGACTACTCACCGGTCAAATGAGCGAATTGACCCGTGTCTCACACGGTTTCTCCCAGGTGTAGTGAGTTGTCAAGACCAAAGCTACAGGAATTGATGACGAATGGATGCGCCAAAAAAATCAAAATCAATGGGTGTTCGCGGGCGACTACTACTTGCCTTTCTACTGATTTCCATGTTCGCACTGGTCGCTGCGGCCTCGGGTTTGTATTCCCTATCGCAGGTTGGCGGTGCCCTCAACAAGATCACCGAGCAACGTGTGCCTGAAGCGCTGTCCTGGCTGGAGCTGTCACGGCGCGTGGAAAGCGTTGTGCGCGCGGCACCCGCCCTGCTGGTGGTGAAAACCGATAGGGCACGGATGGACGTTTCGAATGAAATCGCCTTGCAAGTCGAAGAGCTTGAGCCGTTTCTGCAGCGCGGCAGAAGCTATGAGACCGAAGAAGAAAAGACCGCAACGGCTGATGTCGTAAAATTTGTCACTGACGTGACCGAAAATCTCGTTAGCCTGGATAAGCTTGTGAATAAAAGGCTTTCCATTGCCGTGCTCAAAGACAAACGAATTCGTGACCTTTCCAGCGCCAATATTGTCGCCCAGCGAATGCTGTCGCCGGGTGAGCGCATCCTCGGTGCCCAGATAGCGGATTGGAGTAGAAATCAACAAAAGGCCAAAGCAAACCCATCGTCAAAGGAAAAGTTGGATCTTGTGAATTCGATAATTGGCTTGATTCCCCAACAGAGGGCCGCGCTTCTGGTTGACTCAATTCACAACGATCTCCTCAAAATAGCAGACGCGGATACCCCTGAACGGATTGATGTCTTGACATTTCCTTTGAAAAAATCTCTCCAGGAACTGTATGAGGTCTCTCTGATCGTTTCAAAACGCGCGAAAAGGCGTCTCGCGAAACAGGTCGCGATGCTTGAGGGTCTCACCGTTGGCTCGAACAGTCTCTCGCTGATCAGAAAGAATGAATTGGCCGTCATCGCTCAGGCCGAAAAGCTTTTGGCTGTCAACGTGCGGCTGTCGAGATTTCTGACCAACAGAGTACGCTTTTTGGTAGATCGCGCGAAATCGGATACTGAGAAAGCCAACCTCCAGGCTGCAGGGATCCAGACGCTTAACCGAAACATTTTGATCGCCATCGCTGCTTTGAGCCTCGTGAGCTCTTTTCTCATCGTGTGGCTCTATGTGGGGCGTAACCTGATTGCCAGATTGACCGCACTCAGCAATAGCATGCTCGCGATTGCCGGCGGCAACCTGAGAACACCGTTGCCGGAACCCGGCAGTGATGACGAGATCGGCCGCATGACAGAGTCCCTGGTCGTTTTTCGCGATACGGCCATCGAAGTTGAAGAAAACAATTTACGCGACGTTGAAACGGCCCGTCGAAGGCTAATCGATGCCATTGAAAATTCATCTGAAGGCTTCGCGTTCTTCGATCCTGATGACCGTTTGGTGCTTTGTAACACCCGGTATAAGGAGCCTTTCATCATGACCCGGGTGAACCAAGGATCCAACAGCGTAGTGGTGGTCAGTGGATTATGATCACTGAACGCAAAACCGGGGATGGCGGAAATGTCGCAATTTACTCCGACATTACGGACCTGAAGAAGCGCGAAGAGGAGCTCACCACGAAGTCGAACGCTTTGGAAGAAATCAACAAGAGACTCAAAAAAGCCCAGGAACAAATCTCGAAGTACATTGATCCGAATATAACTGAAAAAATATTCAAGGGTGAATTTTCAGCAGAACTGTCTCACAAGCGAACAAAGTTGACGATGTTCTTTTCCGATATCAAGGATTTCACCCAATTTACCGACGCTTCTGATCCTGAAGATGTGGCAAAGTTGCTCAATGAATATTTAGGGGAGATGGCTCAGATCGTCCGGACATGGGGTGGAACCATCCCGCAGTTTACCGGGGATAGCATTTATGCAATCTTTGGGGCACCGGATTCAAAGGGAGAGCGAGGAGATGCTTTAGCGTGTTTACGTATGGCGCTGGAGATGCAAGTGAAGATGAAAACCCTGCGAGAGAAATGGTGGAACCAGGGTATCCAATTTCCTTTCGACATCCGATGCGGCATTCATACGGGTATGGCCAATGTAGGCAATTATGGTTCCGAAGGATTTATGGAATATTCTGCCATCGGCCTGAACACAAATCTTGCTTCTCGCTTGGAACAGGCCTGTCAACCCGGTGAGATATATCTTTCACATACTTCGTGGGCCCTGGTTAATGATGAGATACCTTGCGAGGAAATCGGCACCATTGAGGTTAAAGGGTTCCATTATCCCATTCAGACTTACCGTGTTCTCCAGCATGATGTGGAAATGGCTCCTGAATCTTGAAATTATTTATATACAACACCAGACTGGCATCAGACTCAATTGCCCGATGCCGGTTTTTTTATTTTAATAGAAGAAATTTAATTTAGGTCAATAATAAGCTTTAATATAAATTAAAGTGGTTATCTGGAAAGTTCCAGTTGTTTACGTCCGATAGTGATCTCACCACGAAGATCACGAAGATCACAAATGCAGGATGAATAAATTGACACCCCTTCTTCGGGTCCTTCGTGCCCTTCGTGGTTGAAAAAGACTAACGTGGACTTTCTGCATAACCGTATAAATTAATTGGTTTTAAGTAAAAAGTGGCGAAGAACCGTTAAAAACTGTTATTATTAAAGGGACGTAATGAAAAATTATACTTTAGACATGAAAAAAATAAAAAAAATCATTTTAATACTATTGGTCTGGGTCCTATTCGTCGGTTTTTACCAGATCACGAAGAAATTGCCGGAAAATCTCGATTTCCGGGGAGAAGAACGGGATATATATGTTGAGAACATCGAATTTCTTTACGACCTTACTTATGAGAACCTTAACGGCGAAATTATCTCCGAACAGACGATCTTCGATGAGGTTTTTTCCCTGATCGAAGGGGCAAAACAGTATATTTTAATCGATGCTTTTTTATTTAACTCTTATACTCGCGAACCGAACAAGATTTATCGCCATCTGACCCCTGAACTTACCGAAAGATTAGTTAAGAAAAAAGAAGCCAACCCCGATATCGAGATCGATTTTATAACCGACCCGATCAATACGGTTTACGGCGGGGCAATAAATACGGAGATCGAGAAATTAAAAGGTATCGGTGTTAACGTGATAGTGACCGATCTTAAGGCATTACCGGACTCGAATCCGATCTACTCTGCCTTTTGGCGGACTTTTATCCAATGGTTCGGGAACTCGAGCAGTTACGGACTGATACCGCACCCCTTTACCGGGGGCGAGCCGAAAGTAACTTTAAGAAGTTATTTCGATATGCTTAATTTCAAGGCTAATCACCGGAAGATCTTTATGGCTGACCAGGAAGAGAATACAGCGGTGATTATGACGTCGGGTAATCCGCATGACGGCAGCTCCGCCCATTCGAACGTTGCTTTAAAAATAACCGGTAAACTCTGGCAGGATGTCTATGCCGCCGAGGCGGCCGTCGCCAAGTTATCCGGCCGTGCGCTCCAGGGTCCGCCAGTAGGACTCGATGAGAACATCAGGCTCGAAGCCGAGCATGCGAAAATTGTATTCCTTACCGAGAACCAGATAAAAAAGGAGCTTTTGGCTCGTATCAGTGAAACAACCGCTGATGATGAAATAAATATGGCTATTTTTTATTTAGCGGACCGGCAAATAATCAAAGAGCTCGTTAATGCCTCGCAGAGAGGCGTTCATATTAAGGTTATTCTCGATCCGAACAAAGACGCGTTCGGCTTCGAAAAAATCGGGATCCCAAACCGGCCGGTCGCAGAGGAACTCCTTAAGAGGTCGTCAAGCAAGATCGAAATCAGATGGTACGACACGCACGGCGAACAGTTCCACTCCAAACTGGCGATCATAAAACACGGCAAGGAGGCCTCATTACTTCTGGGGTCTGCAAATTTTACCAGAAGAAACCTTAATAATTACAATTTAGAGGCCAACATATCGGTTACCGCCGGGGAGGACGCGCTTTTTATCAAGGCGGCCGCGGATTATTTCGACAGGATCTGGGCCAACCGGGACGGCAAATACTATACGGTCAGCTACGAAGCCTATAAGGATGCGTCAGCACTGAAAAAAATAGTTTATCTAATTCAGGAATATGCCGGCTTGAGTAATTTCTGAAGCCATAGTGAACTATGCTTCGCCCTTAACCCGCCCGCCATGCGAGCAAGGCGCGGCGGGCGTGGTGGCGGGCAGGTAACGCAGCAGATGAAAGCCTCCAGCTCGCCCGCAGGGTGAAAATTAATGAGAAAAATAGATTATCATCCGATTTAACAGATGATTATAGAACTTAAAGCTGTGAAATTAGGTCACCCATCATAATTTAATGGTAAAACAATTTTCTCATTAATTTTCATGCAAGATTCAGGTTATAATCTGACCTTAATGGATCTCGCGTGCGCTCCCAGGCCCTCGATTTCTGCCAGGCGCATGATGTCGGCGGCCTCGCGCCGAAAAGCCTTTTGGGTATACTGAATCAGGCTGGTCTTTTTGATAAAATTGTCCACCGAAAGCGCGGATGCAAATCGCGCGGTGCCCGCTGTGGGCAGCACGTGGTTGGGGCCGGCCATATAATCGCCCACCGGTTCCGGAGTATAGTCCCCTACAAATACGGCACCGGCATTGCGGATTTTGCCCACCACCTCAAACGGATCCCTTATTTGCAGCTCAAGATGCTCGGGAGCGATACGGTTGGCCATTTCGATGGCGGCATCCATTTCCTTGATCACAATAATAGCGCCGAACTTTTGCAGCGATTCCTCGGCGATATCAACGCGCACCAAACTTGCAAGCTGTTCCTTGATTTCTGCGACGACGGCTTTGGCCAATTTAGCAGAATCCGTGATCAATATGGCCGAAGACAAGACATCGTGCTCGGCCTGAGACAGCAAATCTGCGGCAATGAATTCGGGTCGGGCACCATCATCGGCGATGACCAGAATCTCGCTGGGACCGGCAATCATGTCGATACCGACGGTGCCCGTTAAAATTTTCTTGGCCAGGGTGACGTAAATGTTGCCCGGGCCGACAATGACATCGACTCTGGGAATCGTTTCGGTACCGTAAGCCAGAGCTGCTATGGCCCAGGCACTTCCGGCTTTGTAGACAGCGTCGGCACCCGCCTTTTGGGCAGCCGTCAGCAGATGGGGGCTCACCCCGCCGCCTCTGGTCGGCGGAGTGACCATAACAATCTGTTTGACACCCGCCACTTTGGCGGGAATCACGCCCATCAGCACCGAGGATACCAGGGGTGTCTCCCCTCCCCTGGCACCGGGCACATATACCCCGGCGGCATCGACCGGGTGAACCAGCTGGCCCAGCAAGGTGCCGGGCCGCTCGGCTTGCATCCAGGACCGGCGCCGCTGCAGCGCATGAAATCTTTTGATATTGGAAGCCGCCCGGTTTAAGGCCCGGGTAAAAGATCGATCAACCTTTTTAGCGGCATCGGCAAATTCTTGTTTCGAAACCCGCATCGATCGCGCGGTCACGCGCTTTGAGTCAAACCGTCGGGTATAGGAAATGACCGCTTGATCCCCCCGCCTGCGGACATTCTCGCAAATGCGGCTGACGGCAGCCAGATCTTTTTTCTGAAACACGAGGCCGCGTCTGATAATTCGGGCAACCCGCTGCTCGGCCGAACGCGACGGATAATTAAAAATTTTCATGGGTATATCCTTCCTTAATTAAATCACCATCAAGAATGCAGCATACATATAGAGGATTTTTAGTGATCTTGGCAAGCAATAACCGGTAAAGACCTTGACATTGCGGTTCAATCCGAATATGAAAATTAAAAATATACGTGCCGACACGTATTCAGGGATTAACCTGTCATTTTCGTCAAATACAGCAAATCTGTGACGATTGATAATTTAACTCAAAAAAGGAGGTGCACATGGACAAGATCCTAAGAATCAATATGGGTGCGGATGGCGGCCCGGCGGTCAAAACTGATCCCCTGGGTGACTATGCCGGCGCGGGCGGCCGCGGGCTGACGTCGGCCATCGTCTCAAAGGAAGTTCCGCCGTTATGCCACCCCCTGGGAGAAGACAACAAACTGGTTATCGCACCGGGAATGTTAAGCGGCACCACGGCGGCAATGTCCGGCCGCTTATCGGTGGGCTGCAAGAGCCCGCTGACCGGCGGAATCAAAGAAGCCAACTCTGGCGGACAGCCATCCCAAATGCTCGGCCGGCTGGGATATGCGGCCATCGTGCTGGAAGGCAAACCCAAAGACAACGCGCTTTATAAAATTTTGATCAACAAAGATGGGGTCGATATCAAGGAAGACAATAGCCTGTGCATGCTCGGAAATTATGACACCGTCGACAAAATGAAGGCCGAACATGGTGAGAAAATCAGCTGTATCTCCATCGGCCAGGCCGGTGAAATGAAATTGGCGGGTGCTTCCATCGCCTGCACCGATATGGAGCTCAGACCCACCCGTCACGCCGGTCGCGGCGGTGTCGGCGCGGTCATGGGTGCAAAAGGCGTCAAAGTGATTGTCATCGATGAGGCCGGGATGAAGATGCGGCAGCCCAAGGATCCGGCTGCATTCAAAGAAGCCAACAAGGCATGGGTGGCCGGGTTAAAGAAACACCCGGTCAGCGGTGAGGGGCTGCCGGCATACGGCACCAATGTTCTGACAAACGTCATTAACGAAGCCGGTGCGTACCCCACCAAAAATTTCATGTGGGGACGCTTCGACAATTGCAACAAGATCAGTGGGGAAACCCAGGCGGAGTTGGAAGAAGCCCGCGGCGGCAAGGGCGCTGCAACGCACGGCTGCCACCGGGGCTGCATCATTCGCTGCTCCGGCACGTATCTGAACAAAGACGGGCAGTACCTGACTAAACAACCCGAATATGAGACCGTCTGGGCCCATGGCGGCAACTGCGGCATCGATGACCTGGACGCCATTGCCCAGCTGGATCGTCTGGATGATGATTTCGGTCTGGATACCATTGAAATGGGCGCCACCATCGCGGTGGCCATGGAAGGCGGTGTTGCCGAATTTGGCGACGCCGAAGCGGCCATTAAGCTGGTCAAGGAAGTCGGTGCGGGAACGCCGCTGGGCCGCGTTCTGGGCAGCGGCGCTGCGGTGACCGGAAAGGTTTTCGGCGTCGAAAGGGTGCCGGTGGTCAAGGGGCAGTCCATGCCGGCTTACGACCCTCGCGGCGTACAGGGCATCGGTGTGACCTACGCCACCACCACCATGGGCGCAGACCATACGGCAGGCTATGCCGTTGCATCCAATATCATGGGGGTTGGAGGAAGTGTGGATCCTTTGAAACCGGAAGGGCAAATTGAGCTTTCCAGAAACCTGCAGATCGCCACCGCTGCAGTTGATGCCACCGGTATGTGTTTGTTTGTGGCCTTTCCGGTGCTGGATCAGCCGGAAACTTTCCAGGCCCTGCTCGATCTGCTGAATTCTTTTTATGGTCTCAGTCTGACCGCCGATGACGTCACCGCGCTGGGCAAATCCATCCTGACGAATGAACGCGAGTTTAATCTGGCCGCCGGTTTAACTGCCAAAGACGATCGACTGCCCGAATACTTTAAAAAGGAGAAATTGCCGCCGCACGATATTACCTTTCTGGTCAAAGATGAGGATCTGGATCAGGTCTTTAACTGGTAAATATCGGAAAATCAGTACGGTTAAATGGGGAGAGCCGCAAAGGGTCTTCCCATTTTTCATAGATCTTTAACAGCTGAAACAAAAAATTAATTTCGCATTCGGAAAGGACACCGAATATACCGGGTCATGAAAATCTACATCGTAATCACGACAGAATTATTGCCCAGATTTTTCAAGCTATTGGAGCAGGGCTTTATTGTCACAACCCAGGCAGGTTGCAGTATCAAGAATCTGCTCTGTAAGCAACTGGGTATAGAGGAAGCGTATTTGGATAAGAGAATTCAGACGCTATTTCTGGACGGTAAGCCGGTGGATAAAGTGGAAAAAGCCTACCTGCACAATGATGCAACGCTGGCCCTTTCAGGTGCTATGCCGGGCCTTGTTGGGGCCACGCTTCGCAAAGGCGGTGCCTTTGCTGCCATGCGAAATACAATTTCCTATAGCGATGAAGCATCCGTTAATGCTAATGGCAAAGCCCGCGTAACATTAAAGCTGTTTAACATGGTGTTAAAAGAACTGGGGCCTGTCTTTTTGAAAAGCGGCATCTGGATTGATAGGCATAATTTTAGTGATTTTATATCCCATAATTTAGAAGATTTAAAGCCTGCATGCGAGTCAGTTGACTTAAATGATCAGAAAATAGATGTTGCAGCACTGGCGGAAATGAATTGGGATGATACGGAGCTATTTTTGAAGGTCACAACCGAAGCATCATCGTGAAGGAATGCTCATCCTGCCGGTATCAAAAATAGGCTGCCATTTTGGCAGCCTATTTTAAAATGATCGCTTATTCAATTAATTCCAATAAAGCCGCCGCGCCCATGCCGCCGCCGACACACATGGACTCCACGCCGTATTTCACCCCGCGCTGCTGCATATTGCTGAGCAGCGTGGCACACAGCTTGGCGCCGGTGCATCCCAGCGGATGCCCCAATGCAATAGCGCCGCCGTGAATGTTGACTTTTTGCTGATCGATTCCCAGCTTGTCGATACAGTAAAGGGCCTGCGAGGCAAAGGCCTCGTTGATTTCAAACAAACCGATGTCTTTTAAATCCATACCCGCTAATTTCATTAGTTTGGGAATGGCCAGCGCCGGACCGATGCCCATTTCATCCGGCTTGCAGCCCACGGTGGTATAAAACTTAAATTTTGCAACCGGCTTTACCCCCAGCGCTTTGAGCTTGCCTTCACTCATAATGACGCTGGCCGCAGCTCCGTCGGTCATCTGGGACGAGTTGCCGGCTGTGACACTCCCGCCGGCGGCAAAAACCGGATTCAGGTTGGCCAGCCCCTCCAGGGTCGTATCCTCGCGGATGCCGTCATCATAATCCTGTAAAAAGGTCTCTTTTTTATAGGTCCCGTCTTTTTGAACGCTATATCGGGTGGCCGGGGTTGCCACAATCTCTTTAAATAACTTTTTGTTTTTGGCTTCAGCGGCTTTGCGCTGGGATTGATAGGCAAATTCATCCTGGGCTTGCCGGGAGACATCATAGCGGTTAGCTACATTTTCAGCGGTGATGCCCATGGAGGCATAAAGGTCGGCCATTTTTTGGGTGTATTCCGGATGCGGCCGCGGGAGATTACCGCCCAGGGGAACATATGTCATGGATTCCAGGCCGCCGCCGATGACAATATCCGACCAGCCGGACATAACCCGCAATGCGGATTGGGCAATGGCTTCCAAACCGGAGGCGCAGAAGCGGTTGACGGTGGCCCCGGTCACATCCATCGGAAAACCGGCAATCTGGGATGCAATCCGCCCTATATTAAGGCCCTGCTCGGCTTCCGGAAACGAGCAGCCGATCATGATGTCTTCCACATCTTTTTTTTCGAGACCTTTGGTTTTTTCAACAACCGCGTTCAGAATAAAGGACAGCAAATCCTCCGGCCGGGTATCTTTAAACGCCCCTTTACTGCGTTTGCACCCCGGTGTCCGTATCGACGTTACAATATAGGCATCTCTCATGGTTAGTGGTTGTCAAAAAAACGTTCCGATTGCGGGACGTTTTTTTGCTACAACACTTATGCCGCCATCATTTTTTTCGGAACATTATTATGACAAGCGGTATAAATCGATTACGTTTGGCTATTAATTTTAGTTAAGAAATGAGGGATTTTTTCGTTGAGCGCGGCCGCACAAGGGATTTATTCCGAGGCGTACTTAAAGTACGTCGAGGATTAAATCCCGCGGAGAACAACGCTCAGCGGAAAAATAACCATTTCGCTTAGTTCCTTAAAGGTTTGCCTGTGGCCAGCATATGCTCAATGCGCGCCAGAGTCTTTTCTTCTTTTAAAAACTCCAGAAAAACTTCGCGTTCCAGCGTCAAGATCACATCTTCATCAACTTTCGCATTATCCCGCACGTCTCCGCCGCTGATCACATAGGCAATCTTTTTAGCCAGCAAGGCATCATATTCGGAGATAAACTTGCCGCTCAACATATTGGATACTTCCGCATTCACCATCCCCTGGGCGGCCTGACCCAGCACTTTTATCTTTCGTTTGGGCGGCGGCGCATAACCTTCGTCCACCATCTTCAAGACCTCTTTTTTGGCCTCCCCGATTAAATAGTCGCGATTGAAAACGATTCGATCGCAAGGTCCTAAAAAGCCGTTGTCCCGGGCATCTGCCGCCGAGGTTGAAACTTTGGCCATGGCAATGGCCATAAACACCGGCAGGAAAAATTTGGCCAGATCAAAATCGGTCACCACTGCGGGCAACGAACTTAAGAATTTTTTCATGAGGTTCAAGCAGCCGCCACCGGCCGGAATCAATCCGACGCCGATTTCCACCTGTCCCATATACAGCTCGGCATGCGCGACAATCTTATCCGCAGCCAGGCAAACCTCACATCCACCGCCAAGCGTTAAGCCATAGGGCGCCGCCACGACCGGAAATGGGGCATATCGCAAATCCTGCAGTCCGTATTGCAAATTCTTGATCAGCTGATTGATATCGTCATAACGTTTTTCTTTAACCGCCGCGCCCATGTCGGCCAGATTGGCACCGGCTGAAAAGGCACCCGGCATGCCGCCGGCCTGATTACCGATGACAAGCCCGACGCCCTGACTGTCGACAAATTCCCTGGCTGAATGGATGGCTTCGACGATCTGCAGATTCAAAGAATTCATTTTGGTGTGAAACTCAAGGCAGAATACCCCATCGTCAAGATCGATCAGAGAGGCTGAATCAGAAGTTTGAACGACCTTATCCTGCGCTGTCAAAGATGCCAGTGAAACAATATGGGGGCTGACCACCTTTTCTTTATAGCTTTCGGATTCAAAATCGTAGAAGAATTCGGTGCCGTTTTCCGTTTTGTAAAACGCGGTGTGTCCGGCCTTGAGCATCTTTTGGACTTTTGGCGGCACCTTAAATCCTTCCTTTTGCATGCGCGCAACCGAAGTATTTAGACCAATAGCATCCCAGGTTTCAAACGGTCCCATCTCCAGATTGAAGCCCCAGCGCATGGCATTGTCAATATCCACAATGGTATCAGAAATTTCCGGGATTCTGTTGGCCGCATAGATCAGGTTGTTGGCAACCGCCTGCCATGCAAAACGGGCCCCCTTGTCTTCTCCATAGATTACGGCTCGCATCTTTTCCGGCAGATTCCCGGCTTTTAGCGCTTCAGCCAAACAGGGTAATTCCACCGGTTGGGCCTTTTCATAATCAAATGTCGCCGGGTTCAGGACCTTACGGATTTTCTGCCAGTCCGGCGTTAATTCAGTTTTATAAAACCCGCTTTGGCTTTTTTTGCCCAGCAGATTCTTTGCGATCATGGTATTGACAAATTCCGGCAGAACGAAACTCTCCCGATCCTCATCATGCGCAATCATCTCATAGGTATTTTTAGCCACATGCGCCAGGATATCCAGACCCACGATATCGGCTGTTTTAAACATCCCGGTCCTCGGTCGGCCCATGACCGGTCCAAAGAGGGCATCCACCTCTGGAATGGAGATATCCTCTTCAACCATCAGCTGCATCACTTTCACCATGCCCTGTACACCGATGCGATTGCCGACAAAATTGGGCGTGTCCTTGGCCCATACAATCCCCTTGCCTAAAATCCGTTCTCCAAAATCTGCCATAAATTCCAGGATCTCGGGCAGGGTTTCTTTGCCGGGGATGATTTCCAGCAGTTTCATGTAGCGTACCGGGTTAAAAAAATGGGTTCCTAAAAAATGTTGCTTGAAGGCCTTGCTGCGCCCTTTGGACATGGCTTTTAAGGGGATACCGGAAGTGTTTGACGAAATGAGGCTGTCTTTTTTTCGAACCGGCTCGATGCGTTTAAAAAGATCCTGTTTAATCTTTAGATTTTCGATTACAACCTCAACAATCCAATCGCAATCGGCAATCTTCTCAAAATCATCCGTCAGATTGCCAATATTAATACGCTCTGCATCTTTGAGCGACATGAAAAGTGCAGGCTGGGTCGTCAGAGCTGCATCCAGACCGGCCTTAACGATTCGATTGCGGGCCAACGGATCATTTTTTTCTTCATTTTTTAAATCCGGGGGCACAATATCCAGCAATAGCGTTTTTATGCCGGTCCCGGCCAGCAAGGCGGCAATACCCCCTCCCATAATTCCTGAACCGATCACCGCGGCGGATCTGATCTTCCTTGGCATAATAACCTCCTCATCGAGTTAGGATAACAAAAATGAATGAATACTCATTCATCTACCAGATATCAAACCGGCCTGTCAATAAAAACCTTAATTGCACGACCCTGGATTGGAGAATATTTTGTATAAATATATATATATATTTATAAATTAGGAAATGAAATTAAAAAATATCGGTTTTCTATAATAGCGATAAGCGAAAAATAATGTGATGAATGATCATTCAATCTGATAGGCTTCAAATTCTCAATGGATGTGCGGCCGCCGGGAAAATGGAAATAGAAAACCGGCCCTGTGGCACAGGGCCGGTAATGTTAAGCTGCGCAAACGCTTCATCGCCTGGGGTCAATTCGCAGGAAATTGCTTGGGGCCAAACAGCTGGATCTTATTTTGCTTGGCTGCCGAAGCTGCGCCTTCGGTTTTAGATTGTTTCCGGGTCGATTTGGCGGTCTGCGTCTGAATGGATTTCTGATGCAAGGGTTTGTGAGTCTTTAACAAAGCGGATGGAATATAAATTTCGTTTCCGACCAGTAGAAGTTCGGGATCAATATCGGGATTGGCGCCGGCAATCTCTTTATTGTTGCTCGCATTCCCAGTGTACCATGCGGCAATATCCGACAATTTTTCATCCGTTTTTGTGACGGTATGGGCAAAATACCCGGGCAGGGTTTTGGCGACCACCTTACGGGGCAACGGTTTTTTGGTTTTCATCATTTCTGGCGGAATATAGATCCGGTTGCCCAGCGCAATTCGATTGGGATTCAGGCCCGGATTTGCACGCGCCAGCGCTTTCCAGTTTCCAAAATGTCCCGTGTACCACTTGGCAATCAAACTTAAGGATTCGCCGCGCCATTTCACCCGGTGTTCAAAATAATAAATCCGGTGTTTGGCGGCGAAACCTTCTGGTGGTGGCGTTTTCTTTTTAACAAGATTAGCCGGAATCAAGATCTGCGCACCCGCAGGAATGCGGGTGGGTTTAACCTTCGGGTTTGCGGAGGCCAGGGTCTTCCAATTATCAGAATCGCCCGTGAACCATTCGGCAATACCGGAAAGCGTCTCATACGGCCACTGTGTTCGGTAAACCAGATAATTCGAATTTTTGGAATAGGGCTTAAGAGAAGCCGCTTCGTCATCGGCGGATGAAAATTTGGTTTCCACTGATTGCCACTTCTCTTTAACCCAGCTTTTAGAATCTTCGTACTTTTGGCTGATATTCATTTCTTTGACGCTGGCACAGCCAAACAGCAGCAGCATGATCATGCCGCCGATGATGCTTTTTGCGATGTGATTTTTGATTAATGGGGTCATGGGATTTACTCCTTGTCTTCCGTTATTTGTTTTAAAAAGGCTGCAGCTGACGTGTTATCCGGATTGATTGCGATGGCCCGTTTGAGACTTTTAACGCACTGGCTGCGTTCGCCCAATTGCTCCTGCACCATGGCAAGATTAAACAGCGCTTCATCAAGGAAGTCCGGCTCCAGTTTGACGACCCGCGTATACATCTCTTTTGCCTGGGCGAAATCTGCAGTGATCGCATAGATGTATCCAAGGTTAAAAAAGGTATCCGGAAGGAGCGGTTCGAGTTCAGCAACCTTTTGGTAGCTATCGATGGCATGCGGGTAGTCGTTTTCACGAACGTAAATGTATCCGAGTTTGGACAATGCCGCTACGCTGGCGGGCTCTAACTCCAGGGCTTTGAGCAAAGCACTTTTGGCCGACGGCGGATCTGTTGCGAGCAACTCTTCCGCCATCCCCTGTAGGGCGGCCGCAAAGTCAGCTGAAAATCCGTTGAGAGCAGAAGTGTCAGTGACCGGGACCGATTCAAACATCGCCACAGCTGAGGAAAACTGTTTGGCCGCAAGTGCTTGCCGGGCGGCTTTAATTTGATCGCCGGCGGTATCCGTATCCGTCTTGGCGGGCGGTAATATTAACGAATATGCCGCAACAGAGCGGTCTGAGGGGGTAAACGGTACTTCAGCCAAACTCAGATTGAATACCAAGCCAATAATGACCATCACCGCAGCCGGCACAAAACGCCAGATGGTGTGTTGAAATTGCGCCGCTATTTTGGATTCAGGGAGAAAAATGGTGTTCCCGGTATCTTCGTTGTCAACAGATGACGTGTGGTCTGCGGCGCGCTGCGGGTCGCCGTCGGTCTGCGCGTTGGACCATAGCGCCGTTTCCTCTACCGCGAATTCATCCTTAAAAAAGTCTTTGATAAAATTGGCAAAGCTCCGACTGTTGGGTCGTACAGACAGCTCAAAAATGCATTCTTCCAGGTCGGCCAGCATCTCTCCGCAGGTCTGATAGCGATCATCGGGTTCCTTTGCCAGGGCCCGTTCAACGACCGCATGAAGTTTTTTGGAAAGATCCGGTAGCAGCTTGTTCAACGGTTCGTACCGGGCTTCACGCACCTGGTTGTAGATGTGCAAGATTTCGCCTTCAAACATTGGCCGGCCCGCCAGAAGTTCGTACAAGATAATGCCGGTGGAAAAGATGTCAGAGCGGTGATCGATGATTTTGCCCCTAGCCTGTTCCGGTGACATGTAGGCCACTTTGCCTTTAATCAAACCCTCATGCGTTGTGCTGTTGTGGCTGGCGGCCTTGGCAATGCCAAAATCAATTATTTTCACCTGCCCTTCATAGGTAATGAAGATATTTTGAGGGTTGATATCCCGATGGATGATATTCAGCGGTTTGCCTTGCAGATCCCTTAGTTTGTGAGAGTAATCAAGCCCGGCACAGATGCGCGAAATAATGTAAAGGGTATTTTCCAGGTCTAAAGGGCGGTCGATCCTATTGACCTTGCGAATCAATTTGCGCAAGTCTTTGCCGAAAAGATATTCCATGGCGATAAAGTATTCGCCGTCGATGCTGCCAAAATCGTATATCTGGACGATGTTTTCATGCTGAAGCAGAGCAGCGAGCTTGGCTTCAGCAATAAAGGCCTTGACCAGATTGCCCTCATCAGAGAGGTGCGGCAATATTTTTTTGATGGCAACCCGTTTTTCAAAACCGTGGTCCCCGGTGACCTTGGCAAGATACAGTTCAGCCATGCCGCCCACAGCAATTTTTTGCAGCAACCGGTATTTCCCGAATTGTTTGGCCTCAATGTCTTTCATTTGAAAGATTGAATCCTTGATTATGTGATTCAAATGTTTCGCTGGTATGGATTACCATCAGAAAGGTTTGCGTTGAATGTCAGTCCGTTATGTAGGCAACTGCCGTTAACAATCTATCAAACCGAAATCTGGCTTATATATCGGCAATTTGGGAAAGATACTTGAATGGATTTTGGCGTCACCGACCACCCGCAAAGCGGGTGGCTTGGATTTTTCCGCCAGCGGTGGAAAAACAAAGGCCCGGCAGCGCCTGATAGCGGTTGTCAAAAAACGTTGCGGTATTTATAGGGGTTGTTAAAAAACGTTCCGGTATTTATAGGGGTTGTTAAAAAACGTTCCGGGGTTGTTAAAAAACGTTCCGGTATTCAAACGTTTTTTTCTACAACCCCTTATGCCGCACTTCTGTATTTCGGAACATGATTATGGAAAACGGTACAATCGTTTTTTTATACAACCCCTTAGGCCGTACCTCCGTATTCCGGAACAGTATTATGGAAGACGGTATAGATCTTATACGCCGAAATGGGCCGGGCTTTATCTGTGCCCTTCAACAATAAATGATTAGAAGCCATTTCAAAATCTCTTTGGAGCTAATTTTGCGGGCTTTTGTTAAAAGCGCTTAGCGCAGTGAAGCGTAAAATCTTGAACTGTTTGATTGTCTGAGAAATAATTGAGGTGTGGAGAGGTTTTCAGACAGGGCACGATGACACTATTGATAATTCATTCTGCTGATGCCTATCCGAAAATAATTTTGTTGTAATGGAGAGTGCTAATTAACGGCCTAAAGCCTGAACCGACCTCCGGGTAAAAGCGGTTTTTTCCTTGAGCTTCTCTTTGCGTACACGGTTGAGCTCTGTCTCTACGGCCATAAAGGCCTTAACAATCTCCGGATCGAAGTGTTTGCCTTTTAAACTGATAATCATCGACTTGGCTTTTTCGTGTGAATAGGCTTCTTTATAAAACCGCTTGGTTGTTAAGGCATCATACACATCTGCCACAGCAATGATACGCGCAGATAAAGGGATGGCCTCGGCCTTTAGTCCTTGTGGATACCCGGAACCGTCCCATTTCTCGTGGTGGTTGTAGGCAATCTCCTTGCCCATGGCCAGAAATGATTTCCCCTCAATCTGCGATTCGATTGCCATCAGCGCATTACCGCCCATTGAGGTGTGGCGTTTGATGATATCAAATTCTTCTTCGGTCAGTTTCCCGGGCTTTAGCAAAAGCGCATCAGGCGTGCCGACTTTTCCGATATCGTGCAAAATCGAAGAATGGTAAATGTCATCAATATATTGCTGATCGATCCGGTCATTAAATTTTGGATTCTCGCCCAATTGCACTGCAAGCATTCTAGCATACTCCCGAATTCTTTCCAGGTGGGTGCCGGTGCCTTCATCCCGGTATTCGGCAAGTTTGGCAAGACCCAGGATTGTTGCACTTCGCGCTTCATGAACTTTTCGGTAGGATTCCAATAAATCCATCTCCATCTTCTTTTTTTCGGTCCGGTCCCGCAAGACGCCTCGATATCCGACAGGCAGGTCCTTTGCATCCCGCATTAAAGAAGCCGAGGCTTCAATGAATACTGTTGCGCCCTCTATTTTTAATTCGCAGTCAAAGGCTTTAACCGGATTGCCGCTGCGGCGGCATTCCAAAAACGTTTCATGAATCAATCCGGCATTCTTTTCGTCCATAAAATCCCAAAAATTCATAAACCGCAGATCCATTTTGGGTACGCTGAGAATTTTACTCAACGAATCATTTACAAAAAGCAGATACCCCTCAAAGTCGACCTCATAGTAACCCTCTTCGATATTTTCGAGAATGGATCGGTATTTTTCTTCACTTTCTTTTAAAGCTTCCAGCGCCCTGTTACGTTCATTGATGGTAAATTGTACGTGGGAACCAAACATCAAAAACAGGCAAAATACGATGAGTCGCGGCCAAACTTCACTGATATTGGGTCCGAATATTTCTTGATAGAAACTAATTTCTTCCGGAGAAAAAACGTTGAGAAGGGATTCCAGAGCCCAGTATAAAGCCCCCAGAAATATCCCGGTCAGAACCATGTAATCGGCCATATCGACCCGCTTGCCCATAAGTTTTTTGAATTTATTCATACAGTTGTTTTCCTGAAAATCGCCAGATATTGACGTGCCAGGCTCTATTTGATAGAATTATAGTTATTGGATGCACGCTAAAGTCTATTACCTGAATTTTGCACGAGTCGGAGGCTTTCATATGCAAGGCATTTAAGGACGAGGCTATAGTCAACTATGCCTCGGCCTTAATAATCCGCCTGAGGCGGACCGATGGAAGCCTCCGGCTCGCCCGTCGGGTGAAAATTAATGAGATAAAATGATTTTCATCCATTATACCTGATCGGTATTTTGTTTTGCGTCAATAATTTGTTCAACTTGTTGTCATTAAACATAATCTAACTTCTCATTAATTTTCATGCAAAATTCAGGTAGTAAATATTTATTAACACAATTCACTAAGGTCATATAATGAATGCAAGAATTAAGCAATATATCCTGATTGGCATCCTGGCGGCGGCCGTGTATTTCATTATGGATAACCATTTCATTTTTTATGGCAAAAACGTCCACCTGTTAAAGAAAACCTCACTGCACCTGAATTACACTTTTTTCAGCTTAAAGGAGAAAAAGCCGGCCAACATCCTGAAAATCGATTACCTGCGCGAAGCGGGTATCGGCGATTTGCTCGTGGAATTGGGAATCCTTAATGAAGAGCAAAAATTTAAGCTGGAAAGCGAATACTATGAGTAGCCGACTGCATTAATCCAAAATCTATATTATCTTACCGGAAACACATTCATCAAGGCAATCTACAAATGGCGTTGAGTTCAAGGGTAATGGGTCGGTCTTCCTCGCTTTTGCCCGTAAACCTTATGGGGCCGGGTCTTCTGAAGTGGTCCCTGGCAGCATCCGCCGCCAGCCATTTTTCGCGATTGGCTTTGACGACCTGAAATGCGGCTGAACGAACATCGACGACACTCTTTTCCAGTACCAGCGCCAGGCGGCCTTTGCGTTCTTCAAGATGCATCAGCGGTGCAATCGGGACACCGATGGGTTCCCATTTTGTAAAATCTTGTTCCAGATTACGAACAGCGGCCATCTGCCCTGTGGCCCCGTTGGCAACCAGGCTGAATACGGTCAATCCGAGGTTGTAGGTATATATACAATCAAATCGTGTCGGATCATTTCCCCTGCCGTCATATCCGTAAAAATGATTCTGGGTCTTAAAAGCAGGAACCGATTTTTTGAAAATTTTTTCAACCGCCGCCGGAATTTCTTGATCTGCATTTATCATTTGCTCTTCGATAAGAGACTGCTTTAAGGTTTTTAGCGAAATAATCGCGGATCTTCTCAGCAAAATTTCAGACTGCCCATAATTTTCAAACAGCAGCGGACCAAACGCGTCCGGATCCAGATCTGCTCGCTTCAGGGTTTTGCGGTAATGGTTTTTGTGAATGCCAAGGCGGTAGCGGCCTTCATCCTTTAAAATATTGAGGTAATCTTTGACAAGATCCATTAGGACCTTTTCGGTTTCAACCTGCGAAAATGGGAAATTGCCGTGACTGTCCCTTTCCATTAGCAGCCCTTCCTGAAAAAAGGCCGGAATGTCGTTAAACAGGTCATCATCGCGGGTGTTCCATAGCGTAAAAGAAGCATCCTCTCTGGAGCGCTGCGCCAGGCGCCGCAAATAGTCCAGTTTGTCTACCAGCCGGGCAAAGGTGGCATGAAAATCTTTGTCGTAGGTTTGGTTGTGTTCGGCAATAATGGTATTCAGCTTAATAATGAAAACCTGAATCTCGTTGATAAACTCCAGCACGCCTTCGGGCACAACGATGACACCGTAATTTTTGCCAATTGCCGCACGCCTCACAATTCCTTCACAAATTACCCGTGAGAGATGGCGCAGGGTTATCCCGTAAGCATGATAATCAACCTTGCCTTCTTTGCGGGCCTTTTCAAGCCGCTTTTGGTCGACATAGTCGGCCAGGTCCTCTCCGATAAGCGTCATGTTTGCGTGGGTTTGTAAAGCAGCCTCCAGAGCAAGGTGGCTGGCCACCCGACCCATGACTTTACAGATATGCCAGTATTTAACATCGGAGCTGCTGTCGGTGCACAAATTGCTGATGGAGTTGGCAAATGCCCGGGCGGCGGTGTGAAACCCGAAAGACATGGCGCAAAGGACGCTGCCGTTATCATCTCTGACCTGAATATCGCCGTCTATTGTCTTGGGGACACCGATTACCTGAACACCGTCGGCAAACATTTCCTGGGCTAAAAAGGCAGCGTTGGTGTTGGAATCATCTCCACCGACGATAACCAGGGCGTCTAAATCAAGTTTATCACATGTCGTTTTGCACAGCGCCATCTTTTCAGGGGTATCGATTTTGGTCCGACCGGTTTTGATCATGGTAAAGCCACCCAGGTTACGATAAGCGTCTACCAGATCATCGTTGAGTTCGAGCGCTTCGTTTTCGACAATCCCATCAGGGCCGATCAAGAATCCGTAAACCCTGGATTTGTCATTGGCCTGTTTAACCGCATCATAAAGACCGGCAATAACATTATGTCCGCCGGGGGCCGGCCCGCCGGAAAAGACAATGCCGATGTTTCGTTTCCGTCTATATGTTTTGGCAAAAGACGCATCAGCAGTGTTGCAGCCCTGGATTTTTTGAACCCGATTGTCGATAATATCGGGCAGCTGTTTTTGGGCTTCCTTATCCACTGTGAATGTAAATTCATCTGCTTGCTGCAGGCGCGAAAATTTTTGGGAAAATGCTTTACAGACCGGCGGTGAATATTGCCTTCTTTCCAGCAGAACAGCATTCACATTGTCGGTGACTTTTAACACTTTGGGGTGCTTTAATAGATCGTTGATTTTAATTGGCTTTGTTCCTGGCATAGGTGTCTCCGCAAAATTAGATTCGTTGGATTCAATTCAATGAGGCCGTCATCACTGTCGTTTTACCCAACCTCATCCGAGGGTGTCAATATTATTTGCAATAACGAAACAATTACAGGGGTAAACACCCGGCAATTCGGATCTGTTCAGTTTTAGGCGGTTTTAATGTTGTTTAATGGTTGAACGGCTATGATTAACAGAACCAGATTTAAAAAACGACTTGCCATTTATAGTGATTGTGATAAGTAAGCATCGTTTTAGCGGCAGCATCCTGAAGTGCAAAAGCCAACACATCTTAAACAGAAAACGGTTGTCAATGATACTGATAGGGGGCAGAATCGTTAACGATTCAATTCCCTGAAAGTAAATTTTAACCCCATAAGGAGGAGGTTCGGCATGAAAAAAGTAATGGTTTTGAGTTTGGTGGCATTGTTTGCCGCCGGGTTTATTTTCAGTGCATCGGTGTTTGGCGCTGACATCGATCTGGCCAAAAAATCAACGGTTGAAAAAATCCTGAAAAGGGGTGAGCTTCGCGTTGGTTTTGAATCCGGCTACGTTCCGTTTGAAATGACCGATAAAAAGGGAAACTTTATCGGATTTGACATGGACTACGCCCGCCGAATGGCCAAAGAAATGGGCGTTAAATTCGTGCCGGTCAACACCGAATGGGACGGCATTATCCCGGCCCTGATGACCGACAAATTCGATATTATCATGGGGGGCATGACCATCACCCAGGAAAGAAATCTGAAAATCAACTTTGCCGATCCTTACATTGTTGTCGGCCAGACCATCCTGTTGAATAAAAAACATGCCGGCACAGTGAAATCCTACAAAGACCTCAATGACCCCAAATATATCCTCACCTCCAGACAGGGCACCACCGGCGAGCAGGCCATCAAGCGCTACCTGCCCAAAGCCACCTACAAATCATTTCAATCTGAAGCCGAAGCGGGCCTTGAAGTGATCAACGGCAAAGCCGATGCCCTGGTATATGATTTGCCCTACTGCGGATTTCTATACGGCAGCCAGGGCAAGGGCAAAACGGTCTTTTTGGATGAACCGTTCACCTATGAACCGCTGGCCTGGGCCATCAACAAAGGCGACCCGGATTTTATGAATTGGCTCAACAACTTTTTAAAGCAAACCAGGGGTGACGGTTTCTATGATCGTCTTTACCAGAAGTGGATCATCGGCACCGACTGGAAAAAAGAGCTGGAATAATCAGCTGGAATCCACACTTTCTGCTATCCGGATGATTGAGAAGGCCGGCCGTTCCCGTCAGGGGAGCTGGCCGGCCTTTTGCATTTGGGTCCAATAGAATTGAACGCCAGGGATGCCTCAACCGATAACCCTTCAAACAGCCTATAAACACCATGAAACCATCAAAAAATCAGCGACTATCCGCCCGGCCGCCTGCATATTACACCTGGGTTGGCGTATTCTGTGTGTTTGCCCTGATCGTTATCGGCCTGTTTTACTATGCCACCCAGAAAATCGAATATAATTGGCGCTGGCACCGCGTGCCGATATACTTTGCCTACAAAGATAAGATCGATATTATATCGGAGATCGACGGTGAGGTTGCATCTATCACCAAAGAAGGCAAAACGGCAACCATTACGGTCAAAGGTTTGGACGAGTCGGCCGCGTATGAAGTTCCGGCCGCCGGTGTCAGCGTCGATGAGGACGAGATCATCTCCATCGGTGATACGCTGGCATCCTACACCAATTGGAAACCCGGTCTTCTGATCATGGGCCTCTGGATTACGCTCAAGATCAGTGTCCTGGCAACATTTTTCGGTGTCATCATCGGTATCATCGGCGGTCTAACGCGTATTTCAGGCAACCCGGCGCTCAAATGGACGACGATGGTTTATGTGGAAATCATCCGGGGCTCGCCGTTGCTGGTGCAGATACTGATCTGGTACTTTATTTTTGGCACGGTGATAGATGAGTTGCTCACCGCCTATGGGCTCGGACGGATTCCGGCCTGGTGGTACGGGGTGGCGTCGCTGTCCTGTTTTGCGGGTGCTTATGTCAGCGAGATCGTGCGGGCAGGCATCCAATCGATTCATCGCGGCCAGATGGAAGCGGCGCGCTCTTTGGGCATGAGTTACGGCCAGGCAATGCGCTATATTATCATGCCCCAGGCGTTGCGCCGAATTTTGCCCCCCCTGGCGGGCCAGTTCATCAGTCTCATTAAAGATTCTTCGCTGCTCGGCATTATTGCGATTCGGGAATTGACCAAGGCGTCCCGCGAGGCGGTTACGGCCAGCCTGCAGCCATTTGAAGTTTTTATGTTATGCGCCGTACTGTACCTTGTCTTAACGTTTACCTTATCTATGCTCGTTCAACATCTTGAAAGAAGGATGGCCATCCAGTGATTGACGTGCAAAATATCAATAAAACATTTTATGTCCCCCACGAGGTCAAAGCCCTGGTTGATGTTTCGACCAAAATCAAAGCCGGAGAGGTGGTGGTGGTCTGCGGGCCTTCCGGATCCGGTAAAAGCACGCTTCTCAGATGCCTCAATCGTCTGGAGAAGGCCGAATCCGGCCACATTTTTATCGACGATGTTGATGTGCTGCATCCTAAAACGAATATCAACAAGCTGCGGGCCGAAGTGGGAATGGTATTCCAGTCGTTTAATCTTTTCCCGCATAAATCGGTGTTTGATAATGTTACCCTGGCCCAAAAAGTGGTCCGCAAACGCTCGAAGGCCGCCGCCCGGGAAAAATCCGATTTTCTGTTAAAAAAAGTCGGTATCCATGATAAATCCAACGCCTATCCCGATAACTTGTCCGGCGGTCAGCAGCAGCGGGTCGCCATCGCGCGCGCCCTGGCCATGGATCCCAAGGTCATGCTGTTTGACGAACCGACCTCGGCGCTGGATCCTGAAATGATCGGCGAAGTGCTGGATGTTATGAAAACACTGGCCAAAGAGGGCATGACCATGGTGTGCGTGACCCATGAAATGGGGTTTGCCCGTGAGGTGGCCGATAGCGTGATCTTTATGGATGAAGGCGCCATTGTCGAAGTCGGCACCCCCGAGCACTTTTTTAAAAATCCCACCCACGAGCGCACCAAGCTATTTTTGAGTCAGATCCTTTAAATTACAAAACAACATCAAAAAGGTCTTATGCTGTTTTGATGCGCTCTAACTTTTCTTGTACGCGCACAAAATCTTAAACTCGAAATACGAAACAATATCAAAATTCAAATTTTCTAATTTCATAAACAGAAGAGGTATTGACAATTATTTAGAATTTATAAGTCAACTTTTTAGATTTTTGAAATTAGATATTCGGATTTGTTTCGAATTTGGCGCTTCGAATTTCGATATTTATAATTTTTGATTCCACCACATCTTGTACTCAAACCTCTAAAATTATACCTTAAGTTGTGTTTTTCCTTTACAAGCAGCCCACTTCCTGTTATGATTTGCCATTGAAAATCAGAACCGTTTTCCCATCTTCTTGCAAGCCAAAATTTGCCTGAAAAAAATTTGGAGGGTAGATCTGAGGCTTTTTTTACCCCAATTGATCGTAAACAAAATGAAAACAGGGGTAGGGTTAAAAGAAACCGGCGTCGGCCTGCAATCAAAAAACCAAAGCACCAGAAAAGATATGCTTGTACGATAAAATGATCTGGGGAGATCTTGATATATGAAATTAAAAAAACTTGAAATTACCGGGTTTAAATCCTTTTATGATAAAGCCGGAATCGCTTTTCCAATGGGCGTCTCTGCGGTAGTCGGTCCCAACGGTTGCGGTAAGAGCAATATCATCGACGCTTTGAGATGGGTTATGGGCGAACAAAGCGTCAAGCAACTGCGGGGCAAAACGATGGAAGATGTCATCTTTTCGGGGGCCAATGGCAAGCCGCCGTTAAATATGGCCGAAGTCTCCTTAACCCTGGCAAACGATAACGGGGATAGCCCCGAAGAACTAAAAGACTTTACCGAAATCAACCTCACCCGTCGCCTCTATCGCTCCGGAGAAAGTGCTTTTTTTCTAAACAAACAACCGTGCCGGTTGAAAGACATTCACAATGTCTTCTGGGGCAGCGGACTGGGCTCAAAATCCTACGCTATCATTCAGCAGGGTAGAATCGGCGCCATTACCGATGCGAGCCCGGATGAGCTCCGCTTTTTTATTGAAGAAGCCGCCGGCGTTACCCGTTATAAGAACCACAAGAACGAAGCGCTGCGCAAAATTGAGGCTACCAAAAATAATCTATTACGCGTTACAGACATTATCCTGGAAATTAAGCGCCAGATGGCCAGCCTGAAGCGACAGGCCCGCAAAGCCGAAATTTACAATAGTTACCGCCTACAGATTAAGGCCTTTGAGACCTTTCTCGGCCTGCATTATTACGCAGATTACGCCCGCAACATTCAAGAAACCGATACCCTGCTGCGTGAACTGCAGGATTTGGATATCAGCCATACCACCGAGATTAAAAAACTGGATGCCTCAGTTGAAGAAATCAAGCTCAAACGCTGGCAAAAAAATCAGGAAATATCCGAACAAAAATCGAATCAATACGAAACCCAGCGCAATATCGACCGTATCGAAAATGACCGGGTTCATTTGCGCAGTGAAGTCAAAAGATTATCCGAAGAATCCTCAGAGCTGACGGCCGTACGCGTTGACCTGGAAGAAAAAAATCAGGAAATGCTTGCTGAAATTGATCAGGTCAAAAGAGAAACGGCCGAGGTGAATGAAGAGATCGCCGCCAAAAAAAACCAGGTCAACCAGGAAAAAGCGTCCAGTGAAGCAGTAGCTGAAAGATTAGCAGCACTCAATCAAGATCTGGAATCCGGCAAAGCCGGCTTAATGGACCTTGTCGCCCGTGAGGCACAGTACAAAAACATCTACCAGACCACCATTAATAATAAAGAAAGTTTGCAAAAACGCCTGGCACGGGTTGCTGAAGACGAGACCCAGGCCCGGAAACAAATCCACGCGGCTCGCGGGCAGGAAGAAACGGCCCGCGAACAGCTGGCGATCATAAAAGGCGATATTCATGCTCTGGAAGAACAAATCGCCGTAACCATCAGCCAGTTGGAACAAAAAAACAGCGCTCTCGGCAAGCAGGTCAAAGTGACCCGGACACTTGAGCTGGAACGCAACACAATTAAATCCAATTTAAATACCCTAAAGAAAATGGCCGACGATTTTGAGTGGTATCGCGACGGTGTCAAGGCGATCATGAAGCCCGGCAACGCTGATGAACCCGCTGTCACTTCGAACATATCCGCAAAAATTGTCGGGCTTATGGCGGATATTATCGAGGCTAAACCGACCTTTGAAGCCGCTGTGGAAGCGGTGCTGGGTGATGCGCTCCAGTACATAATTGTTAAGGACCAGGATGCGGGCCTCGCAGCCATCGATTTTTTGCAGACCCGCAAAGCCGGCCGCAGCGGCTTCATCCCGCTTTCCGCGATGAAGCCGGCCGATAACCTTCAGAAGGATGCCCCCGTCTCCAGGCAACTGCTGATAGACCAGATCACCGTAAAGCCCGGTTATGAGGCCATTGTCAGGGCCCTGCTGGGCCATGTTGTCTTTACAGAAAACATGTCCGATGCCATCCAGATGCATAATCGCAACGGCGTCTCAAAGACGATTGTCACCAAAAACGGTAATGTCATATCGCCGCAGGGTTTTTTGGTTGGCGGCAGCAAAGATAAATTAAACGGCATTCTGGTCAAAAAGCAAGAGCTCAAAGAGCTGAGCCGCCAATCCCTCAAACTCGACCGGAAACTGGAGCAGGCCGGTTCGGACCAGAGCAGATTGGAATCAGAGGCGCGCCAACTCGAAATTCAACTGCAAAAACTTACCGAACAAAAAAATAACGCCGCAAAAAACGAAATTGAGGCCGAAAAAGAACTGGTGCGAGCTTCCGAAGAGCGCAAAAATGTCGAGCGTCATCGTGAAGTCGTGATGCTGGAAAAAGAACAGCTGCAGGGTGAAGCCAGCGATATCGATGCCGAAATGACCAGGTATAATTCGGCCCTGGCAGACCTGTCCGCTGAAGTTCAAGCGGCTCAAAATAAAGTTTCCAATATTTCCGCATCCATCAGCACGGTTTCAACCGAATTGGAACAATACCAACAAAAGGTTGTTGATCTGCAATTGCAGCTAACGGCGCTTAATGCGAAATTGGAAAATGCCAGCAACAGCTCCCGGCGACTAAACGAATTTCATAGCGACAGCTTGAATAGACTCGAGCAACTTGGACAGGAAATTCGCTCCAAACAGCAAAAGGAAAAAAACGCCAAACAGCAAATCGTCGAATACGATCGTAAACTCTCCGAACTGTATCAAAACATGGAGGCACTTGATCAGTCTCTTAGGAGCAACGAGGCGCATTACCAGGTTATTGATACACAGCTCCAGGACAGCGACAGCAAAATATCGCAAATAAGAAGCGAACGTGAACAGGTACTGGAAAAAGTCAGACTGTTAGAGCTGGAGCAATCCGAGCGCCAAATAAAGAAAGATAATATTGCCGGCCGATTGGAAGAAAAATACCGGACATCGTTTGCGGTAATAAAAACCGAGTTCAATCAGGATTCAGAGGCGCTCGAGCTGACCGAGGGAAAAACCATTGAACAAATGGAGACGGAGCTGGCGGCCGTTCAAACTAAAATTGATCGAATCGTCGATGTCAATTTAGGTGCCATCCGAGAATATGAGCAGCTGAAGGATCGCTTTGATTTTCTAAAAGAACAACGCGATGACCTGGAACGTGCCATTGAAGATCTGCACAAGGTGATCAAGAAAATTAATGCCATCACTCAAAAACGCTTTCTGGAGACGTTTGAACTTATCAATGAAAAATTAAATGAAGTCTTTCCCAGACTTTTTGGCGGCGGTTTGGCCAAGCTTATCTTAAAAGACCCCCATCTGCCGTTAGAGACCGGTGTAGAGTTTATGATCCACCCACCGGGCAAAAAGCTAACCCGCTTAAGCCTCCTTTCGGGCGGCGAAAAGGCCATGGCCGCAATTGCATTTATATTTTCGATCTTTTTGATCAAACCGGCTGCTTTCTGTCTTCTGGATGAAATCGATGCGCCCTTGGATGACGCCAATGTTTTCCGATTCAATGATTTGCTTAAAATTATCGGGGAAAAATCCCAAATCGTTATGATCACACACAACAAGCGCAGCATGGAATTTGCCGATACGTTGTTTGGGATTACAATGGAAGAAAAGGGAATATCAAAGATTGTCTCCGTTAACTTTGAGGCCGCGCACTCCTCCAATTAAAGCCAGGCGCCCGATATCCGCCTGCTTTAAAGCCATGCAGAACAAAATTTGAGCTAATCAAGCTTTTTATGCAGGTTTGAATATTACCACGAAGATCACGAAGGACACAAAAAAAAGATTTTACAAGATTTTAAATTCATCTTCGTGCATCTTCGGGTTCTTTATGTTCTTTGTGGTGAATCGTAAGATGCGATTTTCAAAATTTCGGCATGATTTTTCGTAAATCAAAAAAAAATAACCCCGTTACCGAAAATTCTTTATCAGAATTGTCTGAAAATGGCGCTGAAAAGCGAGACCCGCTGCCTGCGGCCGAAACCTCCGGCGGATATTTTCGACGGTTAAAGGATCGGCTATCGAAGACCCGCAAAACGTTTTCCGGTGGTTTTGATAAAATTTTTTCACATAAACACCGGATCGATGACGATCTTTTAGAGGAGCTTGAAGAATTATTGATTACATCGGATATCGGGGTTCAAACGGCTCTGGCGCTTGTGGAAAAGATCGCAGCGTCGAAAATCTCCCGTGCGGATGAAATCAAATCCTTCCTCAAAGCTGAAATTCTGTCCATTCTTGCACCTCAGACAGCGGAGCCTGAAAAACCGTTGACTTCACCTTGCGTCATAATGGTGGTCGGTGTGAACGGTACCGGCAAAACCACAACTATCGGCAAACTCGCTGCCCGTGCAACCCAATCTGGCCAAAAGGTGCTGATCGGTGCCGCGGACACCTTCCGGGCTGCCGCCATTGATCAACTCATGATCTGGGCCGATCGAGCAAAGGCGGATATCGTCAAACATAAAGAAATGGCAGATCCGGCTGCAGTTGCGTTTGATGCGGTTGAAGCCGCAAAAGCCCGCGGTGCCGATTTGGTATTGATTGATACCGCCGGCCGCTTGCATACTAAAGTAAATTTAATGGAAGAATTAAAAAAAATAAAACGCGCCATTTCAAAAACAATACCGGATGCCCCCCATGAGGTGTTACTGATTTTAGATGCAACCACCGGCCAAAATGCCTTATCGCAGGCCGAACTATTTAATGATGCCCTTGGCGTTACGGGTTTGGCACTGACCAAGCTGGATGGCACAGCCAAAGGCGGCATCGTCATCAGTATTTGCAACACCCTAAAAATACCTTTAAAATACATCGGTATCGGGGAACAGATTGAGGATTTGCAAAAATTTGATGCTGCCAATTTTGTTGATGCGCTGCTCTAAAAATGACCTTTGCCGTATTTGGCGAATAGTATTTGCATGCCACCTAACTTTGAAATTTGTTAAAAAATTAAGAATTCATTTTCTGTAAATGCTGTTATGCAGCCGTTCAACGAGAATTATTTCAAAAAAAGTGTTGTAAAATGTAGATTTCTGTTGACATCGATTTTATCTTTCTGTATGGAAACAGGCAAATAGGCGCTCGGTTCGTATTAACCATAACAAAAGATCAATAAAAACTAGAAGGGGGTAAAGCATTATGACAAAGGCAGAACTGGTAGAAAAAGCGGCTAAAGATGCAAAAATTTCAAAGGTTGCAGCTGCAGCTGCACTCAACTCGTTTATGGAAGGTGTGACCAAAGCACTGAAGAAAAAGAGCGGCAAGGTTACGCTGGTCGGCTTCGGCACTTTTCAGAAAGTTCGTCGTAAAGCCCGCAAAGGACGCAATCCGCAAACCGGCGCGCCGATCAAAATTAAAGCCGCCAACGTGGTTAAATTCCGACCCGGCAAAAAACTCAGAGACGCCGTTTAAGCAAAACCAAAGAACAAAAGGGCGATTTATGGTTTGTATAAGTCGCCCTTTTTATTTCCACCAGAAGCTATCTCAAAAATGCATCTAACCCGCCTGCGGCGGACAGGCGCCCAAGGGCATTGTTGTAAACCGATTCAAAATACTCGAATACTAACGTGTATGCTCCGTTTTTGAATCAGTTTACGTCGCGCCCTTGAGCGTGATCTACTATTTTTGAGATAGCTTCTACTTTTTTATTCCAAAATAATTTGCAATATTTGTCTTTTTTTTCGAAATGAATTACGCTCAGATTCAGCACACACTGGGTTTGTCAAAAGAGCTTATTACTTCCTGAAAGGTGATATAAGGTGATATGCGGATGATTTACCCACAAGAAACGCAATGGGTCGATATTTGGAATGATCTGCACCTACGCCTATAAATTATTTTTGAGGCGCCACACTAATAGGTGATGTCGAAGCGCTTATATTCCCCGGTAAAATCCTGCCAGTTCAGGTCCACATTTTCAACGACCGCCAGATTGGGTCCTTCCTGGCACCATTGCAGAACGGCATCAACTGCCTGCTGCCCGCCTTCAAAAACAGCTTCGACCGTGCCGTCGGGCCTGTTGCGAACCCAGCCCAAAACGTTAAACCGTTCAGCAGCGCGCTGCGTTTCAACCCGAAAAAAAACGCCCTGAACCCGCCCGGATATAATGACATGGGCGCGTACCTGTTTTTCCATGCGAACCTCCCTGTGCTTGGCGCAGCAATTGCGCAGGCCGCTGATTCTAATCACCCAGCAGCTTTTTAAGTGCCTCCTCATCAATAATTTTCACCCCGAGTTTGCGGGCGCGGTCAAGCTTTGACCCCGGCGCTTCACCGCCAACCACAAAGTCCGTATTGCCACTGACGGACCCGCTGACCTTACCGCCGGCGGCTTTGATCAACGCTTTGGCCCGTGAACGGGTATAATTTTCAAGCTTACCGGTCAGTACGAAAACCCGGCCGTCGAGTTTGCCGGCTTTCTTTGGGGCGGCTGCTTCCAATTTGACACCGCCGGCCAAAATCTGATCGATAATTCGCCGATTACGCTTCTGCTTAAAAAACTGAATGATACTTTCGGCCACAGTCGGTCCGATGCCGTCAACAGCCTCCAGTTCTTCCCGGGAGCAGTTCATTAACGGGTCCAGCTCAATAAAATAGTCGGCCAGCACCGCCGCCACGTGTTCACCGACATGCCGGATCCCCAGGGCAAAAAGAAAACGGGCAAAAGTGATGGATTTGGCGTTTTCGATGGCGCTTTTCAGATTCGCTGCTGATTTGACGCCCATTCGCTCCAACTGGCTGAGGGCATTTTCATCCAGCTTAAATATATCGGCAAATGAGGATAACAATCCTTTATCTACAAGCTGATCAACAAGCTTATCGCCCAGGCCGTCAATATCAAAAGCGCCCTTTGAAGCAAAATGTTTGATCCGTTCTTTAACCTGGGCAGAACAGCTTGAGTTGATGCAGCGCGTGGCAGCCTCCCCTTCCATGCGGATCACCCGAGAATTACAGATCGGGCACGCTGTGGGCATCTTAAATGCGGTTTCACGCCCCTCGCGCTTTGATACAATAACCTTGACAATCTCCGGGATAACGTCTCCGGCTCTTTGCACCAGGACATGATCTCCGATGCGGACGTCTTTTTTTTCGACCTCATCTTGATTGTGAAGGGTCGCCCGGCTGACCCGAACCCCGCCAACGTTTAGCGGCTTCAGATGGGCAACCGGCGTTAATACACCGGTGCGGCCGACCTGGACCTCAATAGCTTCGATGGTTGTTGTTTCCTGTATGGCTTTAAATTTGTAAGCAATGGCCCATCTCGGGCTTCGAGAGGTCGCCCCCAACTGCTGCTGCAGGGAAATACGGTCGACCTTCACCACAACGCCATCGATGTCATAAGCAAGCTGGTGACGCCTTTCGCTCAACTCCCGGTAATAATCCAGCGCCGCCTCAATGGTAATGCCGGAACGAATGAGCGGATTTATCCTGAAGCCCCATTGCTTTAAAACCTTGAGCAGCTCCCCGTGCGATTCAAAAGCCGTGCCTTCAACAAGCCCGACCCCATAGAAAAAAACCTCCAGCGGCCGGGTGGCGGTAATTTTTGAATCCAACTGCCGTAAAGATCCAGCCGCAGCATTTCTGGGGTTGGCAAACGGTGGCTGTTTCTGACGGATGCGTTCCTGGTTCAACCGTTTAAAGGCTTCCAGACCGATAAATACTTCTCCTCTGATTTCACATCTGGTCGGAATTGCTCTCGATCGATCCGGTTGCATCACCAGCGGCACCGTCTGAATCGTTTTGACATTGGCCGTGATTACCTCTCCGGTCTGGCCGTCTCCGCGCGTAGCAGCCGTCATCAATTTTCCAGTTTCATATATGAGTTCCACGGCCACGCCGTCCATCTTCGGTTCAGCTGTGTATAAGATTTCGTCCGGCTCCCCAAGATTTCGTCTGACTCTTTGGTCAAATTCCAGAATATCTTCGTCATTAAAACCGTTGTCCAAACTCAGCATGGGAATGGTGTGGGCAACGGAATCAAATTTCTCCAACGGCGGGGCACCTACCCGGACAGTCGGCGAATCCGGGCGCATCAGCTGCGGGTATTTTTCTTCCAGCCGCATCAGTTCCTGCAGCAAACGATCATACTCGGCATCCGAAATTTCGGGATCATCCAGCACATAATAGCGATAATTGTGCCGGTGCAGGGCCTCTCTAAGATCTTGAGTTTTCTGGATGATTTGAGGACTTAAATCTTCTGGCATAGGTCTTTAATCGCCTTGCAGGCCGCCTGTCGACCGCGTTTGAATTCGCTCATTTTAAAACCGGGACGCCATTTGAAAGAAGCGAGCTCATCCGAAACAACCGCCAGGGCACCCATATCGACACCACGATATTCAGCCACTGTAAACAGGGCCGAAATTTCCATCTCAACCGCGAGGGCGTTGAGACGCTGATAAATTTCCACCTGGCGGCGTGTTTCACGATAGATCGCGTCCGTAGTCCAGATCGCCCCGCTATGGAAATTGATCTCAATCTCATTCAACTCGGCACTGAGCCGGGCTGCCATCCGTTCAGAAGGAAATGACCGGGGCCCCGCATCACTCCGATAATGCCCGGACGTGCCTTCATCAATGATGGCAGATGTCGCCACAATAATGTCGCCGATTTTAGCCTCCCGGGAAATGGACCCGCACCAGCCTAAGAAAATTATTTTCTCGGCCCCCCGGGCAATCAGGTTTTCAAGTACCATTACCGCGTACGGTGCGCCGACAACAGGGCCGCTTAAAGAAATCCCGCCGGCCGATCGGCTGGAGAAATACAGACGGCTGGTAAATAGCTTTTGATAGCCGTCGGAATCAAAATCCAACATTCCGCAAAGCAGGGAAAGATCGGTTTCAGTTCCGGCAAGTACTGCCACGGGCCCCAGCACAGGTGTGTGTTTTCCCTTTTTGGGGAATATTATGCCATCGTTACTATCCATGCCCGGCAATCATAATGATCGTCTGCTGGATAATTCCAAACAGATGATGTGTATCAATCCGTTATTGGTTATGCGTTAATTGGTATTTTATTTCGCATCGACATCCAGATTATCAGATCGAATAACTAATAACTGATAACTCATAACAATTATCGTGGTTTGTGCAGAGATGTCAGCTCCTCTTTAACTTCATCGATTATGTCGTATAGCCACATCAGATCCTCGATCGTCAGCCGTCCGGCTTTGGCCGGAGCTCTTTCGCTGCCGTCTTTTTTCAATAAAATCCGGGGCCCGATCTGGACCTTTGGTTCAGCGTCACCATACTGGTTGATCGTAATTACCAACCCGGTTTCATCACACTTCCACTTTTTTAATACCATGTCCTTTTCTGGATCATACGCCATTGTAGCCTCCACTCAGTTTGAGCACTGCCAGATAATACCTGAAATGAACTATAATTATCTCTTTTTCAAATTTGATGCGCTCCTTTCAGGTAATGAGAGATGAATAAACTCGGTTCCAATCGCAAATCGTTATGCGGTCCGTCTTTTTATTGCCAGCCGGCAAATATGTCAACAAATCTAATGGGTCAAAAATCGCTTGTCAATCAGTCTTTTCGGTATATAGTGTCTGTCAAAAACGTTTCGACATAAAAGCGTTTTTTTCTACAACCACTTATGCCGCAATTCCGCATATAGAACATGAATATGAAAAGCAGTATAAAAGACTTGACAACCCCAGGCAACCCATATATCGGAACCGCACAGATCGGATGACAGATGCCAATTCCAACGCCATTTCATGATAGAACTGCCAGCTTATGCACCAGCCACCGCTGGACAGACTGGGCCGGCTATTGCGCCGTATGTTCATATAACCTGCCCAACGACAGCGAGTACTACGCCCTGCGCCATGCCGCCGGTTTAATTGATATCAGCCCGTTGTTTAAATACGAGGTTACCGGACCGGATGCGGCTGCGTTTCTGTCCCGCATCATGACCAAAAATATTGAAGACATTCCCGGCGGGCGGGCGGTCTATTGCTGCTGGTGTGATGATTTTGGAAAGATCATCGATGATGGCACCGTGTTTCGTTTGGACAAAGATCGCTTGCGGGTGCATACCGCAGAACCGATGCTGGCCTGGTTTAAGCAGTTTAAACGCGGTTTTAATGTCACCCTCGAGGATATGACTGCAAAGATCGCAGCCGTTGCCATCCAGGGACCCACATCCCGCAAAATTCTCAGGCAGATCACCGACGTCGATCTGGACGCGTTAGCATATTACCGCGTGTTGACCGTTCAACTTGATAAGCTGCCCGTGCTGATATCCCGCACTGGATATACCGGCGATTTAGGATACGAGATCTGGGTGGAAAATGCAGCGGCCCTGCCCCTCTGGGATGCTCTCATGTCAGCCGGAAAACCCTATTTGTTGCAACCCGTCGGCCTGGATGTCCTGGACATTGCCCGTATTGAGGCCGGCCTGATGTTAAATGGCGTCGAGTTTCACAACGCTGCCCACTGCCTGGTCGAATTGCAAAAATCAACACCATTTGAACTGGGCCTCGGTTGGACGGTCGACCTCGAACGAGAGCCCTTTTGCGGTCAGCGGGCTCTCAGCGCGGAGCAGGCTGCCGGATCACGGTTTGCCTTCGTCGGGCTTGAGCTGGACTGGGACGAACAGCAAGCGCTTTATGCCAAACATGGACTGCCCGTCCAGTTTAATCGGGGGGCCTGGCGAAGCGGTGTGCCGGTTTATAATAACGACGGCTCCCGCCAAATCGGCAAAGCCACCAGCGGCACCTGGTCGCCGATTGTCAAGAAAAACCTGGCGCTGGCTTCGGTGGAGACCCGCTATGCACAGAACGGCACTGTACTCAAAATCGAATATACCGTGGAATACCGGCGCGAAACCGTTAGCGCGGTGGTGGCACCCATGCCGTTTTATAATCCAGAACACAAGAAAACCTGATTGGGAACGCTCATTTTAGGAAAAATAGGATGTCTCAAGTTACTCAAATTGCACAGCCGTTTAATTCTCACATCCCAACCGAAAGCTATGATGCCATTGTCGTCGGTGGCGGTCACAATGGACTTGTGTGCGCGGCCTACCTGGCAAAAGCCGGGAAAAAAGTGCTCGTTCTGGAAAGTAGACATATCCTGGGAGGCGCTGCCGCAAGTGACGAGATATTTCCGGGGTTCACGTTTTCGGTTTACTCATATGTCGTCAGCCTGTTTCGCCCGCATATCGTCCGTGAACTCGACCTCACCCGGCACGGATACCAGGTGATCCCGCTGGAATGCACATTCACTCCGTTTCCCGACGGTGAATCCATGACGCGTTGCGGAGATCCCGAGGCCACCCGGCGCGAAATCGCGCGCTTCAGCCCAACAGATGCGGAAGTAGCGCCCCGCTTCTCTTTGGCCATGACCCAGATGGCCAGTTTTATAAAGCACCTGATTGATTCGCCCGCCCCGGATCTGACCGCTTTGCGAATCAGCGAGGTTGCCAAATTGCTCGGTCTGGGACGCCGCTTCAAAGCACTCGCCGATGGCGGCAAATATGTGTTCACCAAACTGATGACCATGAGTGCGGTTGAGTTTTTAAATTTATGGTTTGAATCCGACCGCCTGGTCGGCCCGATGTCGGTTAGCGGCATCATTGGCACCTTCCTGGGCGTAAGGTCTCCTGGAACCGCATATGTCCTGCTGCACCATTACATGGGGGAAATCGACGGTGCCTTTCGCTCATGGGGGTTTTCCAAAGGCGGCACCGGCGGTGTCAGCCTGGCCTGCGCACGGGCCGCCAGATCATTCGGCGCTGACATACGGACCCAGGCAGCGGTGGAAAAAATTATCTTAAGAGCGGGAAAGGCCGCCGGGGTGGTGGTGCGGGGTGGACATGAAATCAAGAGCAAGACCGTCATTTCGGCCGTCGATGCGCATCAAACGTTTTTCAAGATGATAGGCGCGCAGCACCTGGACGCTGATTTTGTGCAGCAGCTCAAACGCTTTAAATACAGAGGCAGTTCTGCCAAGGTCAATCTGGCGGTGGATCGTCTACCGGATTTTGGCTGTAAACCGGGTGACGGACCCCATCTGCGGGGAGATATCACCATTGCCCCGGGTGTCGAATACCTGGAAAAGGCCTACGATGACGCCAAATATGGCAATTTTTCAGAAAGACCCTTTTTGGATATTGTCATCCCCTCTTTGACAGATCCCACCGTCGCACCACCTGGCAAACATGTGATCTCGATTTTTGTCCAATACGCACCTTACCATTTGAAAGAAGGCCCTGAGCAGTGGCCTGCAAAGCGGGAAGCACTGGGGGATACGGTGGTCGACACGCTGGCCGAATACTGCCCGGATATAAAAGACAGCATCCTGCACCGTCAGGTCGTCACACCCTGGGATCTTGAGCAAGATGTGGGTCTTACCGAGGGTAATATTTTTCAGGGAGAATTGAGCCTGGAGCAACTGGGCCCGTTTCGGCCGGTCTCCGGCTGGTCCCGCTACCAGACGCCAATCGATCATCTTTGGATGTGCGGTTCCTGTGTTCACCCGGGCGGGGGCATTATGGGCGCCCCCGGCGAACTGGCTGCCAAAACCTTGCTTAAGTCCAGTTAATTGTTATTGGTTTTTGGTTAATAGCACAAGGTTTCAGGTGTCAGCAAACAGAGGACAGTAAGGCTGTTTTATCTTCCATTTTTTCCATCTGTCTTCTGTCGTCTGACCTCTGTCTTCTGAAGAATGACACCTTAAGAAATGAAATAAAAGAAACACAATTAAAGTATGAACTCATCCACGAGCAACGCATATGACGTAATTGTCATCGGTGCTGGGCATAATGGCCTGACCACAGCTGCACTCCTGGCCAGACAGGGCCGTAACGTATTGGTCCTTGAACGTCGCAGTACCATCGGCGGTCTGGCGGCGGGAGAGGAATTTCATGCCGGATATCAAACGGACGGGGTCCTGCATGACTCCGGCCAGGTTCGAGCCCGGGTCGTCAAAAGCCTTGATTTGAAGTCCCACGGCCTCGAACTCCTACAGGGAAGACCCTCTTTTCTGGCATTGGACCCCCGGGACCGGGGAATGCTCCTGGGCAACAAAGAGCGTCGCACCGCAAATGAAATCAATTTTTACTCACCGGAAGACGCCCGGCAATATCATCGCTACCGCAAATTCATCAGACAGGTTGCCGGTGTTGTCAATCGCATCTTCGACGAACTTCCGCCGGCGATGGATTCGTCTGATGGTCGCACGCTATGGGATCTTTTTAAAACCGGTTTTGCACTGCGACGGCTGGGCAAAACTACGATGCTGGAGTTGATGCGCATCGCACCCATGAGTGCCGCTGACTGGCTGAACGAATGGTTTGAAAATAGTCACGTAAAGGCCGCGCTGGCCGGTGCCTGCTTAACCGGTACTTTTGCCGGCCCCTGGAGCCCCGGCACCGCCTTTAACCTTCTATTGTGGGAGTGTTCCGCCAAATACAGCATTAAAGGCGGCCCCCGCTCCCTGATCGCCGCCCTCGAAAAAGCGGTTCAATCTCGGGGGGGCGAAATTCGAACCAACGCCGAAGTCAGCGAAATACAGGTCTCCGGGGGACAAATCAAGGGGTTGCTGCTAAAAGACGGGGAGCATATCCAGGCCTCCATAGTCGCTGCGTCCTGCGACCCCCGGCATACCTTTTTGGATTTGATACAGGGCAATCAGCTTGAAAACTGGCAGGAACACCGCATGCAGCATATCCGGGGCACCGGAACAACCGCCAAAGTGAATCTGGCGCTTGGTACGCAACTGGAATTTATTGGCCGCTCGGGAGAAAAAATAGCGTTTGCCAGAACAGGCTGCCACCTGGATCACATCGAAAAAGCCTTTGATGTCTGTAAGTACGGTCGGTTTTCAGCTGAACCCATACTGGATATCCATATTCCCACCGTTTCAAGCCCGGATCTCGCTCCCCCAGGCCATAGCGTGGTTTCGATTCTCGTGCATTTCGTGCCCTATGGCTTAAAATCGCAATGGGATCAGGATCAGATTGAAAAACTGGGGGATACTGTTGTGGCAGCTCTGGAGCAATATGCCCCCGGCGTGACCGATGCGATTGTGGCCCGGGAAGTAGTTACTCCGGTTGATCTGGAAAAACGTTACGGGCTGGTACAGGGGCATATTCTACACGGCGAGCACGCGCTGGATCAACTGATATTAAGACCCACCCCGGAGTGCGCCCGCTATCATACACCGATTAAGGGGCTGTATCTGTGCGGCAGCGGCAGCCACCCGGGCGGCGGCATCACCTGTGGTCCGGGAGTTTTGGCCGCATCTGTTATCGCACAAGCCTGAGCAAATTTTACATGTTTCGGAACATTATTATGAAAAGCGGTAAAATCCTATTTTTTAGATGGCATTTTAAAGAATTTTGGTTTTTGAGAAGTTAGGTCTTTAATTTTATTGTCGATATCAGATAAGATCTTTTTCATTGTTAAAACTACATTTATATAAACTTTTTTACATTTTGCATCTGTTTTATTAGGGTCAGCCAAAAATTCTTTAAATTTTGTAGACACCTCTTTTGGCATAGTTAAAATAAAGTCCATAATCATGTCTGACGGGTAACTATTCTCAGCAATAGCCTTGGAAAACCTTTTAAGATTCTCTCTGAATATTTTCTCAAATTGTTGCCGTTCAAATCTTAGCTGCTCAATTGTTGCCTGTCGTTGCCAGCGTCTGTGATCTAAAATTATCATAACTATCGGCGTTATGCTTGCAATTAATCCACCAATGATGACTCCAAGCAAAATGTCGGACATTTCTTTCTCCCTCTGTTGATCTCAAACTCATACTTGCAACTTACAGCATCATTTCTCTTGATGTCAAACAGTAGATCTACAAAATTTGACTAGAAGCCATTTCAAAACCCCGTTCCAAGCCCTCAAACAATTCAAGATTTTACGCTCCACTGCGCTAAGCGCTTTTTAACAAAAGTCCGCAAAATTAGCTCTAAAGAGGTTTTGAAATGGCTTCTATAAACAAATATACCGTTTTCCATAATAGTGTTTCGATATATAGAATTGGGGCATAAGTGGTTGTAGAAAATAGCGTTTGAATATCGGAACGTTTTTTTGACAACCACTAGAAAAAAGGCAAAACCATAAAATCGGATTCACCTCCTGAGTCGAGATGACAATAAATACGATTGGTTTTCCCTATTCGCAAATTAATAGAAAGTGTGCTAAATTATTATATAAGGTTATGCAGAAAGCCCAAGTTAGTCTCTTTCAACCACGAAGGGCAAGAAGGACCCGAAGAGGGGGTGTCAATTTATTCATCCTCCATTTGTGATCTTCGTGGTGAGATCACTATCGGACGTAAACTACTGGAACTTTCCGTATAACCACGTTATTATTAATAATCATATCTTCAAATGGCAGCAATCCCACGCTATTGCATTTTGACATATTATACCACTTGTCATAATAATGTTCCGAAAAATGGATGGAGGCATAAGTGTTGTAGCAAAAAAACGTCCCGCAATCGGAACGTTTTTTTGACAACCACTATAATTTAGCGGAGGCTGTAATGGAACCAAACAGGGTCGTGGTAAAATTCAAAGACAACACCGTGGCAAAAGGCAAAACCAACGACTTTTTCCCCAACAAGAATCAATTCCACCTGGAAGAAATAAATGGGGAAATAATGGAAATTGGCATTGAGGATTTGAAAGCGGTTTTTTTTGTAAAGGATTTTAAAGGAAACAAAGACCGCGAGGATAACTATAATGACGAAATAGCTGCCGGAGGCCGGAAAATGAAGGTTCGTTTTTTTGATGGCGAAACTGTGGTAGGTTATACTTTGGGCTATTCTCCGGATCGCCAGGGTTTCTATTTAACACCGGCAGACCTGCAGGGTAATAACGAACGTATTTTTGTTGTAAAATCAGCGACCGAAAAAATAGAATTTTTATAATTCTCTAAATTTGGATATACGGTTATGCAGAAAGCCCAAGTTAGTTTCTTTCAACCACGAAGGGCACGAAGGGCCCGAAGAGGGGGGTGTCAATTTATTCATCCTGCATTTGTGATCTTCGTGATCTTCGTGGTGAGATCACTGTCGGACGTAAACTACTGGAACTTTCCAGATAACCACGTTTGGATATTCGAGGGTCATCTTAATTTTTCCGCCGATCGGCAATCCCACTTCTTCTGTCATCGGCAACATAGGTGTGGACCTGCCGCCTGTCATTAGGACCGGTTCTTAGATCGCCATCCTTAAGATTAATTCTCAGAACAGGTTTATTATACGGTTCTTTTATTTGATCAATATCTTTCATTCTAAAAGAGTTACTTTATACCGTCTTTTTATCTACCCGGCATTTTTTTATCGTAAATCATAATTTTTTATTATACATCTTTTCTCAAATCGTATTATTTTGTGTTCCCTGTCATTGCGGTATCTATACAACTCTACGCCGAATCCCTCCTTATTTCTCCATAAAATTTGGCCTTTCCGTTTCTTATTGTCTCCACCGGGGTGCGGATCCACCACTGTGATCATTTCGCCGACTGATAAAGCCTCTTTAGTCCTGATAAAAAGACCGTTGCGGCTATAATCTTTAAGCTTGCCTTCATAAAGTCGGTTTTGAGTTACGAAAAAAATATCTTCTGAGCAAGCATGTCTTTTTTCAATTCTACGTTCAATATTCTGATCAACCGTTAATGCTTTCATTTTTTCCTCTCAGGAACCATTATCGACAAATGTATGTTTCTGCATTTAGTCAGTTTTAAATTTAAGACTCCCCCGGATGCCGTGATATTCGCCGTATTCACTCACCCTAATAAAGGCGAGCAGCCAATTACTTGACGTGCTAGAAAAAGATAGCAGCCGATCAGGTAATATCTACAAGAGCAATAGCTGTGCCAGATGATGATAAAAATCAATTTTCAAATAGTATCAGAGAGATATAGGCATTGCAAGAAATCGCAAAACATTTGAAATGTGAAAAGAAGTAGTTAAAATTGTGGATCGCATTTCTTAATACTAAAGTATTAGAGCGGAATTGTTCTATACGGTTATGCAGAAAGCCCAAGTTAGTGTCTTTCAACCACGAAGGGCACGAAGGACCCGAAGAGGGGGTGTCAATTTATTCATCCTGCATTTATGATCTTCGTGATCTTCGTGATCTTCGTGGTGATATCACAATCGGACGCAAACGACTGGAACTTTCCAGATAACCACGATGTTTTAGCAGATTGCACAATGACAACTATACAAAATATTTGCCTCTTATATTATAACAAGGATGTCGCTCTGGACAAACGGCCTGTAATGCCTGCCAATTTCGGCATCGTCATGGGTTTTATAGTGGTTGTCAAAAAAACGTTCCGCTGTTCCAACGTTTTTTTCTACAACCACTTATGCCCCAATTCCGTGGTTCGGTATATTAATATGGAAAGCGGTATATTAACCTGACTCCGGCTGACGCAAAAAAAATGGAGGGAGTGGATGCGTCCGCATCCACCCCTCCATTTTATTGGCAGGAAAAGCTGCTGTCTTAAGGCAGGGGCCGTAATTCAACCCGTCGGTTCTGCGCACGACCGGCTGCAGTGGCATTTGAAGCTGCCGGTTTCGAAAAACCATAGCCTCTGGCCGACAGGCGATTTGACGCAATGCCCCTGGCGATCAAATAATCCATGACGGCTTTGGCACGATTCTCAGATAAGCGCTGGTTGTAGTCGGCCGCACCGCGGTTGTCGGTGTGTCCTTCAATCTCCAGCCTGAGAGATGGATTTTTTTGCAGGATGGCGACGACGCTGTTCAATCTGGAATAGTATCTGGATTTAATTTCCCATTTGGAAGTATCAAATGTAACGCCGGTAAGTACCCAGCATCCACGCTTATCAACGGTGGCGCCTTTGGGCGTGTCCGGACACTGATCGACATTATCGTAAACTCCGTCACCGTCACTGTCTAAAGGTGCGGCCGGTACCGCAGCCTTCATCGCTGATTTTGTCAAAAAAACCGACTCCACCCAGTTGGCCATGGCCTGCGGCGATTCCAGGTTACTGGCCTTTTGAAACGAACCACATTGGCCGGCGGCGGCAATCGCTTTCATTGTGGCCACATCCTGGGGGCCGGCACTGCCAGTCAAAACAGTATAAATGCACGCATTGCTTCCGTAGCGTGCCTTCAGGCGTTTGGCAGCGCCTGCGGCGTCAACACCGCGGTACTGGCCGTCGCCCACCAGGATCACGGCGGTGCGCCCCTGCATGCTGCTCATATCATCAGTGGTAAGATCAAAAGCCTGATCCACGGGGCTTTTACCCCCTCCCTGGGAAACCCCGTCCAGCGCGCTTTGAAAAGAATCCCGCTGCCAGCGCGTGGGGCCAAAGTGTAATGTCGTCTCCCCGCCGTCTTGCCAGTGTCCAAACGATCTTAATGCTGAATTCAAATTCATCTGCGGAATCGACCGATTCATGCGGTACAGAAAAGCTTTGGAAGATTCAAAACTCGTAAGCCCGCTTTGCAGGTCTCTGGTTGATGGCGAAGCATCCAAAATGACAGCAAAGTTGTTGACTTTAGGCTTTAAAACACCGGATTTCAATTTGGCGTTGAGATCCACCGGTTGAAACTGTGGATGAACGACCGGTGCATGATGGGCCTGACAGCTGATAAATACAGCTCCCACCAAAACGATTAAGAAGAAGATCACATAATTCTTTTTCATTGTCCTACCTCCTTTCTATAGACTTATAGTGGTTGTCAAAAAAACGTTTCGTTGTTAAAACGTTTTTTCTACAACCACTTATGCCGCGCTTCCGTATTCCGGAACATTATTATGGAAAATGGTATATACGCAGAAGCCGAGTAAACCTGTCGGTCGCATTCGCTTCGTCTTCCGCCTCCTGTCACCCTATTATGTCAACATCTATGCCAGTGTACCGCTTTTTTTTGGGTAATCTTATAACTGCTTGGAAAATTTTAAAAAAATTATTTGCTCAAGAATTTTTACAAAGGGCTGAACGGCGTGCTGCTGGGGCATATCTCATGGCGGGTGGGTCAAATCCCATCCTAATGTTTCCATAACGGTTTACTGGATAACGGTTCAAAAAATAAATGTGTATAAAATCATTGTGGTCGATAAATAATAACTAATTGATATTTCTACTAATTTTATGTTGACATTGTTTTTAGAAATTCATAACAATCTTGACAAACACATGTCCTTATCTTTTTCAATTTGAACACCCAAAGCAACGTTCAACGCATGAGATTAAAAGATAAACGAATCGGAGAAAGCCAGAAGGCCCTCACGATTAAGGTGTCGGCTGAATTAAAGCATAAACTCGACCGTCAAAAAAAACGAACCGGAGAACCCCTTGGCAAAATGGTTGAGAGGGCAATCGCAAACCTGCTTGACGCAAACCAGGGATCGTCACGCTTTCATGCCAAACAGGATTTACTTGCCCAACAGCTGCACGAAATCGCCAATAATCTCAGAAAAATTGTATGCAAAATCGATATGATTGCCCCTGAACATGCTTCCGATGAGAGCCGGGTCATGAATGTGGCGGTGATTGACAAAAAGCAGCCGTGGCACGATCATCCTCAAAAAGAAAAAATTTTTCAAATGGTCAGGGATTTGCACCGCGTCGGTGCAAATTTGACAATGATCGCTTCAGCCTTGCGCCTGGAAGGACTGCAAAATATTAAGGGAACTGGCGAGTGGAAGACCGCGGATGTAGAAAAAATAGTCGCCGAAATAAAAAAAGAGCGTGATTATTTTCCCCCGCTCTATTCTCTACCGGAATAACATCAATTTTTTATGATTGGCACCGCAGACAACATCAGAAATTAACCCTGCCCGGAATAAATATACCGCTTGTCAAAATAATGTTCAAAAAAAAAGGATGGCGGCATAAGTGTTGTAGCAAAAAAACGTCCCGCAATCGGAACGTTTTTTTTGACAACCACTATATGTAAAGCCGACGCTGATGCACCGCAAATTATCTTTGCTGCCATCAGGTCGATAGCTTTGAAAAGTCGGCCATTTGACTGAAAAGCGCTGCGATATGTTCGAGCAGGGCCAGGCGGTTACGGCGAACGTTTTTGTCATCTGCCAGCACCATCACGCCATCAAAGAAAGCATCTACCGGACCGCGCAGGGTAGCGATATCCAGCAGCGCTTTTTCGAAAAGGCCCTTTTGCATGGCATCCGAAACGCTTTGTTCAACTTTCAGGTAGGCACTAAAAAGCGCCGTTTCGCTCTTGTGTTCAAACAGATTGTCGTTGACCTCACCGGGTTTGACAAATAGACGGTTCCATAAATTGGGCGCGTGATCGATAGAGACCTCAACAACCGCAGCGATGGTATCCTTCGCATATCCCTGGTCGGCCAGCAGCTGGATGATGCGGTTTTGCAAAAAAGAATAGACCTTTCGGGTGAGTGCTTTTAGTTCATCCGGGTCTTTTAAATCAAATTGGCTGAGACTTTTTTTGATCAGTTTTCTGAGTGAAAAGGAAAAGCCCTTGTCGTTTATGATTTGAATGATCCCGATCCCCTGGCGTCGGAGGGCATATGGATCGGACGCACCGGTGGGAATCAGCCCGGCACTGAAACAACCACAGATCGTGTCGATCTTGTCGGCAATACTCAAAATGCCGCCGGTAATGGTCTCGGGCAGGGGGCCTCCGGAATAGGTGGGACGATAGTGTTCTTCGATGGCGAGCGACACACTGGGCAGTTCACCCGCAATGGTCGCGTAAACTCTTCCCATGATTCCTTGTAATTTAGGAAATTCCCCAACAACCTGGCTGACAAGGTCCGCTTTGCACAGTTTCGCCGCCCGCGCCACCTGGGCCTTAAGCTCATCACCCCGCTTTTCCGCGTCCAGATCGATATCCAGCGCCTTGGCGATAAATTTACCGATCCGGGCAACCCGTTGTATTTTCTCATACATGCTACCCAGCTTGGCCTGGAACAGAACCCCTTTCAGCTTTTCCACCCGCGCATCATTAGAGACCTCCAAATCACCCTGATAAAAAAACTGGGCATCGGCCAAGCGTGCGCGCAGCACGCGTTCATGGCCTATGGTCACCAGCTTCATATCTCTGGCGACCGTATTGTTGACAGCTACAAAATATGGCAGCAGTTTTTGTGATTTATTGACAACAGCAAAATACTTTTGATGTTCCCGCATGGCGGTAATCAGGACTTCGTCGGGAAGTTCGAGGAATTTCCTGTCGAATTCACCCGCCACGGCCACCGGATATTCCACCAGGTTGTTGACGATATCCACCAGATCAGCATCGGGCAAAATACGGCCACCAACCTTCTGGGCTGCTTTGTTGATTTCGCGTTCAACCGATTTGCGGCGTTCATCCAGATCGACAATTACCTGAGCATTTTTCAGGCGTATCGGGTAGTCGTCTGCTGAGTCTATTTTTATTTTTCCGGGCTTCATAAAGTAATGCCCGTAGGAATACCGGTTGGCATTTATATTTCCCAGTTTAAAAGAGATGACCTTAGAACCCAGCAGCGCCAGGCAGGAATGGATCGGTCTGGCAAAAGCGATGTCCAGATCTGCCCACCGCATGGTTTTCGGAAACGGGGTCGCCAATATCACCTTTGGCAGGATATTTTTAAGCAAGGTCCGGGTTGCCTGACCCCGCTCCTGCATTACCGCGCACAAATAAGCACCTTTCTTGGTCTCTTTAACGCCCAGCTGCTTAATTTTAACTCGCGCTTTCTCGGCAAACTTTTTGGCGGCCATGGTCGGTTTGCCGGATTCATCAAACCCAACTTTAACCGGTGGTCCGGTCAATTCGGTCTTTAGCGGCAGCTGCTTGACGGCAACTTTTTCAATACAAACCGCAAGTCGCCGGGGGGACCCGTATGTTTTAGCGGCGCCATGGGAAATGCGGGCTTCGGTCATTTTTTTCTGCAACGTTGCAGCCAGCGCCTTTAAAGCAGGATTAATGTAACCTGCGGGGATTTCCTCAGTTCCAATCTCAAGCAATAAGGTTTCCATTTGGTCCTCAACTCCCGGGTTCAGAGGTTCAGGGTTCTGGGTTCAGAGGTTTCCATGTGTCAGAGATCAGATGTCAGATGACGGAAGACAGATGCTAAAAACTGAGTAATGAATGACCTTACTTGTTTTCTGTCCTCTGATCTCTGATATCTGTCTTCTGTTTTCTAACCCTGAACCTTTGAACGTTGAACCCTGGAACCTTTTAAGTTAATTTATTGAGCAGCGGATAGCCCATATCTTCACGCTGTTTCGAATACGCCTCTGCGCTGTCCCTTGCAAGATTTCGTATTCGGGCGATATAACCGGTCCTTTCGGTCACACTGATGGCGCCGCGCGCATCGAGGAGGTTAAAGGTATGAGAACACTTCAGGCAGTATTCGTACGCCGGCAAAACCAGCCCGGCTTCGATCTGCCGCATGGATTCCCTTTCGTACTTTTTAAACAGATCAAACAAGACGGGCACGTCGGCTTTTTCAAAATTATAGGTCGACTGCTCAACTTCCTGCTGGTGATGAACCTCGCCGTATTTGACGTCCGCATTCCATTGCAGATCATAGACATTGTCCACCCCCTGCAGGTACATGGCAATTCTTTCCAGGCCGTAAGTGAGCTCGACGGAAATGGGATGCAATTCAATACTGCCGGCCATTTGAAAATAGGTAAACTGGGTGATCTCCATGCCATCCAACCAGACTTCCCATCCAAGGCCGGAGGCGCCCAGGGTGGGTGATTCCCAATCATCTTCCACGAACCGGATATCATGATCAAGCGGATCGACACCCAATACCTTCATGCTCTGCAGGTATTGCTTTTGGACATCAAACGGGGATGGTTTCAATAGAACCTGATACTGATAATAATGCTGCAATCGGTTCGGATTGTCGCCGTAGCGCCCGTCGGTCGGACGCCGGGAAGGCTGGACATAAGCGACCTTCCACGGTTCAGGACCCAGCGCCTTTAAGAGCGTGGCCGGATGAAATGTTCCGGCGCCGACTTCCAGATCATAGGGTTGTACCATCACACAGCCCTTGCGGGCCCAGAATTTGTTCAGTTCTAAAATTACATCCTGAAAGTACATTGCGCCTTCCTTTTTCCTTCAGATTAGTGTTTTGTGTTTTGTGTTTAGTTCTATACATTGGCCATCACAAAACACTAAATACTAAATACCAAACACTAAATTTAGTGAACCACCAACCCCTGCGAGTCAATTTTTATATCCAGCAAGCGGGCCTCATTTTCAGATGAAAGTATCTCTTCCCATAATGGTTTTAGTCTGTCAATATTTTCAATTTCACCCAGAGCCCAAATACAGCCCCCGCCTCCGGCACCCGTAAATCGGGCACCACAATTGTGTGTGCGCGCGGATTTTGCCAATTGTAGTCCGATATCGTCGAGCACGTCCGGTGTCATTTTTTGGCGAAAGGCCGTTTCCCGGTTCATCAATTCACCGGCCAGCGAATAATTTCGGTCAGCCAGGGCCATGACAAACTGCCGGGTACAGGCAACGATTTCGGCCCAGAGGTGCCGAAATCGTCCTTTAAGAAATTGCTGGACCCAGCGGCTGTTAATATCTTTGGAAACATGTGGTTTTCCGCAGTATGCCACAAGCAGGTGCTTTTCAAGATTTTTATGCAATCTTTTGGGTACAACCACTTTTTTTCTGAATTGCGGGCGGTCAATGCCCGTCGGCCATTCCCAGACATTAGCACCCCCATATATGGCGGCCAGCTGATCCTGAAAGCCACAGGGTACCCCGGCAACACTTTCCTCCAGTCCATGGGCCAGAATTGCAATTTGGTGCCGGGTCAGCGGTCGGGTTGAAGCTGCCTTATGCCATAACGTTGAAAAGGCGGCGATCAGTGCGGCAACTGCTGCTGATGAGCCTCCCAGGGCACTGCGTGGCGGTGATTCGGATTCAATCCGGATATGCACATTTTTGGCGTTGAAATATACCCCGGCCGCAAACATCAGACCCAGTGGATGCGTGTATGGCGCCCGGCTGATGGTAAATTCCGCACTTTCAAATCCTTTTGAGGAGATTTTTATGCGATCCTTGTGATAGGGCATCAGCCGCACCCGGGTTCTGAGTCCTACAGCAATATTAAAGGTGCAGGGAGACAAATGCCGCAGAGGGTAATAAAATGTACGAATGTCCAATGTGCCTCCCATATCGATGCGGCACGGCGCCGACGCTTCAATGGGTTCATTTTCAAGGATACGTTTGAATTTATTCGCCATAAGTAAAATAATTTATCACGAAAGCGCGAATTAGGAATTATAAAATAATGTGGTTATCTGGAAAGTTCCAGTCGTTTACGTCCGATAGTGATCTCACCACGAAGATCACGAAGATCACAAAGGCAGGATGAATAAGTTGACGCCCCCTCTTCGGGTCCTTCGTGCCCTTCGTGGTTGAAAGAAACTAACTTGGGCTTTCTGCATAACCGTATAAAATAAAATTTCGTGCTTTCGTGGTTAGCTTTTATAATTTCCCTGTAAAACGTCACAGTTCAGAATACCAGAATTCCTGAATTCCTAACTTACTGGTTTTCGTATCTGTCTCAAAAACTTAAGACTGCGCGGTTGCATCCCAAGAATATAAGGCACGAATGCCTCAAGCAATTCCAGGCTTTCATTGAGGGCCTTGGCGCCGAATCGGACTCTGGAGGCTTTTTTCAGATCCCCGTTTTCAAACCAGATCAGTTGTTTTATCGTTCCTTTCGAAAGCCGGATGTGGCCACCGGAGCCGGATGCACATCCATGGCACAGGATGGCGCCCTTGGAAATATCAAAAACGACTTGATGGGCCTCAATGGTGTCAAGGTGCTTACGACAACGCGCACATTGCTGCAAGTTAGGGCGATGTCCGGAAAGATAGAGCAGCCGCATTTGAAATAAGGCGCTTAATTCGGCTGCCGTAGAGGTGCCGCTGTCAAGCTGACCGAGGACATATTTTAATAGATGGTAAAGTTGAACTTGTTCCTGGTTTTCTTCGAGCCAGTTGTGGAGCAACTCACACCAGTAACTGGCATAAGCAGTTTTCTTGATATCGCTGCGAATCGTGCTGAAGGGAGATTTTAGGGCCGCTTCCTGCAGGACAGCAAGACCACGCCCCCTGCCCGTGCTGGCGACGACGTCAACGAGCGAAAAAAGCTCCAGAATACCTGCAAATCGTTTTCTACTTTTTTTGGCAGATTTTGCGATTAGCGATATTTTACCCCGCCGCAAGGACAATAAGGTCAGGATGAGATCGAAATCCCCGTAATCGAGTCTGCGGAGTAAAATGGCAGGCGTGGAAAAAACTGACATGCAATCAAAGACCCAGCAGCGCGGTGGCAATCATAAAATAAAACGAAACGCTGATGATATCAATGGCCGTCGTGACAAAAGGTCCGGTCGCGACAGCCGGATCAATATGGATTCGCGCAAAAGCCATTGGGACCAGCGAGCCGACCAGGGCGGCTACCGACATTGAGCTGATGACCGCAAGGCCAACTGAGAAAGCCAGAGCTGCCGTGCTATAACGCACCTGCGCGACAGCGCCGATAATTAATCCATAAATGACGCCTAAAATAACGCCGATCGCCAATTCCTTGAAAAGGACAGACCAAAAGTCCCGGATATCGATTCGGCCCGTTGCAATACCCCGAACGATAATGGTTGAGGACTGAGTGCCGATATTACCACCCATGCCCATAATGACGGGAATAAAGGCCGCCAGCGTAGCAATTTTGGCCAGAGAGCCTTCAAATTTGCCGATGATAAAAAATGCAACAATACCGCCCACACAACTGGCAAAAAGCCAGGGCAACCGAATGCGTGTGCTTTTCAGGACCGACTTGGTTTCGACAAATTCTTCGCCCACACCCGCCATCTTCAATATGTCCTCAGTGGCTTCGCGTCGAAAGATGTCGATGACGTCATCAACCGTTACGATACCCACCAGCCGGTTTGTATCGTCTACCACCGGTACCGCTAAAATGTCATAACGGGCGACGATTTTGGCGACTTCCTCCTGATCCATGTCGGTTTGAACGGAAAATACGTCGGTTGCCATAAACGCTTTAAGCGGTGTTTCAGGTCGTACCAGTACGAGCTGGCGCAAAGAACTGACGCCGACCAGCTTGCCGTAATCATCGACGACATAAAGATAAAAAGGCATCTCAACATCAGAATATTCTTTCTGCAGAGCTTCGATGGCTTCCTTTGCAGTCGTATCTTCTGCCAGGGCAATGAAATCCGGTACCATGATGCCACCGGCGGTGTCCTTCTCATAACGCAGCAGATCTTCGACCTCTTCCGACTCCGCCTTTTTCATTTTTTCCAGGATGGCATCGGCTTTTTCTTCGGGCAAGCGCTCCAACAGATCCGCCACATCGTCATTGGGCATCTGTTCAAAAACTTCAACGAGGTCATCCAGTTGAATTCCTTCGATGAGGTCTAAAAATGTATCGACATCCAGTTCTCTGAACAAAATCCCTTTTTGCTCGATATCCGTGACCAAATTGAATAATTGGTGCTGCTGCGAAATCGACAACGAACGGAAAACAACGGACAGGTCCGCCGCATGGGTTTTGGCGATAATATTGCTCAGGTGTGTCGCCGCCCTGCGCCTTAGGAGCCGTTTAATGCTGTCCACTAATACCCTGGTGCGATCGGTTTGCATCTTTTAAAATGAGGTTCTTTCCCGTAAAGTTTCAAGGAAGCTGAATGTTGACGATTTCACCTACTTTGCCGGAAATTGCTACGGATTCGCCGTTAAGTTTCATTTCAAGGCCACTGGCGTTGCCAATCAGCAGATTATAACCCGTGGATGCTTCTTCTTCCAGCTGATCCCCGGCGCGCAAATTGTATTCTTTGGGTTCTTGATTGTCCACGATGATTTTCACCCATGTGTCTTCAAGGGCGTTTATTTGCAGCACCAATTTTGTGAGCGCTTCAGGTGGGATTCCTGTTTTCGTATCTGACGGGTTCCGGTTCGCGGAACGTGTTTCGGGCGGATTTTCGCTGTCGCCTGAAATTTCGGTGCCTTCATGCAGCGGTGTCTGATGTTGGAAATAAGAAACACCATACAAAGATAAGGCGATCAGACCCAAAACAGCGATAATCGACAACATCAGATTGCGCCAGGGAGAAAGCGTTGATTTGGGCGACACGCGCCCGACTTCGTCCAACCGACTTTCCATATTGAGCCGGGCTTCGTAAAGCCTGACGGCCTCGTTCCCGTCAGCCCCGATGGCCTTTGCATAAGAACGCAGAAACCCCTTTACAAATACTGAATCCGGAAGCGATTCGAGATCCTCTTTTTCGATCAGCGTCAAATTGCTGATTGCAATGCGGGTCTCTTCGGCTACTGTTTCCAACGTTATCTTCTTTTCAAGCCTTATCGACTGAAGATAATATCCAAATAAAAAAGATTCTTTTTCAGGTTTCATATTTAATAGGAAGCGCAGTTCAGTTATGTTCTAATAACTAACTAAAGCATTATTTAATAATCTTGATGTGCGACCGTTTGCGGAGCTCACTTAACCAGGTATTGTAGCGATTGTTAACCGCTTCATTATACAAAATATCCTCAATCTCATTTTTAGCGTCAGAAATGGCTTTAGGATCTGTCGCAAGTGTTTCTTCAATATAGATAATTTGATACCCAGTGGCGGACCTTAAAATTGAGCTGTATTGCCCCGCTTTCATATTTTTTACAGCATCTTGCAGCTCAGGCGACAGTTCGTCCAGCTGGTACAAACCCAGATCCGCCCCTTCAAGCATCCCCGGGGCGTTCGGGGCTTCATTTGCCAGGGATTCAAACGAGCGTCCTTGCTTTAGTTGCGCCAAGACAGCCTCCATTTTTCCCGAGGCTTTTTGTTTTTGGGCAGCATCGGCATACTGGGGAAACCGGATCGCTATATTCCAAATGTGGTATTTTGTTTGACCGGCATACTTGTCAGGGTGGGCATTGTAATATTTTTTAATTTCTTCATTGGTCACGACGATTTTTGATTTGACTTCACGATTAACCAGGTTGGTTCTTAACAGTTGCTGCTTTAGGTTTTCACGATATTCTTCCATGGTTAAGCCCTGCTCGGCCAACCCTGCTCTCAGGTCTTCATCGGTATAAGAACGCATTTCTTTTATTCGCTCTATCGCCATATCTACCTGTTTGGTACTGACTTTAATATTATTTTTCTTGATTTGTTGGTCTGCCAGTTTTTGATCGACAAGACTGTTGAGCAGATCAGCGCGTAACTTAAAAAGCGTTTCACGTTTCTTCTCAGGCGCGTAACCGAGGGCCTGGATATTTTCTTCATACGGCTGCAAGGTCTTATTTAGATCAAAAAGAGTTATGATTTCATCATTGACAACCGCGACAATGCGATCGACAACAGCGGGCTCATCTGCTTGAACGTCATTTGCAAAAAGAACGCCATTCAAGGTCAGCAGACACAATACATTTAAAAATAAAAAAAACGTCATCTTTTCTGGATACAGCTGCAATTTTTATCCGAAAATACGTCACTCAGGTTTTTGGGTTAAATCCAAATCTTCCAGATTCTGATCCTGCTGGTATTGAGAACCGCTGATTTTTTCCCATCGGACAGTGTCGATTTCGATACTGTAGTTTTGCTTAAGATTATTGATCCATATTTTGTAAGCCTGCTCTGCTTTTTCCCGTCGCAGATATTTTATAATAATTTCGTTCATGTCATCTTTGGGAGCCGCCGCTTCAGCCTCGGGAGCCCGGGTTTTTATGTTGCGTTCATAATAGCTGGCAATATCTTCAGGCGTAATGATGATTTGATCTTTAAGTTCGTTATCAACCACCTTTTGCATCAGCAATCTATTTTTTAAACGGGCTTCCCATAATTCGTAAGAAACAGCGGTCTTCAGCAGCGTTTTTTCAAAAGTGTCTTCAGGATAGTCGCTTTTGATGTCGCTTACGGCTTTAGCGATCTCCTCGTCGGAAATAGAAAGCCCCAGTTCTTCAGCTCTCTCAAGGATAATCATTTCAACTGTCAGCTGGTTTAAAAGGCGCTCCTGGGCGTTTCTCAGATCCTCAGGGTCATCCTTTAAGTTCTGCGGATAAGCTATTCGGATAAATTCAAATGCCTTATTGAACTCCAGAACCGTGAGCACCCGGTCACGAACACGAATCAAGGGTTCATTGCCGGAGTCTGATCCTGAATTCATGCAGCCCGCGAACAGACCCAAAAGTAAAAGCGCGCCAAGCAACCAAATTGTTAACGGAAAAATTTTTGTCATGTATAACTCATTTGACCATAATTTGAGCGTTTCTATTAAACTTTAATTTTTAACACGCTCTATAATATCTTTCAATATATTTTTGGCATAACCCAGATGACTACCGCCATGATCATGCGCCAATTTTACTTTCAAAACCTGTCCCGGTGTTAGTTCGTAGCGGCGGGGGGCCGATTGGATCAATTCCACCAGCGCCCGGGTGTTTTTCAGGTGCGCGGCGGAGAATTGGAGATGCATCTGTCGATCTGACAAATCCAATTTGGCAATCCCGGCCTTCTTGGATAAGATTTTTAAAACAATCTTAAATAGAAGATTGTTGGCTTCTCCGGGCGGTTTCCCGTAACGATCGATGAGCTCATTTTTAAAATCGGTAACCTCCTGGAGTTCGGTCATGCGGGCTAGCCGCCGGTATGCCGCCATCCGCTGGTCAATATCGGGGATATAGGATTCTGATAAAAAGGCAGACAGGCGAACATTAATTTCAGGATCCAGCGGTACGATGGGCGCGTGGCCTTTTAATTCGGAGACAGCATTTTCCATCAGCTTTAAAAACATATCGTAACCGACAGCGGCGATATGGCCGGATTGAGAAGCACCCAGAATGGTTCCGCCGCCACGAATTTTCAGATCGTTCATCGCGATTTGAAAACCGGAGCCTAAATCGCTGTGTTCCATGAGGACCTTGAGCCGCTTGCGGGCATCCGAGGTAAGTATGCTTTCATGAGGGATAATCAAAACCGCATAAGCCTGCTCATCTGAGCGGCCGACGCGCCCGCGCAACTGATAAATCTGCGCCAGCCCGAAACGATCGGCCCGATTAACGATGATGGTGTTGGCTGAAGGGACATCCAGCCCGGACTCGATGATCGTCGTGCAAACCAGCATGTCAAATTCCTTGTTGAAAAAACGATACATGACCTGCTCAAGCTCATTTTCACTCATCCGGCCATGGGCTATTTCCAATCTGACTTCCGGCACCAGTTGCTGCAGTTTCCGCGCGGTTTTGCGGATACTTTGAATATTGTTGTGAACAAAGAAGATCTGCCCTCGGCGCCGTAGCTCCTTTCGAATGGCCTCGATGATCAATTCTTCATCAAATTCAGAGATGGTGGTGATAATCGATTGCCGAAATTCCGGTGGTGTCGAAATTATGCTGATGTCGCGGATACCCACCAGCGACATATGCAGGGTTCGCGGAATCGGTGTGGCCGTGAGTGCCAGCACATCCACATTGTGCTTAAATTTCTTCAACTTTTCTTTATGACGGACACCAAAACGTTGCTCTTCATCCAGCACAAGTAATCCCAGATCTTTAAATGCGATATCTTTTTGCAGCAAGCGGTGTGTTCCGATGACAATATCCAGCTTGCCGGCTCTTAGGTCCGCCACAATCTGCTTTTGTTCACGCAACGGGCGAAATCGGCTCAGGCAGGCGATGTTGATCGGGTAGCGCTCATAACGTCTGCAAAAGGTGGCATAATGTTGCTCGGCCAGTATGGTTGTTGGAACCAGAACCGCAACCTGTTTGCCGTTATGGGTTGCTAAAAAGGACGCCCGCAGGGCCACTTCTGTTTTTCCGTATCCGACATCCCCGCAGACCAGTCGATCCATCGGTGCTGACCGATACATATCTTCGAGCACAATCCCAATGGCGTTGACCTGGTCGGTCGTCTCTTCATATTCAAATCCGGCTTCAAAATCACGAAAATAGTTGTCAACCGCACTGAACGCAAATCCTTTTTCGTATTTTCGCGTGGCATACAATTTGAGAAGCTCACCGGCAATCTTCTCGGCAGAGCGTTTTACTCGTGCTTTGATGCGCTTCCAGGAATTGCCGCCCATTTTATCAATGACCGGCTCAATCCCTTCCACCCCCATGTATTGCTGAACCATGTTCATACGGTCAACCGGCAGATAGAGTTTGTCTCCATCTTTGTAGACCAGCTCAAGAAAGTCATTGGCGAGTCCATCAACTTTTAACTTCACCAGACCCGCGTAACGCCCGATACCATGCTCAACGTGTACGACCAGATCGCTCTTTTTTAAATCCTGCAGGCCCAGCAGCTCAGAGGGTCTCCCGGGACGCAATGCTTTTTTACGGTGGGATCTCAATCCAAAAATTTCCGCTTCGGTGATGATGGCCAGAGATTCCGCCGACCAGACAAACCCCGCAGAGATCTGCCCCAGGCAAAGCCATAACGTGTTTGGCTCAATATTCACGCTCGCAAATGCAGCGGCCATTTTAAATTGGAAACCATAAGGAATCAGCAGAGATTTTAACCTTTGGGCCTGAGTCTCGGTTCGGCAAACCAGGAGGGGGGTCAATCCGTTGCGCCTGTTTTTGTCAATCCAGTCAGCCAGTGGTTTGAGAAGGTTTTCTGTCTCCTGATAATTTTTTAACTGTATACCGATGTCGGTATTATCCTCGACGACCGCTTTAAATCGCATGTCACCTGGAAGATTCTGCCGCTGGCTTCCTTGAACCTCCAGCATTTTAAAAATCAGTGGCTTACGCTGTGCGATCAGCGTTTGGATTTGAGACCCGCTCAAATACAGGCTCGACGGTTCCACACACAGATGTTTTGCGAGGCAAGCGGCTTCATAATTCGCAGCAATATGATTTTCTTGTGCCTTGACCGATTTTTCCAGATCTTCATCTGAAATGGATACCACCAGCGTATTGTCCGGCAGGAAATCAAAAACGCTGTCCAGTTCCGGATAAACCAGCGAAATCAGATTTTCCACCCCCGGAAATCCCTGGCCGTGTTTGATAGAATCGACAATTCTTCTGATTTCGGTCAGCGGGATTTCAAGCTCGGATGCCCGGGATCTGATGCGGTTGATTGTCTGCGGCAGGTGGGTTTTGTATAAAATCATCTCCCGGGCCGGAAGGATGACAGCTTCAGATATGGATTGAATGGTGCGCTGGCTGGCCGCCGAGAAAAGCCGGATGGACTCTGCCACATCTCCAAAAAACTCGATTCGCAATGGCTCCGGATAAAGCGGGCAGTAGATGTCGAGAATTCCGCCTCGAACACAAAAATCCCCTGGCTCCTCAACGATGGCCGCATGTGCATACCCGCCGGCTATCAGCTTTTCGATTAGACGCTCCCGGTCGATTTCCTCGCCGGCCATAATCAAATCCGTATAATTGATGATCTCTTGCTTGGGAATAATTCTTTGCAACAGGGTTTCAGCGGCGGCAACCACAATCGGGGGTGTTCGGGATTCCAGCAATTGATAAAGGGCATGAATCCGCCGGGCGGCCGTTTCATTGTGGTATGCCATTAATTTAAATGGTAATATGTTGTATGACGGAAATAAAAACAGGGGCACATCAGGGGTATGATTAAAAAATCGCAGATCTGCTAAAAGCGTTTCAGCCAACTTGATCGAAGGCGTAACGACAAAAATAGGGATACAAAGTTGCTGGTAAAGTCTGGCGATCAGAAGCGCCCTGTCGGAACCATTCAGACCATAACATTCAATGCGGCCCGCTCTTTGCGGTATCTGCTCTGCGAGGGCTTTCAGCGAATTTATTGCTTGATTTTGAATCATAAACAAAGTAATGAGTCAACGACCTGCCGCGTGGCGGGTGGCCTAAATCCAGGGCAACGGAACGTTTTTTTGACAACCACTATAAGCACTGCGATTTGCAAACCCAACCCAACATCAACTGTGCCACCGTAGCTCAGCTGGTAGAGCAGGGCATTCGTAATGCTCAGGTCTGCGGTTCGACTCCGCACGGTGGCTCCACAGGATAGACGGGGGTTCCCGGTAAGTCTTGGGGGAACCCTTTTATTGTTTCTGTACCGCTGTATTGTTCTTTACGTGGTTATCTGGAAAGCACCAGTCGTTTACGTCCGATAGTGATCTCACCACGAAGATCACGAAAATTATAGATACAGGAAAATTGACACCCCCTCTTCGGGTCCTTCGTGCCCTTCGTGGTTGAAAGAGACTAACCTAGGCTTTCTGCATAACCGTAATTCTTTATTTTGCGGATGCTAAAGAAGCCAAAGACTTAAGATCAATAATATCCATTTGCGAATAAATAATTGCATCAGTCAAAATGATTCAAAAAAAATTGAATCCGGTTCAGATTTTGCAAGAAAAAGGCACCCGGATTAGTTTTTGAATCATCATTATTTAATTAATTCGAATCTTGACATATGATTTGGGTACGTATAAGCTATTTGGTTATGTATATCATATAATAGCAATGGTTTTTGCAGCGCGATAAAAATAAAACAGCTTGTTCATGATAGCTGAAAAAATGAAAATCACCAAATAAAAACAGCGAAACATGTGGCAAAACTTTTTCTAAACTGTTACGCGGAGATTTCTGGATGAACGATATTGATGATGCCCAGATTAAAGCTGAAATTGATAGTATCGTGAAAGGCGTCAAAAACATCATGAAGAAAGTTGATGCTTTAAAACCAAAAGAAGAGTCAGAGCAGGACCCGGCTGGAGATCGGGCTGAAAACCCCGATTCGTCAAATAATAGCCTTACAGGGAAGGAATAGAAACGGGAACGCGTGCGCCGACAGCGGTATGCTTGACCCTGGCCTTGCACAATTATGCCGACTGGCGCCAGGCGTGTGAGATGACCGCTCAGCTTAAATATAAGGGAAAAGGAACAGGACATTATTAGGAGGCATCTATGGCATTAACCAAAAGCAACATTGTTGCCGCAGTGCATGAGCTTGGCTTTACAAAGAAAAAATCAGTCGATATCATTGAAACCTTGCTGGAAATTATTAAAAGCTCGCTGGCAAAAGATGAAGATGTGTTGATCTCCGGTTTTGGGAAATTTTGTGTGAAAGACAAAAGCAAACGTCGCGGACGCAACCCGGCAACCGGCGAAGACCTGATCCTTAGAGAAAGAAAAGTCGTCACATTCAAATGCTCGGGAAAACTGAGAAAAAAGATTAACGGAAATTTCTAACGCAAAAAAATACAGATCACAAACGGGACCCTTTTTTACGAGGCAACAACTCGCCTGCCCACCCGATCCTTAAATGCAAGCCAACCGCATCCGTTTCCGCCCAGGAAACGGTATAATTTTTATTTCCCGATCGGTCATCTCAAATCTGAGTACTGATGATTCACACCGGTTTATTTTTTTTGTTACGTGTGCTAATTAGGTGGGATAAAATTATCTGTCCGCACTGTGTCGCAAGCTCGATTGCCGTCCGTATCAGAAGCTTTACTTGCGCTGCCGCGTTCTGACAAAATTTATACCGTTAAAGGAGGATATTAATGCGCGCAATCATCTCCGGAGTTGGCCATTATGTGCCTGATAAAATACTGTCAAACAGTGACCTGGAAAAAATGGTCGACACCGATGATGAATGGATTACGACCCGCACCGGAATAAAGGAGCGCCGGATACTGGACAAAGAAAAGGGCGTTTCTTATATGGCCACCAAAGCCGCTCAGGTCGTTCTTGAAGAAACGCATACTTCCCCCGCGGAACTGGATTTGATCTTGTTTGCCACCGTAACACCGGATTGGCCGGTCCCCTCAGCTGCTTCATTCGTTCAAAGAAATCTGGGGGCCAGCAATAGCTGGGGATATGATATCAACGGCGGCTGCACCGGGTTTATGTGCGCATTGGTGACCGGTTCCCAATTCATTGAAAGCGGCCGCCATAAAAAAGTTCTGGTTATCGGTGCCGATAAAATGAGTGCGATTACCAATTACGAAGATCGTACAACCTGCATACTGTTCGGGGACGCCGCCGGCGCAGTCCTTTTGGAATCATATGAAAAGGACGATTTGGGCATCCAAGATTTTATCATGCACCTGGATGGCTCGGGGGCCGAATCCCTTGCGATTACGGGCGGCGGTAGTCTCTTTCCGGCCTCACACGAAACGGTTGACCAGAAGATGCACTATATCTATCAGGACGGCAAAACGGTGTTCAAGCATGCAGTCGTCGGAATGGCAGATGTATCGGTCAAAATCGTCGAAAGGAATAATTTAAACGATAAAGATATTCGCTTTTTCATACCCCATCAGGCCAATTACCGAATCATCGATGCCGCTACTAAAAAAATGGGGCTGGATCCCGAGCGGGTGGTGATTAACATCAACAAATACGGCAATACTACGGCAGCCACTATTCCATTGGCAATGTCTGAAACCTATCGGGCAAACAAATTGCAGAAAGGAGACTGGGTGCTCCTGGCGGCCTTTGGCGCCGGCTTTACCTGGGGCAGTGTGTTGTTTCGGTGGGCCATCGATTAGGTCGGTTGAGCCGGCCGAAGGTCCCCGTAAAACGGGATTGAGCCTGTTAAAAAAGGTAACTGTCTGATTTTTCTTTTTAACCGGGTAACCAACAACGGGTAACGGGCTAATCCACTACAGATCTATATTGTATAATTTGATTTTGCTCAGCAACGACGGATGACTGATCTCTAACAAACGAGATGCCTGGGTGCGATTGCCGCCGGTTTCTTTGAGGGCTTTGGTGATGAGTTTTTCTTCCATCAGTTTCTGAGCAACTTTTAGTGAATAACCATCAAAAAGCATATCTGACGCATCCTCCCCCGATCGCTGCCCGAACGCCGCAGGAAAATGCTCGGGCAGGAGCACATCGCCTTCAGTCAGCACCAGCGCACGTTCGATTGCATTTTCCAGCTCTCTGACATTTCCGGGCCAGGAGTATTCAAGCAGATGCGACATGGCAGCGGGTGCGATGCTTTTGATTTTTTTGTTCAGGCTGCGATTAAACCGCTCCATGAAATGATCGCAGAGCAAGGGGATGTCCTCGGCACGGTCTCGCAAGGGCGGAATTTTTATGGACAGAACATTTAGGCGGTAGTACAGATCCTCTCGAAAGACACCCTTTTTTACGTCTTCCTCAAGATTTTTAGCCGTTGCCGCAATAACCCGCACATCAATTTGAGTCGAGATCGAATCACCGATCATTCTAACTTCATTTTCCTGCAGAACCCTTAAAAGCTTAACCTGCAGCGCCAGTGGTAGCTCACCGATTTCATCCAGAAAAATGGTGCCGCCGTCGGCTTCCTGAAACAGCCCTTTTTTATTTTTGTCGGCGCCGGTAAAGGCGCCCTTTTTATAGCCGAACAATTCACTTTCCAGCAGTGTTTCCGGAATACCGCCGCAATTTACCGGAACCAGCGGCATGCCTGAACGGTCACCTTCGTTGTGAATTGCCCGGGCAATTAATTCCTTGCCGGTTCCACTGTCGCCCAGGATCAAAACAGTGGTTTTGTACTGGGCCGCCTTGGCTGCGACCCGGAACATTTTCCGCATGGCCTCGCTTTTGGCCACCAGGTTGCCGAAATCATAATTACTTTCAATTTTTTTGATGTGCTCTTTGAGCTGGCGGTTTTCCTGTCTGAGGCTTTCACGTTCTTCCGCCTTTTTTAAGGTCAGATATACTTCATCGGTTTTAAATGGTTTCGATATATAATCATAGGCTCCCAGCTTCATCGCCGCTATGGCGGTGTCAATGGTACCGTAGGCTGACATCATAATCACGGTGGTGAATCTGATTTTATCGCGTGCGGCTTTTAAAAAATCCATTCCGCTCATATTGGGCATCTTAATGTCACACAGGATAAAATCATAGGTCTTGCTTGCGGTCATTTTCACACCTTCATGACCGTTGGAAGCGGTTTCAATCGTGTAGCCCGCTTTGCTCAGCACTTTTGAAAGCATGTGCCGCATATTTTCTTCGTCATCGATTATCAGGAGCCGTTTTTCCGGCTTTTTGGGAGTCATTTGGTTTGCATTCCTTGTTTAGGGGTGACAGCCAGGCATTTCATAACAAAAACGAATCTTAAATAGTGCCTATTGGAAGCCATTTCAAAACCTCTTTAGAGCTAATTTTGCGGACTTTTGTTAAAAAGCGCTTAGCGCAGTGGAGCGTAAAATCTTGAACTGTTTGAGGGCCTTAGCCTGAGTTTTCTCCGCCTCAGGCGGATTAGCGCAACAAGCTTAGCGCTTTACAAAAGCCGCAAATCGGCTGAAACGGGGTTTTGAAAAACTTCTAGCCTCTTTCAACCACGAAGGACACGAAGGACCCGAGGAGAGGATATCATTTTACTCATCCTTAATTTGTGAACTTCGTGATCTTCGTGGCCTTCGTGGTGAGATCATCATCGGGCGTTAACTACTGGAATTTTCCAGATAACCACGAATTACTATTATTAAAGAAAGGCACTCATTGGTTTCCGAATTGGAAACTAAATCGGCTATGGCTCCATTGACCGCTCATCACTGTCGGTTGCAAGCGGCAAAGAAGAGTCAGATGAATCTTGTTTTTTGACGATGTCGTCTTTGCTTTCAATTACGGGCAGCAATATCGTCATGCTCGTTCCCTCTCCCTTCTGGCTGTCTACGGTCATTTTACCGCCAAATCCTTGAACGATCATAAAGCTGACCGAAAGGCCCAGGCCGGTGCCTTTACCGGGTTCTTTGGTCGTGTAAAACGGATCAAAAATATTGCCGATATCTTCTTCGGGTATCCCGGGACCGTTATCAATGAACATAATTTTTAAATGCTGTTGCCCTTCTGCAGTTTGTTCTTGCTTTTCAGCGACCAGCGCGCTTTTTATCACGAGCTTGCCGTTAACGGCTTTGCCCGTTGAAGAGACGGCGTCGGCCGCATTGATAATTAAATTTAAAAAGACCTGTCGCAGCTGATTTGCATCGGCAAGCACTGTGTCTTTTGGGGCTTCCAAACTGCATTCGAGTTTGATGTTTGACATCAAAGGCTGTACATTCAGAACCTGGGCAATGTCATCAATTAAATCATGGACCGCCACGGCCTTTAAGCCCGCAGTCGACGGCCGTGATATTTTTAGAAGCTGGCGGATGATGGTGTTGATCCGCTCGATTTCGTCCTCCGTGCGTTGAATGTACTCTTCTTTCTCGCTTGCGGGCGTGTCTTTTTGCTTGAGCAGTTCAAGATATCCCATGACAATGCCGATCGGATTGCCGATTTCGTGGGCAATCCCGGCCGACAGACGTCCCACTGAGGCCAATTTCTCCGCGCGAATCATTTCTTCCTGGGCTTTTTTCAATTCCAGATTGGCGACTTCAAGTGAATTGACGGTCGAACGCAGTTTTTCCTTGTCGGCGGATATGCGTCGCAGCATGCTGTTTAAGGCGCCCGATAGCTTGTGCAGCTCATTGTCCTCTTTGCGCACGGAAAAGAGCATTTCATCATCTTCATGGTAATCTTCAGCACGGCGTGCCAATCTGGCCAACGGTTGAAAATAAACTTTGGAGAGCCGATAAATGCCGATAAAGGTCAAAATAACGGTATTGATAAACAAATAAACAAACAGCATTTTCTGGGAGCGCCGCAGAGTTTTATAAATGCCCTCCAGCGGCAGGACGATGCTGACAGCGGCTATCACCCGTCCGTCTTGCAACAATGGCGATGAAATGATCAGGTCGCGTCGTTGCTTCCAGAATATACCCCAGGTGGTCCCGAAAAAATTGGATTCCCGCTTATGGGTTTGCATGACGTTGCGGCAGTGCTTCAGCAGCTCGTCTTGCAGCGCCGCCGAACTGCTGCCGAAAACCACCCGCTCGTTATTTTTGCCCAGAACAAGAGCACCGGAAACACCGACTTCGGCGAGCAGACCAAATACCCGCGCCCTGGAGTTATGGGACGTTGAATCCACACCCAATTTCAGCGTATTCATAAGGTCGGCCGTGAGGGTGGATACTAAAAAATGGCCTCTGGAAGCCTCTTTGCGAATGATGTCACGTTTGGCGGTCATCATCGTGACAATATTGATCAGCAGCATGGCCACAAAAAAGAGGATGGCAATGTTGAGTGCGATTTTTGTTCTCAGACCGCGAATTAACACAGGTGTCCTTATCTATCTGTGATGAAACCGATTATACATGATCGGTGGATGTTCAAATCTGCCGGAGCAGGAATCGGGCGGGCAGGCTTGAAATCTGGCGTAGGTCATCGATTTTGTTGTGGTTATTTCTGAAATAAGTTTATCACAGTCTAATTTCGAATGCAAATTCTGATAATCCCGCTAGAGCCGTAAAATATTGTTTCTATCTGCCGCTAAATCCCTATATAGGGGTTGTCAATAAAACGTTTCGTTATTCCAACGTTTTTTTCTACAACCACTTATACCCCAATTCCGTAATGCGGAACATTATTATGAAAAGCGATATAAATAATTAAATGATTTCATAAAAATGCCGATATTAAATACAAAATTGTATTGAACTATGGGTCCGATCAAATAAGATTCCCTATAATCCTATTTGTTTGAATTTACAGATAATTTTTTTATAAAGATTAGCGTGGTTATCTGGAAAGTTCCAGTAGTTTACGTCCGATAGTGATCTCACCACGAAGATCACGAAGATCACAAAGGCAGGATGAATAAATGGACTCCTCCTCTTCGGGTCCTTCGTGCCCTTCGTGGTTGAAAGAGACTAACTTGGGTTTGCTGCATAACCGTAAAGGTTAATTGTGAACGGAAAAATATCACTTTCTGAGTATCGCAGTCTCGCATATAGTCTGCGCCGTATCAAACCACTGGGTGTGTGCTGCAGTAACGTTCTATTGGAACCCGTACATGTCGAACCTCTGGAAGGTAGAAACGAAGCCCAGGTAAAACGGACCTGTATCGTTCAATGTCCGGAATGCAGCAAGATGTATACGAGTAAGTGGGATTAGTTAATAATATAATGGGCGAATACCTAAATTGAGCGTTACAAATTTTAAAAAGAGTTCATTTTTATTATATTAAATGACTAAAAAGCAAAAATACCTTCTTGAGAACAAATTTGAGTTCCTCAAATTGGCCTACATAATTACAAAATATCAAATGTCAGGTGAGGAACCACCTGAAGAACTTCTTGAAAGAGCCAGAACTGCCAGAATTATCGCTGATTTTTCCAGAGAAGAGTTAAAAAATATTTTGAAGTGCTGACTAAAGTGATACAAATCTTATTGTGACCCAAGCCCTAAAAAAATCGACGCCCCCCTGCCCCATGCGCCATGTACCGTCAGCTACGTGCCG
>CAMYLV010000041.1 GCA_947259495.1 uncultured Desulfobacterales bacterium | reverse complement strand
AGCGCAAGCGGGTCGGCCGAACAAAAGTTTATGTGTGTCTGTGTGGGACTGTGGCCAATAAAATAGTTTTAATATCCTGAGTGTCGGTGGCAAATCTATCCGATACAGTCAGTTTGTATTGTCTCGGATGATCTACACCAACTTCTCGAGGTCTTCATCGCTATTTCGCTCGTATTTGCTCCGAAATTCCCTGTGTCAATCTTAGCACTTTGATGGCCTGCTCAGGGCGTAACGATCCGGCACCGCAACTTGGGGTGATTAAAGATTGAGATACAAGTTGATCTGGTTCAATGCCAAGTTTTTCAACCTGACCGGCTTTTTCTCTCCATTGGCTGACCAAGGACTCGGTGGTTTCGTTTTCCAGCTCATCCGCCTTCAGGGTCGGCACCATGCCCCAGGCAATTATTTTGCCTGCATCCAGAAATTCTTTGATTTTGGCTGCGTAAAGCATAAACCGATCAAAATACGAATAGGCATCAAAGCTGACAATGTCTGTGGATGAATCCAGAATCAGCGACCAATCCGTATTGGCGCAGACATGCACCCCGGCTATAGCGCCTTCTGCATGCACACCTGCAATTACTTCTTCGAGGTTTTGGGTAATCTCATCCTGCGAAATGGTAATAAATTCAGATGACCCAAAACCGGCCAGGGCGGGCTCATCTATGAAAATGATGACCGGACAACCAAATTGGCTTAACTCGCGGGCTTGCCAGCGCGCCTTTAACGCCAGTAGTTTTACAGCCGCATCTTTAATTTGCTCATCGTAAATAATGGCCCTTTTGTTCTGATCCGAAATTCCCGTGCAGAATGTGAAAGGGCCGGTGATTTGACCCTTGACCGCAACCGGCGGAGCAGACAGGCGCCTTACACTCTCGATAAAAATAAAAAACCCCTTGGCTGTGTTTTCTTGCAAAACAAATCTGGAATCGGATAGATCGGATTTTTCCTCTACCACTGCCATATAGTTTTCATAGAACTGAATGAGATCACTATCAAAATCATCTCCGGCCGTATTAATGTAAACGTTGCCTTCAAGCGAGCAAAGCCCCGGCAAACCCGGCATGAATTGGGCGACCATTCCTTCCACTTTATGCAGCGGAAGCTGGGTCCACAAAGGGATCTCGGGTGTGTATTCCGACACAAACTTAAAAGCTTCCCGGTGTTCGGCAAATGGCAAACTGCCGATAAAAACAGGCAGGCCATTCGGCTGGAATGTGTCGACCATGGTTTAGGCTCCTCTAGAAACTCCATTTGGAGTTTTGTTGATTTTAGATTTTAGAATTTGGATTGGGGATTCTAAATATTTCGAGGCCATTTGCGTCGCGGGCCAGTCTGTTCATAAATCCAAAATCCGAATTCTAAATTGTGAATTGTGAATTGCTCCAAAATACGATTGTTGGGGCATTATGATTAATAAAACCTCTGAATATGATATTGGAAAAATATATTACAATTTAAACCTATAAAGTTAACACGGCTAATAGTGTTTGACAAGGTTTAGATGCGAACGGCGGATGACCACTTGCGGGCCGTGCATAACTGATTACCATCAGTCTATCAGATTGCAGGAACTTCGGATTTTAGTGCCACAAGATTGAAAAGATTGACACAAAAATAGGCCGATGTTATAGTCAGACTCCCGTTTGGAACGTGCACGACTCAAAGATAGTCATTAGCCCACATCATTTCCTTAGATCCAGAGGTTTCCTGTGGCGGATATAATATCCATCGATAAAAAGCTTGATCTGGCTAAAGACAAAAAGTCCGCTTTAATTCGCCGGCGCAAGGTATTGGCTGTACAAAAGGTATTTCAGTGTACCCATTGCGCCTTGAAATGCGAAAAGTGCGGCACCCAAATCGAGCAGGATCCAGAAATCGGCGCAAAGCACCGCCGAGATCTGAGGGTTCCATATAACTTTTGCCAGGCATGTTCGGAAGAATATAGAGAGTATATCGAGCGTCTTAAAGGCAAAGGAGATTCAGATTGCTACTGGCACAACGAGGCCTGGATTGATGCCTGGACAAAATGGATTCAATACCAGAGCAGCGTTGATCGCTATATAAAATCAAAAGAGTTTAAAAAGCTGCTGGATGAGCTGAAACAGACCAAGCCCGTGTAAATAGGAGGTATTATGTTTGGAATTGGAATGCCAGAACTGATTATCATATTGGTAATCATTCTGATAATATTTGGTGCCGGAAAACTGCCTGAAATCGGAGCAGGAATGGGAAAAGCCATCCGAAATTTCAGGGGCGAGGAAGACAAAGAAGAAAAAAAAGAGCCTGATAAAATTGAAGATGACAAGGAGTCCTGATTCGAAACAGGATTGAAATACGATCACGGTATTGAAAACTACGGAAATCGCCGGGCAGTTACAAACCAGAACAAACTGCCCGGTTTTATATTCACCAACGTCACGCTTCCGGCAATTACAAAAGATCCCCCAAGTTGACTCCGCCAGCCAAGCTCAAGTCCCAATGACCCACCAAGCAATCTTTCAGCCGGTCAAGCCCAAGGAAGAAAAGAATCCACTAAAACGGAATGTCATCATCCTCGGGGCCCTGTATCGGGGAACTCTGAAAATCAGAAGCCGAGGCACCACTTGCCGCTCTGGCCCCGGAGCCGGCATCACGTCCGCCAAGGAATTGAACATCCGTTGCAACGATTTCGGTCGTATACCTTTTGTTGCCATCCCGGTCTTCCCATGAACGGGTCTGGATCCGCCCCTCAATATAAACTTGGCGGCCTTTCGATAGGTACTCCCCGCAAATCTCACCCAGCTTGCTCCATGCGACGATTCGGTGCCACTCGGTTCGCTCCTTTTTTTCACCCGAATCCTTATCTTTCCACTCCTCGGAGGTTGCAATATTAAAATTTGCAACCGCCACTCCGCTGGGGGTGTAACGAACTTCGGGATCACTTCCCAGCCGTCCGATTAAAATCGCCTTGTTAATTCCTGCCATTTTTCCCTCCCCCTATTGATATTAAAGTGAATGATCTTTAGTACAAAAAAGGTAGCTCATTGTCAATCCACCATTGCGGCTAATATTATGCCCTGAAATGAAAAACAGATCTGATGCTTATTTCCGAGTGTTAATGATCTAATTTGGTGAGTTTCCGTATCAGCCGTCCCGGCAGGGTTTCAACGGCCTGTAGTGCACCGTGCGGGCAAACTTCGATACAGCAATAACAGCGGATGCAACGGTCATAATCAAAACCGATAATTTCTTCATAAGGTGTAATGGCCCCGGCCGGGCAGATTTTCCAGCATTCACCGCACATTCTACAGATCTCAGGCTCAACGACCGGACGCTGGATTAGATGCTTGCGCATATATTTTTGCGAAAATTTCGGTCCAAATGTCAGAGGGCCCAATTCAGGCAGTTTGTAATTAGAAATTACTGTAAAGTCGCCGATGATCTCAAGGTCACCCTCCAGCAGGCCCAATTCTTTAGCGGCATGCAACGTCGGCAACTTATTCGGATCAATTCCCAGCATTTGACAAATGGCCATATCCGCGGCCGGACCGCTGCAGCTGCCGATCAGCATGCCGATATGCCTGGGTTTTCCCCGCCGTCCGGGTCCCTGCCCTTCCAAAGCCAGAATCCCGTCAACAAGCGTGACCGCCGGATGAATCGTCTGATAGATCTGAACCAGCAAACGCGCGAACATATTCCGATCAACGCCGCTACGCATGTGCCATTCAGGCTTTTTAAAACCGACAATACAGCCAAAGAGGTTTTTTACGCCCAGGGTCAACAGCATCTGAGTGTGGGTTTTAAGCTTGGCCAGATTGATCACCACATCCGCTTCAACGGCACTGCGTGCGATATCAATAAGGCCGAAGGGCTCACCAATATCCATTTTGACGGTTGTTTTAAACGGCTTAAACTCGACATGTCTGTTCAGCGGATCAAACGCATCTTTAAATCCCCCTTCTTTGAGAATCCGCTCAAAGGATCCCATCCCCGGACTGTCTGCGACCAGCGGGCGCCCGCCCTTTTCCAAAACATACTCCACGGCCGCTCGAACCAACAGCGGATGGGTGAGAATGGCTTTTTCAGGTTTGGCCGGAGAGAGAAGATTGGGTTTGATCAATACTCGCGCATTCGGATGAAAACGATCGCCTGCAATGGCTTCAATCATCTCAAAAACGATCAGCTTTAAAACAGCGTAATCATATTCGGCTCTTTTAAAATAGACTTCGGTCATGGGTTTCAAAGATACTGAATGGCGGTTAGGGGCGAATCATACGGTTTATTAAAAAGAGCTGCAGACCTAGCATAGGCGGATATTTACAATTTGATGAAAGGGCAGACTTTAGTACGAATCATCTTTGTTGGCAATAGTTATTGCATGCAAAGATCGGATGTGGTCTTTATTCAGATTATTCGGTAAATTTCAGCAACTAAAACCACACTGACGGGCTATTCATACACAACGTAATACATGAATTTTGCGCGAACCTGTTGTAATTAAATAACAAAAAGATTCTTATCTATTTTCATGAGGAGCCCCTTGATATCATAAAATTAGACGCTTCATCCCGCAAAGCGGGGCAAAATTTAGGTAATAAAAACATGCCCTCTGAATCTCCTTTATCAAAGCGCATCAAGCGTCATGTCATCGGTCGAGAGCGCACTTTTTTTGCTGCGACACCGCCCGGTTTTGAACCGGTTTGTTTGTTGGAGCTGTTGAAATTGCAACCAATGGCCAGTAATGCGCATGCGATCCCCGGTGGTGTGGAATTTGATGGACGGCTCGAAGTTTGTTATCAGGCAAACTTAAATTTACGGACGGCCAATCGAATTTTAATGCGCATTCACACCTTCAAGTCCACCAATTTCAGACAGTTTGAAAAAAAAGTTCGCGACATCCCCTGGGAATTATACCTGCAACCCGACAGCTTTCTAAACGTTCATGTAACCACAAAGCATTGCAGACTGCGCCATTCAGGTGCAATTTCAGAAAAAATTCAGAAGGCCATCACCCTCTGCCTGTCCGCTATTGAACTCGAAGAAAAAATCCCCCACGCCGCATCAGCCCATCAAAACATTTTTGTGCGGGGCGTTGACGATCGTTTCACCGTATCGATTGACAGCAGCGGAGACATTCTTTACAAACGCGGTCTCAAAAAACACACCGCTAAAGCCCCTCTGCGGGAAACGCTTGCAGCCGCCGCATTATTACTGGCGGGCTATGATGGCCGTGGTCCGTTGTTGGACCCTATGTGCGGTAGCGGAACGTTTTCACTGGAAGGTGCGTTGATGGCCAAACGCATCCCGGCAGGCTGGTCTCGAAATTTTGCGTTTATGGGATGGCCGTCATTTCGCTCGAAGAGATGGGCCTATATCCGGCGTCAGGCCGAATCTCATTTTGTAGAGCCCGATCGTCCCTTAATCTTTGCTTCGGATACAGACCCCGGTGCCTGCCAAAAACTTGAAAGATGTGTGCAAGAGCAGCGCTTGTCCGATGCGGTACAGGTAAGTCACAGGGATTTTTTTGACCTTGATCTGCGGGAGCTTACCGACCGAGTCGGCGTCATCTGTATCAATCCACCTTATGGCCGCCGGTTGGGGGGGCGGACAGAATCCGAAAAATTTTTTCATGCAATTTGTGACAAACTTAAGCGCGAATACCAGGGGTGGCAGCTGGTATTATTTGCGCCCAACAAAAAACTGGCCGGCACGGTTCCTTTTCAAACAATATTCTATCCAATTTTACACGGTGGGTTGAAACTGGCGTTATTGATTGGTAAGATTCAGTGATTTTTTAGCCGATCGGGCTGCCAAAACGCAATGGAAAATGTGCTTATATACGCACATTCTTCACTAGCAGATTATTAAAGGTTAATTTATATGGAGGTGACCTATGGATCTCAAAGATTTAAGAGTGAACGCCAAACGCCTGCAAAGCGCTCTAGAGGAGATGGCCCAAATCGGGGCGACGCCGGCCGGTGGTGTCCAGCGCCTAACGCTTTCAGATGAAGACAAACAGGCCCGAGATCTCTTTGTCAAATGGCTGCAAGCGCTTGACTTAGAAATCACGATCGATGAGATGGGAAGCATTTTCGGAAAACGGGCAGGTAAAAATAACAATATGCCTCCGGTGATGAGCGGCTCCCATATCGATTCCCAGCCCAAAGGCGGCCGTTTTGACGGCATCTTAGGCGTTATGGGGCCCCTGGAAGTATTGCGCACGCTTAACGAAAATAATATTGAAACCGAACGCCCTATTATCATCGTTGATTGGACCAATGAGGAAGGATCCCGCTTTGCTCCTGCCATGGTGGCTTCCGGGGTATGGGCCGGAGCGCTCGAACGCGACTGGGTCTATGACCGCACCGACATTAACGGCAAACGCTTTGAAGACGAGCTGATCCGCATTGGATACAAAGGCACGCTCCCGGCTAAACGTTGGCCGGTGCATTGCTATTACGAGTATCATATCGAGCAGGGGCCGATGCTGGAGCGCGACCGGAAAAAAATCGGTGCCCCCAAAGGAATCTTATGCCTGCACTGGTATGATGTCTATCTTGAAGGTGAAGCCAACCAAGTCGGGCCGACTCCCATGCAAGGCCGGCATGATGCACTATGCGCTACTGCCGAGATGATCCTGAAAGTCAATGAACTTCCGGACCGCATGGGGGGCAATATGGTGGCCACCGTCGGCGAAATTCAAAATTATCCAAACTCCAGAAATATCATCCCGGATAAAGTTCACTTTACGGTGGACATTCGATCCTGGGACGACGAGCATGCCTTGAAAGCCTGGGAACTGGTCCGCAAAGACTTTGAAGATATTGCGGCTCGCAGGGGCTGCCCGATAAAAATAGAAGAAACCTGGCGGGTCGAGCATTCGCCTTTTGACGAAAAATTGGTGCAGCGCATTTTGAACGTTGCGGATGACCTGGGTTATTCCAGCCTGCACATGGTCAGCGGCGCTGGACATGATGCCAGTTATATGAATCAGGTTTGCCCGACGGCGATGATATTTGTACCCAGCATCGGCGGTCGCAGCCACGTAGAAGTCGAAAATACCACCTGGGAAGACTGTGAAGCCGGCGCCAACGTTCTGCTGCACAGTATCCTGCAATCAGCAAATGAGAGGTAGTTTATATTTTGTTGACAGGATGCAGCTCCCAGAGCGGGAGTACTTCTCAGACACGTCATTTACATTGAACAGCAGAACCGCAGAATGTCGAAGTAAAAAATCTTCCGTTTGACTAAAAACTTCTGCGGTTCGAAATTCCTTGTTCGATATTCGATATTCAAAACTGAATGTTAGGGCAGGTGCTTGGGTGCCCGGTACTTAAACAGAACCTCCAGGCCGATCAGGAATAGGCTTAACTAAAAAAGGTGCAGAATTTTTATCCTGCACCTTTTTAACAAACCGGCAAACGGGCTCAACGGGCCAACCTGATTAAAATCCCTGAAAAGGTTCGCGCTTAATAAACCTACCCCTACCCACATCACCGACAAAATCCATCTGATCGCCGTTCCATTGCGACACTTTTTTACCGCGCGAATAGACCGCACTGGGCATGCCGGTGACTTCAAATCCCTCATACGGGGTATAGTCAACGTTCATATGCAGTTTGCTCTGGGTGACGGTAAATTTTTGATCCGGATTAAAGATCACAATGTCAGCATCTTTGCCGACCGCGATTTCACCCTTGTCTTTGAGACCGAACATGCGGGCAGTGCCGGATGAAAGCACATTCACCATCTTCTCAAGGCTGATCCGCCCTTTGGCCACGCCTTCCGAATGCAGCATGATTAACAGTGTTTCGATTCCCGGTGCGCCATTGGGAATTTTTTTGTAATCGTCTTTGCCGTTCATATCCTTTTTACCGTTAAAGTCAAACGGACAATGGTCGGTGGCAACAACCTGCAGATCACCCCCCCGCAAGCCTTCCCACAGGGCCGCGTTGCTTTCTTTGGTTCGCAGCGGTGGTGACATGACATACTTGGCGCCGTTCCAGTCCGGCTCCCTGTAGCGCTCATCATCCAGCAGGAGATACTGCGGGCAGGTCTCGGCATAGACGTTCACGCCGCGATCACGCGCCTCTTTGACAATCCAGAGACCTTCTTTTGAAGACAGATGAACGATGTAAATTCGGGATCCGGTCATCTCGACCATTTTAGACGCCCGGTAGATGGCTTCCTCTTCAGCCAGATTCGGGCGACTGACCGCATGGTAGTAAGGTTCCAGTTTGCCTTCCTTTTCCAGCACCGCATTCATGTGATCAATAATGTGAACATTTTCAGCATGCACCTGGACCAGGCCGCCATGTTGTTTGGTCTGCTCCAAAAGCTTGATCATGGTGGCATCATCGACACGGAAGTCGTAGACCATAAAAATCTTAAAACTGGGGGTGCCGTAATCCAGGCAGGCCGCCTTGACTTCCTCGATGACTTCCGGTCTGGGATCCATGACTGCCGGATGCAGGGAATAATCAACCACAGCCTTGCCTTCCGCCAGCGCCTTTTTGCGCTCCAGGGCTTCGAGCAGGGTTTCGCCCTTTTGCTGCAGGTCAAAATCCACCACACAGGTCACACCGCCGCAGGCGGCTGCGATGGTGCCGCTTTCATAATCATCCTGAGCGTAAGTTCCCATAAACGGCATGGAAATGTGGGTATGCGGGTCAATGGCGCCGGGCAGAACATAAAGTCCCTTAGCATCGACTACTTCATCAGCCGGGTTGTCCAGGTCGGTTCCGATCGCTTTTATTTTGTCGCCGTCTGCAAATATGTCGGCCACATAGCGACCGCTGGCATTGACGATCGTACCGCCTTTAAATAACACACTCATTTGGACCCTCCTTTGTAAATGGCTCGTATTTTATGTCTTTTTCCAGACTGCTGTCCATTACGGCAGTCTCTTGACGTTTCCACTCTTTGGGCATTTCCTTGTGAGAAATCAGGTCGGGAACCGGACAGACAAATTTGCACAGCATACAGCTTAAACATTTGTCTTCGATCAAATTGGGTCGCCGGCTTTCGGCATCCCATTCAATGGCCTGGCCGGCGGCATCCTGGCAGACAATGTAGCATTGCCCGCAGCCGATGCACTTATCCATATCATACTGGGCAATTCCCTGACGCTCCAGATCAAAGGCCTCGGTTTCATGAAGGTTCGGCAATGCTTTGCCCACCAGATCCGAGATCTGCCCGACGCCTCGTTCGATCATATAATCCGAAAGGCCTTCGATCATGTCATCGACGATCCGGTAGCCGTAGTGCATAATCCCGCTGGTCACCTGAATCGTTGAGGCTCCCAGCAGCATATATTCCAGAGCATCGATCCAGGTCTCAATACCGCCGATGCCGGAAAGCGGCAGGTTCAGCTGATCGTTCTGGGCCATGGAGGCGATGAAGTTTAATCCAATGGGGCGCACGGCCGGCCCCGAGGTTCCGCTGATGGCCCCTTTGCCAAAAACATTGGGTGTGGGAACAAAATCATCCAGGCCCACCGAAGAAATGCCCCGGACGGTATTGATGGCGGAAATAGCATCCGCGCCCCCTTTTTTAGCATACATGGCCGGTTCGTTCATGTCTGTAATGTTGGGGGTCATTTTGGCGATCACCGGAATGGATACCACCTCTTTAACCGCTGCGGTGAAACCTTCGAGCAACTGAAAGGCCTGCCCGACCTTATGACCGGCCCCTTCGATACACATATGCGGGCAGGAAAAGTTAAGCTCCAGCATATCGGCCCCGTTGTCTTCAGCGGCTTTGGCCAGATACACCCATTCATCGGTGAAAAACCCCATGATGCTGGCAATAATGGGATGATCCGGGTAATTCTTTTTCAGATACAGGAACTCCGTGAGGTTGTGTTTCAACGAACGATCGGAGATCATCTCGACGTTTTGCACTGCCATTTCCTTTTTGCTGCCGTAATCAATGCAATGCATGCGTGGCGAAGGATGAACGATCGGCAGGCGATCTGAATTCAGGGTTTTAAACACCACCCCGCTCCAGCCGGCATCAAATGATCGCGCCACCATCTCGGCGCTGTTGGAAACCGGTGATGATGAGAGTAGAAACGGATTTTTAAATTGTACACCGCAAAAATCTATGGATAAATCAACGTTGTTAACCACGATTGTTCCTCCTTCTTCAAAGGTTCTGGGTTCACCGTTCAGGGTTGGTTAAAAGCGACTCTCTGAAACCCTGAACCTTTGAACCCTGAACCTATTGCTTTAGGTATTCTTTGATGGCCCGGGCAGCCACTTTACCATCCTGAACCGCCTGAACCACCAGAGCCGGTCCGCGAACGATATCACCACCGGCAAAAAGGCCTGGAACCGAAGTCCGGCCGGTCTCCGGATCGGCCTTGATCAGCTTATTGCCATCAACATCCACCTTGGGATACCACTCGGGAGATTCATCGGGCGCTTTATTACCGATAGCCTCGATCACCACATCAGCATCCAGCGTCCATTCTGAGCCGGCAATTTCTTCCGGCCTTCGCCTGCCGGACGCATCCAGCGCTCCCAAGCGGGTGCGAACCAGTTTCAAGCCTTTGAGGCGATCCTTTTTAGCGGTTACATAATCCAGCGGTTGATTGAGCAGCACGAAATGGACCCCGGCTTCCAGGGCCTCGATACGCTCATCAGGTTCGGCCGGCATCTGGGAATAAGAACGCCGGTAGATCAGATAGACATCTTTCGCACCCAATCGGACAGCAGACTCGATGCAATCCATGGCCACCGATCCGCCGCCGATAACTGCAACGGCTTTGCCCTTGATGTTCTTTTCCATCTTCTCAAAACGTCCATCACGCAAAGCCGAAAGATAATCCACCGATGAAAACAAACCCTGGATGTTTTTTCCATCCGGTTTAATCGTAGCTGCATCCCACAGCCCCGGCGCCAAAAATACGGCATCAAAGCCATCTTGCAGGAGTTTCTCCGCTGCGTTCTTGCCTTCAATCGGTGAATTGCACTGAAATTTAATACCCAGGGCTTTAACGTCTTCCAGTTCATGTTCGAGGAAATTCATGTCGAAGCGATAGGAAACAACCCCGTAACGTAGAACCCCGCCGGGCTGCGGTCGGCCCTCAAAAATCGTAACCTGATAGCCCTCTTTGGCCAGTTCGGCCGCACAACTCAAACCACCCGGACCGGATCCCACCACCGCAATTTTTTCTGATCTGGGTTCAGGCTTCTCAAATATCCTGACGCTCCTTTGCCAGGAATGCTCGACCAAAAAGCGCTGGATTTCACCGATCTGAATGGGTCGATCAGCGCCTGCGGGACGATTTTGCGATTTAAACATCGCGCTGCACTTTTCCTCGCACAGCCGGGATGTCGGACACAAAACCCCACAGGCTCCTCCCAGAATGTTGTTTTCTTTAATGGTGCGGATGGCACCGGTGATATTTTTAAAACGAAGTTTACGAATAAATTCAGCCGGTTTAGTATCGGCCGGGCATCCCCGGGAGCAGGGGGCATCATGGCACAACAGGCAGCGGTCCGCCTCGGCAATTGCCTGAACCAGATCAAGCCCTTTGCGCATTTCCTTAAATTTATCTAAATGACTCACAATTCTTCCTCCTTTACACCTGATACTTAGCAACGACATCCAGCAGAATAACATTTTGCCTGTCAAACTAACTGATTTTTGGATTTATCGGATATTCTCATCCACTGAATCGCTGGATAGGATAGCTTAAACAAAGCTGGAATTTTAAGCCTTTAGGGGATAATTGTCAATTGATAATGGTTTAGATTACTAAATTACTATATGACGATTCAATTTCGATTATTAATTTGAAAAAAGCTTGACGGCGATCGGGCTGTCAAGATAAATGATTATAAATTCAACAAAATGAAAATACTCTATTGGGGTTTGAGTTGCAAAATCCTGTTGTGTATCTGAAAGGGGGAGATGCATGTCCAGAGTTGTAAAATGCGCCCACATCCAGGCATCCAACGCCAGACATGATGGCACACCCGCCGAAATTAAAGAGGCCATGATCCAAAAACATATCCCGCTCATTGAAGCGGCCGGAAAAAAAGGGGTCAACATCCTCTGTCTGCAGGAAATTTTCTACGGCCCCTATTTTTGTGCCGAACAGGACATTAAATGGTATCAAACCGCCGAGCCGACCCCCGGGCCCACCACCGAACGGCTGGCCGTATATGCCAAAAAATACCAGATGGTCATGGTTATTCCGGTCTATGAGATGGAAATAGCCGGCGTATATTACAATACAGCTGCCGTCGTTGATGCAGACGGCACCTACCTTGGCAAGTTTCGTAAAATTCACATTCCCCACACCTGGCCGGGTTTTTGGGAAAAATTTTATTTCAAACCAGGCAATCTGGGGTTTCCGGTATTTCAGACCGCTTACGCCAAAATTGGCATTTATATTTGCTACGACCGGCATTTTCCTGAATGTGCCCGCCTGCTGGCACTCAACGGGGCCGAGATCCTGTTTAACCCTTCCGCCACGACATCCGGCAAATCCCAATATTTATGGGAATTGGAACAGCCGGCTCAGGCGGTCGCCAACGGCGTATTTATTGGTGCCAATAATCGCGTCGGTTTGGAAAAACCTTGGGAATTCGGCAAATTTTACGGTTCCAGCTACTTCGTTGATCCGCGCGGCGAACTGCTGGTAAAAGGCAGCGAGGACAAAGACGAAGTCGTTATCGCCGATCTTGACTTAGAGCTCATCCGCGAGGTCAGAGACGGCTGGCAGTTTTTCCGGGACCTGCGGCCCGATCAGTATACCGACCTGACCCGAACCGTGGGTTCATGAAACGATATTCCTTTTGTTCATAGATCTGAAAAATTATTTGCTAATCTAATTTGAGTAGGTTCGTAGACATGCAATCAAATTCGAGGAAAGAGGTAGATATTCATCATTTTAACAATCCCCTCACGGGGGCAAACGAATAAGGAGGTCAACAGATAATGAGTGACGAAAACGAACAGCAAAAGCAACACTGGATTGTTTATCCGCTTGGCAGTAAACCCAGGTGGCCGCTGGCGGTTCTGCTTGGAATCCAGCAGTACCTGACGATGTTCGGCGCTACGGTCCTTATTCCCTTCATTGTCGGCGGGGCTATGAAGTTGCCCCCGGAAGAGCTGGCATTGATGATTTCAACCATCTTTTTTACCTCCGGGCTGTGCACCCTGATTCAGCAGTCTCCGCTGGGCAACCGGCTGCCGGTTATTCAGGGCGGAACGTTTTCGTTTCTGGGGCCCACATTTGCCATTATCGGCATGGTGGCGGCCCAAAAACTAACCGGTCCGGAGCCCATGTGGCAAATTCAGATCCAGCACGTGGCCGGCGCGATTATGATCGCCTCTGTGTTTGAAATTGTCCTGGGCTACACCGGCATCATGGGACATGTGCGCAAAATCATCAGCCCGATTGTCATCGGCCCCACCATCGCCATGATCGGGCTGGCACTCTACGGTATTGGTGCGCCCTGGATGGCCACCAACTGGATCGTTTCTTTGATCACGCTGTTTGCCTTGATTCTTTACTCCCAGGTATTTTCACAAAAATCCCGAGCTTTCATGCTCTTTCCGGTGCTGCTCGCCATTCTCACCGGCTGGCTGGCATCGCTTATCGGAACGGTAACCGGCATGATTTCTCCGGACAGCCCGGCCTATCTGAAAACCGACCTGATTGCAGCCACACCCTGGCTCAGCCTGAAACCGATGATGCCGTTTAAGTGGGGCGTTCCGGATTTCGGCAGTGCAACGCTATGGGCCGGTGCATTCGGAATGCTGGCCGGTTATCTGGCTTCCATGATCGAATCCATTGGTGATTATTACGCCTGTGCCCGAATTTCCGAGGCCCCGGTGCCGACCGGGCGCATGATTTCCCGAGGCCTGGGAGCTGAAGGTCTGGGTTGCTTTATTGCCGGTATCCTGCAAACCGCCAACGGAACCACCACCTATTCTGAAAACATCGGCTCCATCGGTCTAACCCGCGTCGCCAGCCGGCGGGTGGTGCGCTGCGGTGCAGCGGTGATGCTGTTTATTCCCATTGTGGCCAAGTTCGGCGCCGCTCTGGCCACCATTCCCAAACCGGTGGTGGGCGCGATGTTTGTGGGGCTGTTCGGCATGATTGCATCCGTTGGTTTGTCCAACCTGCAGATTGTCAATTTGAACAACTCCCGCAACCTGTTCATCATTGGCCTATCCTTTTTTGCGGGACTATCAGTACCCTATCATTTCAGCCCGCTGCTTTCGGCAAATGCGGTACCGATTGACTGGGGCGGAGCCGGTGCCTTTGTTAAAGTTCTCGGCGAAATCCTGCAAGCTATCTTAACCACAGGAATGGCGGTGACCGCCCTCCTTGGCATCATCCTGGACAACCTTCTACCCGGCGCCACCCGGGCGGAACGCGGCCTGGAAGTCTGGGAAAAGGAAGCTTCCGAAGAAGCCTGGCAGGAAGCTGAAGCGCAATGGGCCGCGATGAAAGAGGGTGAAGCGCGACCGGTTTAATACAGGTTGCTTACTTTCATCTGTTAATTAAAATGGGGAAAAGCGCATCGCGGCTTTTCCCCATTTTTATACTTTGCAAAGGATACGCAATCGTTGCCGAAACCGCTGCTTTATATTATTTACGTTCTGATGATCATGATCGGGCTGGTGGCCATGTATTCATTGCTGAATGCGGGCAACCCGGACAGTTTGCTGCGGCCGTTTTCCCCGGACCCCAAATATGACGTGTATGTCGCCATCGTCTCTTCGGTCCTGGTTTTTATCCTGGGATTTTTTGTTTTCTTTTTCCGCGATCAGGAAAGCTTTCGACAGCTGGTGGCGCTGAATGCAGAAAAAATACGGGAGCTGCGCACCGAAGGCAAAAAGGATGAAGAAATTGCCGATTCCATCCTGGCGGCCATGGGCAGCTATAGCGGATACAAGCATAATCTGGCGCGCAAGAAGTTACTCATATATTTATCCGAATTTATCTAAATATCCGGCACCAAGGAAAAGAACATTTTGCATTTTTTAGGTGAACAACAATGGGTCTTTATTGCAGTCGCTTTTTTCGGCATTATTGGCTATATTGCCTGGATGCGCTGGCGCGACCGCAAATGGATTGAGGCGCGTTTCGGCAGCCGGCCGATTCTGGCCATGAGCTTCGGAGTGAACTTTTACGGAAACGCCTCGGAGCCGGGCAAACCCAGCCGCAGCAGCGGTTTTTTGCTGTTGCTCTCCGACGCTTTGTTTTACCGCAGCCGGGTTAAAAAAATAGAATTGGAGATTCCGGCAGCCCGCATCGCAAGGGTTTATCACGACCGGACCCACAAAGGTGTAGACCTGCATCAATCACTCGTTAAAATAGATTTTTTAAACGATCACAATGAGAAAGACAGCGCGGCCTTTAAAGTCCCCTACCCGCCCCAATGGATGCAGGCGATTGAAAATGCGCTAATGGAAAAAAAGTAACGGTTAAAAGGTTCCGCGTTTAACGTTCGGGGTTAAATTTTAACAAACGGCATTGGCGGCGCCTAAAACCGGTTTCAAAATCCCATCTAATGCCCGAATGCTGCGTTCTAAGCCGATTCAAAATACTCACATACTATCGTGTATGCTCCGTTTTTGAGTCGGCTTACGCCTTGCCTTCGAACATGATCTGGGGCTTTGAAACCAGTTTTACTTGATTAAAAATATTTCTTAATTTTTCATAAATCAAAGTAATTGTGATTCCGCAACGAGTTACCTTCTGCCTGCCTTCGTCAATGAGTCCAGCTCAAAAGCAGTCGTTTGGATGAATTATACCGCTTCATTGTTCCCCTTCATTCTGGAATGACAATTGATCTGCCACGAAAAAAATGACGAATTGCCGATGTCGCTTCGCTCCATTGAGTTTTATCGGGGTTGTCAAAAAAACGTTGCGGTATTCAAACGTTTTTTGTACAACCCCTTATGCCGCACTTCCGTATTGCGGAACATTATTATGGAAAACGGTATAATTTTCATGCAAGATTCAGGTAATCCTTTATCAGAAATTAGCAAAGGAGGATACGATATGTCTCTGCCATTAATGAAAAACTATATCAACGGTGAGTGGGTGGAATCCAACTCGAAAACGATTGGCGACGTTTGGAACCCGGCTACAGGAGAAAAAATCGCTCGGGTTGCCTACGGCACCGATGTGGATGTGGATAAAGCCGTCCAGGCCGCCAAAGACGCTTACTGGGAGTGGCGGACCACACCGCCGTTGACACGGGCCCGCTATCTTTTCCGCATGAAAGAAGCCTTTGAAGAAAATTTCGAGGAGATTGCCCGGGTCCTGACAACCGAGCAGGGCAAGTGCATCGATGAGGCACGCGGCGAAGTGCGGCGCATGATCGAAAATGTTGAGCATGCCACCGGTGTCACCACGCTGATGACCGGCTATACCCTCGAAGACATCGCCAAAGACATTGACTGCATGGGCCATCGACAGCCGTTGGGTGTTTTCGCAGCTATTGTCCCCTATAATTTTCCGGGAATGGTGGCCTGGTGGTTTCTGCCCTATGCCCTTGTAACCGGCAACACTTTCATCGTCAAGCCTTCCGAACAGGTGCCCATGACGCAAACCAAAATATTTGAAATTCTTGAAGATGTCGGTCTGCCCGAAGGCGTACTGAATCTGGTGCACGGATCCCGCGACGTGGTCAATGGTTTGCTGGATCATCCAGACATTGAAGGTATCTCTTTTGTGGGCTCAACACCCACAGCCAAATATATCTACCAGCGCTGTGGTGCAACCGGCAAACGCGTTCAGGCACTGGGTGGCGCTAAGAATATTGTGGCGGTCATGCCGGATGCCGACCTGGAAGCGGGCATGCCCTCTATGATCACTTCGTTTTACGGCTGTACGGGGCAGCGCTGCCTGTCGGGATCGGTGCTGGTGCCGGTGGGAAATGTTGCCGATGAACTGGTTGAAAAATTCGCGTCTGCAGCCAAGATGATGAAAGTCGGCAGCGGCTTAGATGAACAGTCCGGAATGGGACCGCTGGCCACTGCCGCCCACAAGGAAAAGGTTTTGGGCTATATCGAAAAAGGTATTGAAGAAGGGGCGGATCTGATCATGGACGGCCGTGATTTTAAGGTCGCTGAATACCCTGATGGATTTTTTGTCGGGCCGACATTATTCGACAATGTCAAACCCGATATGACCATCGCCAAAGAAGAAATCTTCGGCCCGGTGGTCAGTGTGGTTCGGGCCAAAGATCTAAATGAAGTCATCGAGTTGATCAATACCCGCGGCTTTGCGAACGCCGCCTGTATTTATACCAATGACGGCGCTACTGCCCGGGAATTCAAGTATCGCGTCACACCGAGCATGGTGGGTATCAACATCGGCATCGCGGCACCGATGAGCTTTTTCCCTTTTGGCGGTTCCGGCAGTTCGATGTTTGGCGATACCAAAGCACACGGCCAGGAGATTTTCAACTTCTTCACAGATACTAAGGTCGTCATTCAACGCTGGTTCTAAGAATCGATTTTAAAACCAATTCTAAAAAAAATTTAAAAGCAAAACTAAATGAAAGAGAGCCAACCATGCCCTTAGAAAATTTTGGGAGTATCCTCAATTTTGCGGAAGAGCTGGAGTTACAGGATCTCGGGTTTTATAAAATTCTGGTGGACAATCCGGCCTGCGCGGATCACAAACCGATGTTTGAAGCGTTTGCGGCCACCATTGACAAAAATGTCAAATCCGTGCAGCGGACCCGCCGCGAAAATGTAACCGAAATGATCCTCGAACCGATCAAGGATTTTATCCGCGCACCATTTTGCGAAGAATGTGTGGGTGCCGATAAGATGGACGCAGCAGAAGCCCTGGTTGCAGCGCACCGCCTGGAAGAAAGAGCGGTTCGCTATTATACGGAGGCCGCCGTAAAAATAAAAGCGCAGCCTGAAGTTGCTCGCGCCTTAAAGCTCATTGGTAAAAAGCATTCCGCCCACCTCGCGAAACTGGGCGAGATATAATGCCGGCAGGCGGGAAACCTTAAATTTCAGGAATCCGGGCGATTTTAGCAGTCATTTCGGGGACCTGTTGATTTAAGCCAACATCATTAGACGGGTAACCGTGCCAATCCGATGGCGCCGGATTTCTGGCACGCTAACGAGCTACCCGATTAAAAAAAGGAGCAGACAAAATGAGTCAAGCTGTCGAAAAAATCAAAGCGTTGACAGATCACACCTTTGGCACCTGGAGTCGCCAGAGCGCGTGGGCAACTCCGCTACTGATAACGGATGCCGAGGGCATCCATATCTACGATGATAAGGGAAAGTCCTACATTGATTTTTCCTCTCAGCTGATGTGTTCCAACCTGGGCCATAAAAACAAAGCCGTTATTGACGCAATTATTAAGCAGGCTGAAAAACTGCCTTATGTGGCACCCGGCTTTGCCAATGAAGCTGCCATGGCGGCGGTTGAAGCGCTGCGAACGGTCATGCCGCAAGGCCTGAATAAATTTTTCTTTTCAACCAGCGGCACCGAAGCAAATGAAGCCGCATTAAAAATTGTGCGGCAATCAAAAGCGCCCGCATACAAAGTCATTTCCCGGTATCATTCCTATCACGGTGCCACACCGGCCGGCGCGGCGTTTACCGGAGATCCGCGCCGCTGGTATGCCGAACAGGCCCGTTGTGTGGTGAACGGGGTGTGTTTTGCGCCGGACAACTACTGTTATCGATGCCCGTTTGACATGACCTATCCGGGTTGTAAGGTGCAATGCGCCCGTTACCTGGATTATATGATTAAAGAAGAAGGCAACGTGGCCGCCATGATTGTCGAGCCGGTTGTGGGAACCAACGGCCGCATCGTGCCCCCACCGGAATATTACCCCATCCTGCGAAAAATATGTGATGAAAACAATGTCCTGTTGATTGCGGATGAAGTCATGTCGGGCTGGTTTCGCACCGGCCCGGCCTTTGCCATGGAGAACTGGAATGTCACACCTGATATATTAACGACCGCCAAAGGGTCGACCGCAGCCTATACACCGGCCGGCATCACCGTCTCATCGGATAAGGTATCCGAATACTTTGATAATGAACTTTTTTGTCACGGGCACACTTACGCCTATCACCCGCTGGCAGCATCCGCCATTCCGGCAGCCATAGCGGAATATGACAAATTATTTAAATCCGGCCTACCGCAAAAAGTCAGCCAGTATTTGGAGAAAAAACTTTATGAACTGGGTGCTAATCATATCTGCGTCGGCGATGTCCGCGGCATCGGACATTTTTGGGCACTTGAGATCGTGAAGAATCGTGAAACAAAAGAGCCGTTTGATACGAAAGCCGACAAGCTCAGCGGCAAGGCATTGATGACGGCCAAAATTGCCGGCGATGCAATGCAGAAGGGTCTGTATATGGCCGCCTGGTACGACACCCTGGTAATAGCACCGCCATTGATTATCACCGCAGAACAGATAGATGAGGCCATCGACATTATCGACAAGTCGCTGAAGATCGGCGATGAGCAGGCCGTGGATACCGACGTCCCGGTCTCAAGAAGCTCCGTTTATAAACAATAGCCCCATTACGCTAAAGGCCTGTTTGCCGATGCTTTTTTGAAATATTAGCTCCTGAATTTTGCTCGAGCCGGAGGCCAACCTCCGGCTTTATTTTTTAACCCGACCACACCCCTTGAAGACCAGACGCAGTCACACAGCACAGGGGGGTCGGAATTTCAATTGCCTTTATGGTGGTTGTTATAGTGGTTGTCAAAAAAACGATCCGATATTAAAATGTTTTTTTCTACAACCACTTATGCCGCACTTCCGTATTTTGGCGCCTTATTATGGAAAACGTTGAAAATTAAAGCTTTGTGGTCAAAATGCCAATAATAATATGATGGTTCTATTTTCAATGGGTCTGTCCATTTGATTCCATTTTTGGTGGCACTTGACCAACATCCCGCGGAAAAGCTGAGATTCGCAGTCGATCTGAAGTTATTTTATAGCCGGCAACCAAAAGGGCGACAGCCAAATAGCACTATAAGAAATTGAAATTATTAATTTATATTTCTTTCAGATTGACACTTTTCTTATAACTTTTTATAATCATTTAATAAATGGATATTTTAGTGAAACTTACAGTTGGCCCTCAAAGCAATTGATTTCATGAAATTTCGCTTAAGGTCTATTAATAATTATTTCATATATTTAAAGCAAAATTAATTAAAAACATATGGCCATTATTAATCTAAAAAAGCGGGAGGTGGAGTGTAAGCTCGTATACTATGGCCCCGGCAGGGGGGGCAAGACATCAAATTTGCAGTATATTTTCCAAAAAAGCCGTAAGTTAATGACCGATGAGATGATCTCCATTAAAACAAAAGGAGATTTGACGCTCTTTTTTGATTTTGTACCCATGGGTGTGGGTAAAATTAAGGGTTGCGATGTCCGGGTTCAGTTGTATACGGTACCAGGCCAGGTGAAATACAGTTCGACCCGGAAACTGGTCCTTAAAGGCGCTGACGCCGTTGTCTTTGTCGCAGACTCCCTTAAAATCCGCCATGAAAAGAACATTCTTTCCTTAAAAGACCTCGCACTAAATTTAAAGAGCTACGGCCTCAATATCATGGAGCTGCCACTTGTTCTGCAGTACAACAAGCGCGACCTTGCTGCTGAAGGCGTTCCGTTAATGTCGGTTGAAGAAATGGAAAAAGCTTACAATCATCAGCTCAAAGTGCCGTCATTTGCCGGCAGCGCCATAACCGGCGAAAATGTGAATGCTACTTTGAAGGCTTGCCTGGTGCTGATGCTCAGGTCGATCAAAAAAGAGGCCGGCTGGTAAAACTTACTTCCAAAGGCCCATCTTTTGCCCGATAGCTTTGTTGCTCGTCCTCGAAATGCGCTTGTATCGCGGCAAGATGCCGTTCCCACCAATTATAGCGGTTGTCAAAAAAACGTTCCGTTATTCCAACGTTTTTTTCTACAACCACTTATATCCCAATTCCGTTGATTAAAAATATTTGAAAATTAAATTATCGGCAGGCAGGGGTTGAGGAAGTTTAAAGCTGTATATTGGGGGGTCAATGCCTGGTCATTCTTTAAATTCGCGCATATAGGTCTTGCCGGATCCCATCATCACGCTTATGGGATGCAGTGTTTTGATGTTTTCACAGACGATTTTAATGGCAGCTGCGATCGGTATGGAAATAAGCGCCCCAACAAATCCCCACAACCAGCCCCAGAATAAAAGTGAAAGCAAAATCACCACAGGGCTTAAGTTCAACTGGTCCCCCATGATCTTGGGAGCCAGGGCATTTCCCATGCCCATCTGGATGGTGGTCACTGATAAAAGGGTGACGACGGCGGGCCACAATGACGGATAATATTGAACCAGCGCAAGCAAAACAGGGGGAATGGAAGCCACTATTGAGCCGACCGTTGGAATAAAATTAAGAAAAAACGCCAGCGCCCCCCAGGTAACGGCAAAATCCACTCCGATTAATTCCAGCGCCAGCCATACCAGAACACCGGTGGTAGAACTTATCAAAAATTGCAAAGACAAATAGCGCCGAATCTGCCCGGTAATGGAAAACGTAATCTGGCTGATCTGGTCGGCATTTTCGGCTGAAAAAGACTTGAGAATTTTATAGCGGAAAAAAGGTTTGCCCAGCAAGATAAAGAAGAGAAATATAAGGACCAGGACCAGCTGAGAGACAAACACAAAAATGGATCGCGAAAGAGATGCCAGAAAACGGCCGATGTTTTGCCCCCAGTTGATACCCGCCAGGGGATCAAACTCCAGATTCCATTTGCTGGAGACCAGAGTGATCAGATCTGTGAAGCGCGCGTGGTATTTCGGGTAGGCGGCGGCAAATGCGGAAAACCGTGCAAACAAAAATGTGAAGGACAGATAAAAAATACCCACTAAAATTATCAGGATGATAACAACCGCCAGGGTGGCGGGTATTTTGCGGGCCGTCATAAAATTAATCGCCGGACCGATCAGAAATGACAGCAGCCAGGCAATAATCAGCGGAAGAATGACCGATTGCGCGGATTTCAACACAACCCCCACAGCAACCAGCACCAGGATACCCAGAAAAATAAATGTAATCTTGCCTCTATCAAATTCCATCGTAAGATCTTAAGCCACACATCGCGCAGTATAATTTTTGGCAAAGATTATCTCAACCCGGCCCACCGGGTCAACCGCAAAGTGTCAAACATTCGTTTTTCAGGGACTTTGTATATGAATAGATTTAGAGCCTATCTTAAAACTTTCCGGCAGCCGCCCTCAATAGCTCCTGAACGGAAGGGTTATACCAGCAGTTCAGGAATCCATCGGTTTCGGATTCGCGCATTTTGTCAAATCGTGACCGCACCGTTTCAACGCGATTATTTTTAATCAGCGTAAGTCCCTCAGGCGGCAGGGCCTCCAGGGCCGCGATTTTGGCAATTGCTTCCTTGTCCAGATCTTCCGCGGAAAGCACCGCATCCACCAGGCACTGACAGGCCAATTTTGACTTCGTTAAACCCGATAAATTTGCGGCCCGCTGCATCTTAGATAACCAGGGCCGCCATGTCTCTTCCAAAAATACCGACCCGGTCCCCCGCCTTGACTGCAACGTCCAGCTTCCACTCGAGCGGGTTTTCGTGAACCTGCTGATACCGCATCCAGTAGGCCATTTGACTGCGGGATACAAGCAGTCTGGAATTGAAGAAAATAGTATAGATATCGTCAAGCGGGATTCCGATGCGAGCCAACAGTTGCTCCAATGTTTCCTCCGGCCGTGGGGTGACCTTCATCACATTGCCTTGACCCGCCCTGGATTCACTGATGTAGCGACGCAGTTTGCCGTAAAGACGAATGTCAACCATTGGTTTTAGCCTTTTTAGGTCCATCGAATGTTAAAAACCGTTACTATAGAGATGAGGGGTCGGGGAGTTTTTCTGCCCAGCCCTTGCCAATAGCGGAATGAATTATCAGCAGCGAAATCGGGTCCGCCGCAGGCGGATCTGAATGCAATAGGGAGCGTTGTGAAAGAACAGCCTGTAATCTCAAAGCGGCTGATTGGCACAATGCTGATTTTGCATTTAACTCACTAGTTTATATATGATTTCTGTTCTTTCGCTACGCTCCTTTATGCATGAGTTTGTACGATGCAGTCGCTGATGATTCATGTAGCGACCGATTTGAAAAAACTCCCCGACCCCTCATAAAGATGTTTGAAAGTTGGGCTTATTGCTTAACGCAACCGCATGTCTCAAAAGCATAATTTAATTTTAAATATCGAAATCTGAAACAATATCAATTGACAGAAATGCGAATTTGTTTCCGTATATCGTGCTTCGTATTTCGAATTTATCTATATCATCAAGCACCTTAATTCGGTGGCAATCTGAATACTGCCTTTGATCGACCGGGCAACCGGACAAAAATCAGCGTGAAATCCATGGACTTTTTGAGCGGTTGCCTGCTGCTCCGGTTTTAACTTTAGCTGATAGGTTACATGAATACGGCGGATGACCAGCACCTTGCCGTCTTTTTCAATCTCCCCCCTTGCCTCCGAAATCAGCCGCCCTTCACCGGCCGGAACTTCGCGCGCTTCCAGCGCGCCGCCAAAAGTGCCGGTCAGTCAGCCCGCCGCGGCCGCGACGACATAATCCAGAGTGGTCGCGTGCGGCTCATGGACCTGCGGGTCAACGCCGTAATGCTCGGCGATTTCGGAATGAACACCGAACCATACCGGCGCATCTTCCTGCGGCAAATAGGCGCGTCGCAAGGGACCTTTAACGCGTTCAATTTTTACTTTGGATGTGTAGACTATTGCTCCGCCCATAACACCTCCTTTCAAAGGTTTCAAATTCGAGCTGAATGCCGATTAGCACTAATAATTTGAAATACAAAGAAAACTTGTTAGAAGCCATTTCAAAACCCCGTTTCAGCCGATTTGCGGCTTTTGTAAAGCGCTAAGCTTGTTGCGCTAAATCTTAAAAACTCGGTCTAAGGCCCTCAA
>CAMYLV010000040.1 GCA_947259495.1 uncultured Desulfobacterales bacterium | reverse complement strand
AAATGGGTCAACCCACACACCATATTCATTTCCAGAGCAAAGGGTTCAAAGTCAGAATAATCGGGAAGCGACTGAATATAATCGCCGAAAAAGACAAACCCTGTTTTTTGTTCCATTTGAAAACTCAGTACCTGAGGCAATCGCAACAGCCAATCCCTGTCCTTTTGTTCGAGTGGCGGCATGCTCTTTTTTTCTTGACCCTGGGCATAGCACCAGTCGCTTTCCCCCTGAATCGCAATAATTTTGTGTTTCCGTATATTCTGAATCAAATCTTTGTTGTGAGCACAATCCCCCGTCAGGTTGCCGAGGCAATAGCAGGCGTCTATTCCGCTGGCTTGCATCTGATGAATGAATTTTTGCAAAATAGCGGAATTGCCTTCGATGGAACTGATAAGGCCGACCCGGCATCTGTTGGAAGTGTCAGCATGAACCCGAAAAGATTCGGCGGGCGTCAGGTTGCCTTTTTTAGCGGCGGTAACGGCAGCAGCCAGTTGATCGGGGCAGGAGGTTCCATTGCGGCAGTCAATTCCGACGAGGTATTTTAGGGCTTCTGCCAGCGGTTTGCCTTCTAAAAGACGCGCCACCAGCTGAGCGTTGCCCGGACAACCACCCCCCACAAAACGAATTTCCTCAAGATTGCCGCTGTTGAGTTTAAAATGAATTTCAGGGGGGCATACGCCCTGGGTCGGATAAATAAACCGCTTTGTTTGGGTTTCGTCAGGCATATAAATTCCCATATCAATTATCGTTTTAAATTTTTACACGACAGCCTGAAAGATGGAAATCGTCTAATAGTTGATTTTTTTATAAAAAAAAGATGGTTTTATCAAGTGGCAATGCGTTGGGGGGACGCACAGGCGGGTCTTTTAGATCGATGCAAAACGGGGCGAATCTCTGTCAATCATTAATTGAATTCAGGTGTTCTTTAGCCGTATCCCAGGTCTCCTGGAGAATGCTGAGGGTACCTTTGCAAACTTCGGTCCGCAGACCGAACAACTCACTAAAGTCCTTTGAATTTTGTTGCATCTCTTCAAGGGACATAATAGGCGTTGAAATCAAAAGCGAACGTTCATAATGTTTGAATAGCCGTTTGGCCATTTCAGGGCTAAGGTTACCAAACTCCCGTTCGAACATACGCTTCCAATGATAGGTCCAGCCGGGTATCATAAAAAACGTGCCTGCCAATTGGCATTGTTCTCCGTAATACCGTTCGCGCCCGCCGATCAGCAGACCGATACAATCATCAACCGGATGATCCTCATCCATGGGAATAAAAACGGGCACCCCGGCATCGGTAAGCAGTTCCGCGGGTTTTTCCAATGCGTTCCCGCACAAACCATATCCAAGCATCAGGGCATCCACATGGGGCCCGAATGCACGTGCGGCCTCAATTAATCCCTGTTGAAGGGTGTTTTTGCGATTATGTAAGGCCAGCTCCAAAACACCGACCAAGACTTCCAGAGGGATTTCGGCACCCGGGGTAAACGCCTTGAGGCTGGTGATCCGTTTTAAGTTGTCTTTTTTTAAGGATTCAAGCGCTGCAATTAAGTGCGCGGAGCATTCATCTTCAAGAACCGTAATGCGTCGCACGTCTGTGTCCGTTGCCAGTAGTCCGGCAAATTCCAGTTCCAGAATCTCACAGGTTAGAATTCCTAAAATCCCCATCGGTTCTTATTCACCTGAAATTTTCTTGGCGCATTTTATCAAGTCCAAATAATGAATCAAAAGAATACTTCCGTATAAACATATGACCCTGTAAACCATTCATCAACAAGCAGGGTAACATTGCGAATCATGTCCCCGTGCCCGCATAGATAAAAATCATACGTTGTGCGCGGCAGATTGGCTTTGATGCAGGCGGCTACATGACCCTGATGCATCCCTTCGGGCAACGCCGCAGCTGTTTGAGGCGACGGCAAACAGGGATGATATGTTGATTTGATTTTTTTAAAATAAGATTGATAATAAATTTCCTCAGCAGTCGTCGCCTCATGAAACAGGGTAAAGTTCTTTATGCCGGACCGCGCAAATGACACAAATGGTGCAATCCCGGTGCCTGTGGCCACAAAGACGGGATCGCGCTGCGAGGGTTTAAAAGTGAAATACCCGTGAGGGCCGGTGAATTTAAATCGCGACCCGATCTCCGCATCGGCCAGAATCGGAGAAAAGAGGCCTTTTGGCACGTGATGCACGCAGAGTTTAAGAATGGGGTCGTCCGGCGTGGAAAGCAAAGAATAATATCGTTTTAGGGATTCATGGTGGAAACAAATCGTCTGGCCGGCTTCGAACGCAAATGATTTGGGCCGGGCCAGTTCGATTTCAAACACATTTTTTGACAACCAGTGGCGGTTTAACAATTCAGTGGTTTGAACCGTATCGGCATTTTTCGGCGATGGCGTCTCGATTTCTTTTCCCAAGGGACATTTCTCCCATTTTACAGAAATTGAAACAACGACGATTTAGCGGCACAATAAATCACTTGGCTGATTTTCAGTGAAATTCGATTGAACTTTTAAGCAGATCGATTCTTCCAATTTATAGGCATCCCATGTTTTGTGTCAAGTTTTATGCAATTAATCTCGATTGGTTGTATATTATCTAAATTTTTGGTAAGCAACCCCATCTTCAACTCAACATTAATTTTGCTTTAACGGAATCTAGTATGCAAGATTTTGAAACTATTTCTCAAAACCTGGTTAAAAACCTGTCCCTTCGATACGAGCCGGTTGGTGTTGCGCTTTACCAGGAAACAGACACTCTGCCCGCTGAGCTACCCTTCACCCAAAAAGAATATAAAAGTTATTGCCATGCGCTGGTCGCCGCCGGTGAAGGTGAAGTGCTGCTTCTGAAAAAAGAGCAAATGGGCTGCAAGCTCGGGACCTCGGTTTTGGGATTTGAAAAAGACATGGAAGCCTACCTGGATGATGGTGTGTTGGAAAAGTACGGTGTGGGCCTCTTTGAATCTGAGGAAGCTTCGGCTAAAACAATTCTCAAATCATTCTACCTGGAAAAAGGCAAAACCCGGGCTGCTCTGATTGCGCCGCTGTCAAATTTTAAACAAGCGCCGCAGGTAGTGGTTTTTACCGCCAACAGTGAGCAGGTGATGTGGCTGCTTTACGCGGTGAATTATAAAAAAGGCGGCCGGATGGATCTTCCTCAATCAGGGGGAGCACTGGGTGGCTGTTCCGACATTACGGCCTTGCCCCTTCTTGAAGGGATTCCCAACATTACTTTTTTGGGGTTGGGTTGCAGACTAAAATCATCCGTGGAGCCATGCGATCTTATGCTGGGCGCACCCGGAAATCAGTTGGAGACGATTCATAATCATATTCTGGATATGGCCAAGCCGATCGCCATGCTTAAAAAGCAAAGTACCGGTTCTTGAAAATTCGACGGAGTAATCAGCCGTGGATAATTTTTGGATCATCGGTGGTGGCAAATTTGGCCTCAAAGCTGCCAGAGCGCTCAGCAAAGCAGATTCTTCCAATAATTTAACGATTGTCGAGAAGCAAAAAGCCGTTTGCAACCAATTACGGAAGCTTGGGTTTGAGACTGTTTGCATGGACGGTGTGCAATACCTTGAACGCAACTTAACCGACGCGCACTATCCGGACTGGATTATCCCGGCCATACCGCTGCATGTGGCCTATGAGTGGATCAGTGCAAAATTGTCAAGAACTCACCCGGTGGCAAAATGCGCCGTTCCGATTGATGTAATCAACGCTCTTCCCAACCCAATCCAGGCAGAACCCGGACAACTCTTTATCAGTATCGCCGATTTTAAATGTCCCGAAAGTTGTCCTGAGCCTGATAAAATCTGCACTTATACCGGCAAACCGCGGCCGATGATCCTGCATGATTTTTTAAAATCAATTCAACTCAACGACTTTAAATCCATTGTGATCCGCAGCCATCAACTGGCACCCGGAGCGGGAGGATATACACCCCAGGCATTGTTTGAGACCTTGAACAGAATCGAAGCCTCCGGAGGGACGGTATTACTCAGTACGGCCTGCAGCTGTCACGGTGTTGTGAATGCATTTAAATTTGAAGGATGCTTTAGCTAAATTTTATAGTGGTTGTCAAAAAAACGTTCCGTCATTCCAACGTTTTTTTCTACAACCACTTATGCCCCAATTCCGTAATACGGAACATTATTATGAAAAGCGGTATAATTTTCGATCGACAAAATCTAAAATGAGGTTGGCGCTTTCCTGTGGCTTTTCCATCGGCGGGAAGTGGCCTGAGCGGGGCATGGTCTGCAACTCATAATCGGCAATGCTGTTTCTTAGCCGTTCGGCCGCGTCAGCAAAGAATGTATCTGATAATTCTCCGCGAATCGCCAGCACGGGACAACTAATCTTTTTGGCGTATCGCCAGACATTCAGTGGAATAGATTCAAAGATCTGGGCTTCAAGCTCTGGATCACATTTTAAAACCGCTGTCTTTTCATCTTTTTCGAAAAGCCCGCACTCTAAATAAGCGTGCACAAATTCTTTCGACCAATTTTTAAAGATGCCCCGGCCGGCGGCAAAGAGCCTCAAGGCCTCTTGTTTGCCTTTAAATAGCCGACGCCGGCGCCGAGCCATTTTCGCCAGAGGCAAAATTCTCCTCAGCCCCAGCAGTTTCAAAGCGGCGAGTAACCACAGCAGCCGGGGCGGCAAAATAACCGGATCAATCAAAACAATCCCGCAAAAAAGATGCGGGTATTGAGCGGCCGCAATATAAGTCGTGACGGCGCCCAGCGAATGGCCAATGCCGATAATCGGCGGAGACATCTTTTGCTCGATGAGAATTTTCAAATCTTCTGCAAAAATGTCCCAGTGGCGGATGCGTTCAACCTTGGGCTGATCGGAACCCCCGTGACCCCGCACATCACTGGCCAGGATGTGAAGATCGTCGACAAGATATCGAATAAACGGCGTATAGGTGCCCGCACAAAAACCGTTCCCGTGCAAAAAATGAGCCTGCAGGCCGTCACCACCCCAGTCCAGGTAGTGAATACGCCCGTCAGGCAAATCTAAAAAATGTTCAGTCGGCTCGGGAATCAGGTCTGTTTCAGCAGATAAGGTTGTTTCAGGGGTTGAATTCATGTTGCATCTATTTGATTGAAACTAAGCTGATCGACACTGCGTTGACGGCGAGCAGTCGGATTGCATCACCGATCCGTTGTTCGTTGTCATTGCGCATAGAGAGCTGTTCGGTGGATGGTGCTTGCCAGCAAGCACAGTCATGTTAGCGGCATGAAGCCCGTGCCGGGGCCTTAGACACCGCTTCCGGTGCTGGATCTTTAAAGACAGCCCCATATTCCTCAATGATGCCCGAGGCGACATTTTCCCAGCCAAATTGGCAAACGACAGGGCGCACCCTTGCGGCCGAAAACTCGCCGGCGCGCTGTCTGGCAAAAATGGCGGCGATGCTGTTTGCCAGCGAGACCGATTCGGCATTGTCCACCAGCAGCCCTGCCCTGCCATTTTGCAGAATAGCGCTCATCGCGCCCACCCGGGTCGAAACCACCGGTGTGCCACAGGCCAGGGATTCCAGGCCTACCAATCCAAAACTTTCATAATGGGATGGAATCACCAAAACATCAGCGGCGCTGTAATAAGGCGGCAGCTTTTTTTGTTCGATCCGGCCTAAAAATGTCACCGCATCCTGAACACCTAACTGATGTGCCAGATGCTGTAGATTTTGGAATTCATCGGTTTCCGGGCCATCGCCGCCGACGACAACCAGTTGCATGCGTTGATGGCGCCGCAGACGCGCAACCGCTTTGAGCAGCCGGTCGATGCCTTTGATCGGGTCAAAGCGACCGACGTATAGAGCAATCGCTGTGTTTTCATCGAACCCCAGCAGTTGCCGGGCGGCTTTTTTATCCTGGGGGTGAAAAAGATCGAGATTGACACCACAGGGGACCACTCCGATCTTTTCGTCAGCGGCATTATAAAATTTTATCAGATTTTGCTTTTCCATTGCTGTTGGCGCCAGGATGCGCTGGCAGGTTTGTGCCAGTTTCCGTTCGGTGGCAAGGCGCAAATCGGGTTCCTGCTCCGCCAACCCGACAATGTTTTTGACCACACCCAGCGTATGGAACATAACGATATGGGGAATATTCCAGCGTTCCTGCACCCAGCTGCCCAGGCGTCCGGACAGCCAGTAATGACTGTGGATCAAATCATAGCGCAGATTTTGCTGGTTTTTAAATTTTTCCAGCGCCCGAAAAAAATCAGCCAGATAATAGTAAAGGGCCAATTTTTGCACATAGCCATTGTTGCCGGCACTCAGATGAATTAAGCGCACGTTTTCATAAAGATCCATAATTTGGTGGTGCCCGGTGCCATTAAGCCTGGTATAAATGTCGACCCGATGGCCTCGGCTTCCCAACTCGCGGGCCAATTCCCGGATATAAACACTCATGCCGCCGGTGTTTTTAGTCCCCAGTTCACCGATTGGGCTCGAATGGATGCTGAACATTGCCAGTTGCAACTGATCTGGTTTCAAGTCTATCCCCTTTCCTGGAGGTGCTGATCTGAAGTCAAAAACCTGCTGTCCAGGTTAATCGAGGTTAACCCGACAGCGATATAGCGGGATGCGCTTGCCTCCCAGTCGATGTTTATAAACTTCGGTTCCTTTGAGAAAATCATACTTTTTTTTGCCCTGTTGAATACTGTCTTTTACCGTAAACAGTTTGCTGAGTAAACCCACGCTCAAATAATGGTATTTCTGATCATAACCATTATTATACAAATAGAAAGTCGAATCATAGTCAAAACACATGACGGCTGCTGTGACCGCATCATCAAGCGTTAGAAAAAAAAGCTTCAGGATCCGGGCCGCCGCCAGTTCAACTGCCAGAGAATGAAAAAAAGACGCCATCTGTTCAGTCATAAAGTGCGCCTTATCCGCTCGATTCCCTTTAAAGAGCGCTAGAAAAGTGTCCATTTCTCGGCTGACATCAGTGACATCATCGATAGAACGAAATCGCACCTGGCCGGCCTCCTCGAGCCGTCTGAACTTGCGCCTGACTTCGTGCCGTTGTTTGCCGTTCAGCTGAAGTAAATAGGCGTCCCAGGAGGCTGGCAACTCCAGCTCCATCGTGGCGTCCACCGCCTGACAGGCAGCCGTATAATGTTGACCCTTTGCTGCCGGCGCAAGGTGGCGGTATAGGGTTGAATCCGCGCGCACGGCTTCCAGATCCATCTGACGGATGCCCTGTTGTCTGAGGTGGTCAAAAAGTGCGCTGAAAAATGTTTTTTCTCTACCGGGCACAACGACGACATCCAGGTAGTCGCAGACCTCCGTATCCCCCATAAGGCGGGCCGTTGCGCCCTGTACCATCAACGGTGCAATTCCGATCAACTCGTCATGGCAACGAATCGAACACAGATAAGGCGTCTGATCGCTGCCGAATGCCTGCCACCAGGCCTTTAGCCACCCGGGCAATACAAACAGACAGCCCCACTTCAGATGGTGCTGACGGTCAAGCCAGTAAGCGCTGATCGAATCAAACGACTCTTCCGCTACGGTGTATCTGGGTATCACAGGCATTAACATAAAGGGTATCTTTCAGATACCGGGATTCAATGGTCAGATAACTATTCAAATACCAGGTGTCGGGTGTCAGGTGTCAGATTTCAGAAAACAGATGGCAGGATGTTATGCTCGAGTCCCAGTCGCTTTTCTCTGTCCTCTGTTCTATGATCCCTGACCTCTAATCTCTGATACCTTTTATAACTTTATCGTTGTACCTGTTCGGGCCGCCTGCGCCAGGGCATCCAGCACCCGCATATTTTGAATGCTGTCTGCTATAGGCGACATAAGTTCGGATCGCCCCAGGACCGCATCTGCAAAATGCTCTACCATCAGCTGATATTCATCCGCCCCCGGGACAATGTGTTGTTGACCCGCTTCCTGATCCGGTGCCCGCACAGAGAAAACCGCCTCATTTTCCCAGGGCACGAATGCATTGTGGGGCAGTTCAATGGCGCCGTCCGAGCCTGAGACACAGTAGGTTTGCTGTAAAGCCGAAATGAAACTGGCCTCAAAGGACGCCAGGCCTCTGCCGGCAAAACTCAGGGCGCCGATCATATGCACATCGACGCCGTCCGGATGATATTCGGCCTGGGCCTGTACCTGTGTCGGTTCGCCTTCCAGAAACCAGCGCGCCACGCTGACGCTGTAACAACCGACATCCAGCAACGCGCCGCCGCCCATTTTCGGTTTCAGGCGTGCGTTTTGTTGATCGTTCCAATCCGCCTGGCGCATTCGGTAACAAAAGGCGGATCTGACCAGGCGGGGGGTACCAATCGCGCCTTCAGCCACCAGTTGCTTGATGCGCCGACTGCGGGGATGAAAGCGATACATAAATGCTTCCATCAGCAGCAGCCCGCTGTCTTCGGCAGCTGCGGCCATCTCCTGCGCCTCTTTTGCACTGCACGCCAGGGGTTTTTCACACAGCACGTGTTTGCCGGTCTCAAGGGCTTTTATCGTCCAGGGATGGTGCAGATGGTTGGGAAGTGGAATATAAACAAGATCGACATCCGGGTCAACCAGCAATGCATCATAGCTGTCGTAGACAAGATCAATATGATAGTCAGCCGCTACTTGCGCCGCCTGCGCAGGTGAGCGCGTTGCCAGGGCATGCATTTCGCCGTTGCGTGATTTGCGAATAGCGGGGATAACACACTTGCGGGCAATGGTGGCATTTCCCATTACGCCCCATTTGACCGTTTCAGCCATCCAGCACCTCCAGGGTCCCTCCTTTGGCTGCGGACCTGGCGGCGGCTTCCAGGATGCCCACCACTTGAACTGAGTGCGCCAGCGGGGCAACAATGGGCTCACCGGTCAGCAGGTGATCGGCAATGTTTTGATGGAAAAGATGATGCCGGCGTTCGGGCACGGCCAGTTTTTGGGTGACAATCTGACCCGAAGCATGGCGCCGATGCAAGGTTAAATCCGGCGGCATCTCGGTAGCTGGAATATTGTATTGCTCAAAATAGACTACCGGATCAGGTGCATATTCGACCACATCTTTCCATCGGCCGCTGATCGCGCCCCGGGTTCCCAGCAGATACCATTTGGGTTTGCGCAGCGCCGCGATATCGGAATGAATAAATTCAGCCTCCTGTCCACCGGCAAATCGGATCTGGATGCGTTCCTGATCCATGTTGGTGACATCGTGCCAGACACGCTTATGGCGAGTGCTCAGGACCGTATGGATGCGCTCCGGAATCAGGCCCACGATCCAGTCCAGATAATGCGCGCCCCAATCATAGGCCAGACCGCCGGAAACCTTATCGTGCGAATGCCAGTATCCGCAGGGATGATGAAATCCGCCCACAAAAGTTTCTACGTAAAACAGCTCTCCGATCAACCCTTCCCGCAAGGCCTGCTGGATTGCCAGATAATCAACATCCCACCGCCGGTTTTGATGGCAGCTTAAATGCACCCCCTGTTTTTCAGCCATTTCGATCATGGCGTTCGTTTCTCGCTGGGATATCGCCAGTGGTTTCTCACAAACCACATGCTTGCCGGCGGCCATCATCTGGATAGCGAGCTCCGCATGGGTATTGGGAGGTGTGGCAATGATCACCAGATCAATGTCGGGATCTGCCGCAAAAGCATCGATCGACGCATATGTTTTCAGCTGCGCAAAATCCTGCTGGGCCTGGTCTAAGCGTTCGGGGCTTAAATCACAGGCGGCCCGTAATTCCAGACCGGTAGTAGCTTCAGCGCCCAGGCCATGGATTTGGCCCACCGACGGGGCATAGCCCAATAAGCCGATACCCAGCACTTGACCGTCATCATGGGCTCCCGCCAGATAGCGCAATAGACGATAGAGTATTTGCTGGAAAACAGGGTGTTGGTAGGCTTGAAGAGTTGTGCAGGCGACTTTTCCTTCCCCGGCTGTACGCGCGACCAGCATCGGACGATGCTGGTAATGCCAATCGGCATATAAGATAAGCTCGGTGTCATCCGCGGCCGGTTTCAAGGGATGGTAAATGCTTTCCAGATAGACGGCATCAGGCAAGCGTTGCGCCAGCGCATGGTCCGGATCATCAAACAAAACCCGCAATTCGGCTGCCGGCCCGATCTGATCGGGTTGGGCGCCGAAAATATCGGGCAGCGGCCGGGTGGATCGGTTCACCAGCCCCAGCCATCCACCGCCGGCGGCTACGAACTGCTCGAGATGCTCGGTTTTTTCGTCGCCTTCTGTGCCTTGGGCGGTGATCACCACGTCGTATAGGCTCAGGTCCGCCGGTATTTCTGACATGGCCGCCAGCTTCAGATGTGCCATGGATTGCAGATATTCGAAAAAAGAATCCAGTTCGGTCCTGTCTTCTCCGACAATCGCCAGTATCGATAGGGGTGGGTGTGCATACATAATAAAAATCTGCTGTTTAATCTAGTTTGGTGAATATCTGCCGCTCACCAATATCAAGGTTTTAGGCATAAATGGGTTTCAGGTTTCGGGTGTCAGGTGTCAGGCCTTCGGTGCCCGGTTTCGAGCCTTATTGCTTAGTGGCAGCTAAGGTCGCAGTGCTTTCGTTGTTTTCTGGTTTCAGGCTTATGTCTACTGACACCTGAACACTGAAACCTTTATTTACGAATTTAATCGCCAGCGAGATCCCTCTTTCTCATCCTCGATAACAATGTTTGCGCGTTGCAGGCAGTTTCGAACGGCATCGGCTTCTTCGAATTGTTTACGCTGCCTGAAAGTTTCTCTGACTTCCAGCAGTTGCTCCACGATTGGCGCCAAACAATCGGTTTCGCTGCGCGGCGCGGCCGCCAGGCGCGTGCCCAAAATTGCAATTAGCTCGCGCAGGGTGTCTCGTGCCTGGATGATGAATTCCGCATTTTCCAGATCCTGCTGTGCCTGCCATATGGTCCGGTCCAGTTCAAGCAGGGCATTGGTGGATTTCTGAGTCTCGTGAGCTTTGAGCCCGTTGTGAAAATCGATTTCCAGCTGATGAATTTGGTCCCAGAAGGCATCGCTGTCGACCGACCCGGTTGCTTCCAAACCATCCGGCCCTGAAGGTGCCTGATTCCAGCGCCCGCCCTCATCTGCGCCCCGCAATACCGCGAGCGAAAAGCGGTCGCCGCTTCCAAATACCATCTGCTGCCCCGAACGCTGCAAGGTGGCCTGACCGATCCCCTTGATGATCGCTTCATCGTTTTCAAAATCCAAAATGCAGGCGGTATGCTCATCCAGGCCGAAAATGGAAACCTCTTCCGGCAGAGAAGCGACCAGCTGCTCAAAACGCGGTTTGCCCATAAAGCAAAATCGCGTATCATGGGTACCTCCCTCCGCGTTGTTCCAATGGGGCACCACCACAAGATTGAAGCCGAAATTTTTTAGAATGTCCATACCGTCCACCCAGTGCAATTCCTGGCCGACCTTGTAAATTTCATAGACCGGGAGGGTAAAGCGGCCGACTGTCAGAGCGGCTGCGCTGGCAGCCACTAAGCATCCACCGTCCTTGATGCGGCCGGTAAGGATCTGCGGTATGGCGGATGGCAGCCACTGACGCACGGCATAGGTTGGGCTGCCGGGACCGATTAACACATAATCTGCTTCTCGCAGGGCTTGATAGGCCTGCTCGGCGTCAAACGGAGAAATGCCGTCATTTGATTTAAAGGAAGCAATCGTAAGGGTTTGCTGAATATGGGACCGGAAGTAATCCTGGGCTTTTTTTGAAATTTGGTCAACGTTCAATTGAAAGCCAGCCGGCGTATCCAAAAAAACGGCTTTGGGCGCAGCTGCCAGGCGCCCCAGCAGTTCTTTGTGAACCTCAACCATGGTGGCGGTCAGTTCACCGGATCCCATTAAAACAATCATGCCCTTTCCAGGCGGCATGGCAAAATCCCCTGTTGAATATGTCGCTAAGTAAAGGGTGCCTCAAAGCATTGGCTGCTAAACGACCCGCCAGTCATGCTTGCATTCGCTTAAAATCGACTGAGTCTGAAAAAAATATATCCTTTAATATAAGAAAGATTTTAATTTTATCAAATGAATTACAATTTTGTGTGTCTATAGGAATAAACAAATCTTTATAGCTTTATAACTACTTGTTATAATTATTAATTAATTGACATTTATTTCTTTTTCTCGTATTCAAATTAAATATTGCTGTTTAATCCAGAATCCTTGCGTGAAAGCAGATAGAATGGATCGATATTCGGAAAGAAGAAATAAATTCCGATTACCATACGGGACACCTATTACGATTGAAGATTCTGCTGTTTGTTTTCTGTATAACGCATGGTTAGCTAACTTCAGTGGCAGAGGATTATATTTTGAAACAGATCTTTTATTGCCACCCGGAGCGAAAGTTCGTATCGGTATTCATGATTCAAACAATAGTTTTTTTTCTGAAGACAGCGGCCGGTTTATAGTAGAGATCATCTGGCGTAATAGCCTCATTGAAGATACATTCAATTATGGTTATGGCGCCAAAGTGCTTTTTTATGATGAAGTGAAAGATTTAAGAAAAAACCCCAGAAAAACCTTTTCAAAATTAATATTTTTTATATCGCCAAATAAATATTATGAAGGTGTAATCAAAAATCTAAGTCACGGTGGCGCCTTTATTGAGACCAGGGCTAAATTTCCAAATAGGGCCGGATTAAAATTTGTTGTTCCAGGGCCGAATAAATATATACTGTTAAAGGGTAAGATTATACATTTTAAACAAACCGGATTTGGTATAAAATTTAAAAGAGTGTTAAAAATTGATAAATTTCTTGGAATTAAAAGATACAACAGATAATTGACAGCCTGACCCAAAATCAAACCTTCCGAAACTGTAAATCCAGCGAATCAAAAATTTTCGAAGCCCCCAAAAATCCGAGACATCGTTTTTTTTAAGCGTACGAAGCAGCCACGAACAGTTACCATGATTCGACCGAAATTCAATCAGAATCCATTGTGGATATCGGTAGATCCATGATATTGGGTCTCCGAGAAAATTATTGAATTGTGAAAATGTTTATCAAGTTAATTTTAAAAATGCGGATATATAGTACGGATGATATTAGAGGTTTTGAGTCATGCATGAAAACAAACTTTCAAATCGCAAAGAAACCCTGCCAGTAGATGACGACAACGATATCAAAGCCATGTTTCGTCATCCCTACTTGGTCATTTTTATCGGCAGAGACCGTGGTAAACATTTTAAAATTAAATCCGGCACAATGACAATTGGCCGTTCCCCGCAGGCTGATATCAGGCTTGATGACGATCGCGTTTCAGGTATTCATTGTGCTATTAAACTGACAGCTGATAACATTACCATCGAAGATAAAGAATCAAAAAATGGTACCTTTGTCGACTCCCGCAAAATAAGTCGCGTACATTTACCAACTGGCGTTCCTTTTCAGGTCGGCCGTTCAGTAATGAAAATTGAATATAAAAATGAGGCTGAAATTCAATATGAACAAAGCCTCGGGCACAAAGTATCAATTGACGCTTTGAGTGGAATATTTAACCGTCGACATTTTATCAATCTTGCCTCAAAAGAATTAGCATATGCCCGCAGATATGAACAAACAGTGGCCATCATAATTATTGGTATTGATAACTTTGAGCGCATCAATGACACCTATGGCCGCTCAATAGGTGATTTACTTGTAAATCAATTGGCCGATCTTATTCGTGAAAAGAAGCGAGCCGAAGATCTGCTGGGCCGCCATGGCGGTAAGACGTTTATTATTTGGGCACGTGGAGAAGTCGAAAGAGAAGGGATCTATAGGCAATGTGAACGTTTTCGAGAGGCTGCTGAAAGGTTTAAATTCTGTCATCCCGAGGCGTGTGTGGAGATAACAATCTCTATTGGATTCCATTTAGACAAACCAGGTAATGGTAAAGTCAAGTTGTTAATGGAAGATCTGATTGATAAGGCTGATCAAGCGCTTAATATGGCCAAAAAAAATGGTGCGAACCAAACTCTGGCATTTTCTTGATGCCTAAATTTCCTTATTTGCAGTAAAATTGTGGGATTCTTTGTATATTCTGAAGAATTATTTCATTTTTTTATATAATAATTTTAAATCATCGTTGTTGTACTCAATCGTATTTTGAACGTTTATGCTTTGATCCTCATTATTTGCAATTTTATCTTCATCGAGTTCAATTTCTGTATCCTTTGTGTATAGAATACACAAATCTTCTTTATAGCGAATGTTATTGCAATCCAGGCGATGGTAGCAACTATTACAGATCAATCCTTTATCACGTTTTCCTTTCATATTTCTTTTTACTCCGTAATTTGACGATTACGTTAACAAAAATGTTAATAATTTTCCCCGATAATGCTATGTAAAGAATAGCCGAATGATGGGTTTGGGCTATGAAGGAATATACGGCAATTTTGATAAATTCTTTAGATAATCTTCAATATTTTGGAACCTCCAGAAACTGTCGAAAACCCTAAATCTTTGATTTTGTTGATTGTACGTTATTTATTTTGATTAATTTGAACCTCTTTGAATATATTTAATCAAAACGATTTTGTATTTATTGCTAAAAATATGTATTTTGTTTAAATTTAAAAAATGCAGATGCATGCGCATGTATCTGTCTTAATACAAAGGCAAATGTTTTCATGAAATTATCGGGCTTATTTCTCATTTCATTTTTAGCAAGCTCTATTATCAGTTGCTCCCCCATTTACAGCGTTTCTTACGATTCTGATGAAAACTTCGATTTGATTAAAATATCAACCTATGACTGGTTGCCGATACCCAAAGAGGCAAAAATTAATAATCTTTATGATACCGTAATATTTAAAATTCCAATGCCTCAATAAATTTCAGGTATCCGTTTGATATCTGCAATAATTTCATTTAGTATGATAGTTGGCAGTTTTTCTCAGAATATCTAAATTTGACTTCGTCTCAATGGGTCGGCAAGGTATGTGCGGCAAAAGAAATAAAATTCATGGGGTATAATGTTGATTGACAATACAAGATATCATCTTGCTAAAATTATTATTTTTTATTGTCTATGGTCTCTTTGGGCAATAATGTCACTGGTTGGTTGCAGTGGCGATATCCCCTCAGCAAGCAGCCTTCAGAGTGGCAAGGTAACGTTATCTTGGGATGAAGTGCCGGGTGCTATCTCATATAACGTCTATGGATCTACATCACCAGGAATCTCTAAACTCAGTGGTTTTAAAATCCGCAACGTTTCCAATCCGATTACAATCAGTCATTTACAGCCCGGCAAAACTTATTATTTTGTCGTTACATTCGTTACTGATTCAGGAGAGAGCAAAGAATCAAAGGAGATATCCTACAAAGCAGTTGGCAATGCGGAAGGGTCTATTCAATTTGGTGATATCTTGCGCCATTCAGAACCGGATGCTGCAGTTAAGTCACAGCCGGCCGTTAAAGACTCCACCCCGCAAACACACGATGTCACTTTAGCATGGGATGATATACCAAATGCAACTTTCTACAATATTTATTGGAGTGATAAGCCGCAAGTTACCAAAAAAAACGGAACCAAAATATCCAACGTAAAAAATCCCCACAAAATTTCAGGATTAAAAAAGGGGAAAAAATATTATTTTGTTGTCACAGCCGTCAATGCTTCTGGCGAAAGTAAAGAATCCCAAGAATTGTCATTCACCGTCGGGCAATGAGTTTTTCGATAAGACCGCTGATATCTATCCAACAAAACGGCAGATATCAGTTCTGAAATTCCGCTGGCAAATTGATACATGGACTCTCACAAACTATTTTTTACGTATTTTATTGATGACAAAAAAGCATGACCAGATACATCACAGACCCAAGAAACTAAGGCCAATTATTGCTCTGATTGAAACGATTTTGGTCCTTATCATCTTCATTCTTCCTTCCCAAGCAAAAGATAATACAATACAATCCCATATAGCCGTTGGTTTGCACCATACAATCGCTCTTAGATCTGATGAAACGGTTGGGGCAGTTGGGGATAATCGCGATGGACAATGCGATGTCAACTCATGGACAGGTATCGTCCAGATAGCCGCGGGCTGGCGCCATTCAGTGGGTTTGAAAGCCAATAACAGGGTTGTTGCAGTTGGCAGTAATGGTAGCAATCAATGCAATGTTAGCTCCTGGACAAATATTGAGCAGATAGCCGCCGGTGGGCTCCACACAGTGGGACTGAAATCCAACGGTGAAACCATAGCAGTAGGTGATAATCGGTATGGGCAATGCGATGTCAGTTCATGGACCCATATTGTGCAGATAGCTGCAGGCTGGTACCATACGGTCGGTTTAAAATCCGATGGCAGTGTTGTTGCAGTTGGATGGAATGTTAGTGGGCAGTGCAACGTCGAATATTGGTTGGATATCGGGCAGGTATCGGCCGGCGGGCTTCACACGATTGCGCTTAAATATGATGGCAAAGTCGGGGCACTGGGCGAAACCCATTTTGGACAATGCGATGTCAGCTCCTGGGCAGACGTCGCGCAGGTGTCCGCCGGTGGATTCCATTCTCTTGGTTTAAGATCTGACGGAAAAGTTATTGCGGTCGGATGGAATGAATATGGTCAGTGCAATGTCAACTCCTGGTTGGATATCATTCAAGTGGCTGCCGGTAAGAACCATTCTGTGGGCTTAAAATCCGATGGTCGCGTTGTTGCTGTGGGAAGTAATGAATATGGCCAGTGTAATGTAAGCAAATGGAAATTTATTAAAGCTAAGACAGGGCCATAAACAGTATCGCTTTTGTTAGAGGATTTCGCAATGCCGCAAGTATCGGTAACATATCTGCAATGGTTTTCGGCTTACCCCAATTGGCCCGGTTGGTGTCTAAATAATATCTCGCAGCTTGACGTAAATTTTATAGAATGGCAAGATAAGCGAATTTCTTTTTAGAAGAAATACAGGTTTTCCAAAACCTCAACAGAGAGTGATAATTGATTGAACTCGAAAAGCGATGAATTAATAAAGAAACTGAATGAACATTCGACCTGGGTTCTATCGCTGGGTAAAACAGGAAGATTAGCTGATTTCAAGAGCTGGAATTTGGATAAAGCTGATCTTGAAATGGCAAATTTGCCTTTTGCTAAACTCCATTTTGCTTCATTAAGAAATGCCAATCTATCAGGTGTTAATTTTCGGCAAGCGGAACTTTTAAATGTCAGCTTAATAAATGCAAATCTTAACGGTGCTGATCTTGAAGGCGCAAACCTTTCTAAAGCTGACTTTAGTTTTTCAAATTGCACGGGAGCAAATTTTTGCGATGTAAACTTAGAAGGTGCTAATTTTGAAGGCGCTAATCTTTTTAAAGCCAATTTTACAAGATCCATCCTACGGGGTGCTAACTTCAAAGGAGCCGATCTCACATATGCAGAGATAGTTGATGCAAATATCGCAGGCGCTGATTTTAAGGGAGCGAAAATTGAAGCGGCAACCTTTGAAGGTGCCAATCTTGATAAAGCCAATTTCGAGGAATATTTACCCGAGGCTGAGTTAAAAGATACTAACATTTCAGATCCAATACTGAAGGAAACAAAATCTCAGAGAGCTGGGATAAACGATCAAGAGTCTGATAAGACCACCTTGAAAAGAAGATTAAGCGTTAAAACAGCAAAGGAGGATTTATTCGTGGATTCAAAATCAGTTAACCCAAACATGATAAACGAGGCTGTTGTCGACCTGATCAAGAAGGTCAGATCTAGCATTCACATAGACCAAATAAAGGCGAGATGTAAACAACAACCCGATATCGAAAAAATAGCGAAAGTTGATTTTGAACATGGTGACATCGTAACTCATAATGACCAGGTAGCATTTAAACTGGATTACAGAATTTCGTATAAATTAAGTTTATTACTCGACCGCAGAGGTAATTTGATCATGGATTTTCCTGAAAGTTTAGAGAGGCCATAAAGAGAAGTGAAAGCATATTCCGAAGGAGTTGCCAACGCAATTGTTTAAAAATTGAGAGCAAATAGAGTAATTATTATATGTCCAGAAAACCTTTTTTAAATGCTTCCAATAAATTCAAATTTGCATCAAAATCATTACTGATATAGAAGGGGCCTTGCCTCATATCCACAGCTAATTTATAATAATCTTGTTCACCTGTTTCCTCATTTAAAATTTTGAGAATGTATTCTTTAGATTCAGGTGTTATAATGCTAGCTACATCTCTCCCTAGTAACCTTGCACTCATTAGTTCATAGTCTGCATCGTCGCCTTCCAATATATCAGAATCTTCTCCGTCATAAATTCTTTCGGAGTTTCCAGCGTCAATATAATTGCGCATTATAAATACCAGATCCTTAGCATCTTTATTTCGGCCGGGGTATTTATCTTTCCACGAGATTAACTTCATTGCTGCCAATCCAGCTAAAGATGCAAATCTAATTTCAAAATCAGGATCGGTTTTTAAGCGAACCAAGATCGAATTATCAAAAGATTCCTTAAAGCCAAGTGTGCTGATTTCTATTCCTTCAAATTCTGGCCATTCAATAATGTCTTTTGGCTTTGAAATCTGTCCGAACGGCACAATGTCAACTGGAAAATTACCTTGATAAATAAACCTTTGAGGTTCTCTGTCTTGTTTGAAAGCTCCAGATCCAATGATTGCTTCTTTCAGCAATGCGAATTTATCCCAATCTTCTACCATAACTCCCACATCTATATCTTCAGTTGCTCGGATTATTTCTACACCGTATCCATAAAGCAGAATAATATCACGCGCAGCTGCACCAACAACAAAAAACGGAATATTAAGTGAGGCTGCAATACTTGATATAGCTTCAAGAATCTCTAAAATTGGACTTTTAATCTTCCCCGATAAATCTAGCAATTTCTGTGTCATAAATCATGCCAGCAGTTTCTAAGTTTCTATTATCACCCGTTGCAATAAGATCTGCGTAAACTAAAATTGGATGGACCAAATCGCTATTAAATGTATTAATTTTGAAATTCCAAAATCGGTTTAATATTTCAACGTTACCATCTGGATCTTTTTTCAACTTATTTTTAATGATCAGTTTCCCTATTGGCTCTTTTGTGTAAATGGTGACAATTTCAGGTCTGAGATATTTTGTTAAAAACGCTGCTGCAACCTCGCCTCCCCAATAAGCTCCAAAATCTTTAATATTGATATCCTTCCACCAATCGTAATTAATCGCCCTGAACCGGCCTTTGAGTTGTTTTGGTCTCAGTTGTTCGGGGTAAACAGTCACCCAACGTTTTAATAAATTGTCTTTTCTGACCAACTTCCTCCCTCGTCTGCCCATTTCGACAATATACCCCATTCTTTCTAGTTCCTTCATCACCCAGTTTACAGTTCCGAGAGCAACATCAGCAGCTTTAGCAATTTCGCGGAGTGGTTCATCCTCTATTCCAGGATTACACAACAGCACATAAAGGACTTGTAGCCCTGCGGGTCTAAATGCTCGTTGTATCTGCTCTGGGCGCAGTTCCTTGGCGAGTTTATTCCCTATAATAAATATATAAAGCGGGGGCTGGTTGATATAAGCATTTCCAGCAGTATCAATGAATGGAATATCCATTTCTTTTAACAATTCCGCAATTCGTGGATTAACATAACGGGTAACAAGAAGTCCCTTCTCCGGAAAATGAAAAAATTCCTGAGCAACTACACCGATAGTTGCCCGAGTTATTCCCAACTTTACCTCCACAGCAAAATCCAATTCCACATCCCCGTAGGCAATTCTTAAAAAGGCATCAGGGTAACCCACTTCGTCGTATACATAATTATGAATATCAACATTTAGTCCGGTTGCTTTCTGAAAAGCACCTAATGCCTTGTCCAGAATCTTTGTCAATTTGTATTTCATATCAACATTATGTTCACTTTTTTATTTAGTTCATTATTAGTGAACATATTAATTTATTGTACATATGTCAAGTTTTTTATTTATATTCAATTATTTACTAATCAACTAATTTTATACTATTTATTTTTGTACAATAAACCAGCATGTTCATTTTTTATGAAAAAACATAAATATTGTACATTTAAAGATAATTGTCATAAATTATTATAAAACAAAGCCAAATTAAAAAATTGGAACATTTTTCGATGATGTTACAGTAGGAACATTTAGTAATTTTGTCACAATTTGGTCACAATTAACGAAAAAGGGGTTACGATTAATTCCGTAACCCCTTGATTTTCATGGTAGGCACGGTGAGATTTGAACTCACGACTTCTACCGTGTCAGGGTAGCGCTCTCCCCCTGAGCTACGTGCCTGAACTGGTACCTGAATTTTGCATGCAAATTAATGCGAAGATGCGGTGGTGTTTTCAACTAACACCGGCCTTTTTCCCTGTCAAGGAAAATTGAAAAAGCCCGTGCAGCGGCATTTTAATAAAAGATGGTTTTGCAGAAAGCCCAAGTTGGTCTCTTTCAACCACGAAGGGCACGAAGGACCCGAAGAGGGGGTGTCAATTTATTCAGCCTGCCTTTGTGAGCTTCGTGATCTTCGTGGTGAGATCACTATCGGACGTAAACGACTGGAACTTTCCAGATAACCACGTAATAAAATTTTAAAACTAACCCGAAACCAGCGCAATTTTCAGATTGCGCTGGGTAATTTCATAAATGTTGATGCCGAAATTCTCAAAATTTTGCCGCATCAGGGCGGCGGCCAGTTCCTCGGCTTTTCCTTTATAATCAACGATCAGGGTTGTCTCATTGGGCTTGATTTCTTTAACCCGGATCCCCTCCACACCGGTAATACCGCTCAGCGCCCGACGAAATTTTACAAAATTGGCAAGATTGCCGGTGCCTTCCACAAAAACTTCCACCTGCGATGGTCGTTCAGCCAATCTGCGCCAGGCGGCGTCCAATTGAGCGGCCAGATCATCGCCGGCCAGGGTGGCAGCCATCTTCAGGGCGTCCCTGCCGCCCGCAGCTTCATTTATGTTAGCGGTAACCGATGTGCGCGATATGTTGGCCAGTTCTTCACCATTTTGGGTCCGTAGCACGCGCGCATTCAGTATGGCTTTAAAAGACTTTAATTCATCGCCCATAGTACTGGCAGTGGGGCTGGCGACGGATGTGCCCATAATAACCAGATCCGCTTGCAAGCGGGTGCCGATGCTAATGGCCTCATCGTCGGTTAATGCGGGCGTCGCACCGGAGCCCAAATCAGCCGTTTTCCCGATCCCGGCGCCCCGATGATTTAGGATCGCAAAGCCCCTGGCTTTTAAAATATCTGCCATGGTTGCTTCGGTAATGGCTTCGAAGCCACCCATTTGTTTGCCCCACCAATACCGCGGGGTGTCTTCCTGAAGATTCTGCTCCGAAATAAAAAAAAGTATCGCGGGAAGTTTCACTTTTGCTCGCAATATACCCGCATTTGACAGCTGCTTGGCTATTTTTTTGCCGGCCACGCGGGCCTTGACTAAAACCCGATAATGCTTGCCGGACTCTGTTTCGGTCAACACTTTATAATCCAGGACATAGGCATCGGGTTTCGCATAAATGACTTGATTCACCTGGGGAAAGTTCTCTATCAGGGCGTTCACCTCCAGCAACTCTCCGGTCATCAGGGCGACCGCCGACACCAGGCTGTCTGATATTGCTGATTCCCGGGCAGTCTGAATATTTCCGCCTTGAATCTTACTTGTTCCGACGACCACAAAGGTTTTATTGAGCACTCGCTTCTGGGCGTAAGCCGCAGCGGAAAGTGAAAGTGTCACGGCCATCGCAATCGCGACAATCCGCCGGTACCTTTTGAATGACATCCCGCACATATTTTTAGGCTCCATTTTTTTCAAAATGATACTGGTAATATCCCTTATAGTGGTTGTGAAAAAACGTTTCGGTATTCCAACGTTTTTTTCTACAACCACTTATACCCAATTCCGTAAATTGGAACTATTATGGAAAGCGGTATAAATGAATTTTACGATAAATTCAAGTTTTAAGCTACTCAATTGAGCGCAATTCGCAAAACCGGGAGTTTCGCTGCGGTCATTCAGCTTTTATACAGGAGAGTTACGGGATTTCACATCTGTTTTACAAAGAATGTAGAATCTAAAACTGGCTTCAAAACTATGTTTGTTAGAAAAAAAATATGTTTCCATCCATAAATGAGGGATTTTTTTGATAAGCTCCCGCCAATAGGCGGGATTTCACATCTTTATAATAGATAAATTAAGGAGTTCAATCGGCCGCATAACACGAGGCCCAGAGGCCAAAGGAAATTAGAATGTAAAACTGGCTTCAAAACTATAGATTTTGTCTGAGGGCGAGGCTTGATTCGATGCAAAAACGGAGCGTACACGTTAGTACGCGAGTATTTTGGATCGAATTATAACACTGCCATCGGGCAAAATATGAGATTTTGAAGCCAGTTTTTAGAGGCGGCGGGCAAGCGCATAGTCCGCAATATCAAACAATGAGTCCCTGGGTTTCGAAGGCTCGAAAACCGAAAGGGCTTTTTTGGCCTTTTCGAGGTAGGCGGTGGCTGTTTTTACCGTATAATCGATCCCGTTATTTCTTTGCAACAGCGCCACCAGGGTTTTAAACTCATCCACCGTAAAATCTTCATTCTGTATGATTTTGATCATCTGATCACGGTCAGCTGGATCGGCCTCTTTTAGGGCCTGTATAATCGGCAACGTAAGTTTTCCCTCTCTGAGATCCGCCCCGACCTCTTTGCCCAGAGCGGCGCTATCCATGGTGTAATCAAACAAATCGTCAACCATCTGGAAGGCAAGTCCAAGATTATAGCCGTAGTCGGACAGGGCCTGCTCTTTTTCGGCGGATGCCTCCGCGATGACTGCACTCACCGTGCAGGCGGCCTGGAAAAGGACTGCCGTTTTGCGACGGATGACCTCCAAATACTCATCTTCGGTGAGCGTGATATCGCCTTTTCGCATCAGTTGATGGACTTCACCGGTGGACATATTCTCGGTCAATTCAGAGATGATATGGATGACTTTGATTTTGCCGGAATCCGCACAGATGGCTAACGCACGGGCAAGCAAAAAATCCCCCACCAGAACTGTGACCGCATTGCCATACACCGAATGAGCGACGGTTTGGCCGCGTCTAAGAACAGCATCGTCGATGATGTCATCGTGTAAAAGCGTGGCAGCATGCAGGTATTCCAGCGCTGAGGAAACGATTTTGGCATATTTGTCAGTATAGCCGCAGATTCTGGCCGAAAGAACCAGTAGCAGAGGCCGTAAACGTTTACCGCCGGCAAATAAGATATGATGGGCGACTTCGGACACCAGATCGAGGTAAGGCTTTAAATTCTCCGACAGCTGCGTTTCGATTTCAGCCAGATCTTTTTTATTTTCCTCCAGAATCCGTTGCTTGAGATCATTCATACGGCATCTCCTATAAGGTCATATTCCATTGCATCGCTTACCTTGATTTGTGAAAATGATCCGATCACCGGGTCCGGCTGAGCAGGACCAGATTTGATATAGGTCATGCCATCAACTTCCGGGGCCTGAAATGGCGCACGGCCGGCATACAATCTTTTCTCCACCGACTCTTCGACTAAAACCGACAGCGTTTGACCGATATACTGTTGGTACTTCTGCGCCGATATGTCCAGCTGGCACGACATCAGTTGATCATAGCGCTCTTGAGCGACTTCGGCCGGTATGTGGTTTGGCAACCCGTGTGACTGTAGATCCTCTGAATCGGAATAAAGAAAAACACCCAGATGGTCAAACTGCGTGTTCTCAACGAAACGCAGCAGTGCTTTAAAGTCTTTTTCCTTTTCCCCGGGAAACCCCACGATGAGGGTGGTCCTCAGGGAGACATCCGGAACCTGTTCACGAATCTTATCAAAAAGCCGATCAAGATCATTGCGGTTATAGTTGCGGCCCATCTTTTTTAGAATAGCACTGCTGACGTGCTGAATCGGTATGTCAAAGTAAGAGCATATATTGGAATGCGATGCAACTGTATTGATAAAAGCATCATCGATGCTTTCCGGATGCCCGTAAAGAACCCGGATCCAGGCGTCGGGCACGTCGCCGTTTTTAACGACGGCGCCGGAACGTGTTGCCGGCTGCAGCGGCAGGGCGGCCAGACTTTCGGTCAGTTGACTGAGAGATGCCGGCGGCTGCAGATCTTTGCCGTAGGAAGTTGTATCCTGGGCCACAAGGACCAGTTCTTTTACGCCGGACGCGAGCAAAGCCTGTGCTTCGGAAATAACTTCTTGCGGCGGCCGGCTTCGTTTTGTGCCGCGCAGTTTGGGGATGATGCAATAGGTGCAATGCTTGCTGCAGCCCTCGGCAATCTTGAGGTAGGCCATATGGGATGCGCTCAGCGCCCGCGGGGCATCTTTTTCCTGGGGCGAAATCTTATCCGGGTCCGGCAGCAGACATCCGCCCGGATATTTTGACCCTTGTAAGGCTTCAACGACACGATCGTACGCCCCTGTTCCGATAAAAGCGTCCACTTCGGGCATCTGACCCGCAATTTGCTCGCGATACCTTTCCGGCAGGCAGCCGGCGACAACCAGCCGCTTGCACTTTCCGGCCTGTTTGTAGCGGGCGAGCTCGAGGATCATCTCGATGCTTTCATCGGCGGCATCCTCGATGAAACTGCAGGTATTGACCACAATGGCGTCCGCAACTTAAAAATTAGCCGTCATTGAGCAACAATTTGTTATGCGCGGATTCATTGCTATCCTCTCGAAATTAAATACTTATGCGGTTTTGTCAATGCAGGATTTGCTGCGATTTTTTAAGATGAGGGAAGGTTCGTTTTAATAATAGATGAAGAGGGACGTCCATAAATATATAAATAACTAACCGTCTGTCAGCTGATATTGATTTTCCCTGGCGATCTTTTCCCCAACTTATTTATATATTTATGGACGTCCCCAACATAAAACTTCTAAAACTGATAGCCATAAAAATTACTAGAACCAAGAGCAGGCCCTTAATTTAAGAAAATGAATGTAATTGTTGATTTTTCATGAATAATGAAATATTTTTACGTTAAAAGTGAGTCATAAATAATATAATCTCAAAAAGGTGTTCAATGAAAAATCCATTTTCCTTTTCCGGCATAGTCGAAGATCCTGCGTTTTGTGATCGAGAGAAAGAACAAACGGATTTAACCAGATTAATTGAAAATTCTCAAAACATCTTACTTTATTCTCATCGCCGTTTCGGAAAAACATCGCTCATTAATAGGATCTTTAAGGATTTCAAGGGTGTTGTAACCATTTATATCGACTTGTACGGAACGACCAGCATCGAAGATTTTATTACAGAACTGTTCAAAGGGATAAGTTCGGTTGAGTCTAAAATGGATAAACTGGTGAAATTAATTAGAGAAAAAATCAATAGTTTAACAGTCAATTTCAGTATCGATATTTACACAGGCGCACCTGTGGCGATTCCGGTTTTTGCACCCGTTGATAAAAGGCCGGCGATAGACGAAATTTTTGCTCTACTCGAATCTCTTTCGCAAAATAAAAAGCTTGCAGTTGCTTTTGATGAGTTTCAAGAGATTTCAAAATACGGTGAGGCGGCCTTTGAAAAACATCTTCGGAAATCTATCCAGCGACACAACAATATTTCATATGTTTTTGCCGGAAGCCAGAAACACTTGCTGGCCGAAATGTTTGCAAATTCAAACCGGGCTTTTTACAAATTGGCAACCAGTTATCCCTTAAAAAAAATCAATACAGAAGACTATGTCGCATGGATTATAAGACTGTATCGTAAGGACAAGCGCAAAATTAGTAAAAGATATATCGAAAATGTAGTATCCCGCTGTGAAAACCACCCCATGTATGTTCAGGAGTTTTTTTTTAATTTATGGGATGTCCCGAATATTTCGATTGAAGATATTGATCGGGTAGAATCAAACATTCTGAAAAACAGGGAAGCGGAATTTATAAATATATGGGAATCTCTGACACTGAACCAAAGAAAAGCATTGAAATTAATTGCAGCAACGGGCGGAAAGAATATATATTCTGCCAATAATCTGTCTAGGTTGGGGTTCAGATCTGCTTCGCAGATATCAAAAGCATTGGAATTGCTTTTAAAGAAAGAGTTAGTTTCGAGAAATGATCTTTATTCGATACAGGATGTTTTATTTAAACGGTGGATAGAAAAGATCTCGTAATCCATGGATGTCGAATAATGAATGAATACTTTAGGGGAGGTTCTCACTTTCTCACAGCCCTGGATCCGCCTTCAAATATCGGGAAAATCAACGGATCTAAAATCAATTCCCAGCTTTTCGACTTTATCGCTGAATTCCTCCAGGATTTTTTTCAATGCCAGCTGTTGATCTTCCTTGTAAAGTAGATGCAGAGCGGTCATGTGCTTCTTTCTGGAGTCCAGTTTTTTGCGGGGCACACCGGTTTCTTTTGCCAGGCGATCCAGGATCTGAATGACCTCTTTTATGCTCTGAAAGCGGTGGGCCGGATTTCGGGCACAGGCCTTAAAGATCAGGCGCCTGAGCGCTTCCGGCACATCCGGCCTGAGTTTGGCCGGCTCGGGGATATCCTCGCTCAGGTGCATTTCCGATAATGCCATCAAGTCCTCTTCCGGAAAAGGCATTTGGCCGGTGACCATCTCATAGGCCGTGATCCCCAGTGCGTAAATATCGGTGCGCTGGTCCACGGCCTCCCCCTCGATTTCCTCGGGGCTCATGTAAGGCACGGATCCCAGAAAACTGGTGTTTTCGGTACCGGACGGACAAGAGAGCCCGAAATCCAGAATTTTTAATTGACCGTCCCTTCTGACGTACATGTTGGCCGATTTGATGTCACGGTGTACGATACCGTGATCGTGAGCATAGGCCAGACCGGTGCAAATCTGGAGCAGCAAATCAATGATGCGCCGAAAAGAAAAAATCTTTTCCCTGGCGAGCATGTCTTCGATGGTCTCGCCCTCGACGAGTTCCATGATGATAAACACCGTTCGGAACAGTTCTTCAAAATCATAGATTTTGATGATGTTCTCATGGTTAAAGCCGGCAATTATATTGGCCTCGCTGTGGAACTTGCTTAAAAAATCCGCATCCATGGCCATGTCGTGCTTCATCATTTTCACGGCCACAGGCATATTCAAGGCGGCATGATGGCCTTTATAGACGATACTGAAACCGCCCTGGCCCAGGATATCGGTAACCACATATTTGCCGATGGTCCTCTCAGCTGTCAGTGTCCGGGAATTGAAGCGATCCGCGATAATGTCGGTGAGGATCATCCTGAGTTCAGGGTGCAGTTCGACAAGGACGTCAAATTGATCCCGCGTAATAGCCCACACCTGCATGTCGGTTTCGGCATCCACATGGGCGCTGCGCGGTTCACCGGTCAGAATCGCCATCTCACCGACGATGTCCCCTTCCCGCATGCGACCCACGGTGTGCAGCTCTCCTTGCTTTTCCACACTGGCCACACAGGTGCCCCTGCGGATGATATAACACCGGTCTCCCGGATTGCCCTGTCGGATGAATCTTTCGCCGGCCTTTATCTGCTGGTCGTCAAAACAGTCCATAATAACACCGGCGGCATCCCGCGAAATACCGTTTAAAAACCGGGTGCCTTTTAAAAATTCATAATCCTTTTTTGCAGACATGGTACTTTATCCGATAGATAATTTTAAGTTGCCAGCTTAAGCTGGGAAACGACAATTCATGGCCCCGGGAGAACGATTCATGCCGGAAAATGACAACCCATGGTCATAAAAACCGCAAATATTTTATATTCTTTAGCGTTAGGTGCTGCTTTGGTCAACATTTAAACTTTTATTGATTTTCGGCGCTGACGACAATAATGGTCAGATCGTCGTGCTGGGGGGCTGCGCCCGTGAAATCACTTACGCTTCTGATAATATCGTTCATGAGGGCTTCGGCCGTCTCGGCCGGGGAGGATTTTATCACCTCCTGAAGCCGCTCGAAGCCATACATATCCTCATGTTTGTTCATGGCTTCTACAATCCCATCGGTATAGAAGACCACCTTATCTCCGGGCTCCATCTGCAATTGAGTTTCCTCATAGTTGGCATCATCTAAGATTCCCAAAGGGAATGTGTCCCCCACAGTTTCCACCAGCGTGGCCTCGGCTGTTTTAGCGGACATCAATAACGGTTGCGTCTGCCCGGCGCTGCACAGGCCTATGCTCCCATCCTCGGCGTCAAGCACGGCATACAGCAGGGCCACGAACATGCCGCTTTTGATGTCTTTCTTAAGCCGCCGGTTGGCCCGCATCATCGTCTCGCCAACGCTCAATTCCTCTTCGGAGAGCATACGAAATACACTTCGCGAAGCCGACATGATTAGAGCGCCGGATACACTTTTGCCGGTGACGTCGCCGATAATGAGCCCCAATTTGCCCTCGCCAATCTTAAAAAAATCAAAGAAATCGCCGCCCACCTCCCGGGCCGGGGTTGAACTGGCGGCAATTTGATATCCCTCGACCTCCGGGCAGGTGGCCGGTAGCATGCTCATCTGAAGGTCGTGGGCACTGGTCAGGTCCTCTTCCATACGCAGCTTGACCAGGAATTCCTTGAAAAGTTTTGAATACTCGATGCCGACAGCGCCGGCAAAGGCCAGCGGCGCCTGAAAAAATAGAGGGATTACAATCGGATACCAGATCGCCTTGAACTTAAATAAAATGACTGCAACCCCCAGGTAAAGAATGCTCACGCTTACGATACTCAGAGCGCCGATTTTAAGAGAAAACAGGCGGCAGGCGATACCCGCCAGAATACCCCAGAGAAGAATAATAAAAATGTGAATCGTCAAACCCACCGGTTTTACAGGAGTGTCTTCGATAATGTTTGACAGGGCTGTTGCTGCAATCTCCACCCCGCTGATAAATATCCCGTCGGCCTGAGAAAAAACAGTATAGAAGCTGTCTTTTCGATCGGCCAGCAAGGCTTCCGAAAGCCCCACGAGAACCGCTTTGCCCTTGAGGTCATATGGTCTGTCCCCAACCTTGCCGTTACGCAGCTCCAGCGCCTGGTGAAAGGGTAAGGTGGTGATCGTGCGCGGCGGGCCGTAATAATTGATAAATTGGCTATTGGGTGCGGCGTACATTTTAATGAGGGATTTGAGCAATTCGTTGTTTTTGGCATCGTTCGATATAGGCTCTAATGAAGCCAAGGCTTGCAGCAAAGATTGCGCAATCAACGGATCGTTTTCAAAGATTCCCCGTATGGCTCTGATCATCCGTTTAATCCCTTTTGTCTGAATGGCGGTGGCGCTGTCCGGCGGCAATTTTGCTACTTGTTGAGGGCTGGCTATTTCCAACAAACGCACAAACTCCTTGTATAGCGGCAATGTGAGCAGTTGGAAAGTAACCACCGGCAGGGTGGGTGAATCCCCGGCACCGGTCTGAAAGCCCCAATACTTGTTGACCTTAAAGGGGATCCTGGGTAGCGAAAACGGTGCGGTGGCCACCGCTGATGTCGCAAAGATCTCAATGGGCTTTACGATTTTGACGATGCTGTGAACACCCGGCTGGGACTGGGAGCCACCGCTGTCGGATAATTTAACCTCCTTGGCAATGAGCGGCTCGCCGATGACCACGTTGCCGGCCTTTTTGAGCGCCGCTGCAAATAGTTGATCATCTTCGGGGGTACGCGGTTCGATGAAATGAACATCAAAGCTAATGGCCGCGGCGCCTTCTCTCACCAGATTGTCGACTAAACGGGCATGCAGTGAGCGCGGCCATTTATCGGGGTTATTGGGCAGGTTGAGATGATCGGAAGATTCTTTTTCGATGCTGACGACGACCACCTCGCCGGATGGCCCTTGCACACCCCTGAGTTTGAACAGCAAACCCAAACCCGTGTTTTCCTCGAGATTGAGCGCAAACTGGAAAGGGCTGAGCAAAAGTCCCACCAACCCGATGACAAAGCCTAGGATAATCGCTTTAAATAGGCGGGACTTCATGAAGTTACTCCTGGTCTTTAGAC
>CAMYLV010000039.1 GCA_947259495.1 uncultured Desulfobacterales bacterium | reverse complement strand
TGCATGTTAAGATCCGTCGGTGGTGCTGCAATCTGAACCACGCACTCTATTGAAGCCAGCGGCTAATCTGGCAGGTGCACAGGGTTCACCGCAGTCACCCGGACAAGACGTCAACGGCTCTTACGACTAACGATAAAAATAAAACACATTCAAATTAGTATGGGTCAAATCCAACATCATCATTCAGGCTGCTTTACGGTTGCTCACAACAGCGTAAAGGGGCTCGTAGCTCTGCTGGCTTGCCCACAGCCGGTGCAGCAAAACTGCCAGCTTGCGAGCTACGGCGACGGCTGCTCGCTTTTTGGCGTTTTTACCCCCGCGCGCAGCAATGGCCAGACCGAAACGCCTCAGATGACAGTCGGGTCCAAAGCGGCCCAGAATATAATGGGCACAGTTGACCAAAAGTTTACGCAAATAGCGGTTACCCGCCTTACTGATGCGCAGTTGTTTGTCGCTGGCACCGGATTGATCTCGCCGGGGCGTCAATCCCAGATAAGCACCCACCATCCGGCTTTTGCGGAATCGACTCGGGTCTTCGATTGTCAGCACATAGGTCAAAGCGGTCGTTGGCCCCACACCGGCGACCTGGCGCAATCGTTGCGTCTCCGGATAGCGTTGGGTGCTCAACTGTTCAATCTTGTGCTCCAGGTCACAAATGCGCTGGCTCATATCGGCGATAGTTTCGACCAGATAAGACAGCGCATCACTCAACGGGGCCGGCAAAAGCCCGGCGACCCGCTTGGCAAAGCTTTGAGCACTGCACCCGGGCAACCGCTCACCATGGCTTTTGACCACACAGCGCACATGATTGATCAGCTTGGTGCGAGTTTGCACCAGCATGTCTCTGGCTTTGATAACTTCAAGGTCATTGTAGGCCTGTGCATTACGATGTTTAACCGGCCACAGAAGCCGGGGCTCCACCCGGCAGACCATCGCCAAAATGCGCGCATCGCGCTCGTCGCTTTTGTCGTGGCTGTCCCAGATCAAGCGCAGCTTGCGCGGGTTGCCCACATAGACAACCAGTCCCGACTGCTGAAGCTCACGGCTAATCCACGGCGAATGCGTGCCGGCTTCTATTGCCACGGTGGCAGTCGCATATCTTTGAAAATATTTGCGCAGCGCCAATTTGGTGTTGGCAATGCGCTTAGTTGCAATCTCGTTACCTTGGTTATCAAAAACAACAATAATGTGATGGCGGTCTCCCAAATCCATTCCAATTGTGATATGTTCGCTCATGGCCGGTCTCCTTTCTTTTTTGCAGCACTTAGCGTGACTGCGTTATTAAGGTTGAGCGTGATCATATCACAGCTCGTGGGAGATCGGCCTTCTCATTTTATCTGAACCTCTGAACCCAGAACCCTGAATCTAGTTAACAGCGCGCATGCGCAGGTTTATCTCTAATTTTTCCAGGGACAGCTTGATCACATCGGTGGCCTTGTCGGTCTTTTGCATGTACTCTTCCAAAAACCCTTTGACCGCCTGCGGGTTATCCATCCCGGCCACCGGGACAATCGCCGCCACCACTCTTTCATACAGCATCGGGTGAAACCGCTCTATTTGTTCCAGATTAGACACATACCAGTCCCACAGCAGGGGAATGGCGTATGGATTGGACGCCATGGCCACCACCGGGACAAATTTATTGCGGGCCGGCACCGTATCCAGAATGTATTGCAGGGAATTTTGGAGCAGCTCTTTTTCCTTGAAGCAGCCCAGCGCAATCAATATATTCATGCGTTCATGTTCGATCTGCGATTGCACGAAGCGCGAATCGAGCGCCGCAAAAGTCTGCTGGTCGCCGTCCAATGCTGCGATCTGCAAGACGCTCTTCATAATGTCCGGATGCACCGCTTTGCCTTCCAGCCACCCTGCAAACTGATCGCCGCCAAACTCAATTGCGCTTTTGAAATCGCTCAGAGCCGCGTGCCAGATCAGTTGCTCCCGGAGGATTGCAGTGGTATGTTTTTCATCGGGTGCCGGTTCGAATCCGATATGTTCAAGTACTTTTTCAAACAAGGGTCGGACCAGCAACGATATTTTTTCTTTGTTTTCAGCGTCCATCACCAGAGAGGCATGCTGCAGGTTGTTTGAGATACTGACCAGCGGCAAAAAGGCATTCTCATCCTGGTAAAAGGCTAAAAAATCCAGATATTCGGCAAACGAAAGGTCGCCGCTCTTGCACAATGCATAAAAATCGTTTTGCAGGCCCCAGCGGTCTTCGGAAGACAACGATTGATCAACGACCCGTTGACCGAGGGCCGCCAAATTATCCGCATCCAGGTAGCGAACGATGTAAAATCCGGTTTGTTGATCATTGACCTTGTAGGCATCTGCCTGTTTCGGGAATTCAATTTCGTGCCGGGAGCTGTTCGTTAAAAATGTCAGCCGCTCTGTTTTTGCGGAACCTGAAAAAAATTGAATGGTGATGGGCACCTGCCAATACTGGTCGGAATCAGCCGGCAAGTAGCTAAAACGCTGCTGGGTCAAAAGTAGTTTGTTGCCCTTCTTTTCGATCGAAATCATGGGAAATCCCGGCTGCTCGATCCAGCTTTTCATCATTTTGCCGATGGGCTGCTCGGAAACTTTTTCTAGCGAGTTCCAAAGATCCTGACTGGCGGCGTTGGCGTATTGATAGGTTTTGAGGTAGTGCCGCAAACCTTTTTGGAAATTTTCCGAGCCGATATAGCCTTCGATTTGCCGCAATATGCTGCCGCCCTTGCTGTAAATAATTGGCGCTGTGCTGACATTGATGACGACATGCTCTCCCCCCGGAATCTCGATGGCAAAATTTTCCAGCAGCGCATCCCGCGCCATGGCACTGCCGGTATTGCCCCATAAAAACTGCTGCCAGGTTTCCCACTGCGGATAATAGTGAGCAACAACGCCATTGCCGAAATAGGTGGCAAAGCTTTCGTTTAACCACAGGTATTTCCAGTCCGTGGGAGTGACCAGATTGCCGAACCACTGGTGGGCGATCTCGTGGGCAATGACTTCACATATGCGCTCTTCGCCGGATTTAGAGGTAATTTCGGGATAATGCAGCAGTAAATTTTCACGAAAGGTAATCGCCCCCCAGTTTTCCATGGCCCCAAATGCAAAATCGGGTATCGCAATCAGATCCATTTTGGGAAGCGGGTAGGGGATGCCGTAATAATTCTCGCTAAACGCCAGCGATTTGCGGCCGAACTCGAGGCCGAACATGGCATAGGGTTTCATCCCCGGCAACGTGGCCACCCGCACCCGGGGGTCTCCGGTGTCCCGCGTAAATTCAAACTCACCGACGCCAAAGAACACCAGATAGGTAGACATTTTGGGCGTTTGTTCGAAGGTAACGCGATTTTTTCCGTTATCCAATAGTGTTTCTTCTTTGATAGCACCATTTGATATGGCCACCTGGTCTTGATCGATATCCAGGATGATATCAAAGGTCGCTTTTTTAGCAGGATGATCCATGCACGGAAACGCTCTTCTGGCATCGCTTTCTTCAAATTGGGTCACGGCGATATATCGGGTTTTGCCCGCGTGGGTATATTGGCTCCGATAAAAACCGGCCATTTTGTCGTTGATTTGACCATCATAGCCAATCTGTATTCGGATGACACCTTCCATTTTTTGGGGAAGCACAATCTGTAGTTCTTCTTTTTCAGGATCCGTTTCAAAAGAACATTCGACCCAATCGCCATTTTGTTCGACCGCACAGTCTAAAATTTCAAGATCAAGAATATTTAAACCCAGCGCTTCGATGGCTGCCGGGGCTTCAACCAGAAGCGTTACATTTCCGGTGAATGTAAATTGGGTCAGGTCGGGAATCAGATGAATCCGATAATTCTCAGGCGTAACTTCCGGCATGGTTTCCTCCTCGAGGCGATTGATTAGAATGAGATAGGGTTGACAGTTACCGTGAAATGGTATTCTAAAATGACAAAATATACTGAAATCGAACGAACCTGTCAAATTTTGGTGGTAATAAGGCTTAGCACCTTTGAAGTAAGTTTTGCACGGATAAGGCAGTTTAACCCTGAAGTTTGACAAATTCTAATGGGGAGGTTTTATGAGCGTGATTGTTGAGTTTTCGATTTTTCCGATGGACAAGGGCCAAAGTCTGAGCCCGTATGTCGCCCGGGCCCTTAAAATGATTCGAGATAGCGGCTTGCCCTATGAGCTGAATCCCATGGGCACCTGTGTGGAAGGTGAGTGGAGTGAAGTTGTGTCCCTGGTGGATCGATGCTTTCAGGAGCTTCAAAAAGATTGCAACCGGATAAACCTGTCTCTGAAAGCCGACTACCGCAAAGGACCCCCTGGTCGCCTGAAAAGCAAAGTGGAGTCGGTCAAAGAAAAATTAAAATAGTGGGGTGCAGGAGATTTCATTCACCTTTTCTTGAAACTGAACTACCTATTTTTGCATTGTAGAGTAAACAATTTTAACCCACTGGTCGGGCTTCAAAAAACCGGCGCCCCATTTTGCATCATAGTCTGCCGTGGGTTTAGCAGCGACGATTTCATCAATATTTTTGCCCTCTTTAATTAGTTTTATCATTCTCTCATGAACAGTGGCGAGCATGTCCCGGTAGGCCTTAAGTTCAGGCTTGTTTCCCAGCGGGCCATGGCCTGGAATGACTTTTGTATTGTCATCGATACGGCCCAGCACTTCATCTACACCGGCAATCACCCCTTCCAAGGAGCCCCCGCTCCCTGCATCAATAAATGGATAAATACCATTAAAGAACAAATCACCGATATGCACGACATTGGCATTTTTAAAATAGATAACCGCATCACCATCGGTGTGAGCCGGTTTGGGATGCAATACTTCCAGCGTCTCATTGTTCCAATAGAACGTAACACTGTCAGCAAAAGTAATGACAGGCAGCGCTTTTGGTGGGGCAGGCGGAATATTGGCATTAAACACCTTCATAAATTGACCTTTTTCCAATCTTTTACGGACATTATCGTGCGCAACAATAAGCGTGCCGCCCTTACCAATGGTTTCATTTCCGCCGGTGTGATCCATATGCCAATGGGTATTTACCAAAAAGCGGATCGGCTGATCCGTAACTGCGGAAATGGCCTTCAGGATTCTATCAGTTAGCGGCGCATATTGATCGTCGATTAAAAAGGCGCCGTCCTGACCAACAGACAGTCCGATGTTTCCGCCGCTCCCAACTAGCATGTAAACCCCTTTTGCTACCGGAATGGTTTCGATTTGCACTTCGCTAAAGTCCTGCTGAGCAAATGCGCTGGTGGCAACGAGACAACCAATATATATAAACAATTTCTTTAAATACATATGAATCCCTCCATTTTTATCCTTAAGAATTTTTTATGGTGAGTTAAAGTTCAAATATGCAACAGATCGCTGGCGATAAGTAAAAACTCCTTACAAGGTGTCTATCAACTAAATGAAAGTCAAGAAGGGAAATGAGTCAAAAGCTGAATTCTTCGATAGGTGTTTGATCTTCAAAAATCCCTGTAATTTTACTCAGATTTTTTAAAGAGGGTATATGGGGATAGGGTTATGTGATTTTGAGTTTGGTGAAGCTATCCACTAAATTTGAAAATTGGAGGCTCATAGCCGGCATCCAAAAAATTAGAAAGTTGTGAAAGCCGTTTACTAATCCAATCGTAAATTAAAACTTCCAAATCAAGTTAACAGCAAAAAAGTGAATTGCGTTGGTGTCGTATTCGCCTTTGAGGGGTCCCTGGAGGGGCCCGCCCTTCTGATCGATCTCGGCGTCGCCTGCATCAAGATATTCATAGGCGGCTCCTACGGTTATGTCTTTATTCCAGTCGTATTGAATTCCGGTACCAATCCGAATCTGCGGCCCCATGATCTCAGACGCCATGCCGCAACCCATGCATCCAGATCCGGAACTCCAATCGAGATTGTTAGCAAGGTCATCCTCAGGCATGCGCATCTATCAACGACGCAGCGATATTTGGGAAAGGGAACTGACGTGGAAGCGATGAGGTGGATTGAAAACCTGTATGCTTAAAAATGATGGGGCAATGCAATTTTAGCATTGCCCCACTTATCTGTAATTTTCTGATTTGATAAATTTCTTTTGCCAACCTGAAAAATTTCGGCTTTTTGAGATTGCACCGTGATCGCTGGAATCACATCTAATGTTATTTTGGAGATTGAGTCGCAGAATCTAAAATTTTAAATTGGAACCCGCTGTGAATAATTTGTGTTTGGAACCATACTTGTGAGAGTACACAAAAGACAAGCTCTATCTTACCTCTCTTGCAAGAATTAAATATACAGGTTAAAATTTGTAAGTTAATGTAGTATCTTACAGGTTTTTTTGTGTAACTTTAAATTTCGATAAAGACAAAATAATATGTAATATTTCAGGATTGACGCAATCTTTTAAGCAGCTTATTTCTACCGGCCGGATTGGTGTGCGTTTCATCTTAAGAATTTGAAAGAATTGCCGATAGTATTCATATGGAATTTTTAAAAGGGGCGATGACACGCATGCGTTGAAACAAAATCAACTCGACCTCGACCCGCGATTCTCCAAAATCAACACCGATCCAATTATTATGGCCAACGTACTCATCATTGATGACGAAAAGCAAATTTGCACGCTCATGTCCCGTGCTATCGATCGAATGGGACATCATGTAGAGTTCGCACAGAACCTCGAAAAAGGTCTGAAGCTGGCAAAATCCAATGATGTTGATGTCATTTTCTTGGATGTACAATTGCCTGATGGAAATGGATTAAATCACTTGCCTGTTTTCCAAGCTTTGCCATCTTCTCCTGAAGTAATAATCGTTACCGGTTATGCGAATCTGGAAGGAGCCCAACTGGCCATTGAATGCAATGCCTGGGATTACATCGAAAAACCTGCATCCTTTGACAAGGTCCGCCATGTTGTTGAACGTGCATTGCGGTACCGTAAGCAGCGCCAGGGCAGTGTGCCTAATTTTTCATTTGAAAGACACGGGATTATTGGTGACAGTGCCGAAATCATGGGGTGCTTGGATATGGCAGCCCGAGGTGCAGCCAATAATGTGAACGTTCTTATTACTGGGCAGACCGGAACCGGAAAAGATTTGTTTGCCCGGGCCATTCATGCAAACAGCATAAGGGCAGACCATCATTTTGTTGTGCTGGATTGCGGAGCACTGCCGGAATCAATTATTGAAAGTTTGTTGTTTGGTCACACAAAGGGCTCTTTTACCGGTGCTCACAAGGATGAAGAAGGGTTCATCAAGCGTGCGGACGGCGGAACGCTATTTCTGGATGAAGTGGGTGAATTGACTATGCCCATGCAAAAAACGTTTTTGCGGGTCCTGCAGGAACGCCGATTTCATCCCATAGGATCAACTCAAGAAGTGGAAAGCGATTTCAAGTTAGTATGTGCTAGCAATCGCGATCTTGATAAGATGGCAAAATCAGGACAATTTCGAAAAGATCTTCTATTTCGGCTGCGTTCGATAACGATTCATTTACCACCGTTACTTGAGCGCGTCGGGGATATCAAAGGCCTGTCCTTGCACTGTATCCAAAGGCTATGCGAATCCCATCACGTTGAAATAAAAAATATTTCACCAGATTTCTTTGATGTACTGAAAGCTTACAGTTGGCCTGGTAATGTCCGAGAATTATTTAGTACACTTGAATGGACCTTCACGAAGGCATTTCATGAGCAGACGATTTTCCCCAAACATCTGCCAACTCAGATTCGAATCCAGGCGGCCCAGCGCGAGTTGGATGAAACATCCCGACGAAAGCAGCATCAGGTAAGCAACTGCACTCCCCCGTCAACAATCCCCAAATGGCAGGAATTTCGTAAAAATCACATCGCCCAAGGCGAGATGCAATATTTACATGATCTGATCGGCTTATCAGACGGCAATATCGTGAAGGCTGCTGAAATTTCCGGTATTTCCAGACCTCATTTATACGGTCTTATCCGCAAATACAATTTATCTGCCTAAATATCCTTTTCGTTTTTCAGCGGCATATAAGCATTACCCATCACTGGATCGTTAATTTTAATTGCCGATAGGCCTTGAACTAAGCCACCTCTGATTATAATTTTTTAATAATCTTATGTTTTTATCATAATAATTTATGGTTTTTTACGTAGTCGTCTTAATGACATAAATAAACATATCCATTTAATATTATTATATAAAACGATATTATCGAATGCTGGCATATTTGTTGCTACCGTTTGTACAGATTACCGGCGCGAGCGGGCAAGGGGGATCTCATGAGGAAAAATAGGAACGGTTTTACTATTATTGAATTGTTGATGTCGATTGCCATTATATCAATTGCGATGAGCTCGATTTACGGCCTTTATATGACTTATGTGCGTATCTATACCAGTGAAGGCGTGGCGACGCAGGTGCAGCAGAATGTTCGCTCCAGCATGAATATAATGGTGCGGGACATCCGCATGGCAGGTCTTGATCCAAGAGGAAAAGGTATCTTTGGAATCAAAGTGGCAGCGGCTCAATCTATTCGGTTTACCGCTGACCGAGATATGGATGGTGACCTCGATGATCCGGACATTTCAGGTGGCTTCAATGAATCAAATTTGGAACAGATCGCTTACACCTATAACGGCACCAATCTTCTTGAAATGATTCTCTACAACCCGGACGATACCATCGAAACCAGCGATACAGTTATGAATAATGTAAGCAATTTGAATTTTACCTATCTGGACGCCAATGACGTGGTCACTGCCGATCTAGACGAAATCCGAACGGTGGTCATACAAATGACAGTTCAAAAGCCCGCCGGGCGCGGTGACCCGGTCAGTCGAATGTTGACCAAACGCATTCAATGCCGAAACCTCAATTTTTAAAAAGGAGATGTATGAATGCTTTTAAATCCAGCCTATGTGAAACTAAAGAAAAAAGACACGACAGGATTTTCGATTATCGAGTGTCTCATTGCGCTTTCGATATTTGCCATCGGTATCCTAGCTGTAGCCACGCTGATTCTTTCGTCAATCGGCTCAAATGCTTCCGCTAGAAGGACCATGGAAGCCACCGCTTTGGCCGAAGCCCGCCTGGAACAGGTGATGGCGATACCTTATGATAATATTGTCGCCGGTGAATCAACCCAGGGCCCCTATACTGTCGCCTGGGAAGTGGCCGAAGATGTCATCCTTGCAGAAACCAAGTCAATTACCGTTACGGTCTCCTGGTCTTATCGTGGGCGGCCGCGAAACGTAACAGTCCACCACTTATTTACACCAATGGCTTAGGGAGATCAATCATCATGAAGTGGCTTAATCGGTGTTTGAGAAATGAAAATGGGATGATCCTCGGGATTACGATACTTATTCTCGGAATTTTTACAATACTGGGGATATCCGCAACTATTTTTTCTACTACGGAAATGCAAGTAGCATCCAATGAACAGTTCCACAAAATCGCATTTTACGGGGCTGAAGCTGCCCGTGGGTATGTGCCCCAAAACGTGGATCTTTACGGAGCGGGTAATATTATCGAAAATGCGGGAGTGTCGTTTCCAAATACCGGAGATGCTTCTGAAAAACAGCCGTTAAGTTCTAACCAGTTGTTTAACGGAAACGTGCAATACAACGGCGATTCAGCGCCTCCCCGAGGCTCCGGATATGAAGTCGGTACGTTCAATGCCCACAACTATCAGATGACCTGTAACGGCTATGGACCGCGCAATTCCCAGAGTCAGACTGAGGCCGGATTCTACCGGATTGGCTTTTAATCAGATTGCCAGTGAGGATATAATTTTGAAAACCAAGCTTAAACATATTTTTCTCGCATTAATATGTGGATACGTAATTCTTTTCTCAGATGCCGATAGCAGAGCTGATGACACCTGTATGTTTTCGGTTACCGCAGATGAAGTTCCCCCGAACATTGTGATATTATTAGACAATGGTGCCGAAATGAGGCAAATAATCTGGCATTCGAGCTATGATAACAGCATAGATCACACACCGGTTGCCGCGGGTTTGGCGCTCAATGGAATTGACGATGATGGCGATGGCGTCACCGATGAAGACGATGAAGACGATGTTGTTAAAACCGGCGGGTCGGGCAGTGGATTTTTCAATGCCAACGGTTATGGCTTTGCCAAGCAAGGCGGTATTTATTATTTGGTGGAAATTCTGGATAGTTTGGAAGCGGGCAGTTACACTGATGGCATTGAGGCGGATAGCGCCGATGCCGGGTCCGGCACTGGCACGTGGACCATCAATGGAAAAACCATCACGCTGCCGGCTGAAGCCTCTGATGTGGTTGACGGTGACGGTATCAAAGACCATGCCGGACTTTACCGTTATTCCAAAAACTACTTGAATTGGATTTTTTTCAGTGGGATCTACGGGGAGGATGGTACGGACCTTCCCCATAGAAGCCGTTTTTATAACGCCAAAAAGGCCATGTTGACGGTGGCCAAACTCACATCCAATAAAGCCAGTTTCGGGATTTATAATTTTGAAAATGTCGAAGGTGCATCCAGGGTCCAGCCGCTTGGTATGGTAGTGGATACCATCGCAGCGCTGCCTGAAAACAATGTTCTGGATCCCAACTTTATTAACAACGTCAACAACATGGGAACTTTTACCTATTCGCCCCTGGCCGAGGGACTGGCAACCATCGGCGGATATTACGACTCGCCGTCTTCCCATGTGGTTGGCTTTTATTGTCAGAAAAATTTTGTTTTAATTGTTTCACCCGGAATATCGTCTATGGATCGACACGATGCCAATCAGTATTTACCCGCAACTTTCGAAGATTTTGATCAGGATAATGGCGTCATTGGAGAAGGAAATATCCAGGTGGATTCAGACACATATACGATTCCTACCAACCTAAACGGCAGCACCTGGCTGGATGATGTGGCCCATTATATGTACACCCATGATATGGTTGGCTATCATGCGGGTTTTCAAAACATTATGACCTATACGGTCGGATTTATGGGAGACCTGGAAAACAATCTGTTTTTAATCAACACCTCCAACAACGGCAACGGCAATCCAAATCTTTATACGAGCTCTCATCCCGAATACGGCAAATATCATTTTACAGCCGAATCGCCGGATAGTCTGACATCCGTTATCCTGTCGGCAGTCAACAGTATTATTTCCCAGAACCTAACACTGACCGCACCGGTGGTGCCGGTGACCAAAACCATGAGCTCCAATAAAATTTATCTGGCCTTTTTTAAACCCCAGGAAGGAAACTTCTGGGAAGGCAACATCGCTAAATTTGGGATTAACGACCAACATGAAGTGGTTGATATGAACAATCAGGCCGCTACCTGGCCTAATGGTGCCATGAAAGAAGACGCGACACCTTACTGGTCAACGAAAAACTGGGCGGATACCGGCGCACAAAATGGTATTTTACATTCAAGCCGCAACTTATACACTTTTTTGGAGACATCGAAAGATTTAACCGATTCTACTAATCGATTTGCAGCGACCAATGGCGGTCTGACTGCGGAAGTCCTCGGAAATCCTACGCATTCCACAGCAGATATCATCAACTATATCCGAGGCGCAGATGTATTTGATGAGGATGCCGACGGCATCACGTCCGAAAACCGAAGCGTCATTACCGGAGATGTGCTGCACAGCCAGCCGGTGGTGGTTCAATACAACTATGCAGATAAATCTTCGTTGACAATGCTTTTTTACGGTGCCAATGACGGTATGCTTCACGCCGTCCTTGATGCAGAAGATCCCAACATTGACATTTCAGGCGATGAAAATCACAGGGGAGAAGAGTCCTGGGCCTTTATAGCACCGGACCACCTTCCTCGCCTAAAGGACATTGTCGAAAGTGTCGGGCATCAAATTTTTATGGACGCCAGTCCCAAGGTGCACGTCAAGGACGTTAACAACAATGGCATTCTGGAGGACAACGTCGATTCCAATGGAGATGGAGTGGTGAATGCCGACGATGAAGATAAAGTTGTGCTTGTCTGCGGTCAACGGCAAGGTGGTTCAAGCTATTATGCGCTGGATGTCACGGATCCTGTCTCGCCGCAGCTGCTCTGGAGGATTGCTGCAGACAGCAATTATTACACCGACACGGTTATTCCGGAACTGGGAAAAAGCTGGTCAGAACCGTCGTTCGGGCGCGTCAAAACATCTGCTGGCGACACTAGCGGAACGGCCGTATTTTTTATCGGCGGCGGTTATAGTTCAGGTAATTCGACCGGCAAGGCTGTGATCGCTGTTGATGTCTTCAGCGGTGCTGTCTTGAAAAAATTTGTCAACAACGGTTTTGATATAACGGACATGAATTTCAGTTTCGCCAGTTCCGTCAACGCCATAGACGAAGACAGCAACGGCTTTGTGGACAAGCTTTATGTGGGGGATCTCGGCGGCCAGATGTGGCGATTTGGGCAATTTGAAACTGATGCGGGCGGCAACCCCCTGGATTTTCCTGATAGTAATGAAGATATAAATTCCTGGACTGGCAAAGTGTTTTTCAAAACGCCTTCCTATATGGTTGATTCAACTGTTCATACCCGAAAATTTTATTATCCACCAAGTGTTACACTGGAAAAAGGACCGGGTCCAGTAATTTTCGATCTTGTATTTATGGGAACCGGCGACAGAAACCTAGCTTGCAGCGCCACCACAGAACCTGACCGCATTTTCGCTGTAAAAGATACCCACACGTCGATAGTCCTAACTGAGGTTGATCTAGTAGATGTAACTGATCTGTCAGCTTCCCCCCCGGATTTAAAGGGATCTGGTGACATCGACGGTAATGGTCGTGAAGATCTGGGGTGGTATATTAACCTGGTGGATTCTTCCGGCAATTCCGAGGGAGAAAAGGTTCTTGCCAAAGGAACTGTTTTTTATAAGACACTGTATATCACAACGTTTGTCCCCAGCGAGGATCCCTGTGTTCCGGGTGGCGATGCCAAACTCTATGCGGTAAATCATTTGACAGGGGAGGCTGTTTTGACCTTTGGCGGATCGGATCCGATCCGCGATACGCTAATCGGGGGTGGCATTCCTTCAAATCCAGTTCCGATTATTACCAGAACCGGTCAGAAAATGTTTGTTTCCGTTGGTAGCACAATGCCTATAGATGGCAGTGAATCGGTTGAAGCAGGAATATTGGGTATCGATCCCCTGGCGCCGGCCATAAATTTTCATTACATTTGGTGGAGGGAGCTGTAATTTGTTTGATGTTCTTGTATCAGGAAAAAATGTTAATACTTTATCCTGTAATTTAATAAATGATATCTCAATTGTTGTGGGGGGGTGCTCGACCCTGAGTAATTTCGAACTCTTAAAGTTTTTACACCAGATCCATCACCCAATATCTCCAATAGTCATACAAAAAAGAAGCAGGGCCACTTGGGGCCCTGCTTATAAATAGCTATTCACACTTACTAGTTTTACTTGCTTCTTTTCTGTTTCGACTCGGCCTTCGATTTTCCCTTTTTATTTTTTAATTTGGCTTCTTGTTCCTCTTTTTCTAATTCTGCCTCTATCACTTTCTTTTCGTTTTTTTTCTCAGTATTTTTATTTACCTTTTCCGCGGTAGCTTCTTCTTCATTTTCCTCTACCTCTTGTTTCATATTTGACTTAGACTTTTTTCTTCGCTCATTTTTCGATTTATTTGTTTTATTCTTTTGCTTTTCATCTTTTTTTTCTTGCCCGGGGGGGACATCAGATTGCCAACCTTTCTTCTCTCCTTGTTCCCAGCCTGGTGGTCTATCTTTATTCTGACCTTTACCCTTGCCCTGTGCAGATACAGATGAAACAGCGAAAACAAATGATAGACACGCTATAAAAAAAACTTTTATAAGCTTTTTATCCATGGCTTGTTCCTTTCAATCATTTTTTTAATTTTTTGTAGATCAAAATAGAGATCAATTCCAACTTTTCAAAGCAAAAATTGTGCAAAATTTTGGGTGATCATCATTTTATCATATATAATGTAATTATAAGTACTTAACTATTTTGACATTATGATATAAAAAAGTGCTGTGAATTTTTTGAATTAATATTATGTAATTTGATTCACAAATCTTTCGAAATAAATTCTTCAAACACTGGACGGGCGAAGAACTAAAGAATTCCGCTTGCACGACCGATAATAAGTTTGGTCAATCCCATTAATAATAGGAACGACCATAAAAGCCCTTAACTTTTTGTCATTGATCGAAAGGGAAAAAATCATGAGGATATGTAAAGTGGGATTATGTGCATTATTTTTAGGCGTTTTTCTATTGGGTTGTGCGACAACCAAGGGTACAACACCTCAGGATAAGCGACATGCCATCCTTGATATGAAAAAAGATACGCTGACAGAGCTTTATAAGGTTAAACCGCAGGCGAGATCCCAAATTGCAAAAGCATCAGGTTACGCAGTCTTTAGCGATGCCAATATCAACATCATATTTGCCAGCTTCGGGGGGGGTACGGTGTTGTTAAAAACAATAAAACTGGAAAACACACCTACATGAAAATGGGTGAGATGGGTATTGGCTTGGGGTTGGGGCTCAAAGATTTTCGCGCTATTTTTATTTTTCATGATCATAATACGATGAATAGGTTCATCGAAAGCGGATGGGAATTTGGTGGTCATGCCGATGCCGCAGCAAAGGCCAGCGACAAAGGTGGTGCTGTAGGCGGGGAAATACTATTAGATAATATTACGATTTATCAGCTAACCGAGAGCGGATTGGCACTCCAAGCGACAATTAAAGGTACCAAGTATTGGAAGGATGAAGCACTGAATTAATCCAAGTAGCACAGTACTTACCAAATCATCCCTAAAAACCAAAGGGATTGCCTAAATCAGGTAATCCCTTTTTATTTGTGGATACGGCTCGACATGATTGGTTCAATGTGTGAAGCCCCTAATGCCAGCGCCGAAGAAAAATTATAAACGGAAAGACTTCTTAGCAACATCTTTGGGAAAGATTATTTAGTTTGAATTTCATCATCTAATGTAACAAATTTTTACTTGCCCAAGATTGGAGATGTCGTGCCTGGTTCTGCAATTTAGTGGGTAATCAAAATTTTCTAATAACCAGATGCAATTTGCAATTTTGAGATTTTATCGATTGGGTTCTGATCAGAGGGATAAATTTAGGCTTTATAAAATTCGGTAAGTTCAATTCAACTTGATTCCCCTCAAAAAATTCGTCATCCGACGGCGGGCTGAATCCGCATTGCCCTGCCTATTTTCAGTCCACCCCGTTCTTGACTAAATTTTTTCTGCTGCTTAAGTTACGGATAATGAATGAAAAAAAAGAAAAAGCAACGACCGCCTGCACCATGGATTGCCCGGATGCCTGTTCGATTATTGTCAGACGAGCATCAGACGGTAGCGTTAAGGTTAAAGGCAATCCCGATAATCCGTTTACCTCCGGGTTTACCTGTGCCAAACTCAAGGATCATGTCAGAAGGGTTCAAAGCCCCCATCGCATCACCCACCCACAGCTGAAAACCCAAACCGGCTGGCAGACCATCAACTGGAATGAAGCGCTGGATCTGTGCGCCGTAAAGATCCAGGCGCTGCGTTCCCGCCCCACATCTATTCTGCACATCCATAACGAGGGCGCCAAAGGCGTTTTAAAAGAAGCCACCACCCTACTTTTTACCCGCCTGGGCACCAGCCGGGTGCGCGGATCGCTGTGTGATGCCGCCGGATTTATGGCCGGTGTGCATGATTTCGGTTCGCGGGACAACAATGACATCAACGACCTGCTCAATGCCTCCCGAATCGTCAACTGGGGCAAAGATTTTTCGCGCAGCTCGGTTCATACGGCTGCACTGGTTAAACGGGCCCGTAAAAACGGCACCCGGGTGTTAACGATCTCACCGGGCGGAGATGGAAACCGGTCCTATTCAGACGTGCTTGTTCGCATTCGACCCGGCACCGATCGCTTCCTGGCAGCAGCCGTTCTTCAGTTGTTGATCCAAAACGATGTGATCGACCAAAATATGTTGAACCATGCACGCGATCCGGAAAAATTCCTGGCGTTGATCGAAGCCCAGCCGATGGAGGCACTGCTGGCAACCTGCGATGTGTCCGCAGCCGACCTTCAGCGGGTTTATGAGTGCTATGCACAAAAAGATCCGGCGGCCACCCTGATCAGCGCCGGGTTGCAGCGCTATCGATATGGCGGTGAAAATGTGAGATTTATCAATGCGCTGGCTTTGCTTTCCGGCAATATCGGGCGCGCCGGCGGCGGCAGCTATTTTCAGCTGCATTCCTATCGCAACCTGAATTTAAAATGGCTGCGGGAACAGGAAAAATTGCCGCGCCGCTCTTTTCAATTTCCGTTGATCGGCCGGGAAATTCTGACGGCGGAACATCCGCCGATTGAAATGATCTGGGTCAACGGTTGCAATGTCATCAATCAGGCGCCGGATTCACAGCTTTTGATAAAGGCATTTGCCAAAGTTGATTTTAAAGTTGTGGTCGATGCTTTTATGAATGATACGGCCCAGCGAGCCGATCTGGTGTTGCCCACCACGCTGATCATGGAGCAGGAAGACATTATCGGGTCTTATCTGCATGAGCAGGTTCAATATGTCTGTCCGGCCCTTCCGTGCCCCGGCAAAACTCGAGACGACTACTGGATTCTCAGACAAATCGGCAAACGCCTGGATCCGCCGCTTAAATTGCCGTCTGCCAAAGAATGTTTGCGGGCATCTTTAGAATCGCCCTATCTGTCGACAACGCTTGAACAGCTTCGAGACTGCGGCTGTGTGCGGTCCAATCGGCCTGCGATTGCGTACGCAGATCTACGGTTTGCCCATGACGATGGCCGCTACCGGTTTCCCTACATCCTTCATCCGGAAACGGAAGCGCCGGCAGACTACCCGTTACGCCTGTTAACGCTGGTGCGTCGCAAAACGATTCATTCCCAAATACTGCCTGATGATCAAAAACAACCACCGGCGGTCTGGGTGGCTCCTGACAATTTTTGTCTGAAGGATTTGAACCTGGAAAAGCCTGTTGAGCTGGTTTCGGCGCTGGGGCGGCTGAAGGTTTCGGTGCAGACCTTGGCAGGTCTTCATCCCGATGTTGTTATTTATCGCAGGGGGGACTGGATCAGCCGGGGCGGGGGTGTCAACCAGCTGATTGCAGCCCGGCTTACCGATATCGGCTCCGGCGCAGCTTATTACGATCAGTATGTTCGTTTAGAGAATTCGGATTAATATTATTTTACCGCAGAGGCGCAGAGATATAGTTTTTTTGCCTTGTCGCTGAGACGCCGACAAGGCAAAACAGCTCAGCCCTGCGGGCAAAAAATACATCTTAAAATTAAAAAGTCAGCTAAAAGGTCACATAAATAATAGCTAAAGCTTGTGGTGTGTTATCTTTGTAATACTTGCCGAAAGCAGATTGTTTTTTGCTTTTCGCCCTCTCAGCGGAAAGCAAAAAGAAAAATCAACTCTGCGATCTCTGCGTCTCTGCGGTGATAATCAAATTAAGGAGGCAAATCAATGCCGAAACCACCGAAGCCGCCGGCGGAGCTACTGGAAATATGTAACCGCTGGTCCGAATCCATCGCGGGGATTTCCGGAGATGCGGCCCGCATGGAATTTTTTCAAAATGAGCTACCGGGTTTTCTACGGGACCAATCGCTGTTTGAGAATCTGTTAAAAAACATCAAAGCCGGCAACCCGTATCCGGATCTTCGACAGGCCCAGATGATCGATGATGAAATTCTGTTATATCTCAATCCGAAGCGGCTTTTTTCACTTCGCATGTTTCTTTACGGTCCCGGTGATTATACGCCGATTCATGATCATAATTCCTGGGGGGTGTCAGGCGCAGCGGTCGGGGAACTGGGGGTCATCCGTTACGGTCGCGAAGACGATGGCTCCGTTGAAGGGTTTGCCCAACTGCTACAGGCAGCCCCTGTTTATTTGCAGCCGGGAGAAATCGAGCTGACGCGTCCCCTAAACGAAGGCATTCATCAAACAGGGAACCCGGTTGACGGCACAACCATTATGATCAGTGTGTACGGCAGCCCCATTCGACGCCTTTACATCAACCGCTTTGATTATAAGACCAACAAAGTTGACAGGCTTTATCCGCCGCGCTTTAAGAAAAAAATGCTGGCTGCGGAGGCGCTCAAGCAGCTAAGAAAATAGCGTTATGTTTCAGGAATCAGGGATCAAAAGTCAGAAGACAGAGGACAGATGACAACTGGATAGTAGGGCAGCCGTTTACCGAACCCTGAACTAGGGAACTGACACCTGAATCCGCCTTCGACGGAACATCTTGTACCTTCTTTAAGGGGGCGACATATGCCGGAAAAGAAAAACTATGACGTCATCATTTTGGGTACCGGTCCGGCCGGATTGCAAGCCGCTATCCACGCAGCACGAAAAAAAGTTTCCGTGCTGGTGCTGGGGAAAGAGACCCGGAGCAGCGTGTATCATGCGCATATCGGAATCCAATTTGATGATGAAATGAAATATATTGATACCAACAAAAAAATGGAAACCAATGTGCCGGGCGTTTTTGCCGCCGGTGATATCTGTGGGCCACCCTGGCAGATGGCAAAGGCAGTGGGAGAAGGCTGCATCGCGGGTATGGCCGCCGCTGCTCACGCCAAGAAAATGCGATCTTCCGTGTAGCTGGCTTTGGACAATACGTGAAGAATTGGAGAGTAGTTTTTACGCACCTGCGGGAACATTGGCTGCTTGCTGCTTGGCATAACGCAGCTGGATGCTTTGCGCTGCTTTGCGGGCGGCTTCTGCCTGGACAGTTTTCGAGCCGGCCAGTTTTTCCAGGAAAACGACTGATTGCGGGGTGCCGATTTTACCCAGCGTTTCAATGGCAGCCGATAAAATGGCATTTTGATGAGTTGAAGAAGATTTTTTTAACCGTTGAAGAAGCCCCTTTTTTTGACCGTTGCTCGCCCGGGCGATGCTGAGGATGGCGGTTTCGATGGCCAGAATATTTTTGATTGTGACCACCGTCCCCAAGGACCTGATGATATTGCACACTTTTCGGGCATGGGTGGCTGCGGCTTCATCTTCCTCCGGAATTTCGACTTGAATCATCTGAATGATTCGGGCAACAGAAGCCTCTGATAGCGAGGCGAGTTTACCCAATGCGGTGGTGGCGCGCCACTGGACCTTGTCATCGGGGTCATTTAAAGCATTTAGGACGAATTGCTCCGAATCGCTTGCCTTTAACGAGAGCAGCGTATGCAAGGCTTCGTCCCGCACCCGGGGATGCGCATGGGAAACGTAATTGCGCGCCCGATCGATTCCTTTCTGGCCTTTGCCGACATATCTGAGTATCATCAATGCATTTTGCAATAAATACCAGGGTTGCTCGGAATTGCCCAACATCTTTAGAACCCACTGTCGTGCCATTTCACCCTGTCGAATCAGGGCATCGGTTGCGGATTTGCGGACCTGACGGTTTGCATTGTCGGATAGAACTTTGCTTAAAATCTCTATTCCCTGCGATCCCAACAGACCGGCAATTTCAGCGACAATTTTTTGTTCAGATTCGTCTACTTTCTCGTAGGCGGTCACCAGGTTATCTGTCAAATCCTTATAAATAAAATGTTGTGGATTGGGTGATAAACTGCTTTCTTTGGAAAACGCTTCATTTTCTTTGCCGGCTCTATCTGCCGCCCGGGTTAGTAATAGGGCAATTTCCCAGTCGTTTTCTTCAATAAGCGCCCTTATGATTCTTCGGCAAAATTTCACCAGAACTACCGCATCATCGGTTGTTTCAGCAGACAGGAGTCTGCGAACATAGGCTGGAATGTGGGCTTGTGCATCTCTGGTCATTACGATGGTATTTACCAGATATTGAACATCCGGCGGCAGTTCTTCGAAAGTGAGGATTTCGTTCAAGTAGAGCTCTTCAAGGAAGCTCTGGGCTCCGCTGACATCCTCCCATACCAATCGCCGGACAATCCATTTAAGAATTCGCTTGACGCCTTCAACCCGCCTGACCAGAGTCGGGTTGTCCAAATCTTGTGTATGCTTTTCCCGCAGGGTATTGAGTTCTTTAAATATGAATTGGGAAGTGGGTAAAAGGGTGTTTAAGGGAAAAGTCTCGATAATCACCTGCTCGATGTCTTCCTTCTCAATTCCATCCACATGTTCGGCGATGATGTAACAGTTAATGATGAGATCTTTCAGAAACTCGGGGTGCCTGAGGGGCCGGATGATATCCTGGATAATTTGAAGTTTTAGGGTCCGAATATTTTCATCGGAACCACCCTGGAACATGGGCAGCATTTTAAGATCTTTGGCCAGGCGCTGAATAGCCATTTCGACCCGCCAGGGAAGGTTTAATTCCAGCATGATCAGGTCGTCCATAAAAACCGTGGATATTTCGGTAATCCCGTGTTCAGCCAGGGCATTGGACAGCAGCTGGCCAATTTCAGAGCCTTGACCGCTGTCGGCCGTGGAATCGCTCATAACATCCACAAAACTTTCAAAGTGTTCCTGGCTGATTTCATTTTTTATGGCAAAGCTCACCAGGGCTTTGCGCTTGAAATATTCTGTCAGCTTAGGAACGAATAATTCAGCCATACCCGCACCGACCAGCGTCCGGACATTAACCGGTTCCTCCAGAATTCCGGTAATCAGGATATCGACTTTTTGCCGGCTTTCCTGCATAGTGATTTCGATCTGCCTGGATTCACCCAGGCAGTTCTGAAACTTTTCATATAAGCCCTGCTTGGCGCTTTCTAAACCGGGATGATCCGCAGAATAGTAGCCGCTGCGCAGCATGGCTTTGGTCAGGTCCATGAGGAACTCACCGGAAGGCTTGACCTTTTTTCGTTCTTCAAGGGTTAGATCCTTTTTTTCTGCGGTCGGCGCAACCGTGATTTCAAGTGGCGGCACATCCTCTTTGACAATCTCTTTCTGTGCGACTGCCTTCCTGAGCCAATTCAGGGAAAGTTTGGCGTCGCCGTTGTCTCCGGATGCGGCTTCATGCGGGTCATTTAATTCGTTACCGGCTTGCCGTAAAGCCGGGTGCGTATCGACAGCAGGCCCGCCAGATGCGGTAGGTGTTTGCATGCTTTCTGAGGAACGCTGCTCCTCAGCGGCTTCTTGATTCGGAATCGGCCGGGTCAATTCCGTCGGTGGCGCCAATCCCAGCAATTTTTTATAGTCTTTATGGGCACTTAACTCGGCGCTGAGTTTTTCAAGGATCGATTCCGCACCGCCCTTTACCGCAAGCAACATTCCGATGGGTGTATTGTTTTGGGCGGCGGTTTCTTCATCAAGGGCCTTAACAACGATGCCCTCGATTGTATACTCGTGATCGATTCCCGGGACGGTGAAATTGACTAATAGGGTGGATTTTAAAGGGAGAAGGTTTTCAGACGGAAGAAATATCTTCCCCCTTTCCAACAGAGCATAGGCTTTACTGAATTGCTCTGCTGAGCGGTACTTCAATTTTATGGCTTTTTGTACCAATTTCTTTGTGGGGTGTGACAGCAACAAATTTGTGTATTTACTAATAATTATAGATAATTTGGTTAAAAATGTCAAAAATATTGGCAGTTCCCGCCCAACTTGATTTGCAATCTGTTTTGACAGATGGTGATTAATTGTTTGCATTTCGCAATTTGATTTTTTATTGGTGGTGTTGTCCCATGTAAAAAGAACGGCAGCTAAAAGCTCGATCTTTGTGCGGCGAAAGGAATTCTGAAATGACGCGACAAACCATACCGGAGCGAAAAGACATACCGGACCATCACAAATGGGATCTGACGTCTTTATTTGCTTCAGATGAAGATTGGGAAAAATGGGTGACCGAAGTTGAAAGTCAAATCGATTCTTATGCCGTTTACAAGGGTCGCCTGAAGGATTCGGCTGACGTTCTAAAGGCAGCCCTTGATTTTCACCTGTCCTTGAGGCGCAAACTTGAAAGAACCTATACCTATGCCCATCTGAAAAGCGATGAAGACAAATCAAATCAATTTTACCTGGGGCTTCATCAGCGTGCCGTCAGTTTACATGCCCGGGCTTCGGAATCTGCAAGTTTTATGACCCCGGAGATCCAGGCAATACCGGACGATCAAATGCATTCCTTTTTAGGCGATGAATCGCTGGCGGAATATAAATTCCATCTTGAGAAGATCCTGCGGTATAAACCGCATACCCGCAGTGAAACGGTTGAGCACGTTCTGGCCATGAGCCAGGAGATGGCGCAAGCACCGACCCAGGTATTCGGGCAATTGGACAATGTTGATTTGAATTTCGGCCATCTGGAAAATGAGGACGGGAAAAAGATCGAGTTAAGCCATGGCAATTTTAGCACCTTTTTGATCAGCCCCGACAGAGATCTTCGTAAAAAGGCCTTTTTCCAATATTATCAAGCCTACCAGGAGCATCAGCACACTCTGGCGGCGACTTTGTTGCATGGCATTAAAAAAGACCTGTTTTATTCCAGAGTTCGTCATTTTGACAATTGCAGGGCATCCGCATTGTTTGCCGACCGCATCCCGGATAGCGTTTACGACAACCTCATTGAAACGGTGAAAAGCAATCTGGCACCGCTTTTCAAATATCTCAATTTTCGTAAACAAGCCCTTGCTTTATCGGATCTTCACTTTTATGATACTTATGTGCCGATCGTCAGCGAAGTCACTTTTGACATCCCCTACGAGGAGGCGGTCGATATGAGCATCCAGGCCATGCGTCCCCTGGGAGATGAATATGTGAACGTATTAAAGGAGGGCCTGCTCGGCGGATGGGTTGACCGCTATGAAAACCGGGGAAAAAGAAGTGGTGCCTATTCTGCGGGGAGCTATGATTCACCTCCCTATATTCTGCTGAATTATGAAGCGCGGAATATCAACAGCGTTTACACGCTGCTGCATGAAGGCGGTCACTCCATGCACTCATTTTATTCCAATAAGCATCAGCCCTATGTGTATCATGATTACACGATTTTTGTGGCTGAGGTGGCCTCTACGTTTAATGAGAACCTGCTGAGCCGCTATCTTCTGGAACATTACAAAAACGATCCTGCCAAGACGGCATATATTCTGAACCGGGAGATCGACAATATACGCGCCACGCTTTTGCGGCAAACCATGTTTGCTGAATTTGAAAAGATCACCCACCGGATTGTTGAAGACAATGCACCGCTAACCCTTGATGTTATAACTGACACATACCGGGAGCTGCTGGAAACCTACTTTGGCGATACATTGGTCCTGGATCCGGCGCTCAGTCTGGAATGCTTAAGAATTCCTCATTTCTATTCGGCTTTTTACGTCTATAAATATGCAACCGGGATCTCTGCGGCCATTGCGCTTGCCGATAAAGTTGTTAATGAAGGCGCGCCCGCCGGGGCGACATATCTAAATTTTTTAAAACTGGGCGGCAGCAAATTTCCGCTGGATGAGCTTTTTGATGCCGGCGTCGATATGCAGTCTCCGAAACCGATTCAACGGGCCATTCAGTATTTTTCTGATCTGGTGGACCGGCTCATCGCTGCCTGCCGGCAACTCTAACCCTTTGTTCGGCCTTTTTTGCTTTAGGTGGAGGGAATCATTCACTATAAGCTTAATTGGATTGTGAGGTATCTATGGATTACAAAGTCATCATCGTCGGAGCAGGCCCTGCCGGGATTTTTTCGGCCTTGACCCTGGCCGATCAGGGGATTGAACCGATTCTTTTGCTCGAGCTCGGTAAAGACCTCAGTGAGCGCAAACGCCGCAATTCGAATGATATGCTTTGCGGATGGGGAGGGGCCGGTGCCTATAGCGACGGCAAATTGACATTATCCTCCGAGGTCGGAGGGTTGTTAGGGGAATATCTCGAGCCGCATTCGCTCAATCAGATCCTGCAAACATCAGATAAAATCTGGGTCGAACACGGTGCGCCCGAAGAGGTATTTGGCGAGGCATCACCCCAGCTGGAAGATCTGGCCGATCGGGCCCGGCTTGCCAATTTGGAATTAATTCCGTCACGCATCCGGCATATCGGAACAGAGAACTGTCAGGTGGTTTTAGATCGATTGCGCCAATCTATGGTGAATCGCGTCGAAACCCGAACCAGCAGCCCGGTTGAAAATCTGCTGGCTGAAAACGGCCTCATTCAGGGTGTCAAAATGGAAAACGGCGAGACCTTTACCAGCCAATTTGTTGTTGCCGCGCCGGGGCGCTCGGGAGCCAGCTGGATGAAAAAGGAAGCAGAATCCCTGGGACTTAAAACCCAGGCCAGTCCGGTGGACATCGGCGTTCGGGTGGAACTGCCGGCTGCGGTTTTAAAGGAAATTACGGATATTATCTACGAATCAAAGCTGATTTATTACTCTAAAACGTTCGACGAAAAGGTGCGCACTTTCTGCATGAATCCTTATGGCGAGGTTGTCATCGAGAAAACCAAGGAGGTTGTTACGGTCAACGGCCACAGCCACACCTATAAAAGTAGCGATAATACCAACTTTGCCATTTTGGTCAGCAGCGCGTTCACGGAGCCTTTTGACGACCCGATCGGTTACGGATTGTACATTGCCAGGCTGGCAAACCTTTTAGGCAATGGGCCCATTGTCCAGCGTTTAGGAGATCTGCTGGCCGGGCGGCGCAGCACGCCGGAACGCATCAATCGCTGTTTGACGCGGCCAACGCTTCCCGAGGCCACCCCCGGTGATTTAAGTTTCGTGTATCCCTACCGGCACCTTAAAAGTATTATTGAAATGCTACGGGCACTCGAAAAAATAGCACCCGGTGTGTATTCGCGCCATACGCTTTTATACGGGGTTGAAGTCAAATTTTATTCCAACCGCCTTGAGTTGTCTCCGGAGCTGGAAACCGGTGTGAAAAATTTGTTTGCCATCGGTGACGGCGCCGGCATTACCCGGGGGTTGATCCAGGCTTCGGCCAGCGGTATTCTCTCCGCCCGCGCCATTGCCCGGCGACTCAGAGGCGATGGCAATTAGTCTCCTGCAAAATCGCTTGGCAAAAGTTTTCCACCACGAAGGACACAAAGGTCACGAAGTCCCAAATGCTTTTATCGTAATTTTTATTATACCATCCCTGGTGTTCTTCGTGATCTTCGTGGGTAGAAGCCATTTCAAAACCTCTTTGGAGCTAATTTTGCGGGCTTTTGTTAAAAAGCGCTTAGCGCAGTGGAGCGTAAAATCTTGAACTGTTTGAGGGCC
>CAMYLV010000038.1:50840-77964 GCA_947259495.1 uncultured Desulfobacterales bacterium | reverse complement strand
TCCACCAGATAGCGCAGGATCTCAAAAGAAGCACTGCCGGAGCCTAAAATCATCGGGGCCCGCAAATCGGTGGTGGGGACCGGTCCGGATTGAAGGATCTGCGCCACCTCGATGCGGGATTGTAAATGTTTGCTCAACGAGGTGTCTTGCGCCTCCGCCAGACCGCCCAGATAAATAATTCTTTCCAGATCTTCGACCGCTGCTGAATCAACCATGTTGCGGGCTGCCTGACGATCGGCTTCGGCAAATTTTTCTTTCTGGGCGATCATGGAGTGCACCAGATAAAATGCCGCCCGGCAGCCGCGGGCCGCCTTTGTCAAAGAGGCTTTATCCAGCACATCGCCCTGAATCAGTTCAATCTGTTTATGCCGGGACCAGGGACGGCACCCGAGTTTTTCCAGCGAGCGGCCCATGGCTCTGACCCGATAGCCGGCTTCGAGCAACGCCGGAATCAGACGGCCACCAACATAACCCGTTGCTCCAGTTACGAGGATGGGTTTCGAAGGCATATCAATGTCTCCATAGAAATCTGATAGTTATTTGATTCTAATTCATTTTTAAAATCCATTCAAACGTGGGTTCGGAGTTTTAGTTCCACCGGATGCGGATTCAAATAGGTTTGTAATTTTAAATACTGCTGATCGTATTTGCGCACAAAATGGTTGATCAATGTAATCGGCACCACCAGCGGAACATACTCCTGGCGGTACCGGTCGAACACTTCAAGCAATTCCTGCTTTTCATCCTTGGACAGTTGTTTCTTGAAATATCCCATCAAATGCTGCAACACATTCAGATTCTTTCGAGGTGTGGCCTTGAGCGCCAGCGTTTCCATTAGAATAGTCTCGTATTGGGCATACAAATCTTTCATCGGTATCTGTTTGCCTTCCGCCACCAGTTTGCCCATCAAGCGGGCATGTTTCTGACTGTGGGAGAGGATTAAGAGTTTGTTACGGGTATGAAAATCGACCAGGTTGCCCATATTCTTACCATTGGCTACGGTCTGCCGCCAGCGCAGCAGAGCAAAGATGCGCTCGATAAAATTTTCTCTGATTAAAGGATCATGCAAGCGACCATCGTCTTCTGCGGGAATCAGCGGAAAATGCGCCATAAATTCCCTGGCAAACATGCCCACCCCCTTTTTTGCCGGCATCCCCTTTTCGGTGTAAACCTTTACGCGGATCATGCCGCTGCTGGGGGAATCGCTTTTGAAAATGAAGCCATGCAAGTCTTCATTTTCCAGTTCTCGCACCCGCTTGCGGGCCCAATTCAGCATTTGGTCGGTGTTATCCGTTTTGGTTTTAAATGTAATCAGACGCGGCTTTTCCGGATCTCCCACCAGGCGCATTGATTCCCTGGGGACGCCAAAACCGGCCTCGACCTCAGGGCAAACCGGAACATAATCAACAAATTGGCCTAATGTGCGGGTCAGGTAGCGATCCATTTTGTGACCGCTATTCCAGCGAACCGCATTGCCCAGCAGACAGGAGCTTATACCCAGCCTAACTCGCTCATTCATGAAGCGCCTCCCATTGTATTATTTCTTCAATACGGTTATGCAGAAAGCCCAAGTCAGTCTCTTTCAACCATGAAAGACACGAAGGACCCGAAGAGGGGGTGCCAATTTATTCATCCTGCCTTTGTGATCTTCGTGATCTTCGTGGTGAGATCACTATCGGACGCAAACGACTGGAACTTTCCAGATAACCACGTTCTTCAAAACTGCGTGAGTTTTTTTTAAATTTTATTTTTCTGAGCAGCATAAGTATGATACGCATTAAGATCAATATAAAACTCGTTTTATAGTGGTTGTCAAAAAAACGTTCCGATATTCGAACGTTTTTCTACAACCACTTATGCCCCACTTCCGTATATCGGCAGCCTAATATGGAAAGCGGTATAACAAAAGGATTTGCGCATGCTCGATGAGATGAAAACCCTTGCCAAACACAGAGACATGTGTGTTTTGGCCACAGTTGCCGGCCAAAAACCCTATTGCTCGCTGATGGCTTATGTCACCGATGAAAATTGCGAAGAAATCTACATGGTCACACACAAGAATACCACCAAGTATAAAAATTTGATGCAAAATCCAGCGGTCAGTTTGCTGATTGATACTCGCGAAAATTCCCCCCGCCACCGGGCCAAAGCGCTGACGGTGCAGGGGGTGTTCGCTAAAATTGAAAAAGTGGCAAAACGAAAACAGGCGGCCGCTAAACTTCTCCAGAGGCATCCTCACCTGGATAACTTCCTGAAGCATCCCGAGGCCGAAATTTTTTGTGTCAAGATCAGCTCTTTTCTTTTACTTGACGGATTGCAGGAAGCCCATTTTGAATCCGTCTAAAGTGACGATTACAGTTCTGAAGAGCCGATGGTGACAATTCCCAGATACCCATCAACGGTAACTTCATCTCCATTCCGAATAAGCGTGGTGGCATCGGGAATGCCGGTTACGCATGGCAATCCATACTCCCTGGCAATGATGGCACCGTGGATTAGCATGCCGCCCCGGCGTTCCACGACACCGGCCGCCAGGGGCACCACAAAGGTCATGTTCGGATCCACAGCATCACAGATCAAAATTTCACCATATTTGAAATCGGCCAGATCGGCCGTGTGCTGTATCACCCGGGCGGGACCCTTGGCCAGACCCGGCCCGGCAGGCTGACCGATCAGCTGTCTGGCTTGAATCACAAAACCATCGTCGGGTGTTTGCTTGTGCGGCGGTTGAAACTGGGGTCGATGGTCCAAATTTTCGACCACCTGGATGAGTTCAGCGGCAATTTTTTTGTTTGACTGTCGATGATGGTAAGCATCAATACGTTGCCTGGCCTCGCGCACGGCAGCCAGAAGTTGTGACTCTATTCTACCCAGATATATATTGTCGTCATCGCGCAGCTGATAACTGCTGCGGGCAAGATCCAAAAGTTCAACAGCCGTTTTTTTCTTTTCACCTTCAAATATACTCAAGAATTTTTCCTGCAGTGCATCCTTATTTTTCGACGTTTGTCGACCGGTTTCAGATGGCGTATGAGCAGCCATCTCGAGCAAAATCTTATACAGCGAGCCTGGCGCCTGCTCACATTGGGTCCCGCCGGTAACCGCACAGGTGAGATCGCCAAATTTTTCGACAAACCGATCGACCGCCTCTAAAAACTGCGGGTCAAGCCCCTCGGTTTGACCTGCGCTTAACGCTTTTGCCAGAGCTGGATGGTTGCGAACCTCACTTGCCAGATCCGCCAACATTTGATTTCTTTCTAAACTCGCCATTTCAGTGCGCGTCAGTAAATCAATAAATTCATATGGATCTTCGGGGTGCACGGCATCATTGTATATCTGCCCGAAAAGGCGAACACCATGGGCATAGGGAATGAATTCTTCCCAGTAAATGTTGGTCCACTTTTGATTGATTTTCCAGCGGCGATTAATTTCTACGGCCAGCTCTTGATCAGACAGCTCCGTGAGTTCCTGACAGGCCAACACATCTGCTGCTGTGATCATGGCCGGTATCAACTGATGTTCAATCTTTTGCCGCAATAATTTTAGATTCTCAAAGCTGCGGTGTAAACTCAGATACCAGCTGCGTTTGTCACCATTTTTTTGGGGCGACAGGGTGGTTATGGGGCGGGATTGAAGCACAACCAGATCTCTTTTGCGATAGGTCCATTCCAGATCTTGCGGGGATTTGAAATATTTCTCGGCCTTGAGGGCCAGCTCAAAAACATGACAGGCCTCATTGGTATTCAGCGGTGGTAAATGTGTCATTTTCTCCGGCAAGGCGACGAGTTGTACACCGGATTCAGCGGCAATCATCCAGTGCTTGCGCTCGGCCGGTGTGTGGGAAATGATCGTCTTCTTTCGGCGGTCGAGTATCCAACGATCGGGTTCAACAGTGCCATCCACAAGGCCCTGGTTTAAACCATAAACGGATTCAATGACTCCCTGGGAAGTATCGTTGGGGCTTTTTGAAAAAGCGACGCCCGATTTGTCACCAACGACAATTTCTTGAATAACAACCGCCATCGCACTTTTTTTGACATCCAATCCGATTTCCTGGCGATAAAGCAGCGCCGCATCGGACCACAGCGATGCCCAGACCTTGGCAATGTGTTCCAGAATCGCATCGGTACCCTGAATATTGACATAAGATTCATGCAGGCCGGCAAATGAGGATGCGGCATCATCTTCTTCGGGTGCCGATGACCGGACGACGACAGCTTTGCCTTTAAACGCGGAGTGAATGGCATCTTTTAGCTGGTTGGATATTTCATCTGGAATCGGTTTGCGCAGAAACATATTCCGAATGCGGGTGGCACAATCCCAGATTTCTTCCCAGCGCATGTCTTTGAATGCTTTCCGATTCAACTCAAGTATAATGCGCTCGCGCAAACCGGTCCGGGAAACATATTCTTGATAGGTTTCACTCGTCACACAGAGCGTTTTGGGGACCGCAAAACCACCCCTGGCCAGCAATGCCAGCGCAAGGCCTTTTCCCCCGACTCGCGGTCCGTCTGCCTGACGGATATGTTCAGCCGATATGATCCAGCTCATCGATCAATATGAAACTCCATTACGTTCTGGAAATTTTGAACCAAATAATAGGATCTGGCGGCCACTCTGATAACAGCGCAGGAAGGTGATTTAGCAAATTCTTCCAGATACGGATGCTTGGCCAGATACAGATTTAAGATGTCCTGTCTTTCATGATCCATTATTTCATCGGCGATTCCGGTTACTGTTATGCTAACCGCTTCGTGAAAATCGGACTCCAGATTGACGCTGCTGTTAACCAAAATCGCCACGCGCGAATCTAATATCAGGTTGGAAAATTTACGGGTGGTTCTGGCGGTGACAAAGAAAATATGCCTCAAATCAGCAGTGGCCACAAATGCCACCAGGCTGGCATAAGGCTGCCCGCCGGTCTGCGTGGCGACAACCGCTAATTTTTGCGACTCAAAAAGATTCCGCAGACGATTTTGGATCTCTACCGAAGTTTCCATGGGCAGCCTCTGTAATTTTTAATCAATCAAGAATCAGTAGAATTTATTTACCGGCCCCAACGAGCGGCAGCTCATTTTCCAGCTTAAAAAATACTAGAAATTTGGCTTCCTCTTTGTCGTTTGAATACTCGCGGCGGCGCAGGGAATATAAAAGCTCCGTGTCTTTTTCTTCACGCACTTTGGTCATAAACAGCCGTTTGCCCTTATAGCCGGGGCCCTCTTCCATAAAAAGGAAAGTAGCGTGGGGATTGGATTGAAGATTATGGTGGGACAGACGATCGCGCATAATAACGGCCAATGTGCCATCTTCCATAAAGTGGGGTCTGGCGTAAATCGCCGCATCGACCTTACCGTCGCTATCCGCCGTGGCCAGCACGCCCACACCCTTTGTGCTTTCAAAATAGTCCTTGAGTTCCATTATGGCCTCCTCTGGCAATGCAAGATTGCCTTTTTCCCTGAGGGTTAACTTATGATTTTTTCAAAAAGCTGTTTATGTGATAAGAATATATGAAACTATAATACATCCTTGCGAAAAAAAAAGCGCAAACACGGGACAAAAATGAAGATTGCGCAGAATCTATGGCAGGTGGGCGGTAATGATTTGACCGCAGCGGCGGATGTGGCGATATACCTGATCATATATGGCCGGCTAATATATAGCACATGGCACAGATGCGGGTATGAGGCTTACGGCCGATTCGTTAAATACACGCCGGTCGTTACCAGTAGTGTTCCAATCAACAATGAAATTGTCAGCGGTTCACTCAAGACAAGGAAGGCCAGCAGGATCGCACTGATGGGAACGAAGTTGATGAACAGACCGGCTTTGGTCGGCCCGATTTGATTGATGCCTTCATAGAACCATACAAATCCAAGCACTGTGCCAAAAAAACCCAGATAAAAGATATTCCACCAATCATAGATTGAATAATAAATACAATTGGCGAGGCCTTCTCTGAAGGCCGGCATGAAAAGTAAAATTGTGCCGGTTAAAGAACTGTATGTGACCGATACCAGCGGAGAAAGACCGGACATAACCGCTTTGCCGAGCAAAGAAAAAACAACCCAGCTAACAACACACAAAAATATATAAAATTCGCCCAGGCCGAGGTTACCCTGCAAAAATTCCAGCACATCGCCTCTTGATATGGCAATGATGGCACCAAAAACAGAGATGATAATCCCGGAGATTTTTAAAGCGTTTAATTTTTCCTTAAAAAAAACGGCTGAAAAAAGTGCAATAAATATAGGATTATTGGCGATTATGATCGCAGCCCGACCGGCCTCGATAAGTTTTAATCCCTTGAAAAAAAACACGTTGTAGCAAAACACACCGGTTAAGCCGAGTAGAAAGACCGGCAGGATTTGTCCTTTTTTTAATAAAACCAGTTTGCCTTCCACTTTCCAGGTGATGAAAACCAGCAATATGGATGCGACCGCAAACCTGAAGAATGCCGCAGAAAAGGGACCCACATTTTGGGCTAGGCTGCGTCCGGCAACAAATGTCCCCCCCCAGAAAATTGCGGTTAGCAGCAATTTAATATAAGTGACCATATAAGAAACATGAAGACGTCTATTGAGAGGCAGGTGTTAATTCGTTGCCATCGGGTCCGCCCCCCCGGGCGGATTCCGACGGGTTGTGTTCTCAGCGGTAATCAGAGCATTGCGCGTAGGGCAAAGCGTTTTGATTAAAATGAAAGGAATTCAGCAAAACTCGCAGCAACCTGTCCCGACATCGCATGATCTAACTTTCATTATGTTTATTTGCAAGCAGCTGATCAACTATCTGAGAAATGGTTTCATCAGCTTTGGATTGTGGGACGCGTGCTGAGCCTGCTCCCCGGTGACCTCCGCCACCGAATTGGGCAAGCATCAAACCGACGTTGACCTTGCAGCCGGGGTTAAAAATACTGTGGCCCAGATTAATGACAACCATGTCTTTATGTTGATCCTCGTAGCGAATTCTCACATTCACCGACGACTCGGGAAACAGGGAATAAACAAGGAACCGATTGCCAGCCGGAGGTTTGTCAAACGATCGAAAGTCAGTTAAGGCAACATGCTGATTTATCACGGTGTGCTGTTTTAAGACATCCACATAGCGGTCATTCTGATAAATTACATCCTGACAGTGTTGCTTAACCTCAACATTTTTCAATACCTGCTGAATATCCTGCTCACTGAAAAGTGCAACCAGCATATTCCAATACGGCTCGTTGGGTTGAGCTTCGTTTGACACCGTCAGGGACAAAAGCACATAGGGATAATTTTCAGGGTGAAGAACTTCGTCCAGTGTCAAATTGGCTGAATCAATTTTATCTGTCGCCTGCACCAGTTCGCTATAATTCCGCCGGAAACGGTCTTTGTAATATTTAAAAATGATCCCTGCGGCTGACGGCGCAATTTCAAAAGCGCCCTTAAAAGGCTTGTCGATTTGATTCGTAAAGTGATGATCGAACCATAGCGCGCAGCGCTCGTCATATGGCAGATTGGCAATAATGTCCTGCTCCCGAATGTCGACCCGGCCTTTTTGCACGTCATTGGGCTCCACCCATAAGATGGGGGCTTTTACATCTAAAGCTTCAGACAGCAGAACCGCACAAACAATGCCATCAAGATCCGGTCGCGTCACAATACGCATCAGGCTACTCCACAGTATAATGATCGGCGTTCTGAAATGTCGGGAAAATTTTATTGATGTTTTTTAATGCTTAAATTAACCTAAGTTGAGCGTTTCAAATTTAAAACCCTTTGGAACTATAGCTATATTCTTTTTAAAAAACAAGGAGGATCAGCGCCATGGCACTTTATCTCGTTCAGCATGGAAAGAGCCTGCCGAAGGACCAGGACCCCGATCAAGGTTTGTCTGAGGAAGGAGCAGCCGAAACAGAGCGGATTGCCAGGACAGCGGTAGATAAGGGGGTCACCGTATCCCGGATCAGACACAGCGTTAAGACCCGTGCGCGTCAGACGGCTGAAATATTTGCCCGCGCATTAAACCCGAAGCAGGGTGTCCAGGAAATTAGCGGCATAAAACCGATGGACGATGTCGCTAAGGCAGCGGCCGGTTTGGACCCGGCTGCGGATACTATGCTGGTCGGCCATCTGCCGTATATGGAACGCATGACGGCCTTTCTGATAACCGGATCGATCGACAGACCGATTTTGAAATTTCAAAACAGCGGAATCGTTTGTCTGGATAAAGACCCCGCTACCCAGGCCTGGGTTATCCTGTGGACCCTCTTGCCCAAAATCGGATAGTTTAGGAGAAAAAAATGAATTTCGAATGTATTCTATATGATAAAGATCAGGGGGTCACAACGATTAAATTGAACCGCCCCGAGGTTTTGAATGCTATGAACAAGCAACTTTGGCTCGATTTACAGGCCGCGTTGGAAGATGCCAGTGAAGACCCGCAGGTAAAAGCATTGATCATTACCGGTGAGGGCCGCGCCTTTTCAACCGGAGCCGATCTGAAAGAATCCAAAACCAGAAGCCCGGAAGAATATCGCGCCTACCTGGTCGAACTACAGGAGGCCTCCCGCAAAATTATTCGCTTCGAGAAACCGACCATCGCTGCGATTAACGGGTATGCTTTGGGTTCCGGCTATGAATTGGCGCTGGCCTGTGATATTCGCATTGCAGCCGAGGAGGCCCAAATCGGTTCTCCCGAAGCAATGGTCACGTCATCGGTAACCGGCGGGGCATTTCGTCTGATACAAAACTTAATTGGTCCCGGTAAAGCCAAAGAGCTGCTCTTTACCGGCCAGTATATCGATGGCAAAGAAGCCGAACGCATCGGTTTGGTCAACAAGTCCGTCCCTCTCAAGCAATTAGAATCAGCAGCCCGGGAAATGGCCGAAAAAATCGTGGCCAATTCCGCCATTTCAATCAAAATGATTAAAAAAGGGTTACAGATGGCCCAGAGTGGAATAAGTCTCGACGCGCTGATGGATTTTGAGATCGAGGCCTGTCTGACCTGTGTCTCCACCAAGGAGCGCCAGGAATCGCTCAAGGAATTTGCGGAGCGAAAAAGAAATAGTTAAAAAAGGGGTCAGTGTTCAGGTGTCAGCAATACAGATGATGGAAGACAGAAAACAGAGGTCAGATAAAGAACTTCATCTTCCAGTTTTACCATCTGTCTTCTGACATCTGTCCTCTGAAACCTGACACCTGAAACCTCTAGTTTGTGACACCTGGCATCTTACGTTTTAAAACCCATAACGGGATATCCAATACCCATCCGTTGAGGAGGATTAATGTCCCTAGCACACATTTTTAATGCCGAATCGGTGGCCATCATCGGTGCCTCCAAAAATGAAACCAAACGCGGCTACCAGGCCATCCGAACCCTGTTGGATGAAAAATACGAAGGCAAAATCTATCCGGTCAATCCCAAGGAAAAAAGCATCCTGGGGTTTAAATGTTACCGGAGCGTAACGGATATTGCCGAACCGATCGATGTCGCTTTGGTGGCAACACCTGCCAAAACGCTGCCATCCGTGCTGGCGGATTGCGGCAAAAAAGGCGTAAAAGGTGCGGTGGTCCTGGCCGGTGGATTCGGTGAAATTGGATCGGAAGGCCGCAGGCTGGAAGATGATATGGTAGCGGCTGCTAAAAAGTACAAAATCCGGCTGGTCGGTCCCAACACCTCCGGCATGCTCAATCTTAAAGATAATTTAAATCTGGTAGGTTTAAAAGATGCTCCCCGGGGAGATATCGCTCTGTTGACCCAGAGCGGCAACATGGCGCTGACGCTGATTACCGAAGCAAAGATCAAAAGCCGCAAGGGGTTTTCCTATTACGTCGGTGTCGGCAATGAAGCTGACATCAAGTTTCACGAATACCTGGAATTTTTCCGGCAGGACACGGACACCCGGGCCATATTGATGTATGTGGAGGGCATGCGCAACGGTCGTGAATTTTTACAGCAGGCCCAAAAAACGACCCTGGAAAAGCCGATTGTTTTGCTCAAAAGCGGTCGCTCGGCCACCGGAAAGCGGTCGGCCGGATCTCACACTGGCGCCCTGGCCGGCATGTCTGAGGTCGCAAAAGGTGCTTTTCAACGCGCCGGTGTTGTTGTGATTGAAAAATCCGATGAACTTTTTCCGGCAGCCGAATCTCTCTCAAGCCTGCCGCCCATTAAAAACAATAAAGTGGCCATCCTGGCAGACGGCGGCGGCCATGCCACCATCGCGGCCGATATTTTAACCGACCTCGGAATCGAGCTGCCCGAATTGGGCGTAAAAACCCAGGCCCGGCTCAAAGAGATCCTACCGGCCGCTGCTTCGTTACCCAACCCGGTTGATGTGGCCGGCGGCACTGATGCGGATCCGTCTGTGTTTGCCGATTGTGCTGAAATAATCCTCAAAGATCCGAATGTCGGTGGTCTTTTAATTGTCGGGCTTTTCGGAGGTTATGGGATTCGTTTTGCCGAGAGCCTGGCCTTGATGGAGGAAGATGCTGCCCACCGGATGGGTAAACTCATCAAAAAACGCAATAAACCGATTGTGCTTCACAGCCTGTACAATTCCGAAAAACCGCATGCCCTGGATCTTTTACGATATTACAATATCCCGGTCTATGATTCTTTGGATGTGTCTGCAAAATGTATTGCCGTCCTGGCTGAGTACGGCAGTTATCTGACCCGCTACCACGGTAAGACTGTTTTTGAGATGAATTGGAAAGCCAAAGCCAAACCCGAAGCGGATAAGATCATTAAAAAGGCCGTGCAAGAAGGTCGCCATTCGTTGCTCGAAATCGAAGCCAAGAAGCTGTATGAAATTCACGGCGCCCCTGTGCCACGTGATTGCCTGGTGCAGAGCGCCGATGAAGCCGTTCAATACGCGCTCGAACTGGGAACAGATGTGGCCTTAAAAATTGTTTCTCCTGATATTTTGCATAAAAGCGATGCCGGCGGTGTACGCATTAAACTCAAAACCGAAAAGGATATCCGAGCCGCCTATCGGGAGATCATGAAAAACAGCAAAAAATATGACCCCAAAGCAGAAATCAGAGGTGTTCTGGTCTCCCCGATGGCTGACGAAGGGGTAGAAGTGATTATTGGAACCAAATGCGATGACCAGTTTGGACCGGTGATCATGTATGGACTGGGCGGGATCATGGTTGAAATTCTAAGGGATGTCTCCTTCCGGGTGCTGCCGATTTCGCCGACCGACGCCCGCAAAATGATCGAGGAAACCAAATCCTATCCGATATTAGACGGCGCCCGGGGAACACCAGCGCTGGATAAAAAGGCCCTGCAGCGCTTACTGGTCCTTTGTTCAGATATCGTCGAATCCTATCCACAGATTCAGGAGATGGATTTGAACCCGGTGATTGTTTATGAAAAGGGGGTCAGCGTTGTCGATGCACGCATCATATTGAAATCAGAAGACAGATGACTGGTTTCGGGTGCCGGGTGTCAGAAAACAGCGGACAGCTGATCAGCTCTGTTTGATTGCGGATTTATTGCATGCTGCGAAAGGCATAGCGCATAAAGCAGAGCGCAAAGCGTGAAGAAGATGGGATAAAGGAATGCAAATCTGAGTATCGACCCCATGCACCATGCGCCATGCCCTGCGCTAATTTAAACCCACCACCCCATTAGCCAAACAATTAAATACAGGAGAATTAATCGATGAGAAAAACAATTGTCACCCAAAATGCCCCGCAGGCCATTGGCCCCTATTCCCAGGCAATTCAGTATGGCGATTTTTTGTTTGTTTCCGGTCAAGTCCCCATTGACCCCTCAACAGGAGATGTTGTTGCCGGCGACATTGAAGCCCAAACCGATCGGGTATTAAAAAACATAGCGGCCATTATCGAAGCCGCCGGCATGTCGCTGCAGAATGTGGTCAAATGCACCTGCTTTTTGAAAGACATGAACGATTTTGCATCATTCAACGCTGTGTATGAAAATTATTTCGGCAAAAGTCTGCCGGCGCGCGAAACCGTGGAGGTTGCAAGGCTACCGAAGGATGTGCACGTGGAGGTGTCAGCAATTTGCGGCAAATAACCTGTGAGGCGATTCTTTTCAGCGCTATCCCGGTATTTTTTGATCTTTTCGGTGACAGCGCAATTCGACTGGAGAACGATAAGCCGATATCAAGCGGCACGGCGGAGCGCTGCATTTACAAGGCAAAACCCCAAAAAAAGTTTGCTCGCGAGTGACATTGCATAAAAATTTATTATTATAGTAAGGACAGATGACTTTCGCGACAGAACAAATGAATCGAATCAATTATGGGCGCTTCGAAGACGCTGCCACGTACCTATTGCGATCCAGAACTCGGGAATTGTAAAGAATGCATAGTAACACCAAAAAAATGAAATTGCTGGTCACCGGAGCTTCCGGTTTTATTGGCCAGGAGGTATCCAACCAGCTTTCCGTTGGCGGTTACCGCCCCAGGCTGATGATACGCCAAGCCGGTGATGACTGTGAAATCTGCCACCTCGATGCGGATTTCGCCTTAGCCGACTTGAGGGACCACGAAGGGCTCAAGCAAGCGGTCAAAGACGTTGACGGGATCATTCATCTGGGGGCCCGGGCCACCTTCGAATCTTACGAGACGCTGAAACCTTCCATCCTGGATGGTTCGCTGGCCCTGATGGAGGCCGGGATCTCAGCCGGCGTTCAGCGGTTTGTCTACAGTTCGAGCCTTTTGGTCTACAACGGAAATACACCTTACGTGAATGCCGATACCCCGGTCAATCCGGTCCTCGATTACGGCCGTATCAAGGTGGATACCGAAAAGCGACTTTCAGAGCTCGCCGCATCAGCCGGTGTTTCTTTTGCCGCACTTCGCCTGCCGCATGTATATGGCGCCCGGGATCTCTATTTCCAGCGGCTGCGAGCCGGTCGCCTGATCCTTCCGGGCCTTGGGAAAAATATTTACACGCACCTTCACGTAGCCGATGCGGCTGCGGCAATCATCGCCTGTGTCGAACAGGCTTTTGAAGGTATTTTGCCTATAGGCGACCGTCTGCCGTCCTCATGGGCAGCGTTTCTTAAAGTCGTCAAGCAGCACTACCCGAAGGCGCGCGTCCATTTGATCCCCCAATGGTTGGCCCTGCTGGCCACGGCCCTGCTGACCCCGTTCCGACGGATTCGCCCAAACCCGGGCCTGGAGACACCCGGCGCCGTGCGCACTTACAATTTCAATCTCGCCGTAGACCCCGATCTCTTATGGAAGGACCTGGGGCTGGCACTCACGTATCCGACAATTTACGAAGGGATTCCGGCCGTAGCCGCAGAAAGCAGGAATCTGGGTGTGCTGATAAACCGTTGAGACACGCGGATTAAATACGGGCAATTATCTTTTTTCTTCTGTCCCTGGATGATCCCTGTCGACGGCCCTCTGCCCGCTTTGGGGCCCTTCTTCAGCACGCCGGAACCTAACCATCACTGAATTTCGCACATCCCTCACAATTAAATAGAGAGCCGGCACATAAAGTAACGTCAGGACAGTGGCCGCCAACAATCCAAAACAAATGCTGATCGCCATGGGGATTAAAAACTGGGCCTGGAAACTGCGTTCCAGTAAAATGGGCAACAGCCCGGCAATGGTGGTAATGGAAGTGAGCAGAACCGGTCTGAACCTGGCCTTGCCGGATTCCACCACCGCTGTTTCAAACTCGACACCGCTGCGCACCGCCCGGTTAATAAAATCGATTAAAATCAGTGAGTCGTTGACCACAATTCCTGAAAGGGCCACGATGCCAAAAATACTGATGATGGTAAAATCCATTCCCATCACTAAGTGGCCAAAGACCGCCCCGATCAATCCGAAAGGAATCGCGAACATGATAATCAAAGGCTGGATGTAGGAACGAAACTGGCTGGCCAGAAGCAGAAAAATTCCCATCATCGCCAGCAAATACCCTGATTTCAGACTATCAATAGACTCTCCGGTACGCTTCGCCTGCCCTTCCAGATCAAAGGAAACACCCGGATAACGCACTACCAGCCTGGGCAGAAAATTGGCTTTTAGGTCGGCTAAAATCCGGTTGGCATTGGCAGTGGTTTCATCAATATCGGATATCACCGTGATGGTTCTTTTGCGATTTATCCGATTAATGATCGAATACGCCCGGCCGTGATCGATATCGGCCACCTCTTCGATGGGGATTTCCTGGCCGTCATTGGTGCGAATCCGCATTTCGTCAAACCCCGAAAGGCTGCTGCGCTGCTTATCTGCATATCGGACCATGACTTTGATATCATCCCGGCCGCGCTGAATGCGCAAAGCCTCTTCGCCATAAAAGGCCTGGCGAACCTGTCTGGCAAGTCCCCGCATGGTCACCCCGATGGAACGCGCGCCTGCTTTGACACGCAGTTTTTTCTCCTGCTTGCCGGGTCTAAAATTGTCGGAAATGTCATAGGTGCCGGGGAAAGTCTCGAGCTCGTGTTTGAGCTCATCGGCCGCCAGGCTGAGCTGATCAAAATCTTCTCCGCTCAGTTGAATTTCGATTGCGTTACCGGCCGGTCCCCCCTCCAGCGTAAAAAAGGCCAGCCGATCGATACCGGGCAATTCGCCGACCTGGCCGCGCCAGCGGTTCAAGATTTCGCTTGTTGATACCCCCGGCCGTTCCCCGGAAGTCACCAATTCCACCCAGACTTCCCCGACATGGCCGCCAATTTGTGCGGGTTTCCAATCCCGGCGCGGAATCAGCCCCACCAGGGCAAATGTGTTTTGAACCAGATCACCGTTTTTCTCTGAGAAATCAGAAAATGCGGTATTCAGTCCAAAGGCATTCGTTTCAAGATGCCGAACGGCGGCTTCGGTTAATGTTACCGGGGTGCCCAGCGGATAATTTATTTCAGCGATGAGCCAATCACTTTCACCCTTTGGGAAAAATACAAAGGGCACATAGCCGCCGGCCACAATACCCAAACTGATGATTAACACACCGATGCCGATGGAAAACGTAAAATATCGATTTTTGACGACATAGTTTATAGCCGGTGTATAAATCCGCTTAATGGTGGATTGCAGTAACCCATCTACGCGCTTTCGTAAACGTTCAAGCCACGAATTTACCTTTTCTTTTTTTTTCTCGGATTGTTTTAAAGCATGATTCAAGTGGGCGGGAAGAATGATCAGGGCTTCTCCCAGGGATACAATTAAAATGATGATAACCGCCATGGGCATGACGGCGATAAATTTGCCCATAATACCCGCTAAAAACATCAACGGCATAAAGGCAACCACCGTTGTCGAGACCGCCATAACGACCGGCCCGCCGACCTCCTTTAAACCGTCGATCACGGCCGCTGAGGGCGATTTTCCCCTATTATAGTGGGTATAGATGTTCTCACCCACAATAATGGCATCGTCCACAAGGATACCCAGGGTCATAATGAACGCAAACAGCGAAATCATGTTGACGGTTTGACCAAAGGCATTAAGCACCAGAAATGCCGCCATGAATGAAATCGGGATGCCAATGGCCACCCAGAATGCCAGCCGGAAGTTTAGAAACAGAGCCAGCGCAATGAAGACCAGCGTAATTCCCTGAAACCCGTTACGCAGCATTAAGTCGATCCGATCCCGCACCAGGATTGACAGATCGCCCCAGATGGCCAGATCGATATCCTTGTTCATTTTATTATTATGCGCTGCGACGTAATTTCGCGCGATGTTGGCAATTTCGATGATATCCTGTTCGCTGGTGCGGCTGATCCGCACAACCGCGGCCGGTTTGCCGTTGAAGCGGGCCTTGATGTCGACATCTGTAAATTCATCGATAACGGTAGCGATCTGTCCAAGCTGCACCACGGTTCCATCCGCTAATGTAATTAAAGGAATGGCTTCAAATTCTTTACCGGTGTACAGTTGGCCTTTGGATCTGACCAGAATTTCCCCCTGCGCGGTTTTGATCTTCCCCCCCGGAAGGTCAATACTGCCCGTCTGGACGGCGCTGACCACCTGATCGAAGGAAAGCCCATAGCGGCGCAGATTGTCTTCGGACACTTCAACGGCGATTTCGTAATCCCGCACGCCCACAAGCTCGATCTGTGTGATCACTTCGGGCTGCTTGAATTTTATGGCAGAAAAAACACCTTTGTCGATTCCGGATTCCATCTGAGAAACGATACGCGGATTCAGCAGATCGTCACGAATTTTTTCAGCGGCCTGTCGCAGATCTCTTTCAGCAACATCCCCATAAGCGGCAATGTATATGGTCGGGTCCCGGTTGATGATTTCAAGGACGAGCGGCTCTTCGGCTTCCTCGGGGAATGTATCGATGCGGTCTACTTCCGCCTTAATCTCATCCATCACTTTCTGGACATCCGTACCGGGTTCAAGCTCCACCACCACTTCGCCGTTTCCTTCGCGCGCAGTGGATACCATGCGGTCAATGCCCTCGATACCTTCGATCTGCTCTTCAATTTTAATGCAGATGCCTTCTTCCACCTCTTCCGGGCTTGATCCCGGGTAGTCCACGCTGACAACAATCATGTCCAGCGCAAACTGAGGAAACATCTCCCGGCGCATCTTCATTACCGTGACCAGTCCGGCCACGATGATAAAAATCATGATCAGATTAACGGTAACGTTGTTTTTTATGGACCACTTACCTAGTTTCTTCATTTTTTCTCAGAGGACAGAGGTCAGAAGTCAGAGATCAGATGACGGATGACAGATATAAAAAAATCTATAAGTTGGATAGTTACTATCATCGGTCTTCTGTCAGCTACCCTCTGTTAGCACTACAGTGACTTCCAACTGTTGATTAAACTGTATAACATTGCATTAACTTCATCATATTTTTTATCTAAGCTGCTGTGTTCATCTGGCCTAATATAAGCGCAGCCAAGTGAAAAATCTAGCCAGCCCCTCGTCTCTTCAGATGAACCCATTGCATCGGTCAGGTGTCTTATAAATATATTTTCATATCTTCTTTTAGCAAATCCTTCTCAAATATTAATTGGAACAGATCGAGATGATTTTCGAATCTGATCCGTTAACGAATATATCTCTTCCTTAGCGAACCTTTTTGTAAATTCAAACACTTTCATGGCCAGATCAAACGATAGCCGATATACTTCAAGATCCTTTACGCTTTTAATGCTCATCTGCCCTCTGTTTTCTGTCTTCTGTCATCTGTCCTCTTTCTGCACTCTGACCAGCATACCGTCAGCAGCATCCGACAATGGCGTCTTAATGATGCGCTCGCCATCTGATAGCCCCTGACTGACAATGACGGAATCCTTAAACGATCGCAGGATATCGACAGTCTTAATTTTCAGGCGGTCGCCTTCAACTGTATAAACCATGTCTCCCGGATAAACGACATGTCGCGGAAGCACAAACGCCTGACTCACTTCTTTGCCTTTAATCTTGGCGGTTACAAACATTCCCGGCCTTAGACGCAAAGCGTTTATGTTTTCTCCGGAATTTGATGTCTCGTCAACTTCGATAATGACCGGCAGGGTGCGGGTTTTGTCATCCATCTGCGCTTTGACCCTTGTCACACGCCCATTCCAGGTCATCAGGGCGCCTTGAGTCTCAAAAATCACGTCCGCCTCAATGCGGGCATCCCCATTCAACTCCGTTGGCAGCCATTTAAAATCTTTGACCGGAATCCGCACCTCGACCTCTAGCTCGCCGGCGCTGTATATTCTGCCCATACTCTGTCCGATGGTCACATGTTGTCCGACTTCAACTGTTTTTGCGAGAACCCAGCCGTCAAAAGGTACGACAATAGCCGATCTTTCAAGATCCAATTGGGCTTCCGCAAACATCACCCTGGTCATGTCCCGCTGCGCCAGCAACTGCTCTTTTCGGGGCCCGGTCAGAGCCAGCTGATTTTCAAGGGTCTGCAACTGCTGCTGGCTTGCCAGATATTGCTGCTCGGTCTTATCCAGAGTCGACTGGGCGATGACCCTTCTATCAATCAGTTTTTTCAATCTGAAATACTCACTTTTGGCGAGCGCAACGTCCGATTTTGAGATGTTGATGCGTGCCTGCAGATTCAAAACCTCCTGTTCAAGACGTTTGATCTCTGCCTGCGCCTGTTTGATTTGGACATTGGCACGTTGCACTTCCAGTTCGTAAGTCCGCGGATCAATCTGGATCAGCCGGGTTCCCTGGGTGACAAAATTTCCTTCTTCAAAGGTCGGGTCGGTCGCGACAATCTGGCCCCGAACTTCGGCTACCAGCAGGAGTTCTTCACGCGGTTTAACCGTACCGTAAGCCTCGATAACCATCTGTACTTTTTCGGCTCGGGCTGCAAACACTTCAACCAGACGGCCCCTATCTTCAACAACGCGGCGCTCTGCTTTGGGCCGCAGGATAACCAGAACGGCAGCAATGATAATTGCGGCCAGTATAACGGCAAATACCCGAATTGTTTTAAAGGCGGCCCCTTTTTTCATAGTCACAGCCTTCCGTTGAAAGAGTTGACTGAAAAATGAATACGCGCAAATAATACCATAAAAAAGTTAATCTGAAGTAATCCCCCAACCTATTCGCATTTCTGGATCATCAAATTATTACCTGTCGGGTATTAACGCATTTTCGCTGGTGAAACAATTAAATTTCAGTTTACAGATAGAAGCAAAAAAATAGCCGTCTGCTGGCACCATTCACACAGACGGCTATATAAAGGCTCCCACAACTAGAAACGATCATTTACCTTCTTGGATTTTTTCAGTCAGGACCGGCACGAAATCAAGAAGGTCTTCGACAACCCCGACATCTGCGATCTGAAAAATGGGCGCCTTGGGGTTCTTGTTCACCGCGACAATAAAGGGATTGCCCTTGATGCCGCCCAGGTGCTGAAAAGATCCGCTGATGCCCAGCGCCATGTAAACTTTGGGTTTTACCGTCTGCCCGGAAGTCCCGACCTGACGTGGCTTTTCTAGCCATTTGGCATCAACAATCGGTCGGGAGCAGGAAACAACACCTCCCACGACTTCAGCCAGTTCTTGAGCAATTTCAATGTTATCCTGATCTTCGATGCCGCGGCCGACTGAAACCAGAATATCCTCTTTGGTAATGTCCACATCGCCGGCCTCGGCCTCGACCACCTCCAGAAACCGCCGACCGACGGTTAACTCACCGATCTCCGATGATTTATCGATAACCTGCCCGGTGGCTGATTTACTTTCATCCGGTTGGAACACGCCCGGACGTACGTTAATAACAGCACCAGCGGAGATATTCGCCATCAAATGGGTGCTGACCTGCCCGCTGTACTCCTGGCGAATCACTTTAAGGTTATCCCCGTCTAAACTTTCAAAGCCGGCAGCATCAGACACAAACACTGAATTCAGTTTAATCGAAAGCCCGGGAGCTAGGTCCATACCAAAGGTATCATGCGGAACGAGCACAACCGCTTCTGCCGGTAAAACAGCGACCAGCAGCTTACGAATGGCTTCGGCATTTGGATAGGCCAGGGCCTCGTTGTCAAACTTCCACACTTCCGAATAGGAGGCAGCCAGGTCATTGCAGACCGCATCCAGATCAGCGCCGGAGCCTGTTACAATTGCGGCTGGTGATGCGTCCGGAAAAATATTGCGGGCTGCGGAAACAAGTTCTAAAGCCGTGTCATCGGCAACACCATTTTTATGTTCAATATATGCGAAAACCTGTGCGGCCATTATTTTATTCCTCCTTTGGCTTTTAATAGGTCAATCAGCTTTTCGGCAATTTCCTCGTTGCTGCCTTCAAGAATTTCAGCGCCCTCACCGAGCTCCGGAACGAAATAATCGACTCGTTTGACCCCGGCGCCGGATTCACCCACATTGGCCGGGTCAAGGCCCAGGTCAGAGGCACCCCAGATCGGGATGTCCACCGAAGCGACTTTGCGGATACCGCGAATGCCGACATAACGGGGCTCGTTAATCCCGGTCTGAATGGAAAGTACGCAGGGCAGCGCAATTTCGTTCATTTCCTGATTGCCGCCTTCGATTTCCCGGCCGACTTTGAGCTGACTGTCGTTTAAAACTTCAATAGAATTAACGACCGAAGCATAGGGCATATCCAGCATGGCGGCCAGCATGCCGCCAATCTGGCCGGCACCATCATCCGCCTGTGCGCCGGTCAGGATCAGGTCATATGTCCCTTTTTCGACCACCGCCTTCAAAATTGCCGCGATACCCTTTCCGTCTGACCCCGCAAAGACATCATCGGTGACCAGAATCCCGTTATGCGCGCCCATGGCCATTTCTCTTCTGACGACCTCTTCAGATTCCTCGTCTCCCAGGGAAACCACCGTAACCGCACCACCCACTTTGTCCACGATTTGAATAGCCTCTTCGACCGCATAATTGTCCCACTCGTTTACCGAGTAAACCAGATCATCGCGTTCGATATCCGACCCGTCCCGGTTGATTTCGATTTCATTTTCCGCAGTGTCCGGAACCCTTTTGACACAAACCAAAATTTCCATACTATTCCTCCGGAATAATCGTTATTGGTTATTCGCTAACAGAAAACAGAAGACAGATAAATAGCAGATTCAATTTACTTCCTTGCTTTGTCCCGATCTCTGTCTTCTGACTTCTGTTTTCTGGCCTCCGACTTCTGTCATCTGTCCCCTGACCTCTGTCTTCTGCCATCTGTGTTCTGTCTTCTGTCCTCCGGGATCAAATGCTGGGCGATGAGCTCTGTCAAATCCAGCACTTCCATCTGTCCTTCCAGACCGCTGACTTTGATGGCGTCTTCAATATTCACCAGGCAAAAGGGGCAGGCGGTGACAATGACATGGGCTCCTGACTGTTGGGCCATTTCCACCCGCAGCACGCCCATGCGCTGTTCTTCCTCAGGCTCATAAAAGAGCATCAGTCCACCGCCGCCGCAGCAGAAAGACCGATCCCGGCAGTTGCCGGTCATTTCAACCCGTTTGATACCCTTAATTGAATCGATGGCCTGCCGGGGGTCATCATAGACATTGTTGTGCCGACCCAAATAACAGGCATCATGATATACATAAATTTTAGTGGGATCTTCAACTGCTTTGAGCCGAATTTTGCCGGATTGGACATGCCGCACAACCATCTGGCTGATATGTTCCACCGGCGGCAATTCGGTATAGTCCTTTTTCAGGGCATTGAATGCATGCGGATCGGCGGTCACAATGTGTTGCACGCCCGAATTCAAGATGGCCTCCGTATTGTAATCCCTTAAGCCCTGATACAGCATCTCTTCGCCGAAGCGCCTGGCTTCATGGCCACTGTCCTTTTCAGCTTTGCCGAGAATGCCGAAATCAATTTCAGCCGCATTCAGAATTTGTGCGGTGCAGCGCGCAATTTCCTGCATGCGGTCATCAAAGGAAGAAATGCTGTCCACAAAATAAAGGGTTTCGGCCACAGTACCCTTTTCAAGAATTTTGACACTACTGCCTTCAGCAAGCGCTTTAATCCAATCTGCGCGCTTTCTTTCCATCTTGCCCCAGGGATTGCCGCGCTTTTCAAGCGCGCCCAGAGGTTTTTGCAGGGATTGAGGTACCAGACCCTCATCGACCATGCCGCGTCGCAAATCCACCATCTTATCGATGTATTCAATCCCCAGGGGACATTCCTGTTCGCAGGCGCCGCAGGTGGTGCACGACCAGATTTCATCCTCATCATAAATATCACCGATCAACGGTTTGGCTTCTGCGCCGTTGCCGCCGATCAGCGGATAATGTTTAAAGGCATAATCGCGCCCTTTGATGGATATAAAGCGCGGTGACAGGGGGCGCCCGACGGCAGTGGCCGGGCAGCGGTCGGAACAGCGTCCGCAATCCGCGCAGGAATAAAAATCGAGCATATGCTTCCAGGTAAAATCCTCAAAGACTTTGACACCGAAAGAATCCAGATCATCGAGCTGCTCATCTGAAATGCCGTAGCGCACCGGCTTGACATTACCTTTTTCAACCCGCATGAAAAACACGTTGAAAATGGAGGTAATCACATGGAAGTGCTTGCCCAACGGCAAAAAGCACAGGAAAAAGAAAAAGGTCAGATCATGGATGAAATAGGTGATCAGATGCGTATTCTGCAGTGCCGCCTGAGAGAAACCGCTTAGCATATGGCTGAAGGCCCAGGCAAGGCTCAAAGGGGCTGGGAATTCAGTATGCAAGCTTTTTTGGGTCTGAGCGGCTACCAGACTGGCTTCAAATATACTTTCCGAGATCATCAAGGTTGAAATCAAACCGAGGACAAAGATCGCCTCAGTGGTATGATCTTTCCCGTAACGAGGCGGCACAACATAGCGTGCGGGTTTAAAAATTCCTCTGCGGACGGCGGCGATCGCACAGGCAATTAAAATCCAGGTGGCGGCGTAATCTTTCAGCACGTTGTAAATCTGTCCAAAAATACCGCTGAATCCGGGCAGGATAAAATTTTCGGAAAAACCCTGTATAACCAACTGGGTTGAGCGTGCGCCCAGGATAATAAAGCCTGCAAAAATAAAGATATGTATAATTCCGGCCAGCATGTAGCGGGGCTGACGCCACTGGGCCAACCATATTTTTAACGTCAGAAAAATTCGATGCCCGATGCAGCAAAAGCGCTCATCGGGTGCAGCTTTGACCAGGGGCGTGATCCTGCGGATCATAATGAAGGCGAAAATGGCTATGCCGACAACCGGTATGAGGATAGAAAAAAGTATCGTCGGAATACCGAATATCGAAGCGGCAGCCGGTGAAATCAATGCGGATTCCATTATTTAGGTATTTTCCATTTTTTGTATCTTAACAAATCACTGTTGCTTACAGTGGGTGACAGCGTCTAAACCAAAGGAGCATGCATATCAAAAATATCACCATCAGGCAATAGGGCTCTACAGGTTCAGAGGTTGGATAACAGAAGACAGAAGTCAGATGTCAGAAAACAGAAACCATGAACCTTTGAACCCGGAACTCTGAACCTTATAACCCTGAACTCGGCATTATTTCCCCCCGAAGGCATCTCCGGAAATATCAATAACCGAATTGTCGGCGGCCATAATCACATTCATTTTGCCGATGCTGACCGGCAGAATCGAATGCACGAAAAATTCGGCGCTTTTAATCTGACCTTCATAAAAGGCCACGTCTTTTTTTCGGGCACCGTTTTTCAAATTTCGCGCCGCAATGGAAGCCCGCCACAACAGCAACCAGGCAAAAACCACATCACCGGATACCTCCATAAAGGAATAAGCGTGGGCAAAGGCGTTCATGCGGGTATCGGATGACATCGCCGCCTGACCGATATCCATCATCACTTCACCCAGCTTGTTGACAGCGGCTTCCACTTTACCGGCAATACTTTCCAGGTTCGAAAAGGTTTTGGCGACAGCTATTGTCTGCTGGATCTCTGCTAAAAGATCCATAACCGGCTTACCCTGATGCATACCGAGCTTGCGGGCCAGCAGATCCATGGCCTGAATGCCATTGGTTCCTTCGTAAATCTGCGTAATCCGGCAGTCGCGCAACAGCTGTTCCATGGGGTATTCTCTGATGTAGCCGTAGCCGCCGTAAACTTGAACCCCCTGACTGCAGACCTCGAGGGCTTTGTCCGTCACATATCCCTTGGCGATGGGGATTAACAGGTCGATCAAGCCCTGCAATTTGGCCTTTTCCGCCTCTTCATCACAGGTTTGAAATTTATCCTCACAGTTTCCGATATAATATAGAAGGCTGCGCATGCCTTCGACATAGGCTTTCATGGTCATCAGCATCCGTCGAACATCGGGATGCTCGATGATGGGCACCGAGGGCGCATCCTCTTCCTGGGCTTTTAAAAGATGCCGGCCCTGCACCCGCTCACGCGCGTAGTTGACAGCATACATGTAAGCGGAGCTGGCACAGGCCAGCCCCTGGAGCCCAACGAGCAAACGGGCCTCATTCATCATCTGAAACATAGCCCGCATGCCTTTATTCTTCTCACCCAGCAGCGTGCCCTGGCAGTTGCCTTTGCTGCCCAGCGACAGTGAACAGGTCGCATTGCCGTGAATGCCCATTTTTTCCTCAATGCCGGTACATACGACATCATTGGGCCCGCCCAGGCTGCCGTCGTCCTTCACCCGGATCTTGGGAACCAGAAAAAGGGAAATCCCTTTGGTTCCTTCCGGTGCGCCTTCAATACGGGCCAGCACCGGGTGAATGATATTTTCCGCCATGTCGTGTTCGCCCGAGGATATAAAAATTTTGTTGCCGGTAATCGAATAAGTGCCATCGTCATTTTTGACTGCGGTTGTGGTCAGTGCGCCCACATCTGAGCCGGCTTCGGGTTCGGTCAACAGCATCGTGCCGGTCCATTCTCCGGTAAACATCTTCTTTAAAAAAAGCTTTTTTTGTTCGGCCGTACCAAATGTTTGAACCAGTCTGCCGGCCCCATGGGTCAGCCCGGGATACATCATAAAGGCGAAATTGGCGCCGATAAAAAGATCATTGGCAGCCAGAGACAAGGTCGCCGGCATGCCCTGACCACCCCATTGCGGGTCATCGGAAAGGGCCACCCATTCACCTTCTTTGAAGAGCTCCCAGGCCTTGTGGAAGGATTCCGGAACGGTCACACGGCCGTTATCAAAGCGAGCACCTTCGCGGTCACCGTCGATCTGGATCGGTAAAAGCTCCTTGATCGCCAGATTACGGGCTTCGGATATGATTAAATCAATGGTTTTTTTATTGAATTCTGCATATTGCGCATTCTCGCTCAAAGTCTCAACCTGAAGTTGTTCATGCAGAACAAAATCAATATCCCGCCGATCTGCAATATATTGGGCCATTTTTTTATCTCCTTGTTAAAAATTTATTCATCGGTGCACTTATTGATCCGATGAGATCTAATCAGTTGCATTGTCCCTCTGTTCGAGCCCCTTTATAAACAGCTCGACCAGCGGATCGGCCATCGAAATCAGATCATATTCCCCTTCGGCATGCAGCCAGGTGTTGATGACCTCATCAACTGCACCGATGATAAAGCGTTTGACCAACCCGAGGTAAAGATCCTTGCGAATCGTGCCTTCCTGCTGCCCCTGTTCGACGATCTCGGCGACGAGGTCCCGATACTTCTGGGACATTTCTCTGATTTGCGTTTCCGCCAGGCGGCTATTCTGATGGGTTTCGACCTGGTAGACCACCGCCCCATCCCTGTCACGCTGAAATTCCGCCAGATGGCTGCGCACAAGGTTGCGCAATTTATCGGCGCTTGTCTCAGCCCCATCGACGGCCTCCCGGAAAGATTCAAAAACCTGTTTGGCCCGGTAATTGAAAAATTGAACCAGAATATCGTCTTTGTTCTTAAAATATAGATAAATGGTGCCATCGGCCACGCCGGCTTCTTTGGCAATCTGGGCAACGGTCGACTGGTGAAATCCCTGTCTGGCAAAAACCTTCACCGCCGCTTCAAGAATCTGATGATATTTATTATTTTTTTCGACTCGTTTCGTAGCAGTTTTCACCTTGTGATCCTTTCAAAAATAATAATGAATGAATGTTCATTCATTTTACTAAAGATTGCAGCGCTCTGTCAAGCACAAAGTCAAAAATTATCTTAAGCAATATTTATATTAATTACAGAATACTAATGTTAATACCGGATAAATGATCAGATAGAATTACGGTGTTTTGGGGAATGATACTGAAATGAGTATATATTCAGTAAATTAAAACTATTTTAGAGTTTTAATAGCAATCCATAGTCGCAAATTAATAGAAAATATGCTAAATTAGTGTAAATAAGCATATCTTCACAGTGGAGCAATCCCGCCACACAACGCTTTGACATATTAAGTTTTGGGAATATGTAATGAAACCAAACAAAGTTGTGGTAAAATTCAAAGACAATACCGTGGAAAAAGGCAAAACCAGCGATTTTTTCGCCAACAAGACGCAATTCCACTTGGTGAAATCGAATGAGGACATTTTAGAAATTAGCATGGAAGATTTAAAAGCGGTTTTTTTTGTAAAAGATTTCGAAGGGAATAAAGACCACCAGTATGACTATATCGACGTAATAGCTGCTGGAGGTCGTAAAATGAAGGTTGAATTTGTTGATGGCGAGACAGTGGTCGGTTATACTTTGGCCTATTCACCAGATCGTGATGGATTTTTTATGACGCCAGCCGACTTAAAAGGTAATAACGAACGTATTTTTGTTGTAAAATCAGCAACCAAAAAAGTAGAATTTTTATAATCCCCTCAATTGTCCTGAACAAAACCTGAGTTGACAAACAGCGGTCAGGACCTTCCGGTGTAGCCCTTTAGATTAGCTAATATTTGCTGGTGTACATCTTTTTGCATTCCGGACATTGAACAATACAGTTTCGTTTTCCGCGGGTTTGTGGTCTACTTTCAATTGGCTCCGCATGAATTGTTTCCAATAGCACATTGCTACAACATGTACCTAGTGGTTTGATCGGGCGGAGGGTATAGGCGAGGCTGCGATACTCAGTAAGGGTAAGCTTTTTTTCCATTATCATTATCCATTCAAAAAAAGATCAGATAAGCAAAAATATTGTAATCAAATAGTTTAAGTCAAGGATGAATGACCCTGCAGCTTGCTGCAGGGTCATTCATTATAGTATACTCTAAATAAGCGAAAAGAATTAGCAAATACCATTATCTTGTACGTAATTTAATAGATGTAAGAGTTATTTAGATAAGGGTATGCAAAGGGCGGCCAAATCCTAAAAAATATTCTCCCCTCAGAGGAATCCCTCCACCTGATACCTGCTAACCTCCAACTTCACCAGGAGACAGATCGCGCCAGGCACGGTCGACGCTGCTCCCTATGGTACCGAAGAGATCATCGAGCTCGTTCTTCATCGGCGACCAGTCAGACGGGCACTCTGTTTCGAGCTTCTGCACGCGCATCTGCGCACTGACAACCTCCTGCTCCAGCTGTCCAATAAGCGGAAGAATCTTTTCTTTCTGCTCTGTTCCATAGCTGTCAGCGACCTTCTTCATCGCCTCGAGCTTCTCTTTCCATCCCGTCACCTCAGCCAGCATTGCCTTGCAGTAGTCTTGTATTTGCATGTTCAATCCTTTCTTTTCCTGTTGGTTTCTATCTCGCTGAACACATGGCTTGCAACATCAAACTCGGCATTCCACTCAGCCGGACCCTCACGCTGCAACTGATCCAATGTTTCATCTATACGGTTGAGTTTTGTCCGTATTACCTTAAACTTGTATTACCTTACTAG
>CAMYLV010000038.1:1788-50782 GCA_947259495.1 uncultured Desulfobacterales bacterium | reverse complement strand
GCCTTAGCCCGAGTTTTCTCCGCCTCAGGCGGATTAGCGCAACAAGCTTAGCGCTTTACAAAAGCCGCAAATCGGCTGAAACGGGGTTTTGAAATGGCTCCTAGATAATAAGAATTCGCTTTGTACAGTCAAGTCAGATAGCACAAAAGATCAAAATGGAAGGATTTTATAGGGGTTGTTAAAAAACGATCCGGTATCCAAACGTTTTTTTTACAACCCGTTATGCCGCACTTCCGTATTCCGGAACATTATTATGGGAAATGGTATAAATAAGATTCAGCCGACTGGTTGCCTGGCTTGCTTAAATATTCAGGTCAATGTAAACGGCCGCATGATCAGAGGCTTGCTCTATGGATTTCGTCATATTCTGGTATGTATTCCAGGCAGTCGGTCGGGTTTTCCGGCTACCCCATAGCCCTCTGCGAAATACCCCCCCTCCAATGAATTTGAGCCGTAAGCTCTGCGAAATCAGAATGTAGTCAAATCTTTTGCGTAAACTGCACGAGTCGAAGGTGCCAGGCCGATTGCCAATTTGGAAGTCTGGAATCCAGTAGCAGTCGACCAACGGACTATCATCGTTGAATAGACCAATCAAGTTTTCTGCTTGCCGGCCAGCCGCCGCGGGACCCTCGTTGAGATCCCCAAGAACAATGACATGTTGGCCTTGGGCAACCAAGTCATTAACAATTCTGCGCACCTCAGCGGCCTGGCGCTGGCGCTTCTGACCTCCACCCTCAGTCTGAGATTTGAAATGATTCACCAGAACGTGAATCACCGTACCATTTGGTGTGCGCACCTCGTATTGTGGGCAATCCCGGCTGAAAACAGTGCCGAGCGAATCTTCCGCGTCGATATTGGACTTAATTGACTCAACCTCGAAATTGTTGCGCGTCATGATTCCAATGTCAATTCCGCGTTCGTCATTTCCATCGACCAGCATGACGTGCTTGTAGAGTTCCCCGAGCAGCTCTTTGTTCAACCACGCGAGCGATGGTCGGTCTTCAGCTTCAACAATTGCGATGATGTCGGCACCAACATCCCGGATAACCCTTGCTTTCATCTGTGTACTGATTTCATTTGTCGGCTCCTTGGCCAACTCGACCCAGCCAATCCAATCATCACGGCCGTTTGCGATAATTTTGATGCTTTTGGAATTATCCTTGGGCTGCCGATCAAACTTTCCTCGATTTTTTCTAAGCCAAGCCCAGCGAGGAGATTTAGTGCGTTTGCGCCGGATGGCTCCATTGCTGCTAATGTAATAGATGTCCAGCTCAACTAGTAAGTCAAGAATTCGCCGTTTATCAGCAACGCTGTAAACCGGATTTGAAAACAGTGTGTTCACTTTCTGATAAGCATTCAATGCTGACCGCCCGATAGACCAATCGGTCGTATTGAACACCTTGGGCCGTTCGAAAAGGTTTTCGACATTGAACGACGCGATTCGAACCACGATATGCTGCTCCACGGACTGATGGGGTCAAATTCGATATTTCGATATAATCTAAGCTATTAGAATTAATGTAATTATTGTGGATACTAGATGAATATCATAAATTTACCTCAGGCCTCCGGCCTCTGTCAAACCATTTAGCCCAAAAGCGGTACAAATACTCGGACCTTTCCTACCTGTTATGAAGCGGCGAGTGTTATTGGCGGCAGCGCATAACTCATTTCGGCCAACACCACATGTTGTGGCGATAATTTCTTGACAAACAAACAAACCTTTGCCATACCATGTCTCCAGAAAGCAAGTCCTTATCCTTATCCTTCAGCGAAACAGCCACGGCCCCCAAAAAAGTTTTGTAACTTGGCCTAACACTGCACTTTCTGAGCAAAGATCAAAAGTTTATTCAATGCCGGAGCGATCAGAGAACGACACGAAAATAGCGAAGATAAAGGCCCAAAGATTGAAGGCTCCCTTTGTCGATCCGCTTCGTGAAGCCATCGAACCGTCTGCGCTTAGCCTGCTTGCACCGGAAATGGCTATACGGCGCCAGGCCTTGCCCATCCGCGTGGTTGATAATTTTCTGTTGGTAGCAATGATGACACCGGAAGAGCCGGTCGCAATTAAAAGCCTGGAATTGCTGACCGGGTTCAGGGTTCGTCCTGCAGTTGCCCCGCAAAATTCGCTCTCTATCGCACTGAAAAGGTATTATGGAAACGGATACGCTGGAGAGCTTGGTGTCAAAAACCACCAGCCTGAGACAACCCCTAAGACTATCGCCAAAACCACCAAAGGGGACAGAAGCGGGCCATGCACTATCTCTGTAATCTCAAATAAGGGAGGTGTCGGTAAAACCCATATTGCCATCAACATGGCCTACTGCCTGGCTAAAAAAGGCGCCAAGGTTCTGCTCATCGATGCTGACCTGGGCAATGCGGATGTCTCAAACAAGCTGGGAATGTTTCCAAAGTGCCACCTGATGGATTTCCTGGAAAATAAAAAAAATATGGCTGAGCTTCTTTTCCGCACAAAGTATGGCTTTGATTTTATTGCCAGCTCGTATGGAGAATTTAAACTGGCGAATCTTTACTATGCCCAGAAGGTAAAATTTATCAACCATTTTAAAAAAATAAGTCAACGATACGAATTCGCCATCTTCGACCTGGGAGCCGGCATATCCCGTATGGTGATGGATTTTGCCTTGGCCGCTGACCATACGATTATTGTGACCACCCCCCAGGACTTCATCAGTGGCTATGCCTGCACAAAAGCCGGTTTTTCCCGATTTAAAGAGATCGAAGAGAGACTGGAAGAAAGGCTCTCCAATTATGAACCTCAGTTGATCTTTTCGCCGATGCTGGTAATCAACCAGGTAAGTAATCTTCGCCAGGGATTCAAACTTTTTAATACGCTCACAAAAGCAGCTAATGAAAAGATCAATTCTCGTGAAGGCAAATTTCGCATCAAACCTGAATATCTGGGGGCCATCACCTATGAAAGAGCCGCACTGCGTGCGGCAGAGGCAAAAAAAAGGCCCCTGCTTCTCGCCGCTCCACGCATAAAGGCCGCCCGGAGCATACAGCATATGTCCACACGATTTTTTTACCCGGAGGCGACCTATGATCCAAAGGTCAGGTTCAAACAACCGCTAGCACGTTTTGCAGCCATTCTCTCCCAAAAAAATTAGCACTATATGAATGGCCGGAAAGGGAGGACGCGACATATGAAAAAAATAGACAAGGATATTCAAATGCTGGGACCGCAGGTAGTCCTGGAAGGAAACCTTGTATTCGAAGGTTCATTGTTTATGAACGGCCATGCTAAGGGCTCCATTGAAAGCCGCGCCGGTGCGATCGTTGTCGGCGAAGATGCCGTGATTCATGCCGACGTTTTTGTCCGAACCGCCACGATCAAAGGTGAAATAAAAGGATCGGTTCGCGCCACAGAGCGCATTGAACTTCACCCCCCGGCGCGCGTGTATGGCGACCTCGATGCGCCCGTCGTACTAATTGATGCAGGGGTCATTTTTGAAGGTAAGTGCACAATCAAGCCCAAAGAAGATGCGGCTTCTCAAACAGACCAGATGCTGTCAACAAGCGCCGAGCAAACGGCAAAACCGAAGAAATCAACCCGGAAGTCAAAGGTACCATTCGGCTCTGCTAAAAATAACGAACCTGGCATAGCGTCCAGGGGGGTGGCAAAGATCACGTCCGACCCATCCAGATAATTATCAAAGCCACATACATCAAGTTCGGTATGATAGCGAATATTCACATCAAAAGTGTATTAGGCCGAGACGAATAATTTGATTTTAATTGCCGTTTGGTCTGGGATAAAGGCCGGCGGCCTCCACAATCTCGGGCACTTTTTCTTCCCACTCGATGGCCATAACGTGGAATCCGGCAACGCCTTCACATTCTTTCAGGCGCTGGATGGATTCGATGCAGATTTTTACGCCCTCTTGAGCCTGCTTGCCTTTATCGACCCCTTGCAGACGCTTGATCACCTCATCCGGCACGTCCATTCCCGGTACGCGTTTTTGCATGTACTTGGCCATGCCCACTGATTTCATGGGGGTCAGGCCGGCCAGAATGTAACATTTCTTATGCAGACCGCGCTCGCGCACGCCTTTCATCCACTCCTCAAATTTATCCAGGTTGTAAATGCACTGGGTCTGGATGAATTCTACCCCGGCGGCGACCTTTTTGGCCAGGCGCGGCACCCGGATCTCAAAGGGATCGGCAAAAGGGTTGGCCGCAGCGCCCACGAACATCTGGGGCCGGCCTTCAAGTTCATCACCGCCCAAAAATTTGCCCTCGTCACGCATGTGCCGCACAGCTTGAATCAGCTGAATTGAGTCGATATCATGCACATTCTGGCCCTGAGGGCAGTCCCCGAAGCTTTGATGGTCGCCGGACAGACACAAAATGTTGTTGATGTCAAAAGAAGCCGCACCGAGAATGTCGCTTTGCAGTGCGATGCGGTTGCGATCGCGCGTGACCATCTGCAGCACCGGTTCCAAACCCATCAGTTTCAGGCGGATGCAGGCGGCCAGACTGCATAAGCGCGTCATTGAGGTCTGGTTGTCAGTAATATTGACGGCATCCACATGATCTTTGATCAACTCACCTTTTTTAATGATGTGCTCGGGATTGCTGCCGCGGGGTGGACCGCACTCGGAAGTAACGGCCAGGTGCCCTTCGCTGAGAATCTTTTCCAGTTTACTCGGTGTCTTTGTTGTCATTGCTGCACATCCTCCCTTACGACTTTTCTGGGCCCCCCGGCCCTGTCTGTTGACCAGTCCTTCAGGGGGCACAGCTCTTCGTATTCGTCAAGTCTATCCAGGGCTTTGAGCCGATCAACGATCAATTGCCAGGCGCAATCGACCTCGGTGTTAATCTCACATCGACCGGTGGTCGAACCCCCACAGGGACCGTTGAATAGCCGTTTAGCACAGCGCGCCACCGGGCAGATGCCCCCGGTTGTTGCCAGAATACACTGTCCGCAGCCCTGGCAGCGTTCGGTCCACAAACCGCGTTCTTCGGTCGCACCCATAAAACAGGTGTTCACGCCCGGGTACACCGGCTTGTCGTGGTATTGCTCGGCGGTAAATTGAACCCCGACTCCACAGGCAAGGGAAACCACAGCATCATACTGATCGATCGAATCCCGTAGTTCATCCAGATATTCACGATCACACTGTCGTTCGAGGGTCATTTCATCGATCTTGACCTCTTTGCCCTCTTTGCTGGCATACATCCTTAAGGCCGAAGCCAGAACGCCCACCTCTTTTTTGCCGCCGGCCTCGCAAACGGTCACGCATTCGTTGCAGCCCAGAACCAGGATGTTCTTGTGATCTTTCAGGTATTCGATGATTTCCTCAATTGGTTTCTTATCCGCAACAATCATTGAACAGGACCTCTCTTTCCAATTGTCCGTTTAGGATTTAAACAATTGTCTATTTTCTAATTCAAATTTGACTATTTCCCACATGTCAATCTTCAATAATCAATAGTCAATATTCACTGTATTTCTTCAGGCCGCCTTGTTTTTCGCAGTCCGGATCGGGTTGGGGCCTAATGCTTTTATCTTTTCGGTCATTGCGGTCGCATACTGTGCAAACAAGGGGCCCTCACTGGATGACAGATTATACATTTGGGCCCGTTCGCCACCGACGCCGACCGTCTCCAATACTTTCTGAGCCTGCTCCACCCGTCTGCGTGCCATCAGGTTGCCGGCGTTGAAATGGCACTCGCCCTCCAGGCACCCGATGACGGCAACGCCGTCGGCACCTTTTTCAAAGGCCCGCATGATATGAATCACATCGACTTTTCCGGTGCAGGGAACCCGAACAATTTTTACATTTGTCGGATATTGCAATCGCATCGAACCTGCCAGGTCCGCCGCTGTGTACCCTCAGAAATTGCAGCAAAAGGCAATGATAATCGGATCAAAATTCTCAGCCATTTTTCCTCCAGAATTAAATACGCTGCAATGCTTTAGCGTTATTTGGATTTAAGATTTACAACTTATTTCGTGTTTCGTGTTTCGTGTTTCGTGCTTCGCGGCTCGGATTTTTTGAGTTTCTTGGATAAATACCGAATTTTCAACTTTCGTCTTCTAAAGGACACCCTCTAAAAGCGCATCCACCTTGCAGATGATCTGATCATCTTCGTACCAGTTCAGTTGGATCGCCTTGGCCGGGCATTCCGCCGTGCAGATGCCGCAGCCGTGGCAGAGCGCCTCATCGATTTCACTGACACCATCCGCATTAATCTTGGGCACATCATACGGACAGGAGCGCACACAGATCAAACAGGAGGCGCACTTGTCGGCTTCAACCTGCGCGGTAACCGCCGACAGCGTTAAATGGGTCTGGGACAGAAATGTAACCGCCCGCGAAGCGGCCGCATATGCCTGGGCAATGCTTTCCGATATCAGTTTGGGGCTGTGAGCCGTACCGCACACAAAAATCCCTTCGGTGGCCATATCCACCGGCCGCAATTTAACATGCGCTTCCATGAAATAGCCTTCCGGGGTGCGGGCCAGTTTCACAATCGACGACAGCTCCTCGGTATCTTCGGCTTCCATACCGGCACTGAGTACCAGCAAATCAGTACTCGCCTTCAGCTTTCGATTGAGCACGTGGTCGGTAAAGGTAACCTCGATGCCGTCTTTAACTGCCGCGGCCACCGGCGGATCTTCGGGATCAAACCGGAAAAAGAATACCCCCTGACGACGGGCTTCGGTGTAATAGTCTTCCAGAAGGCCGTAGGTTCGAATATCGCGGTACAGGACATAAATCTGGGCATCCGGATATTTTTCTTTGATGTGCAGTGCATTTTTAACGGCCGTCTGACAACATACCCGGGAGCAGTTGGGGTTCTGTTCATCCCGGGATCCGATGCACTGGATCATGACCACCTGTTGCGGCTCTTCCAGTTCGCCTTTTTGCATCCGCTCGGCTAACTCGAGCTGGGTCAAGACGCGCGGGTCATCCCCGTAAAGGTATTCCTGGGGACGAAACTCATGGGCCCCGGTGGCCAGAATAATCGCGCCGTGATCTATTTTACGCTGCACCATGTCCGGCCCCACCAGAACCTCGGTGGTAAAGTTGCCTTTAAAACCCGAAAAACCGACAACCAGCGCATTGGTGATCACCTGGACCTTTTCATGGGATTTTACCTTTGAAGTCAAATCTTTCAGGTAGCCACCGATATCGGCGCCTTCTATGGTTGCCGTCAACCGATTGGCCAATCCGCCCAGCTCGGCCTCCTTTTCAATCAATACCACCTCATAACCCTGGTCGGCCAGGCCCAGAGCGGCATTCATGCCGGCCACGCCGCCGCCGATGACCAGACCTTTTTGAACGACCGGGATTTTCTTTTCCTGCAGGGGATGCAGCGTGCCTGCCCGGGCCACCGACATGCGCACCAGATCATTGGCTTTTTCTGAGGCTGTTTCGGCGGTTTCGGAATGCACCCAGGAATCCTGGTTGCGAATATTGGCCATTTCAAACAGATATTTGTTTAGCCCGCAGGACTCCATGGTATCCTGGAAAATGGGCTCATGGGTTTTGGGGCTGCAGGCCGCCACCACCACCCGGTTGAGCTTGTGCTCCTTGATTATCTCTTTCATCTGATCCTGGGAATCCTGGGAACAGGTAAACAAATTTTCCTGGGCGTGGACCACGTTGGGCAGCGTTTTGGCATACTCGGTCACCCCCTTAACGTCCACCACGCTGGAGATATTCACCCCGCAATTGCAGACGAACACCCCCACCCGGGCTTCCTGCTCAGTGACATCAATTTCTTCCGGAATTTCGACACTGCGGGTCAATGTGTTGCGCGCTGTGTTTAGACTTGCACCGGCGGTGCATGCCGCCGCACTGGCTTCAATAACCGAGCTGGGAATGTCCTTGGGTTCCTGAAACACCCCGCAGGCATACACACCGGGCCGGGAAGTTTCGACCGGTGCAAACGGATGGGTAACGGCAAAGCGCGAGTCATCTAGTTCGACCCCCAGGCGCTCGGCCAGCTGGACGGTCGCTTCCGGCACCTGCAGACCGACCGACAGCACGACCATGTCAAATTCCTCGATCTGCAATTGACCGGCATCATCCATGTAACGAACGCTTAAATTTCCGGTATCACCGATTTCATCGATCGAATGTATCCGGGATTTAATAAAACGGATGCCGGCGTCTTTAGCGCGATTGTAATATTTCTCATAGTCTTTGCCAAAGGTCCGGATATCCATATTGAACACAACACAATCCAGCTCTTCTTCCGCATGTTCTTTGGCAATCATGGAATCCTTGATGGCATACATGCAGCAAACTGACGAACAGTAGCTATTGCCGCATTGGTTGCTGTCTCTTGAGCCGACGCATTGCAACCAGGCAATCTTTTTGGGATCTTTGCCGTCCGAGGGCCGCTGCAGATGTCCCATGGTCGGCCCCGAGGCAGACAGGATGCGTTCGAATTCCAGGCTGGTCAATACATTAGGACTGGTTTTGTAATGGTAGACGTTTTCCAGATGGGTGGGGTCATAGGGTTCACAGCCGGCCGTCAGAATGACGGAGCCGACTTCAATTTCTTTAACTTCGGCTTGCTGGCTGTGGTCAACAGCATTGGCCAGACAGGCCTCCACGCATTGATAACACTCACAGCAATACCCGCAGTTCAAGCAGCGGACCGCTTCAGCCCGGCCTTCATCTTCGGCGTAACCCAGTTCAACTTCATCAAAATTGCCCTGGCGCTTATTAACGGCCAGTTCGGGCATCCTGGCCCGCTCCACTGCAGGTTCGTCTTCCGGAATGGGCCGATAAACCGGATTCTCGTTGACCACCGGCTCGCGGCCTTCAGCCATATCGTGCCCTTCGATGTAACGCAGAATAGATTCGGCTGCCTCTTTGCCGGCACCAATCGCACCAATGGCCACCCAGGGCCCCGTCTGCAGGTCGCCGCCGGCAAACACACCATCGCGCTCGGTGGCATAGGTGACCGAGTTGACTTCAGTCGTCCCCCAGCGGGTATAGGTCAGCCCGCTGATATCTTCCAGGGCGGATAAATCGGGTCGCTGCCCGATGGCCGGAATCAGCTGGTCGATTTCAATCTCATATTCGCTTCCGGGAACCGGAATGGGACGCTTGCGCCCGGAGGAGTCGGGTTCACTGAGCTCCATACGGATGCAGCGCAAACCCACCACCTTGCCATCCCGGGTTAAAACTTCCTGAGGTGCGGCCAGATAGGAAATCTGAACGCCTTCATCTTCGGCGGCCTGGATTTCTTCTGCCCAGGCCGGCATTTCATTGCGGGTGCGCCGATAAACGATGTTGACCGTTTCGGCGCCCAGCCGGACGGCTGAACGAGCGACATCAATGGCAACGTTACCGCCACCGATGATCGCTACCTTTTTGCCGGTATCGGTCTTGCCGGTCAGATTCACCTCTCTGAGAAATTCGACACCCTGACGCACACCATTGGTCTTTTCCCCGGGGATACCCAGTTCAATCCCTTTATGGGCGCCGATCGCCAGATAGACGGCTTTATACCCGTCTTGCAGCAAACCATCGATGGTGACGTCGCCGCCCAGCGCCGTGTTGGTCTCAATATCCACTCCCAGGTTGGTAATGACTTCGATTTCCTGGTCTAAAATTTCGCGGGGCAGACGGTGGGCCGGGATACCGACCCTGAGCATCCCGCCCGGTTCCGGCAGGGACTCAAATATAGAGGATAAAACCCCTTTTTTCGCCAGGTGATAGGCACAGGAAAGCCCGGCAGGGCCAGAGCCGATTATGGCCACTTTTTCCTTTTTCGGCGGCGCACATTTAATTTCCACCTGCCGCGGATCAAATTTGTCGGCTGCCAGACGCTTCAAATCCCGAATGGCCACCGGCGATTCCACCTCACAACGACGGCAGGCATCCTCGCACCCGTGGGGGCATATGCGACCCAGCACACCGGGTAAGGGAAGATCTTCCATGATGATCTCCAGGGCTTCTTTATACTTGCCCTCCTTGACCATCTGAACGTAGCCCTGCACATTGAGTCCACCCGGACAGGCCAGGCGACAGGGGGCCTTATCGGCCTTCTGAATGGCATAGGCGCCGGGAATCGCCTGGGCGTATCGTTTGAAAGTGGCTTTTTTGGTTGACAGACCTTCGTCGTATTCGCTCGGAAGATCTACCGGACAGACCGTGGTGCACTCACCACAGCTGGTACACTTATCAAGATCGATGTAGCGTGGATTTTGACGTATCCGGGCCTTAAAATTCCCGGGTTCGCCTTCAAGTTCTAAAAGTTCACTGTCGGTTAAAAGCTCGATGTTGAGATGCCGGCCGACCTCGACCAGTTTAGGTGAAATGATTCACATCGCACAGTCGTTGGTGGGAAACGTCTTGTCGAGCTGTGACATCAACCCGCCGATTGCAGATGACTTTTCAACCAGATGAACCAGGTAGCCGGAATTGGCCAGATCCAGCGAGGCCTGCATCCCGGCGATTCCACCGCCGACAACCATTACAGATCCTTGGACTTTATCCGTCATGCCGCCTTACTCCTTACGCAGAATTTGATTTAGATTTATGATCTGACAGAGATGATCCGCGTTCACAATCAATTTTTCATGAACCATCACTCAACAACAACATGCCGCTTTGAGGCGAGGCAAAAAGGTGATGCTTAAAAATATATATTATTCAATAGGTTAGATCCTATTGGAATGTTTGTCTTTAGGGCGATAGCTGCGCTCTTGGGCCCCGGTCGGGCATGGTCGCCTTTCACGCCAAGACGGCGCGAAGGAGCGAATTTACTTGTTTTCATTTAATTTGTCAACCGATATTTACACGAAATACACCCGCTGAAATGCCGCCTGCAAAACTGTGCTGACGTGCTTGACAGTCAAAAATGCGCTTGAAACAGATAGTGGTGCGTGATACGTTTTTGCCCTTATGTACCCGGACCACCGGCGTCAGCTTTAGACGCCGGTGAATGACTATTTTCTGCATCGCCCGATACACTTGGAAAGTCAATTTAATGCCACAAAAACAGCCTTCAATCATTAATATCGGTCTGGTCGGCGGCGGGGATCTTTGCAAAGAGATTCTTGAAAAAACAACTGCCGTTTATGAACAGGCCGAAATGGTGGCCCCCATTTTAGCTGTGGCCGACCCGGACCCCGAAAGCCCCGGCCGAAAACTCGCCAGCCAATTTGGCCTTCTGACGTTTGACGACTACAAGCAGCTTTATGATCGCCGCTATAGCATCCACCTGATAATCATCCTTACCCCGGAACCTGAAATTTTCGAAAACATTTTGCATACCCGGCCCTCCCGGATTCGAATCCTGGCCTACCAGGTGTTTCGCATGTTCTGGAAAGCCATCGGGCAGGAAGAAAAAAAATTGCGGGACCGAACCGAGGAAATGGAAACCATCCTTAACGGTATCGATGATTTTATTCTGGTGATTACGCCGCAGATGGAAATTCTGGAGGCCAACGCATCGTTTTTAAATAAAATGGGTTATACCCCCGCCGACGTGATTGGTAAAAAATGCCACCAGGTCTATTATAAAATGGATCACCCCTGTAACGATGGCCGAACGGATTGCCCCTTGCAGGATGTGGTGCGTAACAAACGCCATGTTCGTCAAATCCAGACCCGTATTTTGCCCGACGGTCAAAACCGGTATTATGAAGTCAACATATACCCCATCTGGGAAAAAGACGGCAAGGTTTCCAAATTTATCCACATCAGCCGCGATATCACACAACGCAGGAAGGAAGAAGAGGAAATCACCCACCGCCTGGAACAAATGGTTGATGACCGCACCCGGCAACTAAAAGAAACCCACAAAAAATTGCTCCATCAGGACAAGATGGCGTCATTGGGCAAACTTTCTGCTTCAGTGGTCCACGAGATCAACAACCCCATCGCCGGGATCCTCAATTTGATCATGCTGATGAAACGGATGGTTGAGGAAGATACCATCGGCCCGGCGCAGATTGATCAGTTCAACCAGTATCTGACCTTAATGGAAACCGAAACGCGGCGCACCAGCCGAATTGTGTCCAATCTTTTGGCCTTCGCGCGCCAGTCCAAAATGGAGCTCAAGCGGATCAGCATCAATCGGCTGATCGAACAGACGCTGTTTTTAAATGCAAATCTGCTAAAGATCAGCGGCGTAAAAGTGGAAACCCATCTTGATCCGGACTTGCCGGAATTGATCGGCTCTGAGGATCAACTCCAGCAGGTGTTCATGAATCTGGTTTCAAATGCCGCCGAGGCCATGGAAGCCAAAGGCGGCGGTCGCTTGCGTATTGAAACGCAGCATTCGTTGCGCGACGACAAATTACTGGTCGATTTCAAAGACACCGGCGTCGGCGTTCCGGAAAAAAATTTATCAAAGTTGTTTGAGCCCTTTTTTACGACCAAAAAAAAGGGCAAGGGTGTGGGGCTGGGCCTTTCAGTGGCCTATGGAATTATACAGGAACACGGCGGTTCCATTTATGTTGAATCACCGGCCGGTGAAGGTACAAGTTTTAACGTTAAGTTGCCATTAAAGCCGGCCGCAGTGAAACTTGACTCGCAGGGAGGTCTCAGTGAGCAACATTAAGATCCTGATTGTTGATGATGAGTTAATCATGCGTGAATCACTGGCAGGCTGGCTGGAGCGCGACGGTCATGCCGTCCAGACCGCCGCCAGCGGCGAAGAAGCCCTCGAGAAGATAAAAACAGCCCATTTTGACATTCTTCTGGTGGATATCAAAATGGAAGGCATCAGCGGTCTGGATGTCTTACGCAAGGTCAAAGAATCCGATCCGGATGCCGAAGTCGTCATGATCACCGCCTATGGCTCCATCCCCACGGCGATTGAGGCCATGAAAGACGGCGCCTTCGACTATATGCTCAAACCGTTTGATCCCAACGAACTGGGCGTGCTGATCGAAAAAATCATCCAGCACCAGGAACAGGCACGTGAAAACATATATCTGAAAGAGCAATACAAGGATCGCACCCGCTTTGAAAGCATGATTGGTCAGTCCAAGCCGATGCAGGCAATATTTGATCTCATTTGCGACGTGGCACCCATGGACTCAACCGTTCTGATCACCGGCCAAACCGGTACCGGAAAGGGGCTGGCTGCCAAAGCCATTCATACAAACAGTCCCCGCCGCAACGGCCCGTTTGTCACGGTCAATTGCGGCGCCATTCCGGAGCATCTGATGGAAAGTGAATTGTTTGGGCATCAAAAAGGTGCGTTCACCGATGCCAAGGAGACCAAAAAAGGCCGGCTGGAATTGGCACATGGCGGCACCCTGTTTTTGGACGAAATCGGTGAAATCAGCATGCGGATGCAAATCGACCTTTTGCGGGTACTGGAGGATCGTGTATTTTATCGCGTGGGGGGCACTCAGCCCATTGAAGCCGATTTCAGAGTCATCGCCGCCACCAATCGAGATCTGGAAGCGGCCATCAAATCAGGTGATTTTCGTAAAGATTTGTTTTACCGTTTAAATGTGATCTCCTTTAAGATGCCTTCATTAAGCCAGCGAAAAGAAGACATTCCCCTTTTGGCCGAGCATTTTCTATATCGTTTTTCCCAGGAAACCAATAAACCCATTGATAACATCAGCCGCGAAGCCATGGATGAAATGATGATATATGACTGGCCGGGAAATATCCGTGAACTGGAAAACGCCATTGAGCGGGCCGTCGTGGTCGGCCGGCAGCGTGAAATTTTACCCGAGAATTTGCCCATTTTTTGCCATGAACCCGCACCGGCGATCAAAGCCCATTCGCTAAAGGATGTGGAAAAGACCCACATCGAACGCGTGCTCACCGAAAACCAATGGAATATCGCCAGAAGCGCTAAAATCCTGGGGATCGATCGCTCCACCCTCTATAGCAAAATCAAACGGTATGATATTGAAAAGATAACTTGACGCCCGTATCCCCACATACCATCATCATTGCCCCCATCGGAGACTTTACACCCGAATTATTGGATCTGATAAGAGCGGAAATTAAGCGTATTTATGCATTCCCAACTGAAGTCCGACCCCTTTTAGAGGATCTCGAATTTGCGTTTAATCCCAATCGCAATCAATACCATTCCACTCCTATCCTGGAGGAATTGGCCCGTAAAGCCCCGGCAGATGCGATCAAAGTGCTGGCTCTGGTTCAGGAGGACCTGTTCATTCCGATTTTAACCCATGTTTACGGTGAGGCCCAGCTGGGCGGCACGGCCTGCATCGTGTCTACGATTCGGCTCAATGAAGGGCATCGATCCCTGAACACCCAGGAACCGTATTTAGGTCGTATCATCAAGGAAGCCATCCACGAACTGGGCCATACGTTCAATTTGCGCCATTGCCGGGAACATACCTGTTTGATGCATTACTGCCGCAATGAGAGTGATGTCGACCGCAAATCGGACCAGCTGTGCCGCTATTGCAAGGTTCTGCTGGAAGATGAGATGAAAAGACTGGAAGTAAAATAAGTAAAAATGTTTTACTGTGACCGCCGACAGGGCCGAGCATGAGCCCGCAGTAGCTGCGATCAGTGAGCCTCCGGCTTTGCTTGCGTGAAAACCTTCCCATCATTCGTATGCATTCAGGCATCCAGCCAGATGTCAGCTTCGTTACCGCAATGGGAGCAGACCGCATGCCCTTTAGATTTTCCTTCCGCTTTAGGTACAATTTTGGGGGAGGCTGTTTCTATGGTTTCTTCTACCAAGGTGCATGACACCATCATTTCAGCTTCATTGCCGCAGTTGGTGCATTCACAGATCTGTTTGAATTTTTTCTCAACCATTTTCTCTTCCTTTCCTTAAAAAATATTTTGGGAAATTAAAACTATTGCTTCAATGCGGCGGCCACACCAGCTGAATAGTCGAGATGTATGGGCACGATCTATCCTTTCGAGCCGAGCCGCAGACCGCCATGTATGAAATAGACCTCGCCGGCCAGGGCTTCATTGCGATAAATATCGCCTACTAAGGCCGCCACTTCTTCCGGCTCGATCAGCCGGCCGATGGGCACCTGGGACAAAATCTTGTCCAGGACCTTCTGATTCATGCCCTTGACCATGGCCGTGCCCACGTAACCCGGCGCCACCGCCACGCAGCGGATTTTGTCGGCCAGGCCGCGGCGGAAAAACTCCGCCGTGATCACCTTGGGCATCACCGACATGGCCGCCTTGGTCGAAGAGTAGTTGATCTGACCAGCCGTTCCCAGCGAGCCGGTGGAGGACACCAGGCAGATCAGCCCCTTGCAATTGTGGTTGATCATGCGCTCGGCGCACTCGCGCACCGTCAGAAACACGCCGGTCAGGTTGATATCGATTACGGCCTTAAAATCGGCCAGCAGCATCTTCTTCGTGACTTTGCCGGTTTCCCGGTTCGGGGCCACCATCAAGCCGTCCTTGATGATTCCGGCAAAGGGCGCCACCAAGTTGATCTGGCCAAATTTCTCGATGGCCGTGTCCGCCAGCCGACCGCAGTCTTCCTCTTGGGTCACGTTGCACAGCACCGTGGCCACATCGCCCGTGAGCTCCTCGGCGGCTTGCTTGAGGGCCGGTTCGACCACATCGCCGATGACCACCTTGCCGCCGTTCTCCAGCCAGTACTTAGAAAGAGACAGGCCGATACCGCTGGCCCCGCCCGTGATCACCGCAACTGAATCCTTGATTGCAAGCATGATCTTCCTCCTGATTAAGTTGGTGCATCGTTTAAAATTTAAAGAACAAAGGTGTCAGCAACACACTGACGATCCCCACCACAATGGTGAGTGGAATTCCGATTTTAAAAAAAATCGGTGAATTTGTATCCTCCGGGACCGTATACCATCGGACACCATCCCGATGGCGCCGGTGGTATACATGCCGGCAGTCACCATGAACAGGGCGCCGATGGTCAACATACCGGAGTTGGAAAATCCGCGCAGACATCCTTCCAGCGGAGCTAAACGAAAAGTGATAACGAGTGTTAGCGCGCCCATAGAGATAGCAGCCGGCGGTAATTTGGTTTTGATTAGCAAACCAAATAATCCAATCAGAATCGCCAGAGTCGAATTAGCTTCTACCGTCATTCTTTTTCTCCATGGTAAATTGGGGTTATAAAATGATCGGAGCTTGCTATTTAGGCAAAAATATAATTCAAAAGGATGGTGTGCCGGAAATATGGAGAACACAGCTTAAGATCAGATACTAAAAGCAAAAAGCCTTGTCAATTTTACAGTAACGATGAAATGAATATCACCCATTCACTGGAAGAAAGACCCAATAGCTGAAAAAAATTTAAGTTCTTAGGAATTCCCGGGTCAGTTTTTGCCAGCCGAGCTGAGGCAGATTGCCGAATATATCATCACCCAGGTATCCGCCGTCAGTGGCCAGCGGACCGGCGGTCTTCTCAATTACTTCATAAAGACGATTGACTTCTTCATTAATATATTCACTGGCCTGGCTGCCGATCATCAAGTTTTTAAGGTCCTGCCGCAGGTTGGCGCAGTGCAGCCGCAAAATCCAGCTCTCACTGTATGGATCATCAGTGCCCCGACTGCCGCGTTCGCGCAGCGCCGGATTAATATCGGTTACCACCCCGCTGACCGGAGAAAGCAACCGGGCATCGTTTCCTTTCCGCCTCAACGATATATCCTGTCGACCCTGTTCCAGCTGTTTGCCCATCAATGGTGCTTCAATTTGATCCAGAGGCCCCAGCAGGCGCAGGGCAAAATCGTCCAGGCCGACGCGAACCGTCGACCCTTCCTCGATTTTTACCCAGGTGTGCCCCGGGTGCAGGTAAAATCCATGAGGAATCTTAAATCCTTTGACGTCCAAGACATCCACCGGCTGCACCACGGCGTGCACGGCAAACTGATCATTGAAATATTGATCGAATTCGCAATTACCGCATTGATAGTCATGGGTGCACGAGCGGAACTCAATGTGGCCGATCATGTGGTGTAGACAGGGTTGTTTCCAGACCGGCCGCTCACGAAATTTGTCCTTCCAGAAAACGATGCGGCCGCGTTTGCCTCTCGGAATCCTGCCTTTTTCTCTAAGCCGCTTGTTTTCAGCAGCCGTGCGGCGCATGGCTCTGTCATAGGCACAGATCGCACACTGATATTCAAGCCGACAAAACTTATGGGGCACTACACCCGCCTGCATCCAGATGCACCGGGGGTGGTTTACGGACTCTTTAGCTTCCATTCGGGTGGGAACCATGTTCATTCTCCCTGCCAGAAACAAGCAGCTATTGGTTAATGGTTATTTGTAATCAGAGGCGAAGCTTTTGGCCGTCCATTAATTACCCATAACGAATAACTATGTTCGAAGGAACTTCCGGGTCAAATTCTTCCAGCCCAAATCCGGCAGATTACCGTAGATGTCATCCGCCAGATAACCGCCATCGGCCGCCAGGGGACCCGCAACGTCTTCAATCATGCTTTCCAGCTCGTTGACCTCCGTATTCATCCAGCTCAGGCTGTCCCGATCGACCATCAATTTTTTCATGGTGTCCTTGACATCCGGTGTGCGTACCATAAACAGCCATCCGTCGCCGTAAGGTTCATGATTCGCCAGCTTGGGATTTTCCCTGACCTTGGAATTGACCTCCATGATGACCCCATCTATCGGCGAAAGCACGTCGGCCAGGTTATCTTTGCGCTTCAACCCCCAGCCTACTTTACTCTGGTCCAGTTCTTTGCCGATCAAAGGCAGATCGAGCGCATCGGCCTGTCCCAGCATTTTCAGGGCAAAGTCATCCAGGCCCACGCGGATATAGCCCCCGCTTTCGATACGCGCCCAGGCATGTCCATTATGGAAATAGTAGCCCATGGGGACATCGAAACCCTTAATCTGTTGCATTTCGCCGGGCAGCGCTTTGGTTTTGGTGGTCCAAATATCTTCAAAATACTGGTCAAAGTCACATTTGCCGCATTCATAGTCATAGGCACACATCCGTTTATCAATGCGATTGGTCAGGCTATGGCGACAGACCCGATCCAGGTCCGGTCGTCTTTTCATCGCTTCCTGCCAGCTGACTTGCTTGCCCTTGGCCACTTTTAGATCCATGGCATGATCGTATTTGCAGCTGGTGCAGTCATAATAGTTGTCACAATTTTTGAATTTAACGACACCGGCCTGCATCCAAAGACAGGGAGTTGCGGACTTGGCTTTCTTGTCCGGCTTCACCAGCCATACCTGGCCGCCGAGAACAGATTCAATCTCTTGTTGCGCTTGTCCGCTACCGGCTTGTGCTTTTTTGTAGGTCGATCCAAATCCCACCTGACTTCTCTGCGTGTTTTTCTTTTTTTCAGCCATTTCCTCGCTCCTTTGCTATAATTTATTTCATTTTGGTATGTTATAGAGCAATCAATATGCCAACCGATCCAGAGCGAGGCACTAATTTTATAACAGTCAGAAATTACATTATATTTTTAAATAACGAATCATAATTCACTGCAATTGCATGCATCAAGGCGCTGTAGAAATATTCTACAGTCGTTAACTCTTACCACCTTTAAGTTGAACGCAAAGTATAAGAATATACAATTTTCCAAGTACTTAGAAGCGTGTTGAATTTTCCTGCAGTGTTTTTGTGTTTTTCAACAGTCACCTGAATGCACATCTCGCAGGTTTAAATGCAGGCAGGATCGTGACGAAGTTGAAATCTTGTCCAATTCCTGGTATGAGCCGCAGGGTTGCAATCGAAAAGTTTCGCCCGATCTCTTTTTAGGGGTGAAACTCAAAAAATAATTATTATATTAGATAAATTTATTTAACGCATTTTCAAAGTTGCAAGTATTAGCTAAAACTTATCTTGATATTCTTATTGATTGAAAGGAGACCATAATGGAATTTGAAAATTTGGAAGCGATCGTCGATTTTGCAGTTGAAAAGGAGCGGGAGGCGGCGGAATTTTATCAAAAAATAAGCGATGATGAGGAAGACTTTGCAGGATCAAAACAAATGTTTGCCGAATTTGCCGCTGAAGAGCAAAAACACGAGAAGATACTGCTGGAGTTCAAAACCGAAGGGATATCCAAGAGCTTGCAAGAGTATCAGTTAAAATGGATCACCGATATTAAACGCAGTAATTATCTTGTTGATTTGAGCTATGAAAAGGGCATGCCTTACAATGAAATTCTGTTGCTGGCGATGAAAAGGGAAGAAAAGGCCTTGAAACTGTATAATGATTTCCTTGAACAAGCCGATACGGATGAAAGTAAAAAACTGTTTAAAATCCTTTGCCAGGAAGAAGCCAAACACAAGCTGGCGCTGGAAACCATGTATGATGATTATATGGCAAAAATGGGAGACTAAGCTTGATTTTGGACCTTCCCTGTAGAATGCCGCAAAAAGCGGCTCCGCCGAAGGCGGAATTCCACAACGTAAAAATACGGATTGCGGATTTTTGATAATTGTAATCTTATCTTCGCATTAATTTTCATGCAAGATTCAGGTATTAACTTCAGGCGTTCTTGTTGCCCAAATACGCTTCGCACAATCCCTGTTGGTCGAGACGATCTGAATTCGCGCTTACGCCCGGATTTAGAGCTTCTGGCAACCGGTGCAGTCGAAGATAAGGTCTTTCAGTTTTTTCCCCAGAACCGTATAGGAGTAATATTTTTTAGCAGTTTCATAATTGTGGGTGACCATCTTCTTGCGCAGTTCAGAGTTGGTCAGAACTTTTCTGGTTTTGCGAACCGCTTCATCGGTCACATAGCCATCGATTTCGATAACCGAAAACCCTTTGGGTTTGATGTCGATGGTGTATATCGAATACGTATTGACAACGATGGGACGGCAAAAATAGACCGCTTCAAGAAATGCATTGCCAAATCCCTCAAAATTAGAGGGATACGTCACCAGATCCGCATGCGGATAAATATCTTCCAGAGTATAAACCGTGCGTCCGTTTTTTGTTTTACCCCTTTCCTCATTGATGATGTTGGCGACAAAATAAGTATCCACTTTCAGCAATTTGGAATATTCTCTTACGCGGCGTTCATAGTCATAGCCTTCGTCGCCGGAGGCATGCGAAATGATGAGCTTGGCTTTCATGCCCAGGCGATGAACCAGTTCGATTGCATGTTCGATGCCTTTACGTTTAACGACCCGGGTAGGCTGGAGAATTAACAGCTCATCATCGGCAACACCCAGATCCTGGCGTACATCTGCAGCATATGTATCATTGGCAGGGGGGGATTCACCGCTCTCCAGCGCGCATGACTCGAAATTACCGGACACCGGCGGCGGATTATCAAAATCCATTACGTTGGGTATAATTGTAGCCGAAATTCCGGTTCGCAAACTCAATTGATTATCCGCTGAAGAGTTGATCACCACGTGTTGAATTGAGGGTAAATGCGGCGGAAACGCCATATTCAAATATTCCCAACAAGCATTGATCATGAAATTCTGTCTTTCCCAGAAAAAATCATGGTGATGTGCGATGGTGGGCATGCCGGTCTCAGAGATGACTTCAGTCAGTGCAATCCCCAGCGGAATGTTCAACGGTATGGTTAAGGCATTTTCGGGAACCAGTAGATCGAGTTCAAATTTTTCGATAAACTTGTAAAGGTGATCCTTAAGATGCTGCCTTATCTCATAGATCTTCCGGGTCACAAAGCGACCGCGCACGCTGGCTCCGAAGCAATTGCGAAAAATATCCTTGATGTCCGGATGCTGAAAATGCGCTTCTTTGACCACATAAGAAACCTCGGGCGGTCGATCGATTTCACCGGCAAAATAGAAGCACGTAAATCCAACCTTTTGAAAAACACTGGCCCATTTTGCTGTCTCCAGCGAAACGCCGTCTGTTCCGGCAAACCGGGTTGAGATGAAGCCAACGTTATGGTGCCTGCCGCACCCTGAACAGTATGCCATAGTCCCTACCTTCTTTATCTGTTAATCCAGCTCCTGCCCGTTTAGACCTGACGATATCGAAAACAGTCGACAAGATGATCATTTACCATCCAACAAAAGAAACTCAAACAGTTTGCGGTCGCTGTGCAGGGGAATCCCCCATTCGTTGTCATGATACTTTATGTAGATCGGGTCGGTTCATGCCCATGGGCATCTATTTTTCATCGGGATAATTTCCGCCAGGCAAGCAAAGACATGCGAAATGGGCAAAATGTAAAACGTGGTTATCTGGAAAGTTCCAGTCGTTTACGTCCGATAGTGATCTCACCACGAAGATCACGAAGATCACAAAGGCAGGATGAAGAAATTGCCCCCCCCTTCGGGTCCTTCGTGCCCTTCGTGGTTGAAAGAGACTAACTTGGGCTTTCTGCATAACCGCAATGTAAAATCTAAGAAGGCTTTTGGATATGCCAAAATATCGTTAACTAAAAAGGTAGAAGCCCAATGCTTTGTCAACGGATTCAAAAGGCGCAAATTCGGCACCAATAAACTGGTCGCGCTGATTTTTTAGAATGACTGTCTTTTTGATCAATGTGCGCCGGGTGTCGTCAAGATGAAATTCAATTTTCATCTGATCACCGATCGCAAAGTTCTGTTTCACATTCAATTTAAGTTTCACCCCCGTTGTGGAGATGTCTTCAATGGTCATCAGGCCCCGGTTCTGCGGTTTGCCGTCGATAAAATGGATGTAGGTCCCCGGCAGGTTTGTCTCCTTGCGATATTGCCTTCTCTTTTCCAAAATTGCCTTGTACGCGTGCCCGCATGGACATTTGACATTTACCTTGACCACTTTATCAATGGTTGCATATTTCGAAACATCAACGGTTTTCGTCCGGGTGCATTGCGGACAGGAAAACGTCGCCATCTGTTTGCTGGTTACATAAACTTTCTGATTCATTTAATTCAACCTTGGAAACACGCTGCTGCCAAGCTGCAGGCATTTTACACCGCTTTCCATAATAGTGTTCATTAATTTTTATCATAGAATCCTGCATTTTTAAAGCGATATTTGGAGGGGCGGGCATCTGGTCCGGGGCAATATGGTGCCTGACAATCACTGCACCCAGAACGATTGAATAAACCCATACTTTAAAATCTAGAACTCCTAGAACCGGCAAACCGACTAAGAATCAGCATTTAAAATGATTTCTTCTTGTGAAGCCAGTAAAAATGGGCTTTTATTTATTGACTTTCAAAATGTTTTGCTGTAAACTTTTTCAAAAAACGCCATCAAATATACCCAAAACTAAAAGAAGGAGGCTTAAATGACAAAGGCAGAATTAATCAACAAAATGGCAAAGGACGCCAAAATTTCCAAAGTTGCCGCCGGCAATGTTCTTGATTCCTTCATGAGCAATGTGACCAAAGCTTTGAAGAAAAAGAACGGGAAAGTCACTCTGGTGGGTTTTGGAACCTTTCAGAAAGCGCATCAGAAAGCACGTAAAGGCCGCAATCCTCAGACCGGTGCACCGATTAAAATTAAGGCCAAAAATGTTGTTAAATTTAAAGCCGGCAAAGGTTTAAAGGCTGCCATCTAATTCGATTCGTACTTTTTGAAAAGGCAGCTTATCGGCACCCGTTAGCTGATAAGCTGCCTTTTTTTTATTTGCCTTTCGCCCATATCGCCTGGGTGCACCCAGACCCGTAATCCGTCCCGCCGACAGGGTGCCGTAGTCAGCTTAGTTTTTGATCCCGCATGGCTTGATTTCTTTTAGCCAGCCCTTAATTTCTATTGGTAACACAGGGCGAGTGCTAAACGGAGGACAATCAAAGTGGGTACCAAACAGCCTGATTATCAGGATGATATTCTGGTAGAAATTGATGAAAAAACAACTGAACCGCCGATGTACAAGGTGCTGCTTCACAATGATGATTACACGACAAAAGCCTTCGTTGTCGAAATTCTGATCGTTATTTTTAACAAGTCCATAGACGAGGCTGCGCGTCTGATGTGGCAGGTGCATCGAAACGGTGTCGGCGTATGTGGTGTCTTTCCTTATGAAATGGCCGAAACGAAAATAAACCTTGTGACAAAGGTCGCCCGGGAAAATGGTTTTCCTCTTAAGTCAAGCATGGAAAAAGAATAAAAAAAGGATTTTTAAATGCAGTCATTGAAGGAAAATGATATTTTGACAAAGATTTCCAGGTATAATCTGATTCGCAACGAAAAATTGGTTTATATTGATGTGCATGAAACCAAAGCCGGAAATCTGGCAGGAAAATTTGTGGCCGTGCCCAACCTGGTTAACATCGTCGCCAGGCAGGACTTTCAGGGCACTGGCGAAACGGAAGCAGCGGCGCTGGAAAATTGCCTCCAAAAAATAAAAAATGTTGAAATCGAAGATCTTTTCCCTGTAAAAGAAGAATAGTGCAAACCGATATCGACATTGGAATTTGATAAAACAAACCGTGTTAAGTTAGTATTTTTGTAATTTTGGGCTGGTAAGCATTCTTTTTTGCCATTTTATTGGCCCGGGCTTTGATGATAAACAGCGCGGTGAAAAAGAAGGCAAATCCCAGGAGGACAGATATCGTCGAGGGGTTAAATGCCATAAGCGGGGCCAAAATCTGCCCGATTGCAGCGCCGGCGATCAGAAAGATAATGGGGAACACATAGATTAAAAATGTGGCTTTTAACAATGAGCGGGTTTCAAAACTTAAAACAATCCGGTCCCCTTCTCTGGCGCCGGCGATGTTCAGCGCCTTGACTTCCATGTCCTGACTGCCACTCCGGGTATGACACGATTTCCTTGCCGTGCAGCCTTGACAGGCGCTGCTCCGGGTGGTTTTGACCCAGGCAGCTTCAGAGTCGGTCCGAAGAACGACGCCTTGTTCAGTAGCCACTGGTGACCTCGCTCACTGATCGTTTTCTAAGGTCCCACAAAAATATTATAGAAAGTGAAGGAATTTTATCCAGAAACTTCTGTCGATTCTGAGGTTTCATCAGTCCCTGCGCTTTCCGTGTGCACATAGCAGATCAAGCCGCATTGAAGACATCGATCCGCTTCTTCCTGCGCCATATCTGCTGAAAAGCCTCTTTCGATCTCACCGCAGACCGCCAGCTCTTTGCCGCTACAAATGGGCATGATCTGGCGCTGGTTCGCTTGCACCTTTTCGACATGATGCACATTTTGTAGAGCAGATTGCGGAGTGATCACATGCTCAGTCAGGCTCGGGGATAGTCCATGCATAATCTGATGAATGGATGCGGCCGCCCGGCGGCCCGCACCGATCGCTTTAATGGCTGCGCTATAATCCGCCAGCACATCACCCTCAGCGAACAGACCGACCTCATCTTTGAAGACCGGTTGTTTGTAAGGTTGCGTACCTTCCCAGCGCAGAGACAAATCCGGTGGTAATTCCACGTCTTCGACTTCAGCACCTTCGGGTTTTGGCCGCATAAAAACCAGTTCGGGAAATCGGCCAGAGGCAAACACAAGTGTCTGAGCCGGTATGATCGTCATTTCGGAGGTGTCGGCTGCAATAAATTCCACCTGTTCGAGCCGATCAGCCTCTCCTATCAGGCGGTTAACGGCCGCATTGTAAATAATGTTGAGATCGGTCATACCTCGTTTTTCCAGTTCCGCATCCGAAACAGGACTGTTTTCCCAGCTTTCGCGGAATAAAACGGTGATGGTCGTAGCGCCCCGTTCTTTGGAAATTTTGGCGGCATCAAGCGCCAGTTTGCCTCCGCCGACAATGACGACATCAGACGCAATCGATAGCTCTTCTTGCTTCTGGGCTCCAAATCGCATGAGATCCACCAGCATATAGGTTCCGGGAATCGGTGATTCCATATCATCTGTTGCACCGCGTGCCAGACGGCTGTCCCAACCACCGGAAGCTAAAAAAACTGCATCAAATCCTTCCTGAATCATTGATTTTATGGAGAAATCCCGGCCGAGAGCCTTCCGGGTTTCGACTTTAACGCCCATTTCAATGATGCCTTCAATATCCCAATCCAGAATCTGCTCCGGCAGCCTATCTTTTGAAATCGCGCTCCTGAGCAGTCCGCCCAGCTTTCCGGTGGCTTCAAAGACGGTTGCATCGTGTCCCAGGCGCGCCGTAAAAAACGCAACCGACAAACCCTGCACACCGCCGCCAACAACCGCAATTTTGCGGCCGGTATCCGGTGCCTTATAAGGCAGGATACGTTTGCCGCTTTCTTTTTCATAATCTGCAGCGTAACGCTTTAGAAAATTGATGGCCACCGGCGCGTCAATATAATTTCGCCGGCACTCAAGTTCACATGGTCGCGGACAGATCCGGCCGATCACAGCTGGAAAGGGATTGCGCTCCTTGATGACCTGAACGGCGCGATGATTGTTTCCCAGCGAAATTTGACGAATGTATTCCCGAATGTTAATGCCGGCCGGGCACCCCCGCTGGCATGGCGTCGTGCATTCATCGGTGGTGTATTCCCGGATGATCCTTCGGGTAATCGATGAGAGGTTTATAATGTGCTTGGGGCACACCCGTTCACAGGTTCCGCAGCCTGTGCACTTTTGCTCAACCACGACTGGCAAACCTTTTGGTCCCATCCGGATGGCATCGAACGGACAGGCCCTGGCGCAGGTCCCCAGGCCCAGGCAACCGATGGTGCAGACTTTCTGGCCTCCGCCCAGCAGTGCCACTGCGCGGCAGTCATCCAGACCGTTATAGACATATTTCGTATCCGCATCCTGAACCCCGAAATAACAGCCCGGCAGGGCGATATCCGGTTCGACAGCTTCGACCTTAACGCCCATAATGCTGGCAACGGCTTCAGCCACTTCCGGACCGGCGGCCACGCATGAATTTGGTGCCGCAAGACCGGCAACGATGGCCTCTGCATTCGCGCTGCAACCCGGCAGCCCGCAGCCGCCTCAATTGGCGCCGGGCAACTCTTCTTCAATCGATAGTATTTTGGGGTCAACATACACGTAGAAAACCTTGGATGCGACGGCCAGAATTATGCTAATGGCCAATCCCATGCCGCCCATTAAGATGATTGAGCCCGAGTTTTCTCCGCCTCAGGCGGATTAGCGCAACAAGCTTAGCGCTTTACAAAAGCCGCAAATCGGCTGAAACGGGGTTTTGAAATGGCTTCTAATCAATTGCATTGAACTTACACTTCTCAAAACACGTCATGCATTTGATGCATTTTTCCTTATCGATAACCGCAACTTCTTTCTTTTTCCAGGTGATAGCCTCTACCGGGCATGCCCGAAAGCACATACCGCACTTGGTGCACATTTCCGGTTGCACCTCAAATTTCAACAGCGCAACACAGCGTTTGGCCGGACATCGTTTTTCAAGGACGTGGGCCTCGTATTCATCCTTAAAATAGCGCAGGGTCGAAAGAACCGGATTGGGCCCCGTCTGACCCAAACCGCACAACGCCGCCTCTTTGATCGTACCGGAGAGTTCCTGCATGGTCTCAATATCTTCAGGTACCCCCCGGCCTTCACAGATTTTTTCCAGGAGCTGCAACAGACGCCGCGTGCCTTCGCGACACGGTGTGCATTTCCCGCAGGATTCATCCTGCACAAAATCCATAAAAAAGCGCGCCATATCGACCATACAGGTGTTTTCGTCCATCACAATGGCACCGCCCGAACCCATAATGGCACCGACCTTGGCAATTTCCTCATAGTCGATCGGGATATCCAGGTGTTGTTCGGGTACGCATCCACCGGAGGGTCCGCCGAGCTGCACGGCTTTAAATTTTTTCTTGTTGGGGACCCCGCCGCCGATGTCATAAATCATCGTTCTCAGAGTTGTGCCCATCGGCACCTCAACCAAACCGATGTTGTTGACATCGCCTGAAAGCGCAAACACTTTGGTCCCCTTGCTGCTTTCCGTGCCGACACTGGCATACCAATCCCCGCCTTTGCGGATAATCTGGGCGATGTTGGACAGGGTTTCGACATTATTTAAAATTGTAGGTTTTTCCCATAAGCCTTTCAGCGCCGGAAACGGGGGACGTGGACGCGGCATCCCGCGCTTGCCCTCAATCGAACGCATCAGAGCGGTCTCTTCGCCGCAAACAAACGCGCCGGCGCCCTGGTAAATGTCAATGTTGAAGTCGAAACCGGACCCCAGGATGTCGATGCCCAGCAATCCGTATTCCCGGGCCTGCTGGATGGCAATTCCCAGCCTCCGAATGGCCAATGGATATTCTGTACGCGCGTAAATATATCCGTGTCGGGCATTGATCGCCCGGGCGGCAATCAGCATGCCTTCCAGGATGGCATGCGGATCGGATTCCAGTATGCTTCGATCCATGAAAGCCCCCGGGTCACCTTCGTCTGCATTGCACAAAACATATTTAACGTCACCGGGGCTTTTGCTGGCAAACTCCCATTTCAGCCCGGTGGGGAAGCCCGCCCCACCGCGTCCTCGTAAACCCGATTTCTTTACCTCGGCGATGATTTGTTCCGGCTGCATCTCCTGCAATGCCTTGGCGGCGCCAAAATAACCGTCTCGCGCAATGTATTCGTCAATGACCTCCGGATCGATGGCTCCTTTGTTGCGCATGGCCCAGAACACCTGATGCTCGAAGAAAGGGATTTCATGCATATTGGGAATAGTTTCTTTGGAGGCCGGTTCGACGTATAACAGTTTTTTAACGGTGCGGCCTTTGAGAAAATGTTCTTCGACGAGGTGCGGAATGTCTTTAACCTTCAGCTTCTGGTAAAAAATTCCTTCGGGCTGAACCAGCATAACCGGCCCGACCGCACAAAAACCGTTGCAGCCGGTCTCAATAATCTTAATTTCATCCACAAGTCCCTGGCGCTCTAACTCCTTTTGAAGCTCTTCCTGAAATACATCACTCTTATATGCGTGACAGCCGGTTCCGCCGCACAACATCAACTGAGTTCTAACTTTATTCATGCTGGACTCCCGCATGCGATGATTGACGATTTAAGGATTTCAGCCGAATTGAAAATTGACGGTTGATGAATAATATTTACCCCAAAGCTTTGAAAATAAAATAATATAATTCCGCCAGCGCATGAACCGATTACCACGAACCGTCCAGTCCCCGCAGTCCGTTGACATACAATCGGCCGCTGGCAACAAACAGAGAGTATTTTGTTAACATCGCGGGCAGTTGATAGAATTTTGCCAGTTCGATGACGGGCGTATCGGGTTGTTTACCTCTGACAAAGACGACCGCCGCCACATCGGCAACTTTGGCGGTTCGCAAAACCTGTTCGGTGGTCAGACCGGTGAGCAACACCGCATCTTTGGCAACCGCCGACAACACATCCGCCATTAAATCAGCACCGCCGGCACCCACCACGTTGCGATCGAGCTGGTCTTCTCCCGTTAAAACAGTGGCATCTAAGATATTTTGAATTTCAGATATTTTCATCAGCTCCAAACCGCATGCTACTCGTATTTTTCCAGCACTTCGATGACCTTATCGGCTTTGACATCACCGTAGGTATCCTGATCCACCACCACTACAGGTGCCAATCCGCATGCCCCTAAACATCGGACGGCGTCCAACGTAAAACGCCGATCTTCAGTGGTGCAACCTTCTTTAAGCTGGTATTCGTTGCCGATACGGCTGATCACTTCTTTAATGCCTTTCACATAACAGGCAGTGCCCATGCATGCCTTTATCTGGTGCCTGCCTTTGGGGGTCATGGAAAACAGTGAATAAAAAGAGGCGACCCCGAAAACTTCACTGCGAGGCAGATTGAGACCGTCGCTAATATAATCAATCAACTCGACCGGCAGCCAGCCGACAACGTCCTGGCATTCGCGCAAAACACCGATAATCGAACCTGGAATATCGCAGTTGGCAGTAATGATATCATCGATTTTAGGCCACATTTCATCTGAAATATCGGAATGTTCGGGACGGATGTCAGGTACCATATGCAGATCTCCCTCGTTTGCTCGTGTTTATGACGGATACGATTGAGCTAAATCGTGGGGTTGTTAAAAAACGTTCCGGTATTCAAACGTTTTTTTCTACAACCCCTTATGCCGCACTTCTGTATTTCGGAACATGATTATGGAAAACGGTACAAACGTTTTTTTCTACAACCACTTATGCCCCACTTCCGTATATCGGGACACTATTATGGAAAGCGGTATAACCGTCATATCTGTCGGCTTGACGGCGTCAATTTACTGCACTAAAATGATCTCTTTCCCAATCTTTTAAAAACCATTACGTCCTGAATTTTGCACGAGCCCTCCAGAGGCGGACAAGTCGGAGGCTTTCATCTGCAAGGAGGCGCACCTTAATATTAAAAAATCAGATGCGTCATCCAACGGAACGGGACACTTAAGGGCGAAGCAATAGTGAACTATGCTTCGCTCTTAACCCGCCCGCCTCGCCTGAGCGGTTCGCGATGGCGGGCAGGTAACGCAGCAGATGGAAGCCTCCGGCTCGCCCGAAGGGTGAAAATTAATGAAATAAAATGACTTTCATCCTTTATACTTGGTAAAGAATGTGATTTATGACGATAGTTTACTCGACTTGATGTCATAAAAATTAATTGTAATTTCTCATTAATTTTCATGCAATATTCAGGTATTTAAGAGGACTCCCATGCAAAATTTATTACAGCGTCTAGCGGAAACCACCGCGTTTATCAAAAGCAAGCTCCGGGTTGCGCCGTATATCGGTTACCTAACCGGTACCGGTCTGGGTGAAAGTGCCGAATCAATGACGATCGAGACAACCGTTGCATATCAGAATATCCCCCATTTTCCGCTGTCAACGGTTCAAACCCACAAGGGCCGCTTGCTCGCCGGTGAACTGAGCGGTTGCCCGATTGTCGCCATGCAGGGCCGCTTTCATCTCTATGAAGGTTATAGCCCGCTGGATGTCACCTACCCGATCCGGCTGATGCAGCAACTTGGCGTAAAGATTCTGTTCCTTTCTAATGCAGCCGGCGGACTGAATCCGAAATTTAACCCCGGCGACATTATGCTAATCAACGACCATATCAATCTTACTGCAACAAACCCGCTTATGGGTCCCAATGATGACAGCTGGGGCATCCGGTTTCCGGATATGTCCCGCGCCTATAACCCGGAGCTTATCGCTGCCGCCGAAAGCGCCGCCCGGGCGGCCGGATTAAAATTGCGAAAAGGAATTTATGTCGGCCTCACCGGACCGGCACTTGAAACGCCGGCGGAAGTAAAATTTTTGCAAACCATCGGAGCGGAAGCCGTCGGCTTTTCTACCGTACAGGAAGTTATCGCCGCCGTCCACGGTGGCCTGCGGGTGCTTGGGCTGTCGACAATTACCAATGTTCACAACCCCGCCGATCCGGTTCCGGCCAGCGTTGAAGAAATCATTGAAGTAGCCCAAAAGGCTGCACCGTTGCTGGAAACGATTCTGGAAGGAGTTGCCAAGAAAATATATGAAACCGAAATCAGCTGATATTCTGATCGTGAACGGAACCATCCTGACGATGGATGCCAACCAGACCCCTCTGATCAACGGCGGGATTGCCATCGCCCGGGACCGTATTGCCGCCATCGGGCCGGCCGCAGAATTTTCGGACTGGCGGGCACCCCGCGTTATTGATGCCGGCGGCGGAATCATCATGCCGGGTTTGATCAACACTCACACCCACGCCGCCATGACCTGCTTTAGAGGACTGGCAGACGACCTTCAATTGATGACCTGGCTCAATGAGCATATTTTCCCGGCCGAAGCCAAACTGGATGAACAAAAAGTCTATTCCGGCGCCCTGCTGGCCTGCGCGGAGATGATCATGTCGGGCACCACCTGTTTTTGCGATATGTATTTGTTTGAAGATGCAGTTGCCCGGGCCGCCTGCGATGCCGGTATGCGGGCGGTTGTCGGAGAAGTCCTGTATGATTTTGATTCACCCAATTATGGCCCCATCGCCAAAGGATTCGAATACACCCGCAAAATGATCGATACCTGGCAGGAACACCCCCTGGTGTCCATTGCAGTGGAGCCGCATTCAACCTATTTGTGCGCACCTGGATTGCTGCAAAAGGCATTTGATCTTGCCCGAGATTACTCGCTGCCGCTGGTGATCCATCTGGCCGAATCCAAAAGTGAAGTTGCTCAAGTTAAAGAACGGTTTGATCGAACACCGGTGGAACATCTGGCTCAACTCGGGCTTCTGGCCCCAAATGTGGTGGCCTGCCATTGTGTCGAACTTACGGAAAACGATATCGCCTTGCTGAAGCGCTTCGATGTCAAGGTCGCACACAATGCGGAAAGCAACATGAAACTGGCGTCCGGCGTGGCACCGGTCCCCAGGTTGTTAGATGAGGGCATTTGCGTTGGATTGGGAACGGATGGTTGTGCCAGTAACAACAACCTGGACCTTTTTCTGGAAATGGATACGGTGGCCAAAATCCATAAGGCCAAAACTTTGGACCCCACCGTTATGGACGCGCAGACGGTGTTAAAAATGGCCACCATCATGAGCGCACAGGCTTTGGGCCTTGAGTCGTTTATCGGTTCGCTTGAGACGGGCAAAAAAGCCGATTTGATTATTGTCGACACCGCCCAACCCCATCTGACCCCCATGTACAACCCGGTTTCTCACATGGTGTATGCGGCGCGGGGCAGCGATGTCACCACCGTGATCATTAATGGTACCGTCGTTATGGAAGACTACCAGCTTAAAACCATTGACCTCCGCAGCGTTATAGATGACGTCAACCAAATCGCAAAAGAAATCGCGGCAGCATAGGTATTGACAGGAAGATTGCGCATACTTGTTTAATGAGTATTTGCAGTAGTGGAGTATTGGAGTACTGATGGACTCATATGCCCCATTCTCGATTAAATTCAATTTTTCCCAACACTCCAGTAGGCCATCACTCCAACACGCCCACCTGTTTTCACTGAGAAATCGCTTTTTTTCCGATGAAACCGAATCGGACTCTAGTATGAATACGGTGACCCCATGACCTATGATCTTGTCATCCACAACGGAACCATTGTGACCGTTAATGAGCGCTTTGATATGCTCCCCAATGGCCTGCTCTGCGTAAAAACGGGCAAGCTTGAACGCGTCGAAGCCCTGGGCGCCGATCAATCACCGCCTGCGGCAACTGAAACCATTGATGCCAGCGGCGGACTCGTGCTGCCGGGCCTGGTAAACAGCCACACCCATCTTCCCATGACCCTGTTTCGCGGTTTGGCCGATGACCTGCCGCTGGACACCTGGTTAAACAAACATATCTTTCCGGCTGAAGGCGCTTACCTGCAGCCGGATAATGTACGCTGGGGAGCCCTGCTGGCATGCGCTGAAATGCTGCTTGGCGGCACCACCACCTGCTGCGATGGTTATTTTCTTGAAGACCAGGTGGCAGCGGCCGTCGATACCAGTGGCATGCGGGCAGTATTAGCCCAGGGGGTGATTGATTTTCCGGCGCCCGGGGTGCCGGATCCAAAAGAAAATATAAAGATTGCCCGGGCGTTCGTTGCCAGGTGGCAGCACGCGTCCGCTTTGATCACCCCGTCGGTATTTTGCCATTCAGCATACACCTGCAGCGGCGAAACCTTGAAAAAAGCCAAAGCTCTGAGTGGAAAAGCTGGATTGCGCTTTCAAATTCATGCGGCCGAAACCCAAAACGAGTGCCGGCAGATTCGCCAAAAATATAAAACCACACCCATCGGTTATTTGGATCGCCTGGGGATACTGGATGAAAATACCTTATTGGTCCATTGTGTTTGGCTCGATGATACGGATATTGAGCTGATCGCCGCGCGTAAGGCCAGCATTTCCCATAACCCCGAAAGCAATGCCAAATTGGCCGCCGGAATTGCGCCGGCGCCCAAACTTTTAAAAACCGGCATTGCACTTGGCCTCGGCACCGATGGGTGCGCCAGCAACAACAACCTGGATTTGTTCCACGAAATGGACATCACCGCCAAAATCCACAAGGCTGAAACACATGATCCCACTACAATGGACGCCAGAACCGTGGTTGAGATGGCAACCATCGGTGGCGCCCGGGCCATTGGTCTGGATCACCAGATCGGCTCCCTGGAAGTGGGCAAACAGGCCGATGTGGTCATCATCGATAACCGCAGCCCGCACCTGACACCACTGTATCATCCGGCGTCCCATATCGTCTACGCCGCTAAAAGCGCTGATGTGCGCGATGTGGTGGTCGCCGGACGCGTCCTGGTGCGCAATCGAACCGTTCTCAGCCTGGATGTCGAGCAAATCATGGCCAACGTTTGCGAGATTGCCGATCAAATCAATAAAGGCCGCTGATCGTTTTTTCGGTTTCAGGTGTCAGGTTTCAGAAGACAGACGACAGAAGACAGATGAAAACCTGCAAGATGAAGCGACCTGTCTGTCCTCTGTTGTCTGTTATCTGTTTACTGATCTGAAACCTGACACCTTGGCTTGATAACAGCGGCTTGCAGCCAGAACAAAGGAAATATTAAAATGAATTTGAATAACATTATCAAAGCCGCTCACGGCGACAGACCCGTTGATTTGCTTTTAACCAATGCACGCGTTGTCAATGTTCTAACCGGTGAAATTATACCGCAGGCAGTTGCCATCAGCGATGGAATCCTGGTTGGTTTCGGCCAATATAAAGCCAAAGCGGTTTTGGATTTAAACAACCGCTTTGTCGCGCCCGGCTTTATTGATTCCCACGTTCATATCGAAAGCGCCATGACATGCATATCCGAATTTGCCCGGGCAATCGTGGTGCACGGCACCACGACCGTAGCCGCCGATCCCCATGAAATTGCCAATGTGCTGGGTTCAGACGGTATTGCTTATATGCTGCAATCGGCAGAAGAACAACCCATCAATATTTATTTCACACTGCCTTCCTGCGTGCCGGCAACCGATATGGAAACCGCCGGTGCCCGCCTGACCGCCGGGGATCTTGAGCCTTTTTTTAACCATGAGAGAATAGTGGCGCTGGCTGAAATGATGAATTACCCGGGAGTCATCTTGTGCGATCCGGATGTTCTGGCCAAAATAAGCGCGGCCAAACTGCACCGTAAGCCGGTCGATGGGCATGCGCCCGGGCTCGAGGGGCAGGCGCTTTATGCGTATATCGCCGCGGGGGTCCAAAGTGATCATGAATGCACCACCGCGCAAGAAGCCAGAGAGAAACTCGCTGCCGGGATGCACATTATGATCCGTCAGGGGACCGGCGCAAAAAATTTACAGGCCCTGCTCGGGGCGGTAAATGAACGAACGGCCAGACGAATGATGTGGTGTACCGATGATCGCCACCCCCATGATCTGATCTCAGAGGGCCATATCGATTCGATCGTGCGCGAAGCCATTCAATCCGGCCTGGATCCGATTTTAGCCATTCAGATGGCCACAATAAACCCGGCAGAATACTTCCGACTGGATCACCTGGGCGCTATTGCGCTCGGCAGGCAGGCCGATCTGGTCGTATTTTCCGATATTCAAAACCCGCTCATCGAACAGGTATACTGCCGCGGCATCTTGACGGCTGAAAACGGAAAGATCTTACCGCAAATTCAAGCGCCGTCATCTGCTGCAATCGCCCCGTCGATGCATGTGGATCTGCAAAAGGTTGATTTCAGCATAGCGGCTGAAAAGAAAAACATGCGGGTCATTGAAATCGTAGCGGATCAGTTGATTACCCGTGAACGCATCGAGCAATCGGCCGTTAAGAACCGTCAGACCGTAAGCGACCCATCGCGGGATCTGCTCAAAATCGCTGTTGTCGAGCGTCACAGGAACACCGGCAATATTGGCAAGGGTTTTGTCAAAGGCTTCGGCCTCAAGCACGGCGCCCTCGCCTCCAGTGTCGCCCATGATTCTCACAATATCATCATCGTGGGCACAACAGACGCGGACATGCAAGCTGCATTGCAAGCGGTCGTGCAAATGGGCGGTGGTTTGGCAGCGGTTTCAGACCAAAAGGTTCTGGCCCGTCTGGCATTACCCCTTGCCGGTCTGATGTCTTTTGAACCGGTCAGCCGGGTGCGCCAGCAGCTGGACCGGTTGATCAAAATCGCGCATGCAATGGGAAGCGTCTTAACCGATCCTTTTATGACGCTTTCCTTTTTGGCGCTGCCGGTCATACCCGCATTAAAGCTGACAGACAGGGGCCTGATCGATGTGAACAAGTTTGAGGTTGTCCCTTTATTTGTGTGAGGCCTCAGTGGCCCGCCCGACTTACCATTGACACAACCGAACCTTTACATTATACTTTGCTGGCCTTAAGTGTTCGGTATGTTTCATTTTTGTCTTTTTCAAATAACTGGCGTTAAACAAAAACGATCATAAAAAACTGAATGGAATAATGGAATCGGTATATGAAGCTATCAGAAATTGTTGATGCCCTGGATGCGACGCTTTTAATCGGAGAGGATAAACTGGATAAAAGCATTACGAGATGCGGCGCCAGCGACCTGATGAGTGACGTGCTGGCCGCAGTTTCTGAAGATTGTGTCTTATTAACCGGTTTGACAACCGTGCAGGTCATCCGCACCGCCATAGTGGCCGGCGTCGGGGCAGTGGTCTTCGTCAGAAAAAAGAAACCGCCCCAGGAAGTGATCGATATGGCCAAAGACCAGGGCATACCCCTGATATCGAGCCCGTATTCCATGTTTGTCTCCTGCGGCAGACTGCATGCTTGCAACCTTACCGGGCTTGACGGAAAACGATAACCTGCCATTGATCAATGCCCGTCCGGCCCGGATAACCGCACCATCCGAAAATTTTAAACACATGTCCCAACTAAAAAAAAGTTTTCATATCAAAAGCCGAGATTTTATCCGTGCCGGTGAGGCTTCGATTAATATTCAAAACCTTCTCAAATCAATGGATTTCGACCCGAGCTTGATTCGGCGGGTCGCTATCTGCGGGTATGAAAGCGAAATGAATGTGGTGATGCATGGCGGGGACGGCACCCTGAGTATTGAAGTGGACAGTGACAGGCTGATTTTAGAAATAACCGATGATGGTCCGGGTATCGAGGATATTGATTTGGCCATGCAGGCCGGCTATTCGACAGCTAACGATGACCATCGTGAGATGGGCTTTGGCGCCGGCATGGGATTGCCGAATATGAAAAAAAATTCAGACCGGATTCAGGTTGATTCCAAAAAAGATGATGGCACTTTGGTTCGAATGATTTTTTTCATTCCTGAGAAAGGAGAAACAGATTGAGCAAAAAACTGACCTCAACCTGCTTCGTCCGCTTTGATAAAGACCTCTGTGCCGGCCATGGGTCGTGTCTGAGGGTTTGCCCCACCAAAGCCATCCGGATCAAAAAAAAGAAAGCCGCCCGGATTGTTGAGCAATGCATTGGTTGCGGCGAGTGCATTCGCATCTGCCGCGAGCGAGCAGTCAGCGCGGCCACCGAAAGCCTCGAGACGCTCGGCAAGGATCACGTTGCCATTGCTTTGGTATCACCGGTTCTCTACGCGCAGTTTCCCGGTGTCATGCCCAAAGATGTGCTGTTGGGCCTTCGCCAGATGGGGTTTCAACACACCATCGACATGTCTTATTTTCTTGAAATGTTCCAGTGTGCCACTGAAGAATTCATCAGTCGTAACCGAACGTCCAACAAAGCCCCCTGGCCCCTGATCTCACCGATTTGTCCGATAGTGGTGCGGCTGATTGCGTTTAAATTTCCCAGCCTGTTGCCCAACGTATTGCCGGTTTTAAGGCCGGTGGCGCTGATGGCCCGCGAAGTCAAGCAGCGCCTTATTCCCGAATATCAGGATAAGGGCCAGGCGGTTGTTTTATACTACATCAACCCCTGCCCGACCAAAAAAGATCCAGCATGCTTGCCTGCTCGTAAGGAGCCCGCACCCGCTGAAGTTGCCCTGGGTATTAACGATATCTATCCGCAACTGATCAAACATGTGGAGCAGATTAAAGCGGCCGACGGCATTCCGTTCTATCAAACACGCTTTGAATACGAAACCTGTGCCACCGGCAACGCATCCATGTGGGGGATGTCCGGCGGCGAAATCGCCGACATGGATATCGACCGCTCCCTGGCGGTTTCGGGCATGGAGGAAACCATTCACTATCTTGAAAAAATCGAAATGGGCCTGTTTCAGAATATTGAGTATATCGAATTTCGAACCTGTCGCGAAGGCTGTCTGGGTGGTGTGTTAAACGCTATTGATAAATATCTGGCCAAAGGCGCCGTTCAAAAAATGATCAAACGATTTGGTCTCGGCAGACGCTTGCACCGCGAAAATATTTTACGCATGTATGAGCGAGGGGAGTTTCAAACTGAAAAAGATCCATCTAAACTGACCAACCTGTTCGGCGCCCGCAAAGAAGCGCTGTCCATTGATGCCATGCAAGAAATTGAGAAAGTTAGGCAATTGATTAAAGGGACCGATTGTACAGCATGCGGCGCCCCGGACTGCCGCACCTTTGCTGAAGATGTGGTGCGTGGTCAAGCTGCCTTGAAAGATTGTCTGTTTATCGATGCGCAAAGCAAGACAAAGCGCTAATCCACCTGTTATCTGTGATCCGGATAGAAAGGATGCTGCCAAAAATGTTGGTAAAAGACCTAGTGGAAAAATTCGATCTGGCAGTGACTGGCGGGAAAAGTGGACTTGACCGCGAAGTCACCGAGGGGTACTGCGGCGATTTGTTGAGCGAAGTGATGGGAAACGCCCCGGCAGGGTGTGCCTGGATGACCGTTCAGGGGCATCAAAATATTGTGGCTGTGGCCGTGCTGCGTGAAATGGCCGCTATTGTTATTACCGGCGGCCAGATACCGGATGCGGAAACCATCCAAAAAGCGGACCAGGAAGGCATTCCAATTTTACAGTGGCCGGATTCGTCATTCAGCCTGGCCGGCCGACTTTTTAGCGCCGGGGTCGGCAATCCAGCAAGCGAATAATTTGCGAGCACGTGTTTGCACAATCCTTGCGTAATGTCTGTAGAAGGATTCATGCGTTGTTAAAAAAAATCAAAGCCGACCTCCACATTCACTCTTGCCTTTCACCCTGCAGTGACTGGGATATGAGCCCCAAAAAGATTGTTCAAAAAAGTCTTGAGCAGCAACTGGATTTAATCGCCATCTGTGACCACAATACCGCCGAGAACGTTGCCGCAATTATGCGGGAAGGCGCCCGGCAGGGCATTGCCGTTTTGCCGGGTATGGAAATCTGCTCCAGAGAAGAAGTGCATCTGGTTACACTCTTTAAAAGTATTGAAGCTGATTTGAAAATGCAGGAATTTATCTACAAGCATCTGAACGGTAACAATCAACCGGAAGTGTTCGGGCATCAGGTGGTCGCAGATGAGCATGACCAGGTCCTGGGGGAAAATCCCCGTCTGTTGATCGGTGCCACCGGCCTTAGCCTCATTGATGTTGTGGAAAAAGCCCATCACCTCGGCGGTATTTGTATCAGTTCTCATGTGGACCGCCCATCCTATAGCTTAATTGGTCAGCTTGGGTTTATCCCAGAAAATCTGCATTTAGACGCCGTGGAGGTGTCTTTTCGCGTGCCTCTTAAAAAAGCACGCACCGAAGTTCCGGGCATCGGCAATTATCCTTGCGTGACGTCTTCGGATGCCCATTTTTTAGACGATATCGGCAAGGTGTGGACGGAATTTATTTTAGCTGCGCCCTCCCTGGAAGAGCTTATTATGGCACTGGCCGGTAAAGATGGGCGCCACATTGTTAATTAGTTTCCATTCGGTCCGCACTCCGGTGAATTCCGTGCAGCAGCGCTCTCTGCGACAAACAGAGCATAGCGCATGGCGCATAGGGCAAAGCGTTTTGATTAAGAGAAACGGAATTTAATAATTTACGCTATGCACTTTGCGCTGAAGACATAAGATTTTTCGTATTTTATTTTTTTTACCACGAAGAACACGAAGACCACAAAGTTTATGCAAAATAACAATGAATGCTTTCTTTGTGACCTTTGTGCCTTTGTGGTGAAATCAAAAATGATCTTGCCTCATTCTTTGTGCCGCTTCGTGTGCTTTGTGGTGGATAAAAAGTCGTCAGTCGGTGAAAATCACCAATCATTGGAAATTGGTAAAAAATGTTGCTATAAATGCGCGAGCTATCGCTACATATTTTAGATGTCGTCGAAAACGGGATTACCGCCGGGGGCAATTGCATCTGGATCGAAGTTAAAGAAGACCGTAAAGCGGACCAGTTCAAAATCGTGATCCGCGACAACGGTCGCGGGATGCCGGTTGAAAAACTGCAAAATATCAACGATCCCTTTGTAACCTCCCGTACAACACGCAGAGTAGGCCTGGGGCTTTCGCTTTTAGCCGCCGCAGCCGAGCGCTGCGAAGGGGCTTTACGGGTCGACGCGGAACCCGGGAAAGGTACCGAGGTTGAAGCCACCTTTCGGCATGGCCATATCGACCGCGCCCCACTCGGTGATATGGCAGCCACTGTTACAACCCTCATCATCGGGAACCCCGGAATCGATTTTGTCTATTCACATTGGATCGATGGCAAGGAATTTAGTCTGGATACGCGTGAAATTCGTGCGGAAATGGAAGATCTTTCCTTGTCTGATCCAGTGGTCGTTCATCATTTAGCCGAATCGATCCGATCGTCGCTCAAAGAGCTGGCGTCGAAACAGGGCTTATCCGGACCCTAATGGAGCAAAAGTGATCGATAAAATTCACTGAAAATAAGGTAAAATGACCCCTTGTTATAGTGGTTGTCAAAAAGCAGTATAATGGAGGAAAATGATGGCAAAGTTGACAATTGATGATCTTAAAAAAATTAAGGAAAAAACAGCCAAGGAAACCTCGCTGCGAGATGGTCCCGCAAGCATTAAAGTCACCGTACATATGGGAACCTGCGGAATTGCAGCCGGAGCCCGCGATGTCATGAGTGCCCTGATGGAAGAGATGGCGACAGCAGACCGACAGGATATTCGGGTGGTTGCCGCCGGCTGTATGGGAATGTGCAGCAGTGAGCCCAATGTCACCATTGAGTCCGAAAGCAGCGAACCCATCGTTTATAAACTCATGGATGCCAACAAAATGCGACAGGTTTTCAAGCGCCATGTTCTGCTGGGTGAAGTCCAGACCGATTTCGCCCTGGCGAAGATGTAATAAAGTAAATGTCCGAAGTCCTCGGCTCGCAGGCAGTTGTTAACAGGTTTCTGGATTCAGCAAGCTGGTTCAGAGGTTCAGCGTTCAAAGGTTCAGAGGTTAGATAACAGAGGTCAGAAAACAGAGAACTGCAGAATATCGAAGTATAAGAAAAATTCTTCAATCGAAATTCCTTGTTCGATATTCGATATTCAAAACTTGGAAAATTGATGCCCTGCCTTGCATTCGAACTCTGACGCCAAATGGTCAGCTATCGGGTGGCAACGAACCGCCGAACCCTGAACCCTTGAGCCCTGAACGCTGAACCCCAAAAAGGTTTTATATGAAAGTTGATGGAAAAGATCTCAGGACAATCTGGCTGGACCCCGATGAAAAAACGGTTAAGATCATAGACCAACGGCGCCTGCCGCATGAATTGGTGCTGATTGATCTAGAAACCGTTGATGATGCAATCACAGCCATCAAAGACATGGCCGTACGCGGTGCGCCTCTGATTGGTGCCACCGGCGCTTACGGTGTCTATCTGGCCACCTTGAACACCCCCCGGCATACGATCGAAGACAATTTTTTGATGACCGAATGCGATCGCCTCAAATCAGCCCGGCCCACGGCGGTAAATCTCGCCTGGGCGGTAGACAGCATCCTGGCCGAAGTATTGAAAGAAAACCAGCCTGATAAACGCATTGCCACCGCCAGAGATCAGGCCGCCTGTATTACTGAACAGGAAGTTGAACGGTGCAAAAAAATCGGCGAACACGGGTTGCCGCTGATCGATGCGATCAGACGACGCAAACAGGGCCAAACGGTCAACGTGCTGACCCACTGCAATGCCGGCTGGCTGGCCTGTATCGAGCACGGTACCGCCACCGCCCCCATCTATGCTGCATTTGACCAGGGTATTGATCTGCATGTCTGGGTGGATGAAACCCGGCCGCTAAACCAGGGTAACCGCCTGACCGCCTGGGAGCTGGGCAAGCATGGTGTCAAACACACCATCATCACCGACAATGCCGGCGGTTATTTAATGCAACAGGGAAAGGTGGATATCGTCATTGTTGGAACGGACCGCACGACCGCAACCGGAGATGTCGCCAACAAAATCGGAACCTATCTAAAAGCACTGGCCGCCAGAGACAACAAGATCCCCTTTTACGTCGCCCTGCCCTCCAGCACATTCGACTGGAATCTCAAAGATGGTATCAAAGAAATCCCCATCGAAGAGCGGGACCCGGATGAGATTCGCTATATCGATGGACGCGCAAACGGCAAAAACGAGCGTGTGCTGATATGCCCGGCCGAGAGCGCTGCCGCCAATTATGCATTTGATGTTACACCATCAAGGCTGGTCACCGGCTTTATAACCGAACGCGGTATCTGCGAAGCGACCCAGGAGGGTATTAAACGGTTATTCCCGGAACAATTTTAAAACTGGGTTAAAATGCCCATATTTTTCCCGAGGGCGGTGTTATAATCCGATTCAAAATACTCGCGTACTGGCGTGTACGCTCCGTTTTAGAATCGAATTAAGCCTACCCCTCGAAAATAATCTGAGATTTTAATACCAGTTTTTTATATTAAAAATAATTATGACGATAGCATTTCAGTTCATGAGTCTTGACAATTCTCCAACCAGATTATTAAATTACGATCATGTTAACTGATTTAGAAAAAAGAATAATCGCATCGATCCAGGAAGATATGGCCGTTTGCACGCGCCCGTATCGTGCTATTGCCGAGAAAATCAATATAACAGAAGCAGAACTGCTCGAACGGTTAAAAGATCTCAGCCGGCGCGGTGTTATCCGGCGCTTCGGGGCCACTTTGCGGCATCAACGCGCTGGATTTAGCGCCAATGCAATGGTGGCCTGGAAGGTTGATGAGGATCGCGTCGAAGAAGTTGGACAGAAAATGGCAACTTTTCATCAGGTGTCTCACTGTTACCGGCGCAATCCCACCGCTGACTGGCCGTATAACCTATACACCATGGTGCATGCCAACAATGAACAGGCGTGCCATGAGACGGCGCAGAAAATGTCCAGAGCCACATCTGTGCAAGATTACACTCTGCTGTTCAGTCGTGAAGAATTGAAAAAAACATCAATGGTGTATTTTCCCTCCGATGAAGACAACTAAAAACCGGTTTCAAAAATCCTTCTGACGGAAATGGTCTTGTCGCTTAGATGCCGCGTAGGCTCAAGCTTCAAGGCGGGCATGTTATTTTCTGGTAGGCGATCTGCGGATGGTTTATGCGCAAGCGACGCAGTGCCCCGATATTTGGAATATAGATTGCTGAAGAAAACGCCAAGTCTATGACAAAAAATTCACCCCATATTCTTCTGATCAACCCCTGGATTCATGATTTCGCTGCCTATGATTTCTGGGCCAAACCGCTGGGATTGCTTACCCTGGCTGCTTTTCTCAGATCCCATGGCATATCGCTATCCTACATTGATTGTCTCGACCGGTTCCACCCCAAAGCACCGCCCGCCGACCCATCAGCACGCTGCGGTCGGGGCCCCTATTTAAAGTCACAGACAACCAGACCCCGCGGCCTTGAAGATGTTCGCCGCCGCTTTTGCCGATACGGTATCACGCCCCGCTGGTTTGCAGAAGACCTTCAATCTATGCCGGTACCGGACCTGATCCTGATAACCTCTTTGATGACCTACTGGTATACCGGCGTTCAGGAAACCATCGCCATTTTGCGTGCGATTTTTCCGAAAACCGCCATCATTTTAGGGGGCATTTACGCCAGCCTGTGCACCGATCATGCGCGCAAGCACGCCGGCGCGGACGACATCGTCGCGGGACCGGCCGAGGAAGCCGTCTTTGACATTGTCGCCCGGCACACGGGGTTCAAGACGACAGCCTGTTTTGACCCGCTAGAACTCGACACCTACCCCTACCCTGCCTTCGATCTTCAAAACCGCATCAATTATATCCCCCTGTTAACCTCGCGCGGCTGTCCGTTTAAATGCGCCTACTGCGCTTCGCATTTCCTGAGCCCTACCCGGCTGTGGCGCAGCCCGGATTCGGTCATCGAAGAAATAAAGTACTGGCAGCACGCCCATCGGATCTCAGATTTCGTGCTGTATGATGACGCCTTTTTAGTCGACGCTGAACGGCATGCACAGCCGCTTCTGGAAAAAATAATTCAGGCCGACCTCAACCTTCGTTTTCACACCCCCAATGCCGTCCATATTCGTGGCATAACTGCTGAAACGGCACGGCTGTTGTTTAGTGCCGGATTTAAAACTCTGCGTTTGGGGCTGGAAACGGCTGAATTCGAAACGCGTAAGGACATCGACCGCAAGGTGACACAGGACGATTTCAAGCAAGCTGCCAGGTACTTGAAAGAAGCCGGTTTTGCAAAACAGCAGGTGGGTGCCTATTTGCTAATGGGGTTGCCGGGACAGGAATTGGCCAGCGTTGAACGTTCGATTCGCGCGGTTCAAGCCACGGGAGTAACGCCGATTTTAGCCTACTACTCACCGATTCCGCACACCGCACTGTGGCAATCGGCGGTAAGCGCATCCCGTTACGACCTGGCGGCAGATCCAATTTTTACGAATAATTCAATCATTCCCTGCCAATCTGAGGCATTTAACTGGGAGACCGTCACCGCTTTAAAAGAACTTGCTTCTGGTTCTAACACGGAATAAAGTCTCTGTGAAGCCGCCCATTCATAGTCACTCAATAGCAGAGACAGCCTTAATGGACGATCGAAAAGCCTACCCCAAATTTGCAGCAATGATAAGGAGAGAAGAAAAATGTTAGGTCTAAAAGCAGTGGATCTGAAGACTCAAAAAATCGATACGCTTATCGTGCCGGTGTGCGCGGACAAAAAAATCCACGATGACCGCGTTATTAAAGCAATCATCCAAAAGACTCTAAAACTCAAAGAATTCAAGGCCGAAACAGGGGATGTGGTCACGCTCTATGATTTTAAGGGTCTTGCTGCCGAACGTATTATCTGTGTTGGGCTGGGAAAGCTAAAAAAAATCGATCAAGAAATTTTACGGTCATTTTGCGGCGCGGCTGTCGGCAGATGTATTCAAGCCGATTTTGAAAGAATCTGGGTGGCGGTGCCGTCAGCCGAAAAGCTTAAGATGGAACTGCCGGAACTTATCGAATCCATGATGGAAGGCGCCTGTTTGGGAAATCATGTATTTGACAAATACAAACAGGAAAAGAAACACAAGCCACTCAAACAAATTAACTTTTGGATCAAACCGCAAACTGCGGGCAAACTGCGGAAAATCGCGCCAAAAGTCAGCACCATTTGCGCCGGCACCATCCTGGCGCGCGAGTGGATCAGTATGCCATCTAACGAAAAAACACCGGAACAGTTTACCCGCTCAATTGTCTCACAGGCCCGCAAATACGGTCTCAAAACCCGCGTGTTGCGAGAAAAAGAGTTAAAGCAGAATAAGTTTGGCGCCTTGCTGGCGGTAGCAGCCGGCAGCCAGAGCAAACCCAGTATGGTGGTATTGGAGCATAAGCCGCCCAACGCTAAACAAACACTGGCGCTGGTCGGAAAAGGAGTCACATTTGATTCCGGAGGCCTCAACATCAAGACCGGCGGCAGCATGGCCGGCATGAAAGCCGATATGTCGGGTGCCGCGGTGGTGGCCGCCACCCTGATCACCCAGGCCCGACTTAAAACCCGAACGCACGTCATCGGCGTCATCCCAATTGTCGAGAATATGCCCTCGGGCAAGGCCACCCGACCCGGCGACATTGTGCGCAGCTATGCGGGCAAAACCATTGAAATCGGTAACACGGATGCCGAAGGACGCCTTATTTTAATTGACGCGATGGCTTATGTCGTGAAAAAACATAAACCCAAGATTATGATTGATTTGGCGACGCTTACCGGTGCTTGCGTGGTCGCCCTGGGGGAAAAAATCGCCGGGGTTTTTACAACGGATGATCGGCTGGCGGAAGCCATTCAGGCATCCGGCGACAAAACCCATGAGCGCTGCTGGCCGATGCCGCTACCGGAGGATTATAAAGAGCTTCTTAAAAGCGATTTTGCCGATCTCAACAACATGCCCAACTCCCGCTGGGGTGGTGCCATTACAGCCGCTTTATTTTTATCTGAATTTAGCGGCGATACCCGCTGGGCCCATATCGATATAGCCGGTCCGGCTTACAACAAAAAAGGCGATGCTTATTGCGGCCCGGGCGGCACCGGGTTTGGGGTGCGGCTGTTGTGCGACCTGATCCAAAAGCTATAAATCGTTGCCTGGTGGAAATTCTGATTTTTAGGGCAAGTTTCGATCTCCGCGTTAAATATGGCATAGCGCATGGGGCATAGGGCAAAGGGTTGAATAAATTGAAATGCATTTTCAAGTTTTTTAGCCCTTTGCCATTTGATAAGCCTTAGACGGTGAAGTTGCCGTTTGAAATCGAAAGGAAACTGACTTGATTGAACATGCTGAAGTGATACACAGGGGCGATCGGAGCGGCAACGAGATGGCGGTGCGCTTTCGGCTGCCGTCCGGGCTCGAGATTTACGGCCTGCCGACCAAAAATTTTTACGGCGGCCACTGGGATCTGGGGCCAACCTGGAATTATGCCGTACTGGCCGACAGACCGTTTCTGGTGGACGCGGGAAAATTTGGCCAGGGCAATCGGCTGCTGGCAATGATGAAAGCAGTAAGCATCTCAGACACCGATCTTGATTTTGTTTTAATCAGCCACAGTCATGAAGACCATGATGGCGGTCTGGCCGAGCTGATCGAAGCAACTCAACTCGACGTGAAAGCCCATGCCATTTATGATCACCTGATTCGACAATATCCGGCCCAATCACCGGAAGTCAAAAAGAAAGATTTTCCGGCCAAATGCTGGCATTGTTTTATGCCGGAGTCTTTTTATTCCAAAAATTGCTTTGAATATCACCGGGTGCTGCAGGGCTTAACGGTAAATGTGATCGGCAATGGCCAAACCCAACTGGGCCCGGATGTCCACACCTACCACCTGCCGGGTCACAGTCCGGACTGTCTGGCCGTCCGGCTGGGTGACGAGGCCCTCATCGTGGGCGATATAATTTTACCGGATATTTCCCCCTGGCCGACCCGCAAAGCGATGTTCGATGAAGTGGCTCAGGTCATCAGACCGGCCTACACGGATGCGGCGGCCATTTTTGGTTTGAGCTGTTATATCCAATCCCTTAAAAAGTTAATTCGGATCGCCCATGACCATCCGGAGTTACTGGTTCTGCCGGCCCATCGTCTCTACTACAATGACCGCTGGAATCCAGTCGATCTGGCAAGCAGAGCCAGGCAACTGCTGGCACACCACATTGAGCGCTGCGGCGCCATTGTCCAAATTTTAAATAGCAAGCCCAAAGCCGCCGAGGAGATTGCTGCAGAATATTTTGAAGACCGGTTGCTGGAAGGATACGGTATACTGATGGCCGCCAATGAAATTATCAGCCATTGTGAATTGCTGATGGAAAGCGGGGATGTCATTCGTAAGGACGATAACCGCTATGCTGCCAGCGGCGGCACGCAATTTGAAACCCATATTCAGAACTTATAGGGATTGTCAAAAAAACGTCCGGTACTCGAACGTTTTTTTATACAACCCCTTATGCCGCACATCCGTTTTACGGAACATTATTATGAAAAGCGGTATAAACGCAGATTAAATATGTAAAAACTCATTACGGCTTCGACGGTCACGGTTGCGGGTTATGCCGGACGAAAGCACCCTGCGAATCCAAGATTCCAACCCGGCAGAATGTCAAATAATCAATCAAAGGAATACCCTGGTGATTAAAGAGTGATTCGTAAAATACACTAAAAAAGGAGACCATCATGGAAATGAAAAAATTTCTGGCAGGATGGAACAAGATCTGTCCCGGCTGCAACATCGGACGTAAATATCCGGATTCATTTATCGGCAAGAAAGTGAGAAAGCACTGGGAGAAAGGCTGCATCTCCCACAACGCCTATGTCGAGGTCTACGGCAGCGCTGAACCCTCGCCGAAGGACAACAGCGAAAAATCCAGCGATAAGTGATTGGGTTGGCTGATTATCTGGTTGAATCCGATTCAAACCTAACCTGCAAAATCGCTAAATTTAATATTGCGTCAAAACATCAAATAAATTTTCTGCCCTTCAAAATTTCATCATCAGGCGCGTAGTCCACAAGTGGTGATAGACTGGAATTTTGCATATTTGTCATTGTGCTATCGACATTGACTTGCCCCCAGTTTTTACACCACTTGCTAAGTTAGAACTCGAGACCTGCCCCGCGGGTTGCCGCTCAGCGACCCCTCCGAAGGAGAATTCCACGGGGGTCTAAAAATAAAAAAGGTTCGAGATCTTCAAACAGACTCCCGAACCTTTTTTTGTTTAGAGGAGGTGATAATTGAATTGATAGGATAAATTATAATTTTATCTCTGATAAACTTATTTTTTTAAAAATTTCTTTCGACCAAAACCTGCTAAGCACGCTAATCCGGACCCTAAAAGCAGCATTGTGGCCGGTTCGGGAACTGGTGAATTATTAGCGTCGTTAGAAAATCGCACGTTATCAAACGTTAAATTCTCGCCCCCTGAAACAATTTTGATACCCAATGATTTGCCAATATGTGGATCTCCGTCTAATACATTATATAAAAGTGTCAGTGTCGAAAACTCACCGTCAATCGGCACCACTGAGCCATCTGATACTAATAAGTCGTTATCAGCCCATAGTTCTACGCTGTATGCAGGTTGGTCGACGTTTAGATAGTTCCCAATATCAATTTGCATCGTCAGGGTATTATTGGCAACGACACTCCGGTCAAGTTCCTGAAATAGACTTCCTCCGTCTAAATACCCTATATAATTTCCATCAGGGACACTGCTGAATACGGAGGGATTCGGATCCCATATTCCCCACGAGTCATTGCCGCCAGAATGAGTCCATCCGTCCATATCTCTAAGCGACCAGGTGCCGAGTGAATACTTTGATCGGAATGTCGTTCCGGAAGAAAACTCAAATGAGGCATTTTCGACCGTGACTGGAGTTGCATAGGCAGCCGTAAAGCCTAAAAGCAAGACGCATAAAAAAACGGCGGACATTTTTAGAAATTGTAGTGTTTTACTCATGTTCTTCACCTCCTGATATTTATTAGCATCAGTTTTTATATGACTTACTCAGCATCGCTATTCAGCATTTCTTGATTATATTTGAAGCAAAAATGATGCCATATTTGTATATTTTTATATTTTGAATGATTTCAGAATATTAGAATCTATGTAGTTAACAATTGCTTAGATTGTCAAGCAAAAGCATGTCATATGTGAAGAGAATTACATAGATTTGGATACTTATTTCTACATGATTACTATTTGTATAGCTGTTCTAATTTAATAATGCTGAACCGATTCAATGATCGCCTTCCCGCAGCGGCTGTTATCGGTTTTGGTGATCGCCTTGTTTTTGCGTTTGGCATCGGAAGATTCTTCACCGGGACCCAGACAGGTCATCAATGCACCGGCAGTGGGAATGAATTCCTAAACTTGTGGGCAATTTGCTAAAATCACAATTTTTGGACTTTTTCGACAATCTCTCAATAAGTCACCACCCGCCGGTATTCTCGATTTTGATTGACTAAATCCCATCGATTTGGGTATAAACATAGATAATTTATTTCTGAATTTCCTATTCCAACTGACCCGTAACGGCTCTCCATTTTCGGAATCACATCCGATTTCTCGTGCGATTTTCGCGATCCTTCGAATACTCCACATACTGAGTTCATCTGTTTGCAATCTAAAAACCGGGGATGCCATATGGCAGATGAAGGTTTTGGACGTAAACTCGCTGCCATTCTCAGCGCTGCTGTTCAGGGATACAGCCGCCTGTTGAGTGGTTTATTAAATTTTGATTTTCTTTCAGCACATAATAGGCTTTGGTTTCACACCAATTTATATTGGTTGTCAAAAACGCCCCGTTATTCCAACGTTTTTTTGCAACCACTTATACCCCAATTCCGTAATTGGGAACATTATTAGGAAAAGCGGCGTAAACCGGGAAATTTAAGTCATGAGGCACCGATCAACCATTCAAGGAATGAAATAGCGGAGG
>CAMYLV010000038.1:0-1647 GCA_947259495.1 uncultured Desulfobacterales bacterium | reverse complement strand
AAGGGCGGTCTCCTTGGCAAGCCGATTGTTGTCATTTCAGTGGACGATGCGTGTGAGCCGCGACAGGCCAAGGCGGTGGCGCGGCAACTGGTGAGCGAAGGCGTTGTTTTCGTTGTCGGGCATGTGTGTTCCGCTGCTTCTCTGGCCGTCAGCGAGATCTATGAAAAGGCCGGGATCATCATGATTTCACCGGCTTCGACCAATCCCAAAGTTACCGATGAAGGAGGTCCCAATGTATTTCGCACGATCGGCCGCGACGACCAGCAGGGCACGATCGCCGGCGATTATCTGGCCGACAAACACGGCAACAGCAACATTGCGATCCTCCACGACGGTCAAGCCTATGGCCTGGGCCTGGCAGAGATTACCAAACGCCAGCTGAACAAACGCGGCGTCACCGAGGTAATGTTCGCCAGTTACCCTCCGGATCATAAGGACTACAGGTCTCTTGTAGACAAACTCGTCAATAAAAAAGTAGATGCGCTCTATATCGGCGGCTACATGGTAGATATCGGAATTATTTCGCGTCAGGCCAAAAAGGAGTTGCCCAATCTTCGTCTGCTTTCAGGCGACTCGCTGATTGATGTTCAATACCTGTTCATCGCGGGCGATGCCGGCGAAGACACTTATTTTACCTTTGGCCCTGATATGCGCATGAAGCCGGAGGCCCAAGACGTCGTGGCTGCCATTCGCGAAGAGGATGCCTACGAACCGGAAGGCTATACCCTGTATAGCTATGGCGCTGTGCAGGCCTGGGCACTGGCCGTTGAACAAGCGGGTTCCTTGAAACCGAAGGCGGTCATCAAAGCCTTGAGAAAAGGCAGCTTTGACACCGTGCTGGGTAAGATTGGCTTTGATGAGAAGGGCGACGTTACAGGTATTAGCACCTTCGTCTGGTATGTTTTCGGCAAGGAGGACTACTCACCGGTCAAATGAGCGGATTGACTGGTGTCTCACCCAGTTTCATCCAGGTGCCGTGACTTGTCAGGACGCAGGACCCAGGAATTGATGACGAATGGATGCGCCAAAGAAATCTGCATCGATGGGCGTTCGCGGGCGACTACTGCTTGCCTTTCTACTGATTTCCATGTTCGCACTGGTCGCTGCGGCCTCGGGTTTGTATTCCCTATCGCAGGTTGGCGGTGCGCTCAACAAGATCACCGAGCAACGCGTGCCTGAAGTGCTGTCCTGGCTGGAGCTGTCACGGCGCGTGGAAAGCGTTGTGCGCGTGGCACCCGCCCTGCTGGGCGTGAAAACCGATAAGGCACGGATGGACGTTTCGAACGAAATCGCCTTGCAAGTCGAAGAGCTTGAGCCGTTTCTGCAGCGCAGCAGAAGCTATGCGACCGAAGAAGAAAAGACCGCAACGGCTGATGTCGTAAAATTTGTCACTGACGTGACCGAAAATCTCGTTAGTCTGGATGAGCTTGTGAAAAAAAGGCTTTCCATTGCCGTGCTCAAAGAAAAACGAATTCGTAACCTTTCCAGCGCCAATATTATCGCCCAGCGAATGCTGTCGCCGGGTGAGCGTATACTCGGTGCCCAGATGGCGGATTGGCACAGGATTCAGGAAACAGCCGCAGCAAACCCATCGTCAAAGGAAAAGTTGGATCTTGTGAATTCGATAATTGGCTTGATTCCCCAACA
>CAMYLV010000037.1 GCA_947259495.1 uncultured Desulfobacterales bacterium | reverse complement strand
TTTTAATTATTTTTTCCCAAATTCGAGTGAGCCTGACCTCTGTCAACTCATATGCCTGTTCAAATACACTTTGAAAAAAGGGCGTGTCTTCAGGTTGTTCTTTAAAGCGCGGCAATAATTTGTAATTGATTTTACTATAGTGCTTAAGTAATTTTCGTCCGTCTACTAACAATAGATTTTAACAGGTGGAAAAATTATGAGCCTTAGAAAAAGATCTTGCACACATGAAGATTGGCCTCTTCATAAGGTAACGCTTTTTCTATCAGCACTCACCTTGGGACTATTTATTGGGATTGATATTCTAGACAGGGGATTCAAAATCGATGTTTGGACTTATATCCCCTATTCTTTTATAGCAATTTCAAATTTATTTAAAGGTATGTCTGGTATTGATCTACTTAGTGTTAGCATACCCTCTTGTACTGATGATTGTTCGGGCAATTACATTGGTTTTGCGTGTTAAGTTGAGTTTAAAGCCTTTGGTAACCTTGCCCTTATTTTTGGTTTTTTTATTGGAAAGACCTTAATGAATGTAGATAATAAATATTCATAACTCTTAAAATTAAAGGAGTCAATATGGCTAATGGAAATGGTAAAACACCAAAATTAGATGAACTAGAAAAAGGTGCATGGCCTAGTTTCGTGAAGGAAATAAAAGAAGAGGCCAAAAAAAATCCGATGGCTAAAGATTTGTTGGGTCAGCTTGAGCGATCGTATGAAGAAAGGATTGGACACTGGAAACACGGCGGTATAGTCGGTGTAATGGGATACGGCGGCGGAGTGATTGGAAGATATTCTGATCTGCCTGAAGACTTTCCAAATGTTTCACACTTTCATACTCTGCGTATTAACCAACCTGCAGGATGGTTTTATACTTCAGATGCTTTAAGAAAATTGTGTGATATCTGGGAAGCACATGGTTCGGGATTAACAAACATGCACGGTTCTACCGGCGATATTATTTTTCTGGGGACCACCACCCCCCAGCTGGAAGAAATCTTCTACGAGATGACCCACAACCTCAACCAGGACCTGGGCGGATCGGGTTCAAACCTGCGGACGCCCTCGGACTGCATCGGTCAGGCGCGCTGCGAATACGCCTGCTACGACACCCAGGCGCTCTGCTATCACCTCACCCAGGAGTATCAGGATGAGCTGCACCGGCCGGCATTTCCGTATAAGTTCAAATTTAAATTTGACGGCTGCCCCAATTGCTGCGTGGCTTCGATTGCAAGAGCGGACATGGCCTTTATCGGTACCTGGAGAGATGACATCCGCATCGACCCGGAAGCGGTTCAGGCTTACATCGGCGGCGAGATTGCGCCCAATGCCAACGACCACAGCGGTCGGGACTGGGGTGCATTCGACATCCAGAAAGAAGTATGCGATCTTTGCCCCACCGAGTGGATCTTTGCCCCACCGAGTGCATGTGGATGGAAGGTGACAAGCTGATGATCGAAAACAAGGAATGCAACCGCTGCATGCACTGCATCAATGTCATGCCCAGAGCGCTTCGTATCGGAAAAGACACCGGTCTTTCCATCCTTGTCGGCGCCAAAGCCCCGATTCTCGATGGTGCCCAGATGAGCTCGATGCTGGTGCCCTTCGTCAAAGCCGAAGAGCCCTATGATGAAATCAAAGAAGTCATCGAGGCCATCTGGGATTGGTGGATGGAAGAAGGCAAAAACCGCGAGCGGCTCGGCGAGCTGATGAAACGCCAGGGCTTCCAGAAGCTACTGGAGGCCACTGGCCTAAAGCCCGATCCGCGCATGGTTAAGGAGCCGCGATCCAACCCGTACATCTTCTGGAAAGCAGACGAGGTGCCGGGCGGATTCGAACGTGATGTCAACGAATTTAGAAAATATCATCAGAGATAGGGGGATAAGACCATGGCATTTGTATCATCAGGTTACAATCCTGACAAACCGATGGAAAACAGAATTTCAGACATCGGTCCGCGAAAATACGACGATTTTTATCCACCGGTGATTGCCAAAAACAAGGGCAAATGGCTGTATCATGATGTCATCAAACCCGGCGTATTGGTGCATGTGGCCGAATCCGGCGACAAAGTTTGGACGGTTCGCTGTGGGGGCGCGCGACTTATGAGTACCACCCACATCCGTGAGATTTGCGAAATCGCCGAGAAACACTGCGGCGGTCACCTGCGGTTCACTACCCGCAACAATATCGAGTTTATGGTGGCCGAGGAAAGCAAAGTCGACCCGCTGATCAAAGACCTTGAAAGCCGCAAGTTTGCCGGCGGCAGCTTCAAATTCCCGGTGGGCGGAACCGGTACATCCATCACCAATATCGTGCACACCCAGGGCTGGATTCATTGTCACACACCGGCCACCGATGCCTCCGGGCCGGTCAAGGCCACCATGGATGTGCTCTTTGATTATTTTAAAGAGCACAAACTGCCGGCCAAGCTGCGCGTATCGCTGGCCTGCTGCCTGAACATGTGCGGTGCGGTGCATTGTTCGGATATTGCGATTCTGGGCTACCATCGCAAACCGCCGATGCTGGACCATGAATATCTGGATAAAATGTGCGAGATTCCACTGGCCATCGCCGCTTGCCCGACGGCCGCCATTAAACCGGCCAAAATCGAGGTCGGCGGACAAAAAGTCAACAGTGTGGCTGTCAAGGAAGAACGCTGTATGTTCTGCGGCAACTGTTACACCATGTGCCCCTCCATGCCCCTGGCCGACCAGGAAGGTGACGGCATCGTCATCATGGCCGGTGGTAAGGTGTCCAACCGCATCAGCACACCGAAGTTTTCCAAGGTGGTTGTGGCCTTCATCCCGAATGAACCACCGCGCTGGCCGAAAACAACAGACGTCATCAAAAATATGGTGCAGGCCTACGAGAAAGGCGCCAACAAATACGAGCGTCTGGGCGAATGGGCCGAGCGCATCGGATGGGAAAGATTCTTTGAACAATGCGAACTTGAATTTACCCACCATCTGATCGATGATTTCCGTGATCCGGCTTATTATACATGGCGCCAGACCACGCAATTCAAGTTTTAAGCGCAAAATTAAACCAGCAGGGGGCACCACCATTATGGCTGCCCCCTGCCTTTTGCTGAAAAGAGGGAAATTATGGCTCTTGATTACGAAGAATCAAAAGCGAAAATCGTCGCAGCGTTGGAAAAGAAATTAAAAACCAAGTCCAAATTTTATTTTAATGACCTGGCCAAGATTTTAGAGTCCAAACCGCGCGAGGCCAAGAAGGTCATCAATCGCCTGGTTCAGGAAGAGGTTCTGGAATACTGGTCCAGCGGCAGTACGTCATTATACGGACTTAAAGGTACCGGCAAGCAGGCACATGCTGAAGACGAAGACTAAGCGGTTTTATTGCCCCATATGCCGGATTTATTTTTATCCTGATATTTGAGCGCTATTTCGAAACAACTGGAAATAATTGATTTTCCCCGAATTATGATTGCCGCCCTGCGGGGCGGTTCGGGTAAGACCATCCTTTCCATCGGACTGATTGCCGCCTGGAAAAAAGGCAATAAGTCAATCGCACCCTTTAAAAAAGGTCCAGACTATATCGATACGGGCTGGTTGGCCCTGGCGGCCAACCGGCCCTGTTATAATCTGGACACTTTTCTTTTAGAGACACCTCAAATTTTACAGTCCTTTCTGACTCACACGCACAAAGATGATGTTGCCGTCATCGAGGGCAACCGCGGGCTCTATGACGGTATCGATCTGGCCGGCAGCACCAGTACGGCTGAACTGGGTAAATTGCTGAAGACCCCGGTATTGCTGTGTGTGGATTGCACCAAGATTACCCGCACGATGGCGGCGGTCATCTCCGGCCTCATTCAGTTTGATCCGGAGGTGGTGATTAAAGGGGTCGTGCTCAACCGGGTGGCGGGAGCCCGCCACGAACGCATCCTGCGTGACAATATCGAACACTATTGCGGAATTCCGGTTCTCGGTGCCATTCCCAAGTTGAAAATCCAGATTTTTCCGGAACGCCACATGGGTCTGGTGCCCACCCCTGAACATGACTGGGCCGGCGAATCCATCGCTGCCGCTGCGCGCATCGCCAGCGAGCACATTGATCTGGACGCGATTTTTGATTGCATCCAGGGTTTACCGCCGCTCGTTGCAAAGGACAGAGAACAGAAGGTAGAAGACAGCGGACAGAAAACAGATTTCAGCAGTCAGATAGCCAGCGTTGAAGCTGAGAGGCCGAAGATTGGCATCATCAAGGACTCCGCCTTTCAGTTTTATTACCCTGAAAACATCGATGCGTTGGAAGCGGCCGGTGCGGAAATCCTTTTTATCAGCCCTTTGACGCAAAACCAAATACCCGCATTGGATGCGCTTTACATCGGGGGTGGGTTTCCGGAAACCCATGCCCAACAACTGGCTGAAAATAAGAATTTCCGCAAAGCGCTCAAGGCAATGGCCGAAGACGGCCTGCCGATATATGCCGAATGCGGCGGTTTGATGTACCTGGGTCAAGAACTGGTGCTCGAAGAAAAATCCTATCCCATGGTCGGAGTATTGCCGTTGACCTTCGACTTCTATCCCCGGCCCCAGGGTCACGGCTATACGGTTGTGACCGTTGAAAATGACAACCCCTATTATGAAATCGGTGCTGAGATCCGGGGACACGAGTTTCACTATTCCCGGGTGCTGAAATGGAGCGGCGCTGAAAAGGATCTGGTTTTCCGCATGCAGCGGGGGGTTGGAATTACCAGAGACAAAGACGGCATCTGCTACAAAAACGTGCTGGCGACTTACACCCATATCCACGCCCTAGGCATCCCGCATTGGGCACCGGCACTGGTGCGCAATGCGATCGCCTATCAACAGAAAAAGGCGCAGTAATGCAGAATTGATGGATATCCAGAGGATTGAAAATGCACTTCTTGAAACTCTAGCCGCATCACCTGCCCGGTTAACACCCCGGTATCTTGAAAAAACCATCTCCGCAATTTACGGCCTGGATAAAACCCGCGCGAAAGCATTGCTGAAGGCTTTAGTAGCTAAAGGCGAGTTGGAATATACCTATGAATTCGGCAGCACTTATCTGGTGTTATCGTTTAATAAACCGGTGCGCATTTCAGACCAGGTGGTGGTCACGCCACCGGGGCATCGATTTCAAGCAGCTCCCGATGATGTGGTTGTCATCATAAAGTCCGGGGCGGCCTTCGGCGGCGGCCGGCATCCGACCACGCGGCTGTCGGTCAGAGCCATCGAATATGTTCTAAAAACAATGCGTCCGAATTGGCTCAGCGCGGACTGTTCTGTTCTGGACATCGGCACCGGCTCTGGCATTCTGGCAATTGCCGCCGTTTGCCTGGGGGTAAAAAAAGGACTGGGCATTGATGTCGATCCCTGTGCCATTGCGGAAGCCACTGAAAATCTGAACCTCAATCACCTCAACGATCGGCTCATCATCGCTGATCGTAAAATCGAGGCGATCGATGCTTCTTATCCGTTGGTGATTGCCAACTTGCGGTACCCGAGTCTGAAAAACTTTTATCCTCAAATTTCGCGGCTAACCGACAGCGGCAGTTTTGTGATCCTGTCCGGTTTTCGGCTTCATGAAATGCAAGATTTAGTGGGGCTTTACGCCGGAAGTAATTTTGAATCTGCCTGGAATGCATCTAACGCCCAAGGGCTGTGTTCAAAACCGATTCAAAATGCTCGAATACTAACGTGTATGCTCCACTTTTGAATCGGTTTTCGCCTTGCCCTTGAGCGTAATCTACTATTTTTGAGATCGGTTTAATTCTACTTTTTCTAAAATGATAAATTAAGAATTCATTGGATCATTCCATAAGAAAGGCGCGCATCAATATGATGCACGCCTTTCTTGTACGGGAGCAGGATACTATGATTATTCTTTTTTCGGATGGCACTTGGTGCAGGTTGTCGGCGCTTTTTTGGGCTTATATTTCTTGTTGAACGCTTTGTGACAACCCCGGCAGTTCATGTGATAGGCTTCGGCGTGATATTCAAGCTTTATTTTTTTCTGTTCGGCTTTTTTAACTTTTTTTTCGCGCCATTGCTTCTTAAGTTCTTTGGGTACCTCACTGGGCTTCTTGTGACACTCGATACACTTTTGAACCGGGTCGCCTTCTTTCAGATTGGACAGCGGCTTGCCGTCTTTGTCATGGTGGCATTCACCGCAGCCTTTTCCGTAAAGATCCGCGTACTCTTTAGCATAATCCTTCTGGTGTTTTCCATGGGAAAATTGGACAACCCCTTTTTTATGCTCCTTATAGGCCGGGTCCTGCAATGGAATGACATCCGGAACTGTTTTGGCATAAATTCCAGCGGCAAGAAACAGGGCAGCGCTTGCGACAACAACCAAAATCCACAACGTTTTATTCATGGTTATCTCTTCCCCTCCTTTGGTCAGCGGTTTTCCTTTATCCATGCTTGCTAAATTAAGACTCATTTCTTATCAGGCCAAAAACATTCTGTCAATCACAAACATCTGGCTTAAAAATCACATAACTTATTGAAAATAATATGATTATAATTAATTCGACGAAATGTTAAATCTGTTTGCAACAGGATTTTAAGACTGCCCACTGAAGTTGACGTCTGTCAGGCTTTTAAAGACGACATTTTTTTAAGCGACACAAGTTTGGTTCCGGGTGGCCAAAATCTAAGAGGCACTTTGCCCGGCTTTATCTTCTTCAGTTTCGGGTGTAGGCTTTTTTTTGCCAAAAAACCGGGCGCCGATGATGCTGAGCTCATACATGACCATCAGCGGAAGGGCCATCATCACCTGGGTGACAACATCCGGTGGGGTCAGAATAGCGGCGCCGGCGAAAAACAGCAGCAGGGCGTATTTACGATTGCGCTTCAGAAAATCGACGGAAACGATACCCAGACGCGCCATAAATGTCAGCACCATGGGCAGTTCAAATACCAGCCCGAAGGCCAGCAGCAATTTGGCTGAAAACGCCAGGTATTCTTTCATGGACGGCAGGGGGCGGATGGATTCGGTGGCAAATCCCAAAAAAAACTTAAAGCCCCAGGGAAACACGATAAAATAGCCGAACAGCGCTCCGGCGATAAAAAAAAACGAGGAAAGCATCACGATGGGGCCCATCAGCCGGCGCTCTGTTTTGTAAAGACCCGGTGCCACAAACATCCAGAATTGATAAAGGATTACCGGGCTGGCCAGCATCAAGCCTGCTAGCAGCGACACTTTCAGGTAAGTGAAAAACGCCTCCGGCAGGCCGGTAAAGATCAGGTGATCTCCCGGATCCATCACCTTTACTAAAGGGCGCACCAAGATATTGAACAATATCTCTTTGAAACCATAAGAAGCCGCAAAACCGATACCGACCGCAATAAAGATTTTAATCAGCCGACTCCTGAGCTCCTCAAGATGTGAGGTAAACGGGATTTTTTCTTCTTCATCCAGCATCTTTTTCGGATCCCTTGTGCTTTTCTTCTGTGTCGGCGCTGCTTTCTTTTTCTTTCTCAGAAGATGCGCGGTCGCTGTCCTTTAACTCCTCAAACGCCTGTTTTACATTGTCTGTGCTATCGTCTGCCCCGGTGGTTTCTTTTTCTTGATCTGTCTGGTCTTCGGCAGATTCCGACTCAGCGGGGCGTTTAAACTCGGCCGTTTCTTTCGGCAGACTTACGGAATCCTTGATGTCGCTGCCAAGATCATCAAAGGCCTTTTTTACGTCCGAAAGATCCTCATCGATCTGGATGGATTCCTTAAACTCATTGGTTGCTTTTTTGAATTCCCGCATTGCACGACCCAGCGACTTGGCCAGATCCGGCAATTTTTTTGGGCCGAGTACGATCAGCGCAATCGCCACTATTAAAAGCAATTCGGGCATGCCGATGCCAAACATGAGGTCCCTCTGGTGATTTTTCTTATGGATTTAAGAGCTTTTAAAAAGCTGTCTAGTACTGGTTTCGGTTACAAGTGTCAAGGATAACCGCTTGGCGAATGGATTCTTGAAGCGTCTTTTCGTCTTTACTCCATCACTCCATCACTCCCGTACTCCAATAATCCATAATTAATTGAAATTGAAAACCCCACGATGGATTACCTTTGTTTAGGTCATGGATCCGTAATTAATTTACCCTTTTGGCCTGTCCGGTTTTAATATTAAAAAATACAGTTGGCCGGTATGTGCCAAATGTCCTGCGGCAATTTCAGCATAGGGCCCGTTGCCCCAGAACAGATCGGCACGTCCCGGCCCCTGAATGGCGCCACCGGTATCCTGGTTGAGGACAAAGCGGCGACAGTCCACCCAGCTGTCGATTTGACCGGCGCTGTTTACCACCGGCTTTTGGGTCTGGATAAACGCCAGGGCCCCATGCGGAAATATCCGTCTGTCCAGGGCAACCGATCGTCCCGGTGTCAGCAGGACATTCAGTGAGCCGAGGGGTCCTTCCGGCTCTACCTTGAAAAAGACATAACTGGGGTTGTAGTTAAAAACCGATGCCATTTCCTCCGGATGGGCCTGCAAATAGGATCGGATTCTTTGCATGGACATTTCTTCGCGGGGTATTTTTTGTTCCTTAATTAAAAGCGTTCCGATGCTGCGGTACGGTCGGCCGTTGCTGCCATGGTAATGCACATTGACCACCTCACCGGTATCCAGAAAAATTTTGCCGGAGCCCTGGATCTGCAGGAAAAACACATCCACCGGATCTTTAACCCAAAACAGCGGCTCAGCTCGACCGACCAGTGCTTTTTCTTCGTCGATTTCCCGGCGATCATAGTATGGTACCACCGTTTGACCGCTGAAGCGACCCACGATGCTTTGCCCTTTGTATTTTTCACTAAAGGGTGAAAGATCGATTTTCATCAGATCTGTCGGCAGGGCGTAAATCGGATATCGAAATTCCTCGTTCTTATCTAAACGGCCGCTTAAATGGGGTTCGTAATAGCCGGTGAATAAAACTTCACCCTTTTTATTTCTACCGATTGATTGATAAACGTTGTATTCGGAACGGATGAAATTTTCTAATTCCCTGGCGGTGGGATTCGTTCGGATAAAATCCAGAAAAGTTTGCAGCGATTTTATCAGATGGGCCGCGTCAAAGCGATCTTCACCAAACGAATAAATTCGGTCGGCCGGCACTCTTTCCAGGTATTCCAGGCTTTTTAAGATACTGTGTTCCAGACCGTCGAGTTCCAGATCGTCACGAAAATCCGGGTAGAAAAAACTGGATCGGCGGACCAATGCCGCTTCTTCCGGGGGTTTTTTGATGGGGGCCGGACATCCGGCGATTAAAACCGCAAGGGAGGCTGCTATAACCAGGGCGCATTTGGAATATAGAGAAAGGCGAATTTTCATCAATTTTGTCATCCTTTGCGAATGTAAGTGCCGCTTTTACCGCCAGATTTTTTCAACAACTGGATGTTTGAAATCGTCATTTCCTTATCGGTGGATTTACACATATCATAGATGGTCAAAGCCGCAATCGAGACAGCGGTGATGGCTTCCATTTCAACACCGGTCTGATCGATGGCGCGCACTGTTGCTTCAATGCGGATGCAGCTTGCAGCGGCATCCGGCGAAAAGTCTACCTGGATATGGGTAATATTCAGGGGATGGCACATGGGGATGAGTTCCGCGGTTTTCTTGGCGGCCATAATACCGGCAATGCGGGCGGCTTCAAGGACATTGCCTTTTTTCACTTTCCGGTTTTGAATCAGGTCAAACGTCTCAGGGTTCATAGAGATCATCCCACCGGCCACCGCGTTGCGTTCGGTGGGTTTTTTTGCGGTCACGTCCACCATCCGAACGTGTCCTTTCTCATCGATATGGGTAAATTTAGGCATAGCAACTCCTTCTTGTATTTAACCACAGAGAACACTGAGATCACAGAGAAAACTGAGTAAGGCCTTGGGTTTCAGGTTTCGGGCGTCATGTGTCGGCAAACAGATGACAGGGAACAGAAAACTGAAGACGGATAGATTCCTATAAGTTGCCGTTTTTTTATCTGCCATCTGTCTTCTGAAAGCGAACACCTTGAGCCTCAGCCTTTGGCCATTTCCTCCGCCCGCTGTAAATCCTCGGGTGTATTAATATTAAAAAACGACTGCAGCCCGGGATCTATTTTGCGCAAAACTTTCTCGGAAATGGTTTTGATACGGCTTTTGCGAAACGCTTTTATCACCTTTAGCTTCTCTTGTTCCAGATGGTTTTGCGCCGCTTCAAGACAGCGTTTGGAGTAGGCCGCGCAAAGCGGTTCGAATCCGGCTGAAGTTTGGGGCATCACGACATCGATTTGGGCTTCAATCTTTCCGATGATGGTCTCCACCATTTCTTTTTTTAAAAAGGGTGTATCACAAGCCGAAACAAACGCATACGGGTTTGTCATATAGAAGAGGCCGGCATGAATTCCGGTCAGAGAGCTTCTAATTGGGAAAAGGTCCGATACAATCAGCAGGTCCCATTCTAAAAATTTCTGGGGGGTGTTGGTGACCAGAATGATCTCATCAAATAACTCGCGATAAATATCATATAATCGATCCAGGATCCGACCCCCCCCAACCCGCAGAAGGGCTTTCTCGGTGCCGTCATAGCGGTTGGCCAATCCACCGGACAGTATTACCCCGGTGCAGGGTAAGTTGCTGTTTGATGTCATGATATCTAATTACCTGAATCTTGCATGAAAATTAATGAGAAGTTTAGGTTCTATTTAAAGACAGCACGTTAAGCATATTATAGAAGTACAATAAATTACCGTTCAAGTATAATGGATAAAAATCATTTTATCTCATTAATTTTCACCCGATGGGCGAGCCGGAGGCTTCCATCTGCTGCGTTATTAAGGGCGAAGCATAGTTTACTATAGCCTCGCCCTTAAGTGCCTTGCATATGAAAGCCTCCGACTCGTGCAAAATTCAGGTTTTAGCTTAAGAAAAAAGAGGGGCAAAATCAAGGTATAATCAGGGGGATTGCATAATTGCTCTCTTATCCAAGAATATATTACTTGATCCCAAAATAAATTATGATGTAGTTACAGGATAAATAGGGTTTCATTTATTTATAAAACCCAGGACTGCATTACTCCAACATTCCAACACTCCAATTTCATAGCAATGGGCGTACACGATCATAAAAATCAAGCACCCAAATCCGTTACCCTGGGCATCATCACGGTGTCCACCACCCGTGCGCTTGAGAACGACACCAGCGGTCATTGGATCCGCAAACAGGCTGAAAAAAAAGGGCACACCATCGTTTTTCACCGGGTAATCCCCGACGATGCTGTAAAAATTGCCGACACCCTGAAAGATGGGATTTTAAAATCAACCCCCCAGGTTGTTCTTTTGTGCGGCGGCACCGGGATTACCAAAAAAGATGTAACCATTGAAGCCGTCAGCCCGCTTTTTACCAAAGAGCTGAGTGCATTTGGTCCGCTGTTTGCCAAACTCAGCATGGAGGAGATCGATTCTGCCGCCATCATGTCCCGCGCCACCGCCGGTGTTCTCGGCAACACCGTTGTGTTTTGCATGCCGGGCAGCCTCAATGCCTGCAAACTGGCCTGCACGCGGCTGATTTTTCCCGAGCTGGGCCATCTGGTCAAGCACCTCAACGATTAATATCGCGTGCCGCTTATTGGGAATTTGTTGTTTGTAGCGCCAGGACGGCTACAAGCAGTTAAACGGTTCTCAATTTAGAAAATCACTTATGCATCTTTTTCCTCAGGAAAGGATCTCGCAGGCCTTTTTTGTAGATTTTTCCGGATCCGGTTTTGGGCAGCTCATCTAAAAAATAGATGGCCTTGGGGGCCTTGTAAGCGGCCTGATTTTCCTTGCAAAAGCTGATGATTTCATCCGCGGTGGCCGTTTCACCGGCTTTGAGCACCACAGCAGCACAGACCGCCTCTCCCCAGCGCTCATCCGGCACACCGAAAACAGCGGCCTCCAGAATCTTGGGATGCATGTACAGCACGTTTTCAACTTCGGTGGAGTACACATTTTCGCCGCCGCTGACGATCATGTCTTTTCTGCGATCCACAATGTTGACATAGCCTTCCGGATCCAGGGTGGCCAGGTCCCCGGTGCGCAACCAGCCATCGGAAAATGCTATTGCAGTTTCCTCGGGCTGGTTCCAGTAACCGGGCGTAACGGTATCTCCCTTTACCCAGATTTCCCCCACCTGTTGCTCATCAGCCGCAATCGGTATCCCTTGCTCGTCCACAACTCTAAGGTCCACCCCGATGGCCGGCCTACCGGTTTTGGATTTGTATTTCAATTGCGCATCCGGTGGCAGCGCTTTCAAATGATCTTTTAAAATGCTGAAGGTCAAGTACGGGCTGGTTTCGGTCATACCGTAGGTCTGGATGTAATCACAACCTAGCGTCTCCATGATGCTTCTGACCAGCTCGGGGGCAATGGGGGCACCCCCGCTGAGGATTTCCCGCAGGCTTGAAAAATCATATTCGGCTACCCGGGGATTTTTGATCATCAGGTTGAGCATGGTGGGGATTAAATTGCTCAGCGTTATCTTTTGCTTTTCGATAGTGGTCATTACGGCTTCGGCCTCAAATTGACCGACCATCACGTGACGTGCGCCGACCCAGGTAACGGCAAATGTGGCCCAGGCATCGGCCAGGTGAAACATGGGCGCAATATGACCCCAGACATCGGTGTCCACCAGTTTCAGCTCGGCAATGGTTCCTAAAGCGTGGCTGCAGACGTTTTTATGGGTGAGCATGACCCCTTTCGGCCGCCCGGTGGTGCCGCTGGTGTAATACAGATGGGCCACCCGGTCTTCATCAATCGGTACGGGCTCAAAATCCCCGACATTGGCAGAAACGGCACCTTCAAAATTTTGAAACTCAATCGTGTATGATTCATCCAATGTGCCACCAATCCAGAGAACGCCTTCGAGGGGCACGCCTTCCTTCAATGCGCCTTTGACGACATCCGCAAAACGCGTTGCAGCAATTAGCCAGCGGCTACCGGCATCTTTCAAAATGAAAGCAACTTCTCTGGCGGCCAGGCGGTAATTGAGCGGATTGAGAATAGCGCCCATTCCGGCAGCGGCATAGTAGGCCTCTAGAAATGCATGCGAATTGACTTCTATAATGGAGATGCGGTCTTCTTGCCGCAGGCCCCGGCTCTGAAAAAAGCGGGCCAACCCGGCAACGCGCTCACCAACCTGCTGATAGGTATACGATCGCTCGCCGTCGACGACTCCAATCTTTTCAGGATATAAATCCAATGCTTTTCTGAGCGTCATCCAGATATTCACGGCGTCTTCCTTTTTGTAAATTAAAAAAGCAGCCCTAATTTATATTTGAATCCTTATCATACCACCGCCTTTTAAAATGCCAAGTCCAAAATTATTGCGATTTGACTAAAGATATGGTTGAAATGAGGATAAAGACATCACATGTGTACAGACAGTACAATGTGTTGTGGGTTGAGTCCGTTACCCGTTCGCCCGTTTAGCGGCTAAATAAAATCAGACTCTATTCCTTTTTTAACGGGCCAAACCGGCAACCGGCAAACCTGTTTACGTGATCACATATTTTTCAGATAGCTTATAGCTTACAAAACTGATTTAAAAATTAAAATATTTACAGGTATTTTTATGGCTTTAGAAATCGATAGCTTTGCCGAAGATTTTGACCCGCGGTTTAAAATTTTCCATGAATTGATGGCCCGCAAGGTCAGGGATATTTTGCTGGTCTCGACCCCTTACGATGCCTGGATTCTGGAGGAGGACTGCCGTCTGTCAGAACGCATCATTCATGAATATCGCGGCCTGAACCTGAGCAATCCACCCCGCTTTACCTGGGTTTCCACGGCCCAGGAGGCCCTTGCCATGCTGAATCTTAAGAAATTTGACATGGTCATCACCATGAGCCAGCTGGCGGATATGGATGTCTTTACCCTGGGTGAAGAAATCAAAAAAAAGGTCCCTGATCTGCCGGTTGTTTTGCTGGCCCATGATTCTTTGCCGGCGTCGGCCTGGGAATGCCTGATGGATGTTACGCGACCGCCTGCAATTGACCAATGCTTTGTCTGGTCCGGCAACACCGATATTCTGGTGGCCCTGGTCAAAAGCGCTGAAGACCGCCTAAACGTTGAACACGATACCGAGTTTGCCGGCATCCGCGTGATCCTTTTTGTGGAGGATTCTCCGACGCACATTTCCTCTCTGCTGCCGGTGCTTTACAAAGAACTGGTCAGCCAGACCCAGGCCATAATGGAGTACCGGCACCATGAAGAACATAAGCTGCTGACCATGCGGGCGCGACCCAAAATCCTGGTAGCCGAAAGCTTCGAGGAAGCCTCGCAACTGTTTAAAAAATTTGAACCGTATATCCTGGGGGTGATCTCAGATGTTCGCTTCCCGCGCAATGGTGTACTCGACGAAAATGCCGGTGTGACATTTCTGTCACAGATCAAAAAAGAACGATTCGATATTCCGCTTCTGCTCACCAGTTCTGAGTCTTCAAATGCTGAGAAGGCCAAAGGCGTCCCGGCCGCTTTTGTCGATAAAAACTCGCCTAGCCTGCATGCAGAGGTGCGTAGGTTTTTCGTGGATCAGCTGGGGTTCGGAGATTTTGTTTTCCGCAAACCCGATGGCCGCGAAATTTCCCGTGCGCCCAACCTGCGTAAATTCGAAGAGCTTTTGTCAACCGTTCCCGAAGACTGTTTTGTTCATCATTGCAGCCGCAATGATTTGTCGCGATGGCTGTTTGCGCGGACCGAAATCGTACTGGCATCCAAAATGCGCCCTTTACGCTACGATGACTTCGCCAGTGTTGAAAGCCACCGGAAGTATCTGATTTCCATGATCCAAACATGGCGCAAGCGGCGTCAAAAAGGGGTGGTGGTCAACTTTGATTCCGGAGATTTTGATCCGGCTACGGAATTTTTTAAAATCGGTAAAGGCTCTCTGGGCGGAAAGGCCCGGGGGCTTGCTTTTGTCGCCAATTTGCTTCAACGGCTGCCGGCCATCCAGAAAAAATTTGAGGATGTCAACATTTTGGTTCCTCAGACCCTGGTGGTGACCACCGAGGGCTTTGATGCCTTTATCGAAGAAAATGATCTCAAGGAGCTGGCAAAATCCGATGTGCCTGATGATGAGCTTGCGCGTGTCTTTCGCGGCGCCAATTTTCCGCCCTGGATCGCCGAAGAGCTTAAAGCCTATCTTGAACACATCCCCTATCCGCTGGCGGTTCGCTCTTCGAGTTTGCTGGAGGATGCCCAATTTCGCGCCTACGCGGGTCTATACCGAACCTGCATGCTTCCCAATGATCATGCGGACCTCGATATGCGGCTGGAACAACTGATCAATGCCATCAAACTGGTTTACGCGTCAACCTACTTCAGAGACCCCAAGGCCTTTTCGAAGCGTGTGGGTCACCGCACCGAAGAAGAGAAAATGGCCGTCATCATTCAGCAACTGGTGGGAGAACAATACGGCCAATATTATTACCCGACCATATCCGGTGTTGCCCAGTCGCATAATTACTACCCTTTTGCAAAAATGAAACCGGAAGAAGGTATCGCGACGGTGGCGCTGGGTCTGGGCAAAACGGTGATGGAAGGTGAAAAAGCCCTGCGGTTTTCTCCCAAATATCCGCAATTATTGCCGCAGCGTTCCTCCGTCGAAGATATCCTGGAAAACTCCCAGCAGTTCTTTTATGTCCTGAATATGGGGGGTGATTCTCCGGAGGTGGGCATCCTCGAGGATGCCAATCTTGCCAAAAGAGATGTCAGCGATGCCGATGAGGAAGCGCCGGTGAAGCTTTTAGCCAGCACCTATATCCCTGAAGAACATCGAATCCGGGATTCGGCTCACATGCCCGGCTATCGGATACTGACCTTTGCGCAGGTTCTAAAATACGGCCAGTTTCCGCTGGCTGAAATGCTGGCAGAAGCTTTGGATCTGGGCCAGGAAGGAATGGGCTGCCCGGTGGAGCTCGAATTTTCGATAAATATGTTTCAGGACCCGAAACGAAAATTGGAATTTGCTTTTTTGCAGCTGCGGCCGATGACGGCCCGCGCAGAACTGCTTCAGGTGGAAATCAGCGCTGATGAAATTGCCAGGTCATTTTGTGTTTCTTCCCATGCACTGGGCAACGCTGAAAAAAATGATATGGCGGACATTCTCTTTGTAAAACCCGATGAATTTGATACGGCCAGGACCCCGCAAATCGCCCGTGAGATTGGTGAGTTAAACGCCGGTCTGTTGCATGAATCCCGCAAATACCTGCTGGTCGGTCCGGGCAGATGGGGTTCGGCCGACCGTTGGCTGGGAATCCCGGTAAGCTGGGCCGAGATTTGCGGAGTGGGGGCGATGGTTGAAACGGCTTCATCGAAGTTAAAGGCCGATCCATCCCAGGGATCGCATTTCTTCCACAACATCACCACTCTGGGAATCACCTATGCAACCGTTCTGGATGCGGAATCGGATTTTATCGATTGGAACTGGTTGACCGCCCAGCCGGTAGCCAACAAAACGACGCACGTGGCCCATGTCCGACTAGACAAACCGTTCAATCTGAAGGTGGATGGGCGAACCTCGAAATGTGTCATGTACCGGTAAAATCGGCTTGTTTAATTAGTTTAATGGTCGATTAGGCAAATCGTTGAAGAAAAATGAACTAAAATCAGCTAAAAGGAAGATTGGTTTGTTGACTGCGCTGGTGGCCAATGCGGCCGGAGAAATTTTTGAGCTCGACGGCTATGCTGCAGTTGGGACGGACGGGACAACGCCAACACCGCTGACGCTGAACAATACCCGCAACATGCCTTTTGGCAGCGAACTGATGTACCTGCCGGAACGCCGGCCGGTTTTGTTGAATTTGCAATCGGGCCGGATTGAAACCGTAAATGAAGACCCGTACGCTCCTGGCCAGCCGCTATTTCCGGTGACCGCATTTAATTCACCGGGTTATGTCATTTCGCAACTGGGTACTTATGTTGAAAAACAAAAATCACGAACGCTGCCGCTTTTTTCCTATGGTGCTGTGGGATGGCACCGGGGCAAATTTCGATCTGCGGTTATTCGTGTGGATCGGGAAAAGCGACAGGACCTGCGGTTGATGAAACCAGATGATGTTGCTTTCGGCATCGACATGATGCGCCAACAGATGCCTGCCAATCGCTTGAGGGCCCATCTTGAAAAATGTGCCCTGCAGTTCGGGTGCCCGGCGGCTAAAAATTTTTTTCTGGGCCGCTATGAAGCGCCATTGCCCACCGCCAAACAATGCAATGCCCGCTGCCTGGGGTGCTTGTCATTACAGAAACACAGCGATATTCCCAACAGCCAGGACCGCATCGGCTTCACTCCGTCACCGGAAGAAATAGCGCAAATGGCTCTGGTGCATATAAAACGGGTCAAAAAAAGTGTGGTCAGTTTCGGACAGGGGTGCGAAGGTGACCCGCTGCTGGCGGCGAAGGTAATTGCACCGGCGATTCGTTTGATTCGTTCTGAAACGGCCCGGGGCACCATTCATATGAACACCAACGCCAGCCTGCAGCCAGCATTACAACAGGTGATCGATGCCGGGCTGGACAGCATCCGGGTCAGCATGAACAGTGTGCGCCAGGAGTGTTATCAGGCCTATTTTCGCCCGAAAGGCTATAGGTTTTCCGATGTTTTGAAAAGCATGGATATTGCTCTGAGGAGCGGTCTTTTTGTGGCGGTTAATTATTTAAATTGTCCCGGGTTTACGGATACACCAATGGAAATAGAAGCATTGAAAAGTTTTTTAAAGTCATACCCGATTCACATGATCCAGTGGCGCAACTTGAATTTCGATCCGCTGCGATATTTTGAGATAATGAATGGTGTGGCCCGAAATGACACACCCATCGGGATGCAGAATCTGCTGGAACACATCCGGCAGGAATTTCCGAATATCAAATTCGGCTACTTCAACCCACCCAAGGAGAAATTTTAGGATTCACCGCAGAGGCGCAGAGATCGCAGAGAGTATTTTTTCTTGGTCTGATTTCCTGAGAGGGGAAATCAGACCAAACAATCTGCCTTTGGCAAGTATCGAGCAGATAACAAATCACATCCGTTAAGCACTATTTTAGCAATATTAGTGACTGGATGAATAATTTTAAGAATAAATTTAATTTATAACCCGAAGGGTTGAGCTGTTTTGCCTTGTCGGCCTCTCAGCGACAAGGCAAAGAAACTTTCTCTCTGCGAACTCTGCGTCTTTGCGGTAAAAAACATCTTATACGTCTCTGCGGTGAGAATTTCTAATATGAAATGGATTGAAGCAAAAGTTGTATTTGATGCCGAGGACAATCACCTTGCTGGCGAACTCATTACCAACCTGTTTTTCGAATTCGACCTGAAAGGTTTGGTCGAAGAGGACCCGGCGATAGAGCCGACCGGGGGCTGGGCTGAGGACTCGATAGGTCGAGCGAAGCAGCACGCGCTGGTCGGTTATTTTCCAAAAGACCGGCAGGCCAAAAAATGCTGCAGGGCGCTGGAAAAAAAACTGTCTCTTTTAAAAAAGAATTTTGTGCTGCTTTATCGTGTCAGTTATAAAGAACTGGATGAAGAAGACTGGGCCGAGGCCTGGAAGGCTTTTTTTGAGCCCCAAAAAATCGGGCAAAAAATAGTCGTCAAACCTTCCTGGTGCGCTTACACAGAGCATCCCGGCGATATCGTGTTGGAACTGGATCCCGGCATGGCATTTGGTACCGGAACTCACCCGACCACGGCTTTATGCATTCGTCTGATTGAAGATTATCTTAATCAGGGCGATTCGTTTTTAGACCTCGGTACCGGCTCCGGCATACTGATGATTGTAGCAGCCAAGCTGGGCGCGGGTTTTGTTTGCGGTCTTGATAAAGATTCGGCAGCCGTAGATGTGGCGGCCGCCAATCTCAAGCTGAACGGGCTGGATTCCGGCGACTTTTTTTTGCAGACCGGCAATCTTCTGACGGGTATCACGGAAAAATATGATTTTATTGCAGCCAACATTTTTACCCATGTGATTATAGAACTGCTGGATGATCTGCCCCGGACCCTGGTTCGAGGCGGCATTTTCGTCTGCTCGGGGATGTTTGCAGAAAATAAAAAACTGGTGGCCGCCGGGATGAAAAATATGGGGTTTGAAATATTGGAGATACGCGAACTAGAAGAGTGGGCAGCCATTGCCGGCCGTTTTCATTCCTAAATTGCTATTTTTGCGATGAGCTCTGTTCTCCGCGGGGTTTAATCCTCAACGTACTTTAAGTACGCCTTGAATTAAACCCCTTGTGCGGCCGGGCTCATCAAAAAAATCCCTCATTTATGAATGAAAACGCAGTTTAATAAATTTTCATTTCAATTTACCTTATGCCATTTACAAGTTATCTATAAGCAACTGGCTTCGAAATCGTATCGGAGAATCCTATGAGGATACTGCTGGTTGAAGATGATCAAAAAATTGCTTCTTTTATTATCAAGGGCTTAAAAGCTGAGGGTTTTGCCGTAGACCATGAAAACAACGGTGAAGACGGTTTGCATATGGCCTTAACCGAACCATACGATGCTGCCGTTATCGATATAATGTTGCCGAAAATAGACGGCCTGAGATTGATTGAAAGTATGCGCCGCGAAAATCTTAAAACACCGATCATTATCTTAAGTGCCAGAGGAGAAGTCGGCGATCGGGTAAAAGGGCTGCAGATCGGCGCCGATGACTATTTGACGAAACCCTTTGCCTTTTCCGAATTGCTGGCCCGGCTCCAGGCCCTGATTCGGCGCAGCAGCGATGCTGCTGCGCCGACGAAACTGACTGTTGCCGATATCAGTATGAATCTGATTACCCGGGAAGTTGTGCGCGCCGGCCAAAAAATTGATTTGCAGCCGTTGGAATTTTCGCTGCTGGAGTACCTGCTGCGCAATGCCGGCAGGGTGGTATCTAAAACCATGATTATGGAACATGTCTGGGATTATTATTTTGATCCCCAGACCAATGTGGTTGAATCCAGAATTTACAAGCTGCGTGAAAAAATTGACAAAGGATTTCCCACCAAGATGATTCATACGGTGCGCGGAGTAGGCTATGTTCTTAAAGAAGATCAATAATATCCGTCATACTCTGGCGTTTCGCCTCACGCTCTGGTATGCGGGCATCTTTATGCTAACCTCCTGCGTAGCTTTTTTCTTTTTTTATTTTTTAATTACTTCCGTTATCAGGGATCGTACCGATCAAGACCTGCTGGGTGAGGCGCGAACCCTGTCTTCAATTCTAAAGCTACGGGGCAGTGAAGCGGTTAAGCGCCAGATCATCTTTGAGGCCCAGGCTGCCGGCGAAAAGAAGATATTTTTCCGATTGCTTTCTTTCGATGGCCAGGAATTTTCTTCTTCGAATATGTCCTATTGGCTTGATATCGGTATTGGCCAGACAGCCATCAATCAACTGATCCGTGAAAAACGACCGGTTTTTGATACCATCAGCCTGCCGGATCGTAAGCATAAAATCCGGATTCTGTATACCCATATCGGCCGCAGCATCATTCTGCAGCTGGGTCAATCCATGGAAAGCTACACTCGTTTTATTGAAGCCTTTCGTAAGATATTTGTGACCACCATGGCCGCTTTATTTGTTTTTGCTGCGCTTGTCGGATGGTTTATGGCCAGAAGGGCCCTGGCAGGTGTCGAATCCGTTACGCAGACGGCCCGGCATATATCAGAAGGCAGTCTCACAGAGCGGGTGCCGGTGAAAAAAAACCAGGACGAGATCGACCAGCTGGCCATCACCTTCAACCAGATGCTGGACCGCATTCAAACTCTGGTCACCGGCATCCGGGAAATGAGCGACAACATTGCCCACGATCTGAAAAGTCCGATCACCCGTATCCGGGGGCTATCTGAAGTTTCGATGGCCACCGGCGTCTCTAAAAAAGATTATGAAAACATGGCGGCCAGCACCATCGAAGAGTGCGACCGGCTGCTGGATATGATCAACACCATGCTGGTTATCTCCAAGGCCGAAGCCGGTGTTAATCAACTCGATGCCGCAGAAATGAACATTGGCGAATTGGTGCGTGATGCCTGTGAACTGTTCCAGGCACCGGCAGAAGATAAAGATTTAAGGCTAATTTGTGATGTTTCCGGCAATTTCAACATTTTTGGTGATAATCGCCTGATTCAAAGAATGATTGCCAACCTGCTGGATAATGCCATCAAATACACACCCGCCGGCGGCAAGGTTGACGTAGCGGTTAATGCGGAAAATAATCACGCCGTTGCCCTTACGGTCAAAGATAGCGGTATCGGCATATCCGAAAAAGATAGACACCGTATTTTTGAGCGTTTTTTTCGTTGTGATCCCAGTCGTTCAGAGGCCGGTATCGGCCTGGGCCTGAGCTTTGCCCAGGCTGTTGCCAGAGCCCACGGGGGCAATATAGCGGTTACCAGTGAGCTAAACCAAGGCAGCAGTTTCACCATCACCCTCCCAAAACAAATTTCAAAACCTTCATCTCTTAGCCGATAGCCGGGTTGCTATCTCCAATCTGGAGCGTTGGGATTCTTTGAAATCATTGGAATTTTCCCCTTTCATTTTTCCATTACTCCACGACTCCATCACTCCGATAACTTGTTGTTAAATCGGCAACTTTTGTCTGATTTGTCCCTTTGTGTCGAATGGATTCCGCTCCCAAAATAACTTTTTGATCATTTTATGGTCATCTTGAGGTTATCTTGACAAACTACTATTTGAAACCAATAGTTTCTATTGCGATTAATTATTATTAACTGAATTTTGCACGAGTCGGAGGCTTTCACATGCAAGGAGACGCTCCTTAACTTTAAAAATTCAGATGCGTCATCCAACGGAACGGGATACTTCAGGGCGAAGCTATAGTTAACTATGCTTCGCCCTGAATAAAGCAGCAGATGGAAGTTTGCGGCGCGCCTGTCGGGTGAAAATTTAATCTCAACTTCGCATTAATTTTCATGCAAAATTCGGGTGTTAAGAAGGAGAAAATTATGACTCACATACACAAAAACAGGATTATCGGCGGCCTGATGATCATTTTATTCGCCGGATTCATATGGGGGTTATCGGGTCTCGATTCGGATCTTGCAGCCAGGGAAGCACCTGAAACGAAATCCGGGGTCATGATGGTGCCGGCCAGTTTCAGTGAGCTGGCCAAGCAAGCTCAGCCGGGGGTGGTCAATATTCGTACCGTAAAAACGGTTAAAGGTGGCGGACGGGTATTTCGGCACTTTTTCGGCAATCCATTCGACCGTAAAAATCCTGATTCCGGCCCCTTTTCTGATGAACAGGCGCCGGATTTTAAGCAAAGAAGCCTGGGGTCCGGGTTCATCATCGATGATAAAGGCCATATCGTCACCAATAATCACGTGATCGAAGGTGCGGACGAGATCACGGTGCGCTTGTCCAATGATCAAGAATATGATGCTGAAATTGTCGGTCGCGATCCCAATACCGATCTGGCCCTTATCAAAATCAAAGGCGCATCGAATCTGGTTCCCCTGAAGCTGGGCGATTCGGACCAGCTGACAGTGGGCAGCTGGGTGGTGGCCATGGGCAGTCCCTTCGGCCTGGAACAGACGGTAACCGCCGGTATTGTCAGCGCCAAAGGGCGCGTGATCGGCAGCGGCCCCTATGATGATTTTATTCAGACCGATGCGTCGATCAACCCCGGCAACAGCGGCGGGCCGCTTTTGAATATGAAAGGCAGGGTGGTGGGTATCAATACCGCCATCGTTGCCCAGGGCCAGGGGATCGGATTTGCCATCCCGGTGAATATGGCGCAGGGAATCATTCGTCAACTCGAAGAGAGCGGTTCCGTTACGCGAGGCTGGCTGGGTGTCGGTATTCAGGACCTGACACCGGAATTGGCCGAATATTACGGAATCAAAGACAAAAAAGGCGTGCTGGTGGCCAAGGTTTTTGAAGGGGATCCGGCGGATAAAGCCGGCATTAAGGCCAATGATATTATCGTCGCCGTAGATGGCAAACCGGTCAACACCAGTCGTGAGCTGACGGGAACCATTGCGGAAATACCGGTGGGTCAAAAAACCCCCATTACGATCCTGCGCGATGGCAAAGAAAAAACGGTAAAAGTCAAGATTGCCAAACGGGATGACTCAGAACGATTAGCCCGGCGGCAGCCGGAAAGCAGCGGCGAACTCGGTATTCGAATTGCTGAGATGACACCGGAATTGGCCAAACGCTACGGGCACTCGGAAACCGAAAAAGGCGTGCTGGTGGTTGGCGTTCAGTCCGGCAGCAAAGCAGCTGAAGCCGGCATTCGCCAGGGGGACCTGGTCAAAGAAGTCAACCGCAAACCGGTTACCGCAGCATCTGAGCTGCACGCTGAACTTGAAAAAAAGGATAAGCTCCAGTTGCTGGTTAAAAGACCGAACGCCGGTTTTATCGTGATTAAAATCAGCTAAAGAGCAATACCCGCCGAAAAGACAAATATCCGGCCCACCCCGCCACACTTAACCCTGGTGGCAGGGTCGGATATTTTTCTATTCCCGCCTTCTGCCATATCTTTCATGATATACCACCATACCATTGTGAGTATCGCTTTGCGAGAAAATCACCTTTGTTCACTGTTCAATGCAATTAGGGCTCCATTTTCAGGAGCAGTACCCGGACACAGTGGTTCCTGCTGCCTATATGACGCTAAATTTAAGGCAGATTAGATTGCAAGGATTTTTTATATTCTGTATGGTGGGCAAATCCCAAACCGCGAGAAATTTACCGTTGCAGAATGAATGACAGAGCCACAAAATTAACTGCCCTAACGATTGCATCGCTGAGTTCATTTATTACCCCCTTTATGATCTCTTCGATCAATATTGCGCTGCCGGTGATCGGAAAAGAATTTAAAACCGATGCCGTGGTCTTGAGTTGGGTGGCGACATCTTATCTGCTGGCAGCGGCCGTGTCTCTGGTGCCGTTTGGCAAACTGGCCGATATTTACGGTCGCAAAAGAATCTATATGCTCGGTATGTCGCTTTTTACCCTGACATCTCTTCTGTCTGCCTTTGCGACATCGGCGCCCATGCTGATCATTTATCGGATATTTCAGGGCGCCGGCAGTGCCATGGTTTTTGCCACCGGAATTGCGATCTTAAGTTCGGTATATCCGATTGAAGAACGCGGAAAGGTGCTGGGAATTGCTGTGGCAGCAGTTTACATCGGATTGTCCTGCGGTCCGTTTTTCGGCGGGTTTTTAACCCATCATCTCAGCTGGCGCAGCCTTTTTCTGATCAACATTCCCTTCGGCGTGCTCATTATCCTGCTTATCGTTTTTAAACTAAAAGGTGAATGGAAAGGCCTGCCGGGTCAAAAATTTGATTTAACCGGCTCCATCATATACGGCACCGCCATTTTCGCGTTTATGTACGGCATATCCATTCTGCCGGCGACAATGAGTATTATTTTAATCCTAACTGGGGTTGTGGGGCTGCTGGCCTTTGCGAGATGGGAGTTGGTGGTGGCGAGCCCGGTATTTGAGGTCAATCTGTTTGTTACAAATCGGACGTACGCGTTTTCATGTTTGGCGGCGCTGATCAATTACAGTGCCACCTTTGCAGTTGGGTTTTTACTCAGTTTATATCTGCAATACATCAAAGGCTTATCGCCCCAGGGTGCGGGTGTGGTGCTGGTGTCAACGCCGATTATGATGGCCACTTTTTCTCCGCTTGCAGGCCGGCTCTCCGACCGGGTCGAGCCGCGCGTGATTTCATCTTTGGGTATGGGCCTGACGGCACTGGGGCTGGTGCTTTTAATTGCACTGAATGCGCATACGACCCTGGCTTACATTATTGCCAGTCTGATGATTCTGGGCTTTGGTTTTGCCCTGTTTTCGTCTCCCAACATGAATGCCATTATGAGTTCGGTGGATAAGCGTCTTTACGGGATTGCCTCCGCATCGGTAGGAACCATGAGACTTTTAGGGCAGATGTTGAGTATGGGGATTGTGACCCTGATTTTTGCGCGCTATATCGGACGGGCGCAGATTACGCCTCAATCCTATGCGATGCTGATCAAAAGCGTGCGGGTAGCGTTTATTATATTTTCATGCTTTTGCGTTGGAGGGATTTTCTTTTCGCTTTACCGCGGGCGCCTGCGACCGGATGATTAATTTGAGATAGCTCACCGCAAAGACTCAGAGTCCGTAGAGATATAATTACTTTTTGCTTTCCGTTGAGAGGACGGAAAGCAAAAATCAATCTGCCTGCGGCAAATATCATGCAGATTTAAAATCACCTTTATTAACCGCTACTTTGGCAAAATTAAAGGCTGGAATAATTATTCTGAGAAAAAGTTTTATTTATAACCCGCAGGGTTGAGCTGTTTTTGCCTTGTCGGCGTCTCAGTGACAAGGCAAAGAAACTTTCTCTCTGCGATCTCTGCGCCTTTGCGGTGATTTTTATTCGACGTTGCCTTTCAGACCGATTTCTTCTGCGACTTCACGCATGCCCATGATGGTGTCGGTGATCAGCTCGGAAAGCTCCACCCCCATCATTTCGGCGCCCTTTTCAATGATTGATCGATCGACGCCGGCGGCAAACTGTTTCTGTTTCCATTTCTTTTTAACCGATTTGGCCTTCATGTCCATGACACTCTTAGAGGGTCGTACCAGTGCGGAAGTGACTACCAGTCCGGTCAGTTCATCGATGGCATATAGGACCTTTTCCATATCCGATTCGGGCTTGACATCGCTGCAAATTCCCCAGCCGTGGCTGACCACCGCACGGATGTATTCTTCCGGCCAATTATTTTCTTTCAGAATGTCCTCTGTTTTTTTGCAGTGCTGATCCGGAAACTGCTCATAGTCCAGGTCATGAATCAGGCCGATCACCCCCCATTTTTCCTCGTCGCCGCCCCGCTTGCGAGCCATGTAGCGCATGACGCCTTCCACCGCCAGCGCATGTTTTATGAGGCTTTCGTTTTTGTTATATTGTTTCAGAAGTGCCAGCGCTTCTTCACGGGTCGGAACATTTGAGCCCATGTGAATTCCTCCTCCTCAAAAAATTCAATTTTAAATGCAGTGCTAGTTTAAGTAGTGAAACAATAATTGAAGTGTGCGTTCCACCAATACGGTTCATTGGAATGCTGGAATCTTGGAAAAATGGAATACTGGGCACAGAAATGGATAAGATCTAATTAGATCAAATCCGCCAGACTCAACATTCCAAAGATCCATTATGCCACTATTCCAGTTGAGTCAAGAGCTATCGGAAATGGATAGATATTATCCTGTAAGCCCGTTACAAAAAAGTCCTATCAGGATTTTATTTCTTCTTGATCCTTTCAACCTGAGCGGCTATTTTTATTTTTTACCCGGCATTTGATCGGAACCTCGCCACAGCAAGTTTGGTATTTTCCGGCAGAAAGGAGAGCGAGCTTGAAAACTACCCTGGATTCTTCTTTTCAGAAAATCCGTCTAATTGAACTCTACTTTCGAAATGTCGGTGCGAATCTATTGGGCTTCCTCATCATCGTTCTGCTCAACCTTTTCACACCGGTGGAATTTTTTAAAATTCAACGGGCCTTCCTTTTGGCCGGCGGCTGGATGGTAATTCTTTCTTTCTACCCCCTGGTTATTTGTATAGGAATAGGGCTGCATTATATTGTCCAGCATCCCATTACCCGGGTGATAAAGCGCATGCGTCAAGGGTTGGAAATTGAAGCCGATTTGGCAGAAAAGGCGAAACGGCGGATATTGAATTTGCCCGTTATTATTGGGATGGTCAACTTTGCCATGTGGATCAGTTTAACGGCGCTTTTGGGTATATTTTTTGTGATATTCAGAGACGCGCCCCTCCGAATCAGTTTTTTTGTGGCATTTCGAGGCTTTATGGTCGGATATATTTCTGCCATCATCTCCTTTTTCCTGGTCGAGGCCTATAGCCGCAGGCGGCTGGTTCGGATTTTCTTTCCTTCAGGCAAGCTGGCCGCCATACCGGGAACCGTAAAATTTTCAATTCTCAGAAGAATAAGGGTGCTCTACGGTGTCGGCACGCTGGCACCGATGATTATTCTGGTTGGCACCCTTGCCTTTATTTTATTGGAAATGGATCTGGCCAATTTTTCCGCTGCTGATTTTGGCCGGGAGGTTCTCGTTTTTTCGATTATCCTGTGTGGCATTTTTATTTTCGTCGGCCTCAGATTGAATGTTCTTTCCGGCAAATCGATTATTCAACCCATCACCGACATGATGGTGTTGGTTCGTCGGGTGAGAAAAGGGCACTTCAAACAAAAAGTAAGGGTGGTTTCCAATGATGAACTGGGTGTTTTGGGTGACGGCCTAAATGAAATGACCGAGGGACTCATTGAGCGGGACGAAATCCGCCAGTCGCTGTATCTGGCCAAAGAAGTCCAGCAAACCTTATTACCCCACAAAAGCCCGGAACTGGATAAATTGGATGTTGCGGCCACCATTGTCTATTGTGATGAGACCGGTGGCGATTACTATGATTTCCCGGATACCAGCGAAACGCATCCCGGTGATTTTACAGTGGCCATTGGAGATGTATCCGGCCACGGTATTCCTTCTGCGCTGATGATGGCCACCGCCAGGGCTTTTCTGCGCCAACGATCGATGCTGCCTGGCAATCTTGTGGATATCGTATCGGACGTAAATCGGCAAATGGCCAGAGATTTTGAAGAAACAGGCGGCTTTATGACCTTGTTTTATCTGACCATCGACACGAAAAACGACTGCCTTTACTGGGTCCGTGCCGGACATGATCCGGCTATTTTTTATGATCCGGGAACCGACGCCTTTGAAGAGCTGCGCGGTGCCGGCATTGCCTTGGGCGTTGACATTGATGGGCACTACGCGCAATATCAGAAAACGGACCTAAAAAAGGGTCAGATCATATTGCTGGGATCGGATGGTCTCTGGGAGGCGCGCAATCCCAAAGGGGAAATGTTTGGCAAAGCACCCATTCAGCAGATCATTCGCAAGCACGCCGGGGCGACTGCCAGAGAAATGCTGACGTCGTGTTTTCATGAATTCAATGTTTTTCTGGGCGACCGCGCGCCCGAAGATGATGTTACCCTGGTGGTTATAAAGATGAAAAAAGATTGATGCCTTTCTATTGGTATATTGGAATAATGAGCAGCGCGTCTAATATTTTTGATGATACGATTCAACATTAGCGATCATAAAAACACCCTTGACCCGGCAAACGTTTCGACCCTAAATTGAATTAAGTGACAAATTACGCGCATACCAAAAGATAAAAACCGATCAAAAGGAAAAAAGGAGGTGCCATGGCCCCTGGGATCGATCAGCTAAGCGAATTTGCAATGGATGCCATTCATCAGGCAGGTGAAAAAGCGATGGCCTATTACGGCAAAGGTAAGCCGCAGGTCAGATTTGACGAAAGCGTGGTGACTGAGGCCGAAAATCAGCTTACCGATGTATTTCAAAATCGGTTAAACCGGCAATTCCCGGAGCACCAGGTTTTTCGTTTTGGTGAACTCAATGAAAATTATTCCCATGGGCAAAAACGCTATCTTTGGATATTTGACCCGCTGGAGGGTGTCGCCAATTTCCAGGGGGGTATTCCCATTTGGGGTATGTCCATAGCTTTGCTGGACAATTTTTGGCCGACTTTGGGGTTGTTTTACATGCCGGCGACTGGCGATCTTTTTCACGCCCGACCCGGCAAGGATGCATATTGGGGTAATGAAAAAATTCGTGTATCCGACTCGGGTCATATCGATGATGAAAGCCTTTTATTAACTTATTCCCGTTTTCACCAAAACTATAAATCCACCTTTCCGGGTAAAATCCGGTCTCTGGGATGCGCATCCGCGCATATGTGTTATGTGGCCATGGGGCGTGCCGATGCGGCTGTCATTACCAATGATTCCTTTCAGGGTCTGGCCGCAGCAAGGGTCATTTTAGAATCTGCTGGCGGAAAAATCTGCAAAATGGACGGCAGCGATTTTCATCTCAATGAATACCTGGACGGGCAGCGTATCGACGATCATCTGATGGCTGCTGCCGCAGAAAACCTTTCTCAGGTCAGGCGTTTCCTGCAGCGGCTATAGTCACGTCCGCATCCATAATTGATGAACGATCAGTAAACGGCTTTTTAGTATGGATTTATAGTGGTTGTCAAAAAAACGTTCCGATATTTAAACGTTTTTTTCTACAACCACTTATGCCGCAATTCCCTCATGTGGAACATTAATATGAAAAGCGGTATAAATTTAAGAAAGATACCGAGGCCGATTTATCTCAGATACATTATACTGAATATCCCGGGATTGGCGGCTGTTATTCTGATTTTGATCATTATCCAGCATTGGGTCGTCCTGCCGGTGTGGCTTTTCTGGAGTATCATCGGTATTTGGATTGTCAAAGACGCGGTGCTGTTTCCCTTTGTCTGGCGGGCCTATGATTGGGAACGGCCCGGCCGGTCGCGGTCAATGATCGGCGAGCGCGGTATTGCCAGGGAGCGGCTGGCACCATCCGGCTATGTGCAGGTCCACGGAGAACTCTGGCAAGCAGAAAAAATGGGTGAAGGACCACCGATTGAGGTGGGGCAGTCGGTGCAGATTGTCAAAATGGAAGGCCTCACCCTGTTTGTTGAACAGCGGAATTCTGCAGAATAGAATAATTGCAATTTGGATAATGATTTCTTTTTGCGGAAATTATTATGGGACGCCGGGCGAAGCGTTGCTGATTCCAAATAGCGGGTTATTTATTTTGGACCCCATGGAATTATGCTATAGTTTAAGATGATCAATGTTTTTTTGCCTGCAACAGTTTAATTACCAGTTGATCAGGGTGCGGATCTGACCATGGATATTGAACCAGCCGACGACGAAAAAATAATCGACTGTCCTCAATGCAGCGTTAAAAATCCCATTGAGTCTGATATTTGTTACAATTGCGGTGCAGCCCTACATGAGGCACCGGCCTCAAAGACAAGCCGGACCTGGATCCCCGTTGTGGTATTTATCCTGTTTGTCGTGGGCCTGCTTTATTTCTATTACGATTCAAATCGCATCAGTCCACCGTCTTCAAAAACCAAAACCGCTTCTGCAGAAAAGGCAATACCCAAACGCGAGCCAGTGCCGTTACCCGAGAAGGCATTATTTGTGAAAGCCGACGCAGTTGGCGAGGCTGAACCCATTAATGTTCCGATCGGATTGCTGCGCATCAGAGATATTGCCGGAAATCTGCTTTCGGAAATTACGGTGCCCGTGGTTGGCGGCGGCTGGATTGCTCTACCCACCCGCCTGACGTTCGGCGGATACAGCTGGGTTCTTCAGCTGGATTCCAGAGCTAGTCAGACAATCGAAGGCGGCATTGTAAACGACCTGGAACAAATCAGTCTCTGGCGAATCCGGGAGGATCAAAGTTTAGACAGTCCGGATCTGCATCCCTGGTCGGCAGGTAAACCATTGACCTGGATGGCACTCAGATCTCCGGACCCGCCGGAGCGGATCGATATCGGGAATGTCACGGCTCAGGGCAATTTTATTAAAGGCGTCGTTTCAGATGATATAAACGATGCCGGCGTATTTATTCAGAAGGGTCGCGTGGTGGGCTGGACCTTCGGCGATCCAGACGCCGGCGCTTTTTTGTGGACCGGGGAGGAGGGGCGCAATTTAATAGCGGATATCCGGGTCGACGACTATTATCGACTCAGCTTCGCCAACAGCCGGGAAGAAGAGTTTGTGCGGGCGCTTGCCTTAGGTGACGAGTATTCGAATTCAGATCGCCTGGAGGCATTTACACGTGCGTTTCGCTTTGAACCCAAGCTATCGGCCGCCCAAACGCCAGGTTACCTGAAAATCGAAGCGGTCATCAGCCAATTGCGGTTGGTGCTATCGCGTGCGGTTCAAGAAGGTTTTGGCGCCCAGGCGACCAACTCCTTTGATGCCGAAGTCCTCGCTCAGGCAGGCGATATTTCTTTGATTTTGGATGTGGTTGTCCTAACGGCGCAAAGTGATGGTCAGGAAGAAGCAATCGATTTAATGGAAACCGCTATCGAATCAATGGCGCCTAAAAACGACCAGGAAAGAACCCAGCTGAACGAACTTCACTCCGGACTTTATCAAAGCTGGCTGAATGAGTTGCTTGAAGGTGGTGATATCCAGGCCGGCTGGCAGGTTTATGCGCGCGGTGGCCAGCAGTTGCCGGATGATCTTAATATATATCTGTTCGGTGTAAAATTGGCCCTGGCAGAAAATGATTGGGAAACGGCGGAACGTTTGTTGGCGGCCAAAGATTATCCACCGGCATTCAGGAATGAGGTTAGAGGCCTGCAGTCTGCGATTTCCGAACTAAAAGGCCAGGAGGCCAAGATCGTCATCCGGTTTGCGCCCGGCACTCGCCAAATACCGGTGACAGCCTCAGTCAATCAGGAAGCCGCTCAAGATTTTATTGTTGATACAGGCGCATCGATGGTCACCATTCCCTTTTCAACCGTCAGAACCCTTGGCATTGTCATATCGGTGCGCAACCCGCGCCGGAAAGTCTATACAGCCAGCGGTGAGCTTTATGCGCCTGAAGTCGTCTTGGATTCGATCGCGCTTGAGGGATTTGAAGTCAACAATGTAAGAGCGCTGGTGATGGATCTTCCCAATCAACCCAATGTGGGGCTGCTGGGCTTGAATTTTTTGCGCCGCTTCAGGATGGATTTGAATACCGATGAGGGCCTGCTGCTGCTGGCACCCAAGTAGGTTAATCCTGCTGGACCTAAAAGCGCAGGAAAACGATTGAAACTCCGTTCAAAAGTCTTCGATAACGCTTCCTTTTTCCACATAATTTTCGATGTGGCTCTGGGCATTTACCAGGGAATGCATTGCGGCTTCGAATCGGGTAAAAACCGGATCTTCTTCACCCAGCTGCGCCTGGGCTTTTTGCAGAATTTTCAAACCCTGTGCCAGATGGGCGTTTATATCTTTTAAGATGGTCTTGCGTCTCCTGTGCCGTTCGCGCTCTTTTGCGATGACCGGCAACAGCCGCTGGATGGAATATTCCACCAAAGCGTCCCGCGGCGTATTGAATTTGCGTGATGTTTCTTCCAGGCAGGAGATTGTCCGCCGGCTGACAACAAAGGTTTTTTGAATTCGATCCAGGGTGCCAAAAGCCTCATATTCGATCTCGTTGGCAATCATGTTCAACGATTGGGCATCCTCGATCAGATGATCAAAGAGCGATTTTTGTTTGATCCCCAGATGCGTGGCAACTATGCTGAGCACATCAATAGCCCGCGCTGATAATTTAAAAGTTGCGCGAACCGATTGCCGCCCTCTCAGGTCAGCCGATGACGGCAACGGAATGTGCAATTCGTCAAACGGTGCGTCCTTATCTTTTTTTTCCATTTTGCCCCGCCTTTTTAAGGTCTTTGCCTCCAACGTCAAGTCACATTACTATAAACAGTAGACACTATAAATCATATTTCAATCGGCTAGAATGAATTATTTTGCTTTACATATAAACTGGCTTTATTTAAAGCGGTTGAAGGTGGCTTGATATTGGCTATCATCAATATAGGCATATCGCCTGAGGGCATCCAAAATCCAGCGGGCTTTCCATTTCAGATAGTCGCTATTTTCGGTGGGATTGATTTTTAGCGGTTGCGGAATCACGGCCACCAATCGGACTATTTCCTCCAGCGTCAGCTGACTTACGGTTTTGTGAAAATAATATTCAGAAGCCGTCTTCACCCCGAATGTCCCCGGCCCCCACTCAATAACATTTAGATAAATCTCAAAAATTCGATCTTTAGAGAGGTTTTTTTCAAGCCGGAAGGCAATTAATGATTCTTTGATTTTGCGGATGATGCTTTTTTCGGTGGTAAGGTACAGATTTTTGGCCAGTTGCTGGGTAATGGTGCTGGCACCCCGAGCATATCCCCCTTTTTGCCAATTCTTTTTTATCGCCGCTTTTAATTCCGCAAAATCAATGCCTTTGTGCTGGTAAAAGCTGGCATCTTCAGTAACTCGCACTGTTTCACGCAGCAATTTGGGTATGGCTCCGAATTCAATCCACTGCTGTCGGATTCGAAATGCGGCATCGGTTTTCTTTGCCTCCCTGTAACGTTGCACCATCAAGGCCGTTGATCTGGGATTCTTGGTTTTTAAATCGCTTACATCGGGCAACCCCAGATAAAAATAAAACCCCGCGATCACCAGAACCAACAGGATGACGATACCGATTATTTTAAAGGTTGCTTTCATTTCCTATACCTGAAAATACATGAAAATAGATGAGAATCCTTTGCTATTAGTTACTCCAGGGTTCATACAAAATAGCATACAAATCATTTTAGAAAAATTAAAGCGGATAAAAATCTTTTTTATTTCTCATCTATTTTTACCCTGCGGGCGAGCCTCCGACTCGTGCATTGTTCAAGTATTTAATAACCGGATTTTTGCCTGAAATAAAGAATTTTTTATAACCTGCAACGCTCAATTTAGGTATTAAAAAGGCGGCGCTCCTATTGGAAACACCGCCCTTTAAACTTTTTAATTAGTGCCTGTCCGATAAAAACTAATTAAC
>CAMYLV010000036.1 GCA_947259495.1 uncultured Desulfobacterales bacterium | reverse complement strand
CTTCTTGAAGTCGGCGGTGGGGATGCCGATGACCTCGATGACCTGTTTGCCGGCCGGGCTTTTGACAACCACCTCTATGGGCGTCAGGTTGGATGCCTTGCTGTAACCGACACAAATGGAACTTGCCAGATAAACAACTTCTTTTGAATCATCGTGAGGGACCAGTGCTATCGGGCTGGGGTGATCCTTGACATCAATGATCGTATCGGTTTGCGCATTGTGATATTTTAATATATTTTTGTTGTCTTCTTCGGTGCGCCCGACAATCAGTTTGGTGTCCCGGTTTAATCGAAAATGGCGCCCGAATTTTAACAGGTGCAATTCTTCTTCGCTGCATTCATTTTGATGGTCAAACAGGTCTTTTAGCCGCCTGGAATACCCGACGTCGGTCAATAGACAGCCGCCGGCCGGGGCGGGGTAATCGGTGATGCCGAATTTTGAGGCCAGCGCAATTTGCCGCTTGCGGCTCCGTCCTGCGATGTCGAGCAGGCGTTCCCGATCTACCAGTCCTTCCTTTTCCGGAATGGTTTCCGGAAGATTTTTTGCGCTTAAGGGCCGCAGAATATAGCCCTTGAAACCGGAGTGTTTGGCCACATACATCAGGGAAGATTTATTCTGGGACATCGGCCGCTGGCCAAGGACTTCACCGCTAAACAGAAAGTCAAAATTGTTTTCCTTCATCACTTCGCCGGCCAGTTTGAACATGAGCGCATGACAATCCATACAGGGGTTCATCTGTTTGCCGTATCCGGCCGGCGGATTCCTGAGCATTTTTATGTAAACCTGATAAATCGGTTTGACCGTCAGGGGAATGCCGGTTTTTTCGGAAGCCCTGCGGGCTTTGGCTGCCGTGAAAAACGGCGTTTCAAATGTGACCCATTCAACTTCAATTCCCTGGTCGCGCAATATCAGACCGGCCAGCGTGCTATCCAGCCCCCCTGAGCAAAGGCCTAAGGCACGTACTGTTTGTCTGCTTGTATTCATGACGTGTCGTCTGCTTTTGAGATTTTTTTAGCCAATTGCCATTAATCCCTTTTTTGTTGTTCGTTGTCCGTGGCAGGTTGACGGTCTGATATTTTTCTGTCTTGACTGTATTTATAAAACCGGCGTATATCCTTCGCCTAAATACAGTATTCAACCACCATAGTTTTACAATAGGCTCTATAAGAAATTTTTGCAACTGACCACGGGCAACTGACCACGGACCCATTGTATGCCGTCAAAACCACGCGCTGATAAAATTTGCAAGATCCTGCAAAAGATTTATCCCGAGGTCAAAACCCAGCTGTTCCATCAAAATCCGTTTCAACTGCTGGTGGCCACCATTCTTTCAGCCCAATGCACGGACAAACAGGTCAATCAGGTCACTCCGGTGCTTTTTAAAAGCCTAAATACGCCTGCTGATTTTGCCGCTGCACCCCTAAAATCCATTGAAAAATTGATTCGCCCCACCGGGTTTTTTCATAATAAAGCCAAAAATATTAAAAATTGTGCGAGAGCGATTTTAAACAACCATGCCGGCCTGGTGCCTCGGACCCTGGAGGAACTGGTTAAACTGCCCGGGGTGGGGCGCAAGACCGCCAATGTGGTTTTGGGGGCTGCTTTTGGTATTCCCGGCGTTGTGGTGGACACCCATGTGGGGCGTATTTCAAATCGGCTCGGTTTAACGGAAAATAACAATCCGGTAAAGATCGAATTTGATCTGATGGAACTCATCCCCCGGCGCGACTGGAACGATTTCTGCCTGCGACTTATTTTTTTCGGTCGCGCGACCTGCACCGCCCGCAAACCCAAATGCCCGCAATGTCCGCTAAAAAAAATATGTCCCTGGCCCCATAAAACCACCTAGCGACCTTGAATTATTTCCATCCAGACATGGTCTTTTTCCTTATGAGCTCCGTTTTCGCGGTCTATCGGGCATAGTGCATGGCGCATAGGGCATAGTGTTTGAGCGAAATGATAAAATAGCGCCATTTTAATTGTACTAATTTATACAATATAATCTGAGTTTTATAAAAAACCTTGCCACTTTCCTGATCCTCAAAGCTAAGGCTAAAATTTACGCCTGTCATACCGAAAGTTCAACATCAAAACCGAATACGATCAGATTTATTGTTATTTATTGTTATTATAATTCCTGTTTCTATTTAGGTATCAAAAAATATTGACAAATTATTACAATAAAAGCTATATAATTACTTTATTAAATAAGACCTGATCAATATTGTTTACGCATTTTTCTAAGAGGTAGGATCTTTATGAAGCAACTATTATCCACCAAGGCGATCGCGGAGTTTTTGAACGTGAATGAAAAAATGGTTTACACCCTGGTGGCCGAAAAGGGCCTGCCGGCCTCCAAAGTAACGGGTAAATGGCTTTTTCCCAGGCATCTGGTGGAACAATGGGTTGAAACCCAAACCATCAACTATCCGGACACCGGCAACCTGCAGCCCCTCCAGCAGGGAATCCTCGTACTGGCCGGCAGCAACGACCCGTTGCTGGATCGTGCGATTTCACTTTTCAACAGCCAGTATCAAGCGCCATTGGCCGTTTTCGGAAATCTGGGCAGCATGGGCGGCCTGCGGGCCTTGCGTCAGAATCTTTGCCATATTGCGTCAAGCCACCTGCTGCAGGAAGATGAAGAAGAATATAATTTTGACTATGCTTTCCAGGAGCTGGACTCAATGCCGGCTGTTGTCAATTTTTCCCGGCGTGAGCAGGGCCTTTTGGTGGCGGCGGACAATCCCAAAAAAATTGCCGGTGTAGCCGATCTGGCGACACCCGGTATGCGAATAGTTAACCGGCCGCTGGGCACCGGTACGCGCTTATTGCTGGACCGCGAATTCAAAAAGGCCGGCATCAAGGGTGAAAAAATTGAAGGATACGGTCATGAAGTGCACCGACATCTGGATGTGGGCCTGGAAATTTTAGCCGGACGGGCAGATGCCGGTCCCGGCATCTGCGCAGTTGCCGGATTATTGAACATCGGTTTCATTCCCATTCGCTGGGAACGATTCGATTTGATGATTTTAAGGAATCGATTTTTTGATGAAGGCGTTCAACAGTTTTTAGGGCTTTTACACGAAAGCCCTTTCCGTAAGATGGCTGAAGCATTTCAGGGCTACGATATCAGCTTAAGCGGCAAAATGATTTATCCTGGCGCAATTGACAGATGACGGACGACAGATGCCAGAGGACAGAAAACAGATGATAGATGACAAGGGTTAGATGAAAAGGAGGATGTGATGAAACGGTTTGTGATGAAAATTATTCTGCTGGTTTTGACGACTTGTTTTATTAGTAACATTAGTTTGGCAGCGGAGAAAATAATAAAAATGTCGACGACAACCAGCACCCAGGCCTCCGGGTTGCTGGATGTTTTATTGCCAGAGCTGGAAAAAGATACCGGCATCAAGGTCAAGGTAATTGCTAAAGGAACAGGGGCGGCGATCCGGGACGGCATGGACGGCAACGTGGATGTCATCTTTGTGCATGCCCAAGCCCGCGAAGAAAAATTTGTCCGGGACGGTTTTGGAACCCGGCGCTATGCCGTCATGCATAATGATTTTGTTATTTTAGGCCCTCAAAAAGATCCGGCTGCTATAAAAGGACTCACCCATGCCGCCGCAGCCCTCAAAAAAATTGCGGCTACCCGAACTGGTTTTGTTTCGCGTGGCGATGACAGCGGAACCCATACAAAAGAGCAGGCGCTCTGGGAATCGACGGGTTTGCCGCTGGAAAAAAAGACCCAGACCATCGTCAAAAAAGGCAAAAAAACGGAAGTCAGCTTTGTCCATCCCCCGGGACTGGGGCAATGGTATCTGTCCATCGGGCAGGGCATGGGTAAGGCCTTGACCTTGGCCGATGAAAAACAGGCCTATATTCTGGCGGATAGAGGCACCTACATTAAATATAAATTCGGACGGGATGTGCCGATCGACCTGGCGGTGCTGTGCGAGGGGGATCCGGCCCTTGCCAATCCCTATGGCGTGATTCCAATCAATCCGCAAAAACATCCGCACGTCAAATATGAATTGTCCAAATCCTTTGCCGAATGGCTGGTTTCAGGCAAGGGGCAGAAGGTTATCAATAATTATCGGCTTTTAGGCAAGCAGCTGTTTTATCCGGATGCGCTCAATGTAAGCAAAAACTAATCTCACGCAAAGACGCAAAGATACTAAGAGAATTCATAATCCTATCAAGCAAATGTGAGCAAAAATCGTGGATCTGCTGATTGACAGCTTTATTTCTGCCATCGCTCTGGTCATTTCTCTGGACCAGGAGATGGTCGACATTGTTGCCGTTTCTTTAAAGGTCAGCGGCTATTCAACGCTTTTTGCCGGCCTGGTGGGGATTCCGCTCGGATTTTTGGTGGCATTTGAATCGTTTCCGGGCAAGCGCTTTGTGATTACCTGCCTGAACACCTTGCTGGCGGTCCCGACTGTGGTGATCGGGCTCTTCGTTTATGCCTTTATATCCCGGCGAGGGGTACTGGGGCTTTTCGATCTGCTGTACACCCAAAAGGCCATTATTATCGGCCAGACGTTGCTCATTATACCGGTGGTTACAGCTTTGACCATCGCAGCCATCAGCAGAATTGATCAGCGCTATCGCAAAACGGCCATGACCCTGGGCGCCAATCGCCGGCAGACCGCCTTTGTAATATTCCGCGAAGCGCGTTACGGTATTGTGGCTGCGGTTATTGCAGCCTATGGCCGCGTAATCTCGGAAGTGGGCATCAGCATGATGCTGGGCGGAAACATTCGCGGGTTCACCCGCACCATGACCACCGCGATGGCCCTGGAATATGACAAAGGCGCTTTTACCCTGGCAGTGGCGCTGGGCATTGTGCTGCTGGGTCTGAGCTTCGGGATGAATCTGATGTTTCATTTATTTCAGGGAAGGGTCCGCTCCTGATGCTCTTTGATATTTCAGATCTGACCAAAACATTCAGTGATCGCACTGTTCTGGATGTTCCTGCGCTTGCACTCAAAAAAGGTGAAATATACGGGCTGCAGGGCCCTAACGGTGCCGGCAAGACCACCCTTTTAAATATTCTGGCATTTTTAGAGCGTCCGACCGCGGGCATTGTTTCTTATAAATCAAAACCGGTGCAGTATTCTGAGCCTTTTCTGCGGCAATTACGCAAGGAAGTGGTTCTGGTTGATCAACTGCCCCTTCTGTTTACCACCACTGTTTTTAATAATATGGAATTCGGACTGAAAATTAGAGGCATTTCAAAAGAAGAGCGAAAACGCCGAATTCTCAAAGGTCTTGCTATGGTTGGAATGGGGGATTTTGTTTATGCCCCCGCCAATCAGCTTTCAGGCGGAGAGACCCAGCGAGTGGCACTGGCCGCCCGGTTGGTGTTGAAGCCGGAAATTTTGCTGATGGATGAGCCCACCGCCAATGTGGATATTGCCAGTGCCCAGCAGATCAAAGAAGCCGCTTTAATGGCGCGCCGGGAATGGGACACCACCCTGATCATAGCCAGTCACGACCGGGACTGGCTTTATAATGTATGTGATCAGGTGATGCACCTGTTCAAAGGTCGTTTATTCGGCACCGGCAAAGAAAATATCATTTTCGGTCCCTGGCGCCATTTGAGCGGCAGTCTGTGGGAAAAAGAATTGCCCGATGGCCAGTGCATCCGTTTATCCGGTCCGCCTGAGCCGGGTGCAGTGGCCGTTCTCGAACCCCCAGCCATCGCCAACGGCAAGGATACCCAGTCGGCTGACCCTGACGCCCATATCCTGAACGGAATTGTTTCCCGTTTGACCCTGGAAAAAAACAGCGCCGACATCATGGCAACCATTCTGATCGGCAACCTGCCGTTTACCTTGAAATTGCCCCGTCAGAAGATCCAGCAGGAAAATCTTTATCCCGGCCAGAAGGTAACGCTGATTTACAACCCGTACTCCGTTAAATGGCTCTAAAATGGTTTCCAAACCCTAATTTCTTGCCGGATGTCAAGGTGTCAGCTTCCACGCGATTTTCACTGTTTTGAATATCGAATATCGAACAAGGAATTTCGATTGGAGAAGTTTTCTTACCCTTCGACATTCATTATTCCTTGTTCGGTGTTCTGCGGTTCTCTGTCTTCTGACACCTGACACCCGAAACCTGACAGCTGATAGACGGTGGTCGCAGCGCGGCGCACAAAGCGCCAAACCTACAAGCCTTTTTAAAGAATGACGGATATATACCGGATGGCGACGAAGAGCAGGGTGAGGATCAGGATAATCTTTATGATTTTGGCCGGCATATACTTTTGCAGACGCGCGCCGCAGTAAATGCCCAAAAAGCCGCCGGCGCCGAACAAGGCCCCCAGCGTCCAGTCCGGTGCGATTGCCAGGCCGGTGTATGCGAAAAAAGGCGCAATCCCTGCATAAAAAACAACCCCGGCAATTGAGGTGGCAAACGTGGCCATCAGAGTGGCGCCGGCGATGGTGTACACCGGAAGGCCGAAAAACGCCACCAGAAACGGCGCAATAATGGCGCCCCCGCCGATACCATAAGTCCCGCCGACAATTCCGACCATAAATGCCAGCACCAGCAAAACGATGGTATTGAAGGTAAAGATTTCGCCGTAGAAACTATAACTGAATCTTGTGAGGGAGACCTCTAAGGTTTTTACGCCCGGCGTCTGATTGTTTTCATTTTCCGATGGCGATTCTTTGTTATCCTGGTCGGCATAAAAGCGCTGTTCGGCAGTTTTTGCTTTTTTTTGTGCCAAGTCATTTTTTTTGATCATGGAATAAAACAGTCTCAGGCCGATATAGAGCAACACACAGCCCGCGAAAAATTTGAAATTTTTTGGATCCGGCAAATACCGAATCCTGATAACAGCACCAATAAATATGCCCGGCAGGGTTCCTATTATAATTACCCAGGTCAGCGGCCAGGACATGCGTTTTTCGCGCATGTAGCGATAGACACCGCTGGGGATGGCAATGACATTGTAGAACATGTTCGTGGGAGAGACTGCGGGGCTGATAAAACCCAGAACGCTGACCTGAAACGGCAATAAAAGAAAAGCACCGGAAACCCCGGCCGTCGAAGTAAACAGTGAGATAATAAAAGCCACCCCAAAAGGGATTAATGGAGAAACTGTAACACCTGAAACCTCAAAATGCATGGACCTGAATCTCCGGTGGCTTGATGTTCAATGCAATGGCTGAATTCTGCACGATTCGGAGGCTTTCATGTGCAACGGGCTCAACATATAGAATTCAATTATTAAAATATTTTCTGCTCAATAGCAAACCGGAAAATGGATTTTGACGGGTTTTACTTTGCATGATGGTTGAATTAAGATAGTATTTATTATAATAGGTACAACTTTGACAAAATACAAATGATAACCACCTTATTGTTTACTCCGGCGGGCAAATCAAAGCCGGAGCGCTCATAGATGAAATCGAAAACCAGATTGAATTTGCTAAAAGAAAAGGATGCATCAGTGAAAGTGGGTAGAAACGATCCCTGCATCTGCGGCAGCGGGTTAAAATATAAAAAATGCTGTCTGGAAAAAGAAGTGCTGGATAACAAAGATCCCGGGGCTTTGTATGCCCAGCGATACAAAATTCAGCTTAAAAAAGAAGCCGATATAATGGGTATCCGCAAGGCCGGGCAGCTGGTGCTGGACACCTTTGAGCAGATTACCGATAAAATCAGGCCGGGAACGAAGACTGACGACATCAACACCATCGTACATGAATTTACCGTTAAAAACGGAGCCCGGCCGGCACCTTTAAATTACAGAGGATTTCCGAAAAGTGTCTGCGTCTCGGTCAATGAAGTGGTTTGCCACGGCATTCCCGGGCCGCGGGTGCTGGAAGATGGCGATATCGTCAATGTCGACATCACCTCGGTGCTGAACGGTTATTACGCGGATGCCAATCAAACTTTTTTCGTCGGCACGCCCGGACCCGAAGCCCTCAAAATCGTCAGCGTTGCCAGAGAGTGTCTAAGGCGCGGTATCTCCATGGTAAAACCCGGCAACACCATCGGCGATATTGGCTGGGCCATACAAAGGTACGCCGAGGAACAGGGGTGTTCGGTGGTGCGGGATTTTGTCGGCCATGGCGTCGGGTTTGAATTTCACGAGGCGCCCCAGGTCCCGCATTTCGGTCAGAGAGGACAGGGCATCCGTCTCATTCCGGGCATGGTTTTTACGATAGAACCCATGATCAATCTGGGCAACCATGACCTGAAAATCCTGGAAGATAACTGGACGGCGGTGACCAAAGATAAATCGTTATCCGCCCAGTTTGAGCAGACCATTCTGGTAACGCAAACTGGTTATGAGAGCCTGACCCCCTACGACCTATCCTAAGTTGAGCGTTTCAAATTTTAAAAAGGCGTACAATTATTATTGAAAGAAATTACACAGCAGAGGTCATTCCTTCCGGCCGCTGACCCGTCTTTTTCGCGACAATCTGTAAAATCCCCAGCATGATCAGCACAATCACGATGATACAGGTGCACATTGCATTGGCGCTGGCGGTCCAGCCGTCATTGTCGAGCATGATGATTTCAATGGCTGCCAGGTGGACAGTGGCTGAGACCAGAAAGATCACGGCGCTGATGGTGGTCATTGAGCGCATGAAAAAATAGACAAAGTTTTGAAAGAAGGCCACCCGTGAAAGTGGGAATATGATTCTGAAAAACGTGCGGAAGGTATCCCCGCCCAGGCTGATGGAGGCTTCCTCGATGGATGGATCGATATTTCGCAAATTGGAAATACTCGCCAATATGCCCAGGGTAAAATTGCAGATCACGATATTGATCACGATGATCCAGGGCGTTCCGTAAAAAAAATAATAGGGTTTGTTAAAGGCCAATATATAGCCCAGTCCCATCACCAGACCGGGGATAGCAGCCGGCATGACCGACAAAAGATAAATCGTCTGCTTGAAAAAAGGCCTGCGCGTCTCCATGACATAGCCGGCAACCAGGGTAATGAAAGCGCCGGCAATCCCCACGATCAGCGAAACCCACACGCTGGTCCAGATGGCAGAATAGCCCGCGATGGAAGGAAAACTGTAATGGGCCAGGGTCAACGACCAGTCATATGGCCAGATTTTAACAAAGGAGCCGATGATAACGGTGGCAAAAACCAGAAAAATAGCAAAAGTGACCAGGCTGCAATATATCGAGTAGGAAATTTTTTTTAGCGGCCGCGACGGCGGAATCACGGGCCTGGCCGCCCCGCTGATCATGGAAAAGGTTTTGCGGGAGATATAATAATTTAACATAAAGGCCATCAGCGAAGGCACCAGTAAAATAATACTGATGGTCGCCCCTAAATCAAAGCGGTAGAGATTGGTGACCTGGGCGTAGATTTCGGTGGCCAGCACATTATAATTGGCGCCGATGACCACCGGGTTGCCAAAATCGGTAATGGTCAAATTGAAGGTCAGGGCCGCGGCGCTGAAGATCCCGTATTTTGCGGACGGCAGCGTGATGCGTGTGAACACCTTGAAGGGCGATGCGCCCAGGCTTTCGGCCGCCTCATCCAGCCGGATATCCACCGCCGAAAGGGTGGTATATAAGATGACAAAAGCATGGGGCAGGCAATACAGAACTTCTGAAACAATAATCCCGGTGGCCCCGTAAATATTCCAGTCGGTTTTTAAAAGATGGGCCGTAATCAGGCCGTTGCGGCCGAACAGATAGATCAGCGCCAGCGCCTGAACAATGGAGGGCGCCACCAGCGGCAGCATGATGACATTGCGGAAAAAGGTCTTCCCACGGATGGTGGTGCGGGTCATGGCATACGCGTAAAAGAAAATAATAATCGTGACGATAATCGTCGTGACCACCGACACGTACAGGCTGTGCCATAATGCTCTGAGGGTGTAGGCTGTGGTGAAATATTTTTGAAAATTGACCAGGGTGAAATTGGCCAGGGCGAACTCGCCGCCTTTGAAAAAACTCATCTTGAGGATTGCCGAAAGGGGGAAAAGCATAAAAAAGCACAGAATCAGGCCGATAAAAATGGTGACGGTGGGAATGATGAATCGATCGATTTCCATCCGTGCGCCAGAAACCTGGTACTGTGGAGCTACGGCAACGTCTGATGAGGAAGATTCCATATTTTTAGGTTGGCCCGTTGAGCCCGTTGAGCCGGCCGAAGGTCCCCGCAAAGCGGGATTTGGCCCGTTATAAAAGGAAAAAGTCCTGCTTTTATTTTTTAACCGGCCAACGGGCACAACCGGCTCAACGGACTCAACCTTATTTAAGATAGCCTCTAGATGAGTTTTCTGAACAGCTCAGTATACTGATGAAATTCATCCGGTGGGAAATAAAGTTTAAACTTATCTTTTCGTTTTAAACTCAGTTTTTCAAACGCTTTCTCTGAAATATCCACCAGCATTTCTTCTTCTTCAAGAATGAACGTAATTCTTACGATCGCCCCCAGAAAATTGATTACCTCGGCCGCAACTTCAACCACATTGGAGGCCAGATAATTTTCAGAGGAGCGGGTTTCATCGACCAGTTCAATATTTTCGGGCCGAATGGCAAGATAAACCGTCTCGTTTCCGCTATCATCCAGGTTTGTGACCGCCAGCTCCAACCGACCGAACTGTACCTTGCCGTTTTTCTTCTTTCCGGTAATAAAATTGGAGGTCCCCACAAATTCAGCGATAAAGCTGGTTTTGGGTTGTTTATATATTTCCCAGGGCGAACCGATCTGTCTGATCTCTCCATCCCGCATGATGGCGACCCGATCCGCCAGTGCCAGTGCCTCTTCCTGGTCGTGGGTGACATAGATCATCGTAACGCCCAGTTCTTCCTGCAGCCTTTTGATAACCGTTCGAAGGCGTATCCTGATCTTAGCATCCAGGGCGCTCAGGGGTTCATCCAGTAGCAGCACCTTGGGTTTGATGGCAATCGCCCGGCCCAGCGCCACCCGTTGCTGCTGGCCGCCGCTGAGCTGTGAAGGATAATGGCGCTCCCAGTCTGTCAGGCCCACCAGCTTTAAAATTTCACCGACGCGCTCATCGATCAGCTTTGGCGGCATGTTGCGCATTTTCAAACCAAAGGCGACATTCTGATGCACCGTCATATTGGGAAACAGGGCGTAAGACTGAAACACGATCCCGAAATCCCGTTTTTGCGGGATGACATCGTTGATAATTTTGTCGTCGTAAATGACATCCCCGCTGGTCTGCTGCTCGAATCCGGTAATGATCCTCAAAAGGGTGGTTTTACCGCACCCGCTGGGGCCTAAAAAGCAGACGAACTCAGCTGGCGCGATCACCAGATCCACATCTTTGACCGCCACCAGATCGCCAAATTGTTTGTTGATGTTTTTTAAAACAAGCTGTTTGGAGGTGGTTTCCATAAGGAGGTCCGTTTATACCGCTTTCCATCATAATGTTCCAAGTTATGGAATTGCGGCATAAGTGTTTGTAGAAAAAAAAGTTTGAATAACGAGACGTTTTTTTGACAGCCACTATAAAGACAAAACTTCATAAATCCTCCGAGGAGGATTTATGAAGTTTAAAAGAGTCATTCAACGCATGCTTATTTCAGGAAATGGTTTTGCCAGACTTCCAGGATTTTGGCGCGATTTTCAGATTGCCACGGGAAATCCATCGGAGCCAGCTTAATTGTTTTCAGGGCAGGCAGATCCTTAGGCCCGGAAACACCCGGATAGGTGACCCCCAGCTTGAATTTGGCATATTCTTCCATGGCCTGTTTGCTGATGGCCCAGTCCAGGAATTTCTTGGCCGCCGCCTCATTCTTGGCGCCTTTGAGCAGCGCGTTGGCCTCGAGCTCGAACCCGGCGCCTTCCTCGGGCATCACCAGCGCGACCGGAAAGCCTTTCTTTTTCAGAGAAGAGTATACAAAAGCAAAAGAAGCGCCCACCGCATATTCACCGGCGGCGGTCAGCTTGGCCGGTTTGGAGCCGCTTTTGATGTACTGGCCCATGTTTTTGTCCAGCTGTTTGAGGAAATCCCAGCCTTTATTCTGTTCTACGGGCTTGGATTTGTAATCCGGGTCCATCATGACCAGGATGCTGGCCACCTGCAAAAACCCGGTGCCGGAGCTGGCCGGGTTGGGCATGATCAAAGCGCCCTTATAGACCGGATTCAACAGATCATTCCAGCCTTTGGGCATCGGCATATTTTTTTGCGCGAGTACTTTGGTGTTCGGGACCAGTGCGGCGGCATACAGGTCAATGGCGGTCCAGTATCCTTCAGGGTCCTTGAAGTTGGCCGGGATCATATCCCAGCCCCTGGGTTTATAGGGCACCAGCATGCCCTTGGGAACAAATTCCGACATATTGGTGACCGCCCAGCCCCAGATGCAGTCTGCCTGCGGGTTGTCTTTTTCGGCCAGCATGCGGGCGCCCAGCTCTCCGGTGGAGAGCCGGATGGCCTGAATATCCAGATCGGCCAGCTCTTTTTTGGCGACTTTCAGATATTCGACGATCTCTTCATTTTCCAGTGAGGTGTACACCACCACCTGTTCCTTGGCGGCGGCAACCCCCGCTATGAGAAATACGCAAATAAGTCCGCATACAAAAACCAATCCTAACTTTTTCATGATATACCCTCCTTTTTTGTTTTCTAAATTGAGCGTTTTAAATTAAAAATATGGGGGAGACTTCTTAATTTTAAGGAATTCTATCGTTTTTAATATTTTTAATTTAAAACCCTTCGGGATTGTCGATCTTACCGCATCTACTGTGTCATATACCGTCCCGCATAGCCAACTATAGCGGAACGACATCTTCCTTGTAGCTGCCTGCCCAGTGAAATGCTTGCCCGGTTGAATGCCGCTTTGCGGCCCCCCTGCGGGGGATTCAAACGGGCGGGCCTATTTCACCGGGGCGGCAACCCTACAGAGGCGGATCTTCGGTCCTCCGAAGGCGGATCTTCGACCTCGACAATCGCTCAATTCAGGAGTTGGTGTTTCGCTGAACTAAATTTATTTTTTAAATCGGGCTATATGATAAAAATAGATATATTTTATGGGTAGGCCATGTCAAGAAGAAACAATTTGATTTGCAGCATTCTTCCTTCATGCACACTGGTTTGGAATTTTCTCAATGCAAGAATTCAACAGGACTTAAGTAAACGACGCGACTTTTTTAATATGTTCGTGGGACATGACACTATACCCGCCTGGAGGTGATTTCTTTGATGCGGGCCTGGATTATTTTTTCTTCATGCCGCCGTTTTTTCGCCACCGCATCGCTGACCTTGGCGATGATCTGATCCATGTCGCATGGTTTCATCAAATAATCAAAGGCGCCTTTTTTCATTCCTTCAATGGCTGATTCGACCGTCGAATGACCCGAAAGCATGATGACCTCCACCAGCGGATACCGCTTTCTGATTTCAACCAGTGTTTCGATTCCGTCCAATTCCGGCATCATTACATCCAGAATAACAACCTCGATATTTTTGTTTTTCTCAAGTACCTTGAGCGCCTCTTTTCCGCTGAACGCCTTTGAGATTTCAAGGTTTCGCCTTTTTAAGCGTTCACTGAAAGTTTCAACAAATTCGACCTCATCATCTACGAGTAATACATTTGCGATGCTCATGGATATACTCCCTTATAATTTTTATTCGCGCTAATTTCGTTCAGAAGAATTTTAGGATTTAGCATAACCTTTTAATTACTATAGAGGATAGAGATTGATCAACTATCAAATTGCACCCTTACCTGGCAGCGTAATGCGAAATGTCACCGAATTTTTCAAAGATACACACTTTGTGACCGACCAAGTGAGGATTCCGTATTTGAACGCTCAATTTAGGTAACACAATGGTGTCAAAACATATGACCTCGATTGTTGATCATGCTCACGGCTGAATATCAAGAGTTGGGAAAAGACCCTTCCTGGGGCCTGTCATGTAAGGCTGGATAATGTTAAAAGATATGTCTTGTTCCTGCTGGGCGTGACCCCGATTATGCTTCCCGTCAAAGTAAGCCCCGTTAGCTTCAAGGATGTGTTGGATGCGGTGCCGAAAGGCTTGGACAAATGCAGCGCCATTTCCGCTAAATTTCATGGTTTTGATGGTTTTTTTAAGGCGAACCGCAGCAAATTTTTTCAATGATAAACTATTATATTTGAGATCGTCGGGATGTTGGATGTACCCCCAGACCAGATGATTCGCCGGAACGGCTACGGGCTGTTTGAGGTCGATAATCGTGTGGGGCATGACGACGCTGCCCGTGCCGATGTCGAGCGGACAATCCGCTGTTCCCCGTAAAAAGGCGTTAAAACCAACAAAGACATTTTTTGCCAGACGGGCGTGGACCAATTTGGCACCGTGAGCCGTCACATTATCGCCTTTCAGACGCGAGTTGATGATATAGCAATTTTCCTGAGCATTCGCCCCGTTACCGAGAAATGAGTTTTCCAGATATGCCCGTTGTGACACCAGCACATTTTCACCAATGTGTGTTTTCGGTCTGACGACCGCATAGCGGCTTAAAGAGCTTGATTTCGGTACCATCGGGGGGGGCTCTAAATTTACCGCATCAAATATCTGCTGGAATGCTTCCTTACGCTTTCTGATAAAATCGATAAAAATACCGCTTGGCTGTTGACCGATTTTAAATCGTATGTATCGATCCAATACCCTTGGTGAAAACCGATAGGAGAATTCAAAGTTGTTGTCGTTTCTGATCAAGATCCGACCATTACCGATATTCTCCTTCCATAGTTCTCCGGTTTGCACATAGGCGTATGTTCCAAGGATACATCCGTGAAGACGCGTTAGATCGGCGGTCGCGAAAGGCCCCAGAAAACACCCCTCCACCAGGGATCCATGAATATTCGCATAGGGCGCTGATGCAGCGTTTTTAATCAGAAACAATTCGAAGTTTGCCGGATCGTTGGAACAATTGTGCACTAGTGTCTTAATCAGAATACTGTCTTGAATCCGGACTTTCTCATCGTGGTCCAGGGTAAAATAGATGTCTTGATAATTAATGGTATCGCCTTTGGATTTGAGTTCGTCGCCACGGATATCACTTTTATAGAGAATCGCATTGTCAACCATACAATTTCCCAAAAAATAGCTGCCGGCCAGGTTTGAGCGACTGAAGTGGAAATTGAACGGCTGATGCCCGATAAACCCGTAAAATGCATAGAATTTGACCAACTGACGCAGCGGGATGTAATTTTGAAGATATTTTAGGTATTCTTTAGCGTCAAAGTTAAATCCTCTCAAGCTGATGTTGACTTTACCGATGATGCGATCAAATAATTTTTCGAGCTTGTTCATGACAACCTTTCTCACTGTTAGCTAAATTGATCGATTCAACCCAATTGATTTACCGTTAACCACCGGTTAATATCGGCATGCCCATCAGGGGCCAGAGCACAAAGACGGCAAATCCGGTGACGATCATCAAAATGATACTGGCGGGGATGCCGTATAGAAAAAATTCAGCAGTCGTAAACTGACCGGAGTCATAGGCAATCGCGTTGGGGGCGGCACCCACCAGCAGCAGGAAGGGCATCCCGGCGGTAACCAAAGCCGCAAACAGGATCACTTCACCGGCCACGCCCAGATAGGGCGCGATGACCAGCGCAACGGGCAGGGATATAGCGATGGCGGCCACGTTCATGATGACGTTGGTCATGACCATCACGAAAAAGGCGATGCTCATCACAAACACAAACCAGTTGGATTCCTGGAACATGGCCAGCCAGTTGACCGCCATCCAGCTGGCGGCGCCGGTTTGCCACAGGCAGTTGCCGATACTCATCGCACCGGCGAACAACAGAATAATATTCCAGGGAATGTCTTCCAGGTCGTCGATGTCCATGATGCCGGTGACAAAAAACAGGATGGTCGATACCAAAATAATGGCGGTTTTGTCGATGGGCGCCAGCGCTGGAAGGAACTGCTTGGCCGCCATGACAAGAATACAGGCGCCCACGATAACGGCTGCCTTGATCTCGTTGCGGGTCAGGGGCCCCAGTTCTGCGTTGAGTTTCTGAGCCTTTTCCCGCAAACCGGGGATGGCCGCCTTTTCCGGTTTGAAAAACACCATGAAAAAGCCCCATAACAAAAATGTCATGAGCCAGCCGATGGGGAACATGTACCAGGTCAGCTGGAAAAAGGTGATGTCCTGATTCATGATTTCTTTATAAAAGCCCAGGGCCACGGCACCGCGGGCGGCGCCCAGCAGGGTGACAATGCTGCCGGCACCGGCAACATAGGCCATACCGATAAACAACCCCTTGCCGAATTTTGTCTTTTTATCCCCTTCCCCGTAAAGCGCATAAATCGAGACCAGCAGCGGGTAAATGGTGGCGGCCACCGCCGTATGCGCCATGATATGCGTCAGGATCGACGTCACAATGAAACAGCCCAGGTAGATCATACTGGTTTTTTCACCGACGATGATCAGCATTTTGTACGCCAGACGTTTGGTCAAGCCGGTCTTGGTGAATACCAGCCCGATCATAATCGAGGCAAAAATAAACATCACCGAGGGCACCATAAAGTCGGTAAAGGCATCTCTGGCCGGGCGGATCAGGAACATGGCCTGCAATACGCCGATGGCCAGGCTGGTCACACCGATGGGCACCACTTCGAAAACCCACCAGGTGGCAGCCAGCAGAAACACGGCAATGGCGCCCTTGGCCTCCCGGCTTAGCGGAAAATGCTTGCCCATGGGATCGACGGCATCGGGCCAGGCAGGTGCCAGATAAACTATCGTAAAAAGGGTCATCCCCAGGAAAAGAAACCCCATCTTTTTCCAGTCGATATTTTTGGTTGCAGCGATATCCTCACTCACCTAAAGAGCCCTCCTCTATCCTTATAAAACGGCTATATACGTTAGGCAAATATCTGCGAGATTCTTCGAGCCTTATGTTTCAAAGCACGCTTTCATCTTGTGAAATACGGCGGCAAACACATCGGTCAGGCGCAAAATGCCCACAATTTTTTCATCACGGGTCACTAATAAAGATTGGTGATGTCCCATGATCAGCCGATGAATCGCAACATCCAGCGATGCGTCCTGGGAGACATATTCTCCCTCGGTGGGCGTATACATAAATCCTTTGACGTTCTGCTCTCCGGCCTTACGGCAGATGTCATCCAGGGGATCGGCAAAAAGGTTATAATCTTGCATGACCGATTTCATAAATTTTTTAGAAATCCCCAATCGGTGCGATTCCTCCCCCTGGAGCATATCCTGGTATTTGGGTTCCAGGGCGCTGAGCACATCCAGCTGGCTGAGTTTACCGATAACATGACCGGTTTTATCCAGTACCAGAATTGCACGATGACGATAACGAGTGTGCTTGTCCTCAAAATTTTCCTGGGCCTCTTCCAGTGACAAAACAGCCTCGTAAAGGGTTGCGTCTTCTGTCACAGTTGCATATTCCGAAAGCGGCACCATTAGATCTTTCACCGAATATGATTTCACGGCTACCTCCATTTTGGGGTAAAATTGGGGGTCCACTTATCATAATTTGGCCATTTTGTATAGTTTTTTTGATTGTGTAATTTCTTCGACTCATTCCATGTCGTTGAGGTGCAACAATGTGTCACAAAGAGAGGCTTTCCAGCAAATTTACCTCAAGTTTTTTTTGACATCGGATGTATTCTTTAGTTATGTTAATAAATTTATTTAAAATCATATAACCATCTTAACTGTGCATAATTCCGGCCATGGAGAGATAATATGAAAAGGATAAAAGTAAAAGAATTAATGGTACCGCTCAAAGGCTATGCAACGGTTCCCCGGGAGGCGACTTTGCGCGAGGCGGTCCTTGCTCTGGAAAAGGCTCAAATGACCCTTGACCCGTCGCAGCATAAACATCGTGCCATATTGGTGCTGGATGAGAGCGGAAAGGTTGTCAGTAAAATAACCATGAAAAACATCCTGGTCGCCCTTGAACCCAATTATGGGAAAGTGGAAGGTATGGATGTTCTGGAGCGATCCGGATTTAGTCCGGATTTGATCAAGGACATGCTTGAAGATTGCGTTCTGTGGGCCGAACCGGCGCAGTTTTTTTGTGAAAGGGCCGCCAAGCTGAAGGTGAGTGATTTTATTCAGACGCCCGCCGAGGGTGAATATATTGACGATAATGCCTCACTGGGAGAGGCCATCCACCAGCTGGTTGTTTCTCCTTTTCATTCTCTGCTGGTGAGCAGCGGTGATGAGGTTGTTGGAATATTACGGCTGTCTGATGTTTTTACAAAAATTTGCGATATCATCAAAGGCGATTGACGTTAAATTCGAATCATATCTGCGGCAAACGCGCTTTGATAGAACCCAAATTTTAATGTGAGACTTAAGGAGACGTTTTGAGATGGATACGCATGGGGAAAAAACCGGAATATTCGCAAAGAAAGAACTGTGGATCGGAATTGGCACCGGTCTTTTCATACTGATCGCCTTTATTTCGCCGACGCCCCATTCTCTTGTCGAGGTGATGGAAAAATACGGGTATGTTCAAAAGATGATCGACTGGGAAATCGCCCATAATGCCAAGGAGGCCGCCGCTAAAACGATGATCGTACTGGGGATTGTTCCCATGGCGATTGTCTTTTTTGCCGTCGAGGCCCTCCCGATCGGGGTAACGGGCATCCTGATGCCGCTTCTGGCTTACTTTTTCGGGCTTCTGCCTTTTAACATGATTGGCAAGACCTTTGCGGGTGATGCACCGTTGTTCATGCTGGGCGTTTTTGCCCTGGGAGCGACGGTGGTAGAGGTGGGTTTCCATAAACGCCTGGCTGTCTGGCTGCTGGGATGGACCAAAGGGTTCTGGGTCCCCATGATCGTGCTGTGCATCAGTATGTCAATTGTGGGATCATTTATGTCGGCCCCTGCCATGTGTTCTTTTATGGTGCCGGTGATGATGGCGGTCTATTACGGATCGGTGAAGGCCACCAGCCCGGAGGGGGAGGTGGTTCACGACCCTGCGCTTGCCAAATATCTGCTTTTTTCCCTTTGCTTTGCGCTGAATATGGGCGGGCCCGGAACGCCCTCGGCCGGTGGACGCAATGTGATCATGATGGGTTTTTTTACCGAATACGGCATACCGATCACCTATTCCGGCTGGATGCAATACGGCTGGCCCCTGGTGCCGCTCGGCAGCACCATGTTGTTGCTTTATATGGCGACTTTATTCAGCAAGAAGATAAAGACCCGGGACCTTACCCCCGGGCTGCAACATATCAAGGAAGAGACACGCAAAATGGGCAAAATGAAATATCCAGAGTATATCACTGCCGGGACGCTTTTCCTCATTGTGGCCCTGTGGATATTCGGAGGGGAAGCCACGGGATTGGGCGGACCGGCGCTTCTGGCTCTGGTCATACCGGTTTTGTTCAAGACCGTGAAATTTGAACAGGTAATTAAGCGTATATCCTTTAACGCCTGGTTTATGTACTGCGGAGCGCTGACCCTGGGTGCCCTTCTCAAAGAGAGCGGCGGGGCCCTGTGGCTGGCGACAACTTTTCTGAACGCGCTGTCACAGGTCGGGATGGATAAGGGTTATGGGTTGTGGGTCGGAATGTCCGCTTTCTCCGGTCTGGTTACCAATTTTATGTCTGATGCCGCCACCGTCGCCCTTATCGGGCCTATTGTTGTCCCCATGGGGATTATGACCGGCGTTGCCGGCGAGCCGTGGGCCATCGGCATGGCCGTGGCATTGGCATCGTCTTATGCCCATTTCCTGATTGTGGGGTCTCCCGCCAATGCGCTGACATTTGCGCTGGGCGTTTATCCGGATACAAACAAGAGGGCCCTTGAAGCCATTGATTTTGTAAAATACGGTTTTGGATTTTTTATACTGTCCATGCTGCTGCTCTGGATCATTGGATTTCTGGTGGTTTATCCTATCATTGGTTTTCCGGAAGGAATTCTTGAGCAGGCCTCAAAGGTACTGCAAAGCACGGCCGTCAAATAGCTGCCGAACTGATGTGCGCGATTCTCTCAATTATAGACGATAAACGATTGGTTTTTCATCCGAATCAATTTCAATTCCGACCGTATCCCCGGTTTTAAATCCCAATCGTTTGAATTCTTTGACCATTTTATCATGTTTATCCATGTACCAGTAGACGGACCACATAGGGTTGCGAACCGTATCGATTCCGTAGGCGTCGTGCCCGCACAGATTAACTCTGAACTTGTCTTTGGCCAGCAGCGTGTCGGCTTCTGATAAAAAATAGTCAATTTTGTATAAGTTGTCATGCAGTGCTTTGGAAAGCTCTGACTGCAAGTCGGAAAAGTCATCCAGGTAGTGATTGGCGATCTGGTACAATTCCTCCGGTTCTTGAATCGATAACCCCAGAATTCCAAACCGGTGATGTTTCAAAGCAAATTTTTCCAGTCCGGTTTGATATTTGGCGATAATTTCAAGAATATCCTCAACGGCCGGCTTGTTTTTTGTATTGCCCCAAACCAGATCTTCACATTTACCAATAATTTCCAGATAAAATTCCCTGTTGTCCATGACATAAACCGGTCGTTCACGATAATTATGGTTCCTTCTGATTCGACGGACGCCATCCAGCTGAATCGATCTTTCACCCAGTTGCTGTTCAAGTGTTTCGATGTGAGAAATGTCTTTAGCCTGAACGACATAAATTTCACCCTCACCGGATACAACATATTCGATTTCACACCGGTAGCCTAAGTGCTTCTGAATATCTTTTGATAACTGCAGCAGTCTAATATCATGGGGAGTTTTCGTAATATAGGGTTCCCGTTGTACTTTATGGGTGCGGTCACGACAGTATCCAAATTCCCAATGATCTCCAATCATTTTCGCCATGACGCTGGTGCCGCTGATATAGGGCATCACGATAACACCCATGTCTTCGACATCGATATCAGGGCTGTGATTGAATTTTTGTTGTCGTTTAATGGTCAGTTGTTTGGCGGTTTTGGACAGATTTATGATTTTGGTGCGCGCATATTGAATACCCCCTGGATCGGCATAGGTCTCCAATGAATCAAATGTTCCCCCTTTAAAGAATTCCTCCTGGGGATGTGCACTGCGGGTGATCACCTTAAAACTCTCATTGTGCTGATCCAGAAATGCTCTTAAATCGTCAAACGCTTCGTTTTTAAAATCAGATACCGATACATAAATAAAATCGGGGATATTAAATTTCCCCTCTTTCAGTTGTTTCAAAAGTCTCGGCTTTTCCGGTAAGGTGGCCTCTGTTGCCTTTTTCAACAAGATTACATTCTCCCCTGATTGAGATCTTTGAGTGGTATAATTTCGGATGACTTAGTTCTTGTGTGAAGATAAATATTTTTTTAATGGTGTCAAATGTTTACGGTTTCCGACGACCCGAGCTCGCCAACGGATGCAATGGTTGGGTTACTTCTAAATCTTATCCCAAACATTCAAAAGTTTCAAAGGATTAAGCCCGGCCAGGCAATAGGTAGTTTGCGCTTCAGTCTTTCGAAATTCCGGTAAATTATTCGATTTATAAGAATTTTTTCTTGACCCGGGTATTTTAAAATCGTAACGATTGCTAGACTCTAATTGAGCGAAAGTCGAGGATGCCCCGGCTTCAAGGCGCCCAAGGGCGACGCTGCAGTCGTCTACTGCGAGCTCTTGGCAACGCAGAAGATGGGGTGGCATCGGCTTTCCCGAAGGGTAAACAAAATGAAATAAGTTTCTTATAACGATAACGTATCAATATACGACATAGTAAATTTTGGAAAACATAACCCAAATAATAATATTCGTGGTTATCTGGAAAGTTCCAGTCGTTTATGTCTGATAGTGATCCCACCACGAAGATCACAAAGACAGGATGAATAAATTGGCACCCCCTCTTCGGGTCCTTCGTGCCCTTCGTGGTTGTAAGAGACTAACTTGGGCTTTCTGCATAACCGTAATAATTTTTAAGACTTTACCCCTGTTTTTTATTTTATTTACGATCAATTAGGGTTAAGTATTTCACCAGGCAAACAGAGGAAAACAGGCTAGAAACCGGTCTCCAATGTGACGAAAGGCGCTTTTGTCTAAAATGCCAAAAGGCGGTTGGCTTCACGAACAAATGGGTATGCGATGAACCGATTGTTGACAGTTTTCAACTGGCCCGCGGTTTATAAAATGGATAGCTTGAAAGCGGACATCCTTGCGGGCTTGACGGTTGCCCTGGTACTGATTCCCCAATCTATGGCCTACGCCGAACTTGCAGGTCTGCCGCCCTATTACGGGCTCTATGCCTCTTTTCTGCCACCTCTGGTGGCTTCTTTGTTCGGTTCCAGCCGCCAGCTGGCTACTGGTCCTGTAGCGGTGGTCTCGCTTCTAACGGCCACGACCCTTGAGCCGTTGGCCACCGCCGGCAGTCAATCATATATTGCGTATGCCATTTTGCTGGCCTTGCTGGTCGGTGCTTTTCAATTTATCCTCGGGGTACTGAAACTTGGACTTGTCGTCAATTTCATCTCCCATCCGGTGGTGAACGGATTCACAAATGCGGCCGCGTTGATCATCGCCTCCTCGCAACTACCAAAAATATTCGGCGTTTATGTGGACAAAGCGCCGCACCATTATGAAACGATTTACCTGGTGATCAAGGCTGCCGGGCATTACACGCACGGACCCACGCTGTTTATGGCAACGCTGGCCTTTGTCATCATGTATGCGTTAAAACGGCTCGCACCACGAATCCCGTATGTTCTTGTGGCTGTTGTGATTACAACTGCGCTTTCCTGGGCGCTTGGGTTTGAGCGCAACGTTGCCGTGGATATTACGGCCATTAAAGCCTCTGAAATTAACCCGGCGATCACAAAATTCAACCACACCGTTAATTCAGCAACGCTTCTGGCCAAAAAACGCACCGAACTCCTCCGGCGTTTCAATTCTGCCAGGCGCGAAGGTGACCCCCTCGCTGAGCTCGACGCCCGCCATGCGGCCGAACGCATCGCCCTTCAAATCCAGCAATATAAATACGAGGCCAATACATACAAAAGGCAGTTGCGCAGCCACCTTTTCGAGGCTGTCAGACAAAGCGACGATTCACTCGCGTTCTATCCGGCCGGTAAAATTCCAGATAAGGCCAGGGACAACGGTGGCATCTGGCGCATTCAAGTTGGCAATGGACCCCTTCTGTCCCGTCGCATACCACTGACGGGAGGCGGTGACATTGTCGGCAGGATTCCCCGGGGACTGCCGTCATTGTCCCTACCTGAAATTGACTATCATGTGATCCTGTATCTTCTGCCCTTTACGGCCATCATTTCTCTTCTGGGTTTTATGGAGGCCGTCTCGGTGGCCAAAGCCATGGCCGCCAAGACCGGCCAGAGGCTGGATCCCAACCGGGAACTCATCGGCCAGGGATTGGCCAATATCTGCGGTGCTGTCGCTAAAAGCTACCCGGTTTCAGGATCTTTCTCCCGCTCCGCCGTAAATCTGCAATCCGGCGCGGCTTCCGGTTTGTCGAGTGTTTTCACCAGTCTGACAGTGGTGGTGGTTCTTTTGTTTCTCACGCCGCTTTTCTACCATCTGCCGCAATCGGTGTTGGCGGCGATTATCATGATGGCGGTCGTCGGGTTGATAAACGTCAAGGGCTTTATACACGCCTGGCGGGCGCAGTGGCATGACGGTGCGATTTCCGTTATCACTTTTGTCGGCACCCTGGTGTTTGCGCCCCACCTGGAGAGGGGCATTTTGATGGGCGTCATCCTTTCGATCCTCGTTTTTCTTTACAAAAGCATGCGACCGAAAGTTGTGGATCTTTCGCTGGATGTAGACCGAGCGCTGCACGATGCCGTCGCCAGCGGTCTGGAGGAGTGCCGGTATATCGACGTGGTTCGCTTCGATGGTCCGCTTTTTTTCGCAAATGCCAGTTACCTTGAAGATCAGATCCGGGATCGGCGACGAACCAAAAAAGAGCTCAAGCACATCATCATCTCGGCCGGCAGTATAAATGATATTGACGCTTCCGGAGAAGAAGCCTTATCTTTGACAATAGACCGGATCAGAAGCGCGGGGATTGATATATCTTTCAGCGGGGTGAATCGCGCCGTTATGAAGGTGTTGAAACGCACGCATTTGATTATCAAAGTCGGCGAGGATCACATCTACCCGACCATTGAAGCGGCCATCGGCGCCATCCATCGCCATACCCACAGGGGCGCAGAGGAGAAAAACTGCCCATTGAAGACCGTATGTCGAATCACCGAGCAATGCTAATTATGGAGGGTTAAATCAATGTCCATTATCACCCTATTTAGCGGCAGTTTCTGCAATGAAAACCCGGTTATCGAGGAAGTCATTTCCCGCACCGGATACCGGCTGATTGACGATACACAAGTTGTGGCTGAGGCCAGTCGACTTTCCGAAATGGATGAAAGCAAGATTATGCGCGCCTTTTCAGCAGGGACCTCGGTGTTCAATAAATTTACAAATGAGAAGGAGCGCTCCATTGCTTTTCTGAAAAAGGCACTTGGCGAACTGATCCCCGACGACAATGCGCTGGTCACCTGCTTTTGCGGGCAGTTGATACCCAAAAACGTTAATCATATTTTGCGGGTGTGTCTGATCGCAAGTATAAAATACAGAATCACCGCTGCTTCCCGGGACCAGGGGCTATCGCATAAAGATGCTGCCAAACTGGTGCAGAAGCGTGAAGAGGATTGTTCGGCCTGGATCGACATGCTTTTCAATCAGAGCGATCCGTGGGACGCGAGTCTCTACGATATCGTCATCCCGGCGGATAAAATGACGCCGGCAGATGCAGCGACCCTCATCGCCGACAATGCCGTCAGCGATGTGGTGCGGCGATCGGAAAGCTCGAAGCAGGCGCTGGCGGATTTCCGTCTGGCGGTCGGGGTTGAAGCGGCCCTGGCCCGGGAGGGACATAATGTAGCGGTCAGCGCCAAAGACGGTTCAATTACCATTACGATCAACAAACACGTTCTGATGCTGAGCCGTCTGCAGGATGAGCTCCGGTCGCTCGCAGAGCAGGTCCCCGGTGTCAAAGGGGTGGAAACCAAAGTCGGACAGGACTTTCACAAATCAGACATCTATCGCAAACACGACTTTGAAATGCCTTCCAAAGTATTGCTGGTAGATGATGAGCGTGAGTTTGTGCAAACGCTCTCAGAACGATTAATCCTGCGCGATATGGGTCCCGCGGTTGCCTATGACGGCGAGTCAGCTCTCAATCTGATTAGCGAAGACGAGCCGGAAGTGATCATCGTTGATCTCAAAATGCCGGGTATTGACGGTCTCGAGGTTTTGCGAAAAGTCAAGGAAACCCGCCCGGAGATCGAGGTGATCATCCTCACCGGGCACGGTCATGAAGCCGATCGCGAGTTGTGCATGAAGCTGGGGGCTTTTGCATACCTACAGAAACCGCTGGACATCAATGAACTCAGTGAAATTATCAAAAAGGCCAACGAGAAAATTCAGCGGAAAAAAGCATCTAAACCCTGAGCGGCCGGTCCCGATCATCTCGGTCTGTGCCAAACCCTTACCTGAATGGTGTAGAAATGCCGATATCGATTATAAATAGACTCAAACCGCGCTTTTGGGATCATGAAGATGCCATCGGAGGACCGTATAAGCACCATTTTGATTTTCGCCGCATCTGGAAACGAGCGGTTCTGGTTACCGCAACCGTAGCGCTCGTTCCGTTGATCATATGGGCCGTAGCCGGGTACCGGCTGCATCTGGACACCACCGAAGCAGAACTGAAATTGCGCACCTCTCAACTGGTTTCGAATTCGTGGCGATCAGTTTCCCTTTTTTTATCGGAACTACGGTTGGTGTTAGATTTTATTGCTCACGATCATACATTTGAAACGTTGAATGATAAAGAGCACCTCGCTGCCATTCTTGACAACCTCAATAAACGATTTGGTGGGTTCACGGATTTAGGCCTCATCGACAGCACGGGCATACAACAAACCTATGTCGGATCTCATCAACTGGGCGGCCTGGACTACAGCAATGAACCCTGGTTCCGCCAGGTCTTGAAACACGGTGTCTATATCAGTGAATTGGTCCTGGGATATCGCAAAGAACCGCACCTTGATTTCGCCGTCAAAAGGGATTTGCCGGATGGCTCATTTTTTGTGTTACGCGCAGCCCTGGATGCGCAAAAGTTCAATGAATTGATTGCCGGGTTTGAGGTCGGGGAAAAAACCGACACGTTCGTTATCAACCGAGCGGGCGTGCTGCAGACACCTTCGCGGTATTACGGCCCGGCTTTAAATAAAATTCCGATTCATATTTCAGATTACACGCCAAAAACACAGGTATTCGAGAGTAAAAACAATAAAAACGAACAGACAGTCATCGGTTATGCGTACATCCCCGAAACACCTTTTATCTTAATGATCGTCAAACAGAAAGGCGAACTGGTTCAACCCTGGTATAAGACCGGTTGGGCCTTTACCGCAATTTTAACAACAAGCATTGTGATGATATTGCTGGTAACCCTTGCAGTCGCCTCGCGTCTGGTCGATCAGATTCACGAGGCCGATCAGGAGCGTGTCGACACCTTGCATCAGGCCGAATACACCAATAAGATGGTATCTCTGGGGCGCCTGGCTTCCGGTGTTGCCCATGAAATTAATAACCCGCTGGCCATTATTAACGAGAAGGCCGGACATATCAAAGACATATTCACCCTGACCGATACCTATGCAGAAAACCCGAAGCTCATCGGTCTTGTGGACTCGGTGCTTGCCACGGTGCACCGCTGTGCAGAGGTCACCAAGGGCCTTTTGAATTTTGCGCGCCATCTCAACTTGAGTGTCCAGACCATCAACCTGCCGGAAATTGCCAGCGAGGTCAAAGGCGTTTTGGCCAAAGAAGCCGAATTCAGGAGTATTACGGTCGGCGTGGACCTCTCCGAGGACATTCCGCCGTTTGAAAGTGATCGCGGAAAATTAGAACAGATTTTTTTCAATCTGTTTAACAACGCCTTTGCAGCGATGAAAGATGGCGGCCACCTTGAGATTAAAGCCAGGCGCGAGGATGCGGATTTTGTCTCGATCGATTTCTCCGACAGCGGTCCGGGTATCGCTGAAGCAGACCTCAAGCACGTTTTCGAGCCCTTTTTTTACTCGCGAGCCGGCGAAAACAGGACGGGACTCGGCCTGGCGGTTACCTATGCGCTGGTTCAGGAAATCGGGGGCCGGGTCAGCGTTCAGAGCGAGATTGGCAAGGGAACCCGTTTTCATATCCGGCTGCCGCTTAAAATGCCGCCGGAGCAGCAATCTGACACCGGGGAATAGGCCCCGGGGACCCATGCCCCGTTCGGCCATCAAAGAAAGGGAGTTTTGTATGTGTGCCAAGTTAGAACCCAGCGTTGAAACCGGTCTCCAGTTTTTCGGGCAAATGACGGCATCGATATCCCATGAGATTAAAAATGTACTGGCGATCATCAATGAAAATGCCGGGCTTCTCGAGGATCTTGCGCTCATGGCAGACCGGGGGACGGCGATCGAACCGCAGCGGCTCAAAAATATGTCCCGGGTGGTTATGAAACAGGTTAGCCGGGCAGACGCCATCATCAAAAATATGAACTGCCTGGCTCACAGCGTTGATGAGTCGATCAAAACCATTGATCTAAATGACATATTGGAACTGCTGACGGCTTTATCCACTCGATTCGCATCCATGCGCGGTGTCACTGTTCAGCCAAAGCTAAACGAAAGTCCGGTGACGTTAAGGACCGCTCCGTTTTTTTTTATGAATCTGCTCTGGTTATGTCTGGATTTTGCCATGGAAGCGGCGGGTGAAGATAAAATTGTTGAACTGGTCACGCAAAAAACAGAAGACGGGGTCGAGGTTTTGTTCAAACGTCTTGGCGGTCTGACAGGAGCCCCATTGAGGTCAGGTCCGGCTGAACTTGGGAAGGGCCTCTGCGAGCTGCTCGGGGCTGAACTGGAAGTCAGCACCGACAACCAGGAAATTGTCGCCCGATTTGCCGTAGACATTGACAGAGATTAATACCAAAATTGAGCGTTTCAAAAAACGAAAACCGGATGAAAATCTTTTTCTTCCAGGTTACTCAAGAACCTATAAAATACATATTACAAGGAAGACCAGACATGAAAACGCGAGTATTGTTAGTTGATGACGAGCTGCAATTTGTTAACGCTCTATCTGAACGATTGACCATTCGCAATTATGAAATTGCCACATCCTTAAATGGCGAAGATGCTCTTGAGAAGATCAAACAGTACAATTATGATGTGGTTATCCTTGATGTAGCCATGCCGGGTACCGACGGAATAGATGTTCTTCGTGAAATCAAAAAATTAAAACCATTGACCGAGGTCATCATGTTAACCGGGCACGGAACTATGGAAACGGCTATCGAAGGCATGAAACGGGGTGCTTTTGATTTTCTCATGAAGCCCTGTGATACGGAAGAGTTGGACACCAAGATCAAGAAGGCTTTTGCGCGAAAAGACGAGCATGAGGAGCGTATACGAACAGCAATGGTCAGTGCCAGCATTTCCTCTCCCAGGTCGGTTTTAGAAGATGATTAGTTGCCGAGGTAGATCGAATGTCTGAAAAGGTGTTGATCGTTGACGATGAAAAGGATTTTTTGGATATCATCGCCGAGCGGATACGGGCGCGCGGAATGGATGTTTCAACCGCCACTTCGGCCGAGGATGCCCTCAATATGGTTGAAGCAGAATCCTTTGATGTTGTTATAATGGATTTCATGATGCCGGCCCTGGACGGTTTCAAGGCCTTAAAACTGATGAAGGCGGAGCAGCCCGAAGTGCAGATTATCCTTCTGACCGGAAACGTGCCCGAGGAAAAGCGTATCGAGGCCAAGGCCCTCGGGGCGCTGGATGTGATCGAGAAACCGCCCGACCTGAAGGACCTTATCCAGAAGATAAAAAAAGCAAAGAAGGCTCAAAGCAAGGTTCGTGGAAAAAAGGGACGCAAGAAAAAGTAGAATGCGGACCGGGGTAACGACTTTAGCCCTTTTTCTCTAAACGCTCAATTTAGGTTAAAGCAGCTTTTTTAAGGTACTCAAAAACGTCAGCGCCCTCAACAGCGGCCTTTTCTTTGCCGGCAGCGATCTGTTGGATGAGCTCGATTTTGGCTTTATCAAAGCTGCTGATCTGCTCATCAATAAGCCTGAGCCTCCCGTGGATCTGGCTGTAAATGACCATGGGGCCAAATAAAACCTCATCGCCGGCTTTGGGTGTCAATGCTCCATAAATAATATGGCGACTGAGCTGAAATGCTTTGGTTGGCGGCCTGTAATCCAGCAGCTCGGCAAACAGCTCCAGACTTTCGATGATACCATCGGGGTAATCCCTTTCCAAAGCAGCCTGGCCGTCTCTGGCAATTTCGTCGATGTCGGATGCATTAAAAGAAAGATCGAGCTGGTCGATGCACTCTTTTTGAACCGCTTTGACGGACTCCTCTTTACGGCTAAGCTTTACATCGGTGTCTTTGAGTATTTTGATGATGTTGCGAATTTTGACCATCTCTTTAATCAGCGGGCTTTTGCGTATGGTCACATCCTCAATGGTCGTCCGGTAAATGGGCAGTTCGTTGTCGAGAACCAAAATTTGTTTCTGCTCCCCATCCAGCGGCTCGACGTATAGATCCAGATCACGCGCTTTCTGGTGCTGATAGGGGCTCATATCCAGCAGGCTGCGCATGGCGTCTTTGTCCACTTTGCTGCCGCTTTCCGCCGGTCCGAAGGAAGCCATCACTTTGGCGGCCAATCGATCGATTTTTATTTTGGTTAACAGATTTTCTTTGAAGGACATGGGAGGCTCCCAACCACTCAATCATCAGTATCTGAGAGAATGAGTCGAATTGCAGGTTCCAGTTTTGGTAAATCATCAGTCGATAAATTTTGCTATTTTCGAAATTGCATCAAGAATATCCTCTAAATAATCTGCATCAAGAATATCCTCTAAATAATCTGCATATTCACGATCTGAGCTCATATCGATATGACCTCTTGTAAAATTCTTTGGCCGATTCTTGGTTTCAACGCATCTCGCATCACCAGGTCAACCTTGATCTTTATAATATCAGCCAAGTAGTTTTCTAACTCGATAAACTCTAATAAGCTGGGTATTTCCGTGAAGGCCACTAATATATCTATATCGCTGTCTATGCTGGGTGCATGACGCACATAAGAGCCGAACACGCCTAATGACTTGACCTTGTAACGCTTCGAAAGAAACGGCAACTCCTGCTGAAGTTTTTCTACTATTTCTGATAGGACTGTATGAGTACTCATTGCTTCAAACGTATAATTTTAATTATTATCATGAACTATTAAAAGCCAGCCTGAATTTCTTTTTAAGTATTTATCACAGAGCCGAAGACAAGTAAACCAACCTCTTCTTTAGCTAAGTTACCAAAATTATTGGCAGCTTGACCTTCGTCGGTTATTAATATAAAGAATGCGGCTATGCCGAATGGTCAGATATTTTTTTAAATTGGCTTAAGTTACAAAATGGAAACCTGAACTGAATGATAAGGATTTGTCATGACTGGATCTGTTAAGTTAATTTACGGCGACCAGGAATTCAAACTTCCGGTTGTCGAGGGCTCTGAGGGAGAAAAGGCCGTCGATATTTCGCAGCTGCAGGCCGCCACCGGCCTTATCACACTGGACCCCGGCTATGCCAATACCGGTAGCTGTTCCAGTGCCATAACCTTTGTGGACGGGGATAAGGGGATTTTGCGATATCGCGGTATTCCGGTTGAAGAGTTGGCGGCCAGGGCCACCTTTAAAGAGACCGCTTATCTGTTGATCAATGGGAGGTTGCCCAATCGTGAGGAATTGACCCGGTTTTCTGTATTGCTCAATGACAATTCACTGGTGCACGAGGACATGCGTTCCTTTTATGAAAAGTATCCGCGTTCTTCCCATCCCATGGGGATTCTTTCGTCGATGGTCAATGCCCTGCGAAGCTTTTATCCGGAGCTCCAGAATCTGGAAGAAGAAATTAATATGACCGTGACCCGCTTGCTGTCCAAAATTCGAACGATGGCAGCTATGTCCTATAAAATTTCAAGGGGTCATAAGGTGGTGTACCCGCGGCCCGATCTGGCTTACTGCGCCAATTTTTTAAATATGATGTTTGATTCGCCGGTTAAACCCTATGAGATTGATAACGATGTGGTCAACGCGTTGCGCATGTTCTGGATTTTGCATGCCGATCATGAACAAAATTGCTCGACATCGGCGGTGCGCCTGGTGGGAAGCGCCCGGGTTAATCTTTATGCCGCTATTTCGGCCGGCATCGCTGCGCTCTGGGGCCCGCTGCACGGCGGGGCCAACCAGGCGGTCATCGAAATGCTCAGCGATATCGCTAAAAGCAGGAATATGGGGCGAGCCATTGAAAGGGCCAAGGATAAGAAAGACCCCTTCCGCCTGATGGGGTTCGGGCATCGGGTTTATAAAACCTATGACCCGCGGGCCAGGATTATGAAAAAAATGTGTGACTCGCTGTTGAACAAACTAAAGATATCCGATCCGCTGCTGGATATCGCCCACGAGCTGGAAGCGGTTGCGCTGAAAGATGATTATTTTATTGAGCACAACCTATATCCCAATCTGGATTTTTACAGCGGCATTGTTTTACAGGCCATCGGTATCCCCACCAACATGTTTACGGTGATGTTTGCCATCGGAAGATTGCCGGGATGGATCGCTCAATGGAAAGAAAGTCTGGATGATCCCAACTGGAAACTCGGCCGACCGCGTCAGATATACACCGGACCAACCCAAACCCAATTTGTTCCGATCGATAAACGTTAGTTTTGCCGGTTATGCGCTATTTACCATTTTGCATGGGTAATCGTACTTTTTTGAAACGTTGCTTTTTAGATTCTTATTAGAAATCGCCAATAATTTAATATTACTGATGGATAGCCGACATCTAACATTCTTAAAATTTGTGTATAGCGTTAGCTAATCGTAATAGGTGAATACATATGGTATGGCCACACATATAAAAAAATGAGAGATTGAATTTTGGTCATTGCATATAAAGTAAGCCGGAATTCAAATAACGCACATATACTTAAATCCCAGCATATTAAAATTAATTCGAAAAAATAAATTTGCTTCTTTTTTGGTAAATTTAGACCTTCCTAATTGTTAAGTAGGTCAACCCCAGTACAATCCCAGTACACCACGACGGTTGAAATGTAGATAGTATCGATGGCAATTGATCCCATTTCGGGTGTTATTTTATACCGTAAAGGGTCGGAAGCAACCAGGAAAGCGTAACCCACATTATTAGGAGCAGCGGTACCCCAATCCGGAGGAAATCGTTGAAGGTGTAGTTCCCCGCGTTCATGACCAGCAGGTTGGTCTTGTAAGCCATTGGTGTGGCATAGCTCATATTGGCCCCGAAGAGTACGGCCAAGACAAACGGTTCGGCCGGCTGTCCCATCTGGGCGGCAATTGAAACAGCGATGGGGGTGCCGATG
>CAMYLV010000035.1 GCA_947259495.1 uncultured Desulfobacterales bacterium | reverse complement strand
TGGCCGAAGCGGTGTGCGCCAACACTCCGCTGGCAGAACGCATTCGGCAGAAATTTAAAATTAAAAACACCACCGGCTACAGTCTCAACGCCCTGGTTGATTTTAAAGACCCGGTTGACATTATGCTGCATCTGATGATTGGCTCCGAGGGCAGCCTGGGCTTTATTTCTGAAATAACCTACGATACCGTTGTCGAGCACCCCAACAAGGCCAGCGCCTTGATGATCTTTCCGGATATTGCCAGTGCCTGCAGCGCTGCCACCATTTTAAAGGAAGGTCCGGTGGATGCCGCCGAGATCATGGATCGGGCGGCATTGCGGTCAGTCCAGGACAAAGCGGGCATGCCGGATTATATCAAGTCCTTTTCACAGGAAACGACCGCATTGCTGGTCGAAACCCGGGCACATGCACACGACGAGCTACAACACAATATCGAAACGGTCAAGCGATCGCTGATAAATCTTCCCACCGAGCGCCCGATCGCATTTACCGATAAAGAGGCAGAATACACCCGGCTGTGGAATATTCGCAAGGGGCTGTTTCCGGCCGTAGGGGCGGTGCGGCAAATCGGGACCAGCGTCATTATTGAAGATGTCGCTTTTCCGATTGCCCGGCTGGCCGATGCCACCCTGGATCTGCAGGGCCTGATGGCCGCATACCACTACCATGAGGCCATCATTTTCGGCCATGCCCGCGAGGGCAACCTGCATTTCGTATTCACCCAGGATTTTGCAACCCAAAAAGAGGTGGATCGCTACCACCGCTTTATGGACGACGTCTGCCGGATGGTGGTCGAAAAATATGATGGCTCCCTGAAAGCAGAGCATGGTACCGGACGCAATATGGCCCCCTATGTCGAGATGGAATGGGGTGCCGATGCGTACGACATGATGCGACAAATCAAAAAAATCTTTGATCCCAAAAATCTCTTAAATCCCGGCGTGATTATCAATTCCAATCCCAATGTGCATGTGGAAAATCTGAAACCGCTGCCGCCAACCAACTCCATCGTCGACCGCTGCACCGAGTGCGGTTTCTGTGAGGCGTATTGTCCGTCGCGGGATCTGACGCTCACACCGCGGCAACGCATTGCGGCCCAGCGTGAAATGTCGCGCCTGAAAGCAACCCGGGAAAATCCCCGGAGACTGGCTGAATTTGAAAAAAGCTATGATTATCTGGGCGAGCAGACCTGTGCAGCGGACGGCATGTGCGCGGTCGGCTGCCCGATCGATATCAACACGGGCGAGTATACCAAAGAATTTCGTCACGGCAAGCAAGGTGCCGTCGCCCGGCGCACGGCTGCCCTGATCGCAAACCATTTCGGGCCGGTCGCAGGCACAGCGCGTCTGAGTCTGAAGGTCGTCGATCACGCCCATCATGTGCTGGGCACGCGCAACCTGGAATGGATTACAGCACAGTTCCGAAAGCTCAGCAAGGGGCGGGTGCCGTGCTGGAACCCGTATATGCCGGGCGGTGCCGCACAGGTCCCGGCGCTCAACCCGCATGCTGACGAATTGGCAGAGGTGGTATATTTTCCGAGCTGTGTCAGCCGAACGATGGGTCCCGCCCGGGGAGATCCGGACGAAGAATCGCTTCCCACGGTTACGCTGCGGCTATTCAAAAAAGCCGGTTACGCGGTTATTTTTCCTGAAGACATGCAGCGGCTTTGCTGCGGTACGCCGTTTGAAAGCAAAGGATTTTTCGAACAGGCGGACATCAAACTTAAAGAACTGGAAACCGCCTTGCTGAGGGCGTCCGATGGCGGCCGCATCCCGGTGCTGTGTGATACCAGCCCCTGTCTGTATCGCATGCGCAACGCGATAGAACCGCGACTGAAGCTCTATGAACCTTCTGAATTTGTCTACGATTTTCTGATGGAGCGTCTTGAGTTTAAGCCCCTGGACACCACCGTTGCCCTGCATCACACCTGCAGCAATATGAAAATGGCGCTAGAGCATAAACTGCTGGCCGTTGCGCAGGCCTGCGCTAAAAATGTTGTCGTGCCGGATCTGGTCGGCTGCTGTGGCTTTGCCGGCGATCGCGGGTTTACCCACCCCGAGTTAAATCAATCTGCCCTGAAGGAATTAAAGCCGGCGGTCAAAGAACAGTGTACCGCCGGGTATTCAACCAGCCGCACCTGTGAAATCGGTTTGTCCCAGCACAGCGGACTGTATTATAGATCCATTGTTTATCTGGTTGACCAATGCACCCAAAGAATCTGATTTGTGGTTTGTCGAAAAATGAAATAATTCACCGACGGTCAGATTGCGGCACTGAGTCAAAATAGACTTTCGAAAGGGTTACACTGTCATCGCATTGAAGCAAGCTTTTCCTCAAGATATCCAAATCGCTGCTCCACATAATAGTTTCGGATTTCACTTTCAAGGATAGATCCAAGCGTGACTTTGAAATCTCTTTCTTTGAATCGTACAAGCTTCTTCTGAAACGCTTTGTATTGCCTGTCGGTAAGGGCAGGCAGCTCAACTCCCCGCCGAAGCAGAAACTCGATGTCGAAACAGTCTCTAATCTCTTTTCGACCAAGAAACGCTTCTATTTTGTTTTTCATCGTTTGATTCAGGGTATGCGCCTTTAGAAGGACCTGTTTTGTGCTGAACCTGGAAAAGGCGATCTTTTCCTGAAAATCGCAGTCTTTTTTCTCCCCTCGTATTTCAATCTTAAGCCGCTTTGGGTATAAAGCAGACCGTAGTTCGAACAAGAGCGTGTTGTATTTCATCTGAGAATCGGTGATCTCATAGTCTTTCTCAAGGGCCTTTCGAATTCTTTCGAAGTATTTAGACTGCGATATCCTTTTGATAAACCAAAAACCGAGGTCGACTGAATAGCGATCGTTCTCATGGCACAGCCGCAACATTGTTCCGCCGCCGAAAACAAGCGGTTCCAGCACTTTTGCGCTGTTCATTTTGTCCAAAACTTCGATTTCAAATATTTCATGCTGTCTTAAGATATCCATGCTTCTTTAGCATTTCCTTTGTTTTAAGCGGGAATTCTTTGCTCTGGCGTCTGATCTCGTCTCTGTCAAGTTTCTCTGCATCCAGTGCTGAAATATCAAGTGCATAACGGCCGTAAGACATCAGGTAAAATGCGTCCAGGAGAGCTTTTTCAGCAGTCGCTATGAAGAAATCCTTTTCCTTTTTGAATCCAAAATATAAAGAGCCGGTCACCTTTGAATACCTGAAATAGCTGTTGTCCACCTGGAATTCCTTGGTTCTTTTCACAGCTATTGACTCGAAAAAATCTCTTTGTACCTGGGTCGTTATCTCATAATAATCCAGGGCAGTCATCAAAGATATGTAAGAAGGCGTCTGTCCAAGATTCGCAAGCACAAATTTTTCCTCTCTTCCGGCTGCATTCCAAACTTCACGCAGCACGTACATATTTCTCTTGATGCGCACTAACAATCCCAGCTTGACGTAACGGCTGGCAGAAACCTTGGCCGAAGCTGTGCTGATTTCAAGCGCCCTTGCTATGTCTGCATAGCCAAAATACAATTTGGGTATTTTTGTTAATTCCTGAAGTCTCATCAAGTATACTAAACCAACATTTTTGTTAATTTTATATACTTGATATCTATTTGTGTCAACAAAAAATTTCCTACCTTTTTTATTGATCCTATCACCGATTCTGAATATACATTTTGAAGTTTATTATCATTTAATCAGAAAATATTTTATCAATGCCGGAGTATAAATAATGAAGGAATTCAATGCAGGCCAGATTTCGGTTTTATCCACTTTAGTGGATTCCGAACGATTTTCAACCGGCCAATCCAACCGGGAACTGCATCTGCATGATATATCCGCCCATCGCGGGAGCATGCCGGCCGGCATCATCTGGCCGGTTACCACCGCAGAAGTTGCCCATATTTTAGCCTGGGCCTATGAGCAGGATGTGCCGGTCACCCCCTGGGGTGCCGGGACCAGCACGGAGGGCAACCCCGTGCCCACCCGCGGCGGACTGGTCATGAACCTGACGCAGATGAATAAAATTTTGGAAATCCGCTCCCAGGACCTGCAGGCCGATGTCCAGCCCGGTGTTTTGCGAAAAGAGCTGAACCGCCAGGCCGGCAAGCAGGGGCTGTTTTTCCCGCCGGATCCCGGCGCCGACGCCACCATCGGTGGAATGATCGCCAATAATGCCTCGGGCGTTCAAACCGTCAAATATGGCGCGACCAAAGATTATGTCATGAAACTCACGGTGGTGTTACCCCAAGGAAGCATTATCCACACCGGCTGCAGGGCACATAAATCCTCCTCGGGTTATGATTTGTCGCGGCTGTTTGTCGGATCCGAAGGCACCCTGGGGGTGGTGACCGAAGCCACACTGCGGCTGACCGGCATTCCCGGCCGCCACCTGGCCGTTACGGTCACATTTAACCAGCTGGATGAAGCCTCTCAGGCCGTGGCGGTCATGATCGGCTCCGGATTGGAACCCGCCGCCCTGGAACTGCTCACACCGGAGCTGATCAACCTGATGAACCGCGAAAAAGATCTGGGGCTTCCGGAGATGCCTTCCCTTTTCTGCGAATTTCACGGCATCAGTAGGGCCACGCTAAAGGAAACCGCCGATCTGGCCAAAGAATTATGTGAAGATTGCGGGGCCACCGGATTCAAGTTTGGCGTCGAGGCCAATGAACGCGCGCAACTCTGGCGCGCTCGCCATGAAGCCTGGGAAACCATTCACCGCGCCCACCCGGGCAAGGAGACCCTGATCGTGGATGCCGCGGTCCCCATCTCTTGCTATCCGGAAATGATCGTTTTTTCGCAGAAACTGGTGGACGAAAACCAGGCGATCGGTTATGTCTTCGGCCATGCCGGCGACGGAAACCTGCATGTGGTTCTGGTGGGAGACCCTGAAAATGAAAAAGAATGGTTGCTGCTGGAAGATATCAATGCTCAAATTGTGACCCGCGCGGTGCAGCTGGGCGGTACCTGCACCGGTGAGCACGGCATCGGCATCGGCAAACGAAAGTTTATGGAACTCGAGCATGGTGACAGTTATCATCTGATGCGCCAGATCAAAGATCTGATCGATCCCAAAGGACTGCTCAATCCGGGTAAAATATTTATGTAAATAGCGGAGGTCCAGTGCCAGAAGTTGCTTTTCCTAAGCAAAGCGGATGAGTCAGCCAATGGTTCAGAGGTTCAGCGTTCAAGGGTTCAAAGGTTATGCTCTCTGGCCGCTCGCCACCGGCGTCTGGCAGTTGAAACTTGCAACACGAAACCCGAAACGCGCAACTCGCATTGCACAACCCTGAACCTCTGAACCTTTGAACCTTTAAACCTGAAAGCCGAAGGTTTTCGATTAAACTATCTCTAAAAGTTATTTATGATACTTTTGCACAAGGGAGAACAAAAATGAAAATTGCATTTATCGGACTGGGGACCATGGGTGTGGGCATGTCGCTCAATATTCTCAAAGCCGGCCACGAAGTCAGCGTGCACAACCGCACCCGGGAAAAGGAAGAGGCCGTCGCCAAAGAAGGGGCCCATCGGGCCGAGTCACCCCTCAAAGCCTCTGAAGGTGCCGAGATTATTGTGACCATGGTCAGCGATACACCCGATGTTGAAGAAGTGGTTCTGGGCGCAGAAGGGGTCATCCATGGCGCGCCGCAAGGCGCGATTGTGATCGACATGTCCACCATCAGCCCGGCCGCCACCCGTCAAATGGCTGAAGCACTGGGCAAAAAGGGCATCAAAATGCTGGATGCACCGGTTTCCGGGGGACCGGAAGGGGCCAACAATGGAACCCTGGCCATTATGGTCGGCGGGGATGCAGCCGATTTTAAAAAAGCATTGCCGATCCTCGAGGCCATGGGCAAAACCGTCACCCATGTGGGACCCATCGGAGCCGGACAGATTACCAAGGCGATCAATCAAATTATCATATCCGGCACCTATCTGACCGTGGCCGAAGGATTAACCCTGGGCATGAAAGCCGGTCTGGATATGGAAAAGGTGATCGCGGCCATCAGCGGTGGTGCGGCCAGCTCGTGGGTTTTGCACAACCGGGGCATCAATGTGGTCAATAACACATACCCGCTGGGTTTTCGGGTCAAGCTGCACCACAAAGATCTGGGAATTGCGCTGGAAACAGCGCGGGAATTGGAAGTAACGCTTCCGGCCACCGCCTTGGTTGAACAAATCGAAAATGGCCTGATTGCCAGCGGCTACGGCGACGACGACGTATCTGCTATTGGTCGTGCAATTCGAAAGCAATCAGGACTAGAATAAGAGTTATTGGTTAATTGTATTTGAAACGGTTAAAGGCAAAATCACCATAAGGTCTTCCAATGCGCTCATGATGACAACGCCCTGGAGGAAAAGAAATGATACCTGAAATAAAAAAAATCCTTTACACCACCGATCTTTCAGAAAACGCACGTTATGCGTTCAGCTATGCTGCCAGCCTGGCCAACCGATATGATGCCGGCATCACCATCTTGCATGTTTTAGAAGATATATCTCCCACCGCCGACAGCATGGTGGTTAGCATCATCGGCCAAGAAAAATGGAATGAGCTCCGGGGCAATAATGAAAAAGAGGTTCTCGACACCATCAAATCAAGGCTCACGAGTTTCTGTGAGGATGTACAGGCGGAGCTTCCGTCATGTCCGTTTATTACGGATAAAATTAAGGTCACAATCGGCTGGCCGGTGGATGAAATTTTGCAGGAGGTTGAAAATAACAATTACGACGTGGTCGTTATGGGTGCCCACGGCCATGGCGTTCTGGCAGACGCTCTAATGGGCAGCGTGTCGCGGCGAGTCGTCCGGCGCTGCAAGAAGCCGGTGCTGCTCGTACGGCTTCCGGAAGAAAATTAGACGTGCCTATATATTTTTCTATCTTTTTCTTTGCGATCTTAGCGGCTTAGCGTGAGACTTCTCAAATTAGCCTCTTAAAGAATTTAAAGATTAAAAACCACGAAAACACGAAAGAATGAAAGCACGAAATTTTTATTTTTTTCGTGTTTCTTAATTTTTGTGCTTTCGTGATATAGTGGTTGTCAAAAAAACGTCCCGATTGCGGGACGTCTTTTTTGCTACAACACTTATGCCGCCATCCTTTTTTTCGGAACATTATGATGACAAGCGGTATAAATAATTCCTCTCGTTTCTCATGCCTTTGATTTCCGCTGAATCTCCAGCGCCTTCAAATCTTTGCGCATGATTTTGCCGGTGGCGGTCATCGGCAGCTCACTGACAAATTCAATTTCCCGCGGATACTCATGCGCTGCCAATCGAACCTTAACGAATTCCTTAATATCGGCGGCGACATCATCACCCGCAACAACATCGGCCTTGAGGACAATAAAGGCTTTGACAATTTCGGTCCGCACGTCATCCGGGCTGCCGACAACCGCCACCATGCCCACAGCCGGGTGCTTCATAATGCAGTCTTCGATCTCAGCCGGCCCGATGCGATAACCGGCACTGGTGATCACATCGTCCTTGCGACCCACAAACCAAAAATACCCTTCCTCGTCCTGTTTGGCCAGATCGCCCGTCAGACACCAATCCCCCACATATTTATCAGCCGTGGCTGTGGGATTTTTCCAGTATTCTAAAAACATGACCGGATCGGGTCGCTCAACGGCCACTTCACCGACCGTGTCCGGCGGCACCGGTTGGCCCTCACCATCCACCACCGCCAGAGCGTGCCCGGGAACGGCCCTGCCCATCGAACCCGGCAGATTATGCATGATTGCCGCGCAATTGCCCACCACCAGATTCGCTTCGGTTTGGCCGTAAAATTCATTGATGGTCAAATCAAAAACATCCCGGCCCCAATCCAATAGCTCCTCTCCCAGTGTTTCGCCGCCGCTGCCGATACTTCTCATTTTAATTGTGTCTCGGCTGCGCGGATTTTTTACCTGGCGCATCAGCTTCAACGCCGTCGGGGGCATAAAGGCATTGCGGATGTTATATTTCGCCATCAGATGAAAGGCTTCTTGCGGGTCAAACTTTTTGGCACGGTGCGCCAGCACCGGGATACCATGGTGCCAGCTGGGAAAGAGCACATCGATCAGGCCGCCGATCCAGGCCCAATCCGCCGGCGTCCAAAAGAAGTCATTTTCTTGCGGAAAGAAATTATGGGGAAACTCCACCCCCGGCAGATGCCCCAGCAGCACCCGGTGCGCGTGCAGGGCGCCCTTGGGCGGGCCGGTCGTGCCGGACGTATAAATAATTAAGGCTGGATCATCGGCCCGGGTTTTAACCGGGCTGAAATCAGCAGCTCCTTTTTCAATCAGCTCACCGAAACCCAGCACCTGATCCCTCTTTTCACCGCGGGTGACAATCACAACTTTCAGATCCGGCAGGTTCTCCCGAATTTCCATGATCTTGGGTAAATTGGCGCTGTCGGTGACGATGCCTTTGGCCGCGCTGTTGGCCAGACGATATGACAGGGCATCGGTGCCGAACAGGGTGAACATGGGTATCGCGATGGCGCCTATTTTGTAGGCGGCAATGTGACTGAGAGCCGTTTCGGGGCACTGGGGCAGCAGAATGCCGAAGCGGTCACCCTGACCGATGCCGCTGGCCTTGAGGCCGTTGGCCAGCCGGTTGGATAAGCGCTTCAGATCGGCAAAGGTGTATTTTTCAACGCGGCCGTCTTCATTTTCATAAACCAAGGCCAGGCGGTCGGGTTGTGCGGCCCATTTGTCACAGATATCCACGCCGATGTTGTAATGCTCCGGAATTTCCCAGCGGAAGCTATCAAATACTTCAGCATAGGTTTTACCGGGTTTTAGCACAGCGAATTCTCCTGTGGTGGAGCGGAGAAGAAAAGACCACGCCCCAAACATCTCAGTCATGCCAAAAGAAATGGAATCTTACTGTTTTCTGGCAGCCTGTATTTCGGTCTCAGGTCGCCAGTTTTCAGGTGCTTTTAGTTCCAGCAGGTCATGATAGATGGGGAAGGAATATTTAGGATCGTCGGCCACCCGTCCGAAGTATGTTGAACAGCTCAATTGATTGTCGATCTTGCGGAAAAAGAGCTTTCCGCGGGTGGTATCGATGGTCATTCCCTTCATGGCATCTTTGACCTTTTCGATATCGATGCTGCCGGCTTTTTCAACGCCCTGTTTGAGGGCATAAACGCCGTCATAGGCCATTACGGCCCAGTCGCTGGGATAGGTGCCAAACTTGGCCTGATAGGTTTCCACCAATTCGGCCATCATAGGGACATCCAGGTGGGCAAAAAAGGGGGCCCGAGTCCTGCCGTACTGGCCTCTACGAATGCTTCTGGCTTGCGATATCAATTCGGTGACGCTGATTAGACCACCCGGATATTCAACTTGTTTGAATAATCGATAGTCTCTAGCATCCCTCATCCAGAAGGCATTGTCTGTTCCGGCAATGGATCCGAGGACAAAATCAGGCTTTTGGGCCAGAATATCCACAATAAAAGAATTAAAACGCGACTGACCCAATCTCGGCCAGTAGGTGCTCACCAGTTCTAAATTCGGTGCGATCCTTCTTAAAAGATCAACCTGCACCTCTTGACTCGAACGGCCCCAGGCATAGTCGGAGGCAATCGTCACATATTTTTTCCAATTATTTTTTTTAGCCAGATTGGCAACCCCTACAACAACCGCCTTGGAGAGCATATACGTATTGGGGACTACCGAATAGGTGTAGGGACTGGGGTCAATTTTCGTGATATTTTCGGAATTACTAATCGTTGCAATATGCAACACTTTGTTTTTGCGGCATATCGGTTTGATGGCCAGGGCCGTGGCACTGGAATAGGTTGCAATAATCGTACGGACCTTATCGCCCTGAATCAGATTTTCAACTACCTGTCGGGCCACTTTCGGATTGGTCTGGGTATCCCTGATAAAAAGTTTAATCCGATGCTCTCCCAATAAACCACCAAAAGCATTGATCTCATTGACGGCGATTTCGATGCCTTCCACTGCTTCTTTTGAATAGGGGGCTCCGGTTCCAGAAAGGCCCAGAGCAACGCCGAGATGGAAAGCTTCACCGGCAAAAGCGCTGTCGAAGAGTAAAACCCCAGGTAAAATGATCGACAGAATGACGGATATTGCGGTTATAGACTTAGTTTTCATCATGCGCCTCCTAATCGAAGGTCACGTTGTGAGCGGCACTCCCAAACGGCCGGTGACCTTTGGTCTCCAGGGCGTTACAGAGTTGCACTATGAGTTTAGCCGTAAGCCAGAGCCGGTAGCCAGATGACCAGCTGCGGCCAGATCGCAATAATAACCAGTCCGATCAGCTGCAGGATGATAAAAGGCACCACGCCTTTATATATATCAACAAGCTCCACTTCAGGCGGCGCAACACCTTTGAGATAAAAAAGGGCAAATCCGACGGGAGGGGTTAAAAATGAGGTTTGCAAACTTACGGCAATCAGGACCACAAACCAGACCAGTTCCGGATTATCCACGACGCCGTGCCCCTCGATCTGAAATCCCAGGGTAGAGATAACCGGTGCAATCAGGGGTAAAATGATTAAGGTAATTTCGATCCAGTCCAGAAAAAACCCGAGCAGAAATACGCCTCCCAGAATGACCGCCATGATGCCGTAGGGTCCCAGCGGGATTCCGGTCAGAATTCTTTCGATGAATTCATCCCCCCCGAGACTGCGCAGCACCAGGGCAAAACAGGTCGCCCCCAGAAAGATAGCGAAAATATAAGCGGTGGTGTTAAAGCAGGCCTTCATGACTTCGACAATGACCTTGATATTAAGCCGTTTATTCATGGCCGCTAAAATGGTGGCGCCCAGGGCGCCGACCCCGCTGGCTTCAGTGGGTGTGGTAATGCCGGCAAATATGGAGCCCAGAACGGCAAAAATCAGTCCGGCCGGGGGCAAAATACTTTTGAAAACATCCCAGAGCATGCGCCAGGCGATCGGTTGGCGATCGGGGTCAAGGGGCGCAGCTTTAGGATTCAGGAGGCTAAAGATCAGTATATAGGCAATGTACAATGACCCTAAAATGACGCCGGGAACAACGGCGCCCATAAACAAATCCCCCACAGACAGACCGAGCTGATCGGCCATGATCACCAGCATGATACTGGGCGGAATGAGAATACCCAGGGTGCCGGAGCCGGCGATGGTCCCCAGGGCCAGAGTCTTTGAATACCCCTGCTTCATCATGGCCGGCAAAGACAACAGCCCTAACAGGACCACTGACGCCCCGATAATACCGGTCGAAGCCGCCAGGATAATGCCGATGGTGGTTACGGTAACGGCCAGCCCGCCGCGCACTTTTCCAAACACGCTCTGCATGGACTTCATCATTTTTTCGGCGATACCCGAGCGATCGAGCATCAGGCCCATGAAGATGAACATGGGCAGGGCCACCAGGACCCAGTTATCCATAAATTTGAATATCCGATTAATCACCATCCCCAGTGTCAGGTAGTCCAGACCCGTCAGAGTTCCAAACCACAGATCGGAAAAATAGCCCACCAGGGTAAATATCATGGCCACGCCCCCCAGCACCCAGGCAACCGGAAAGCCGGTGAACAGGAGCCCGACAAAAGTCAGGAACATGGCGATCACGAGATAATCGTTGAATTCCATGATTTATATTCTCCTCAGGAAAATAAAGGTACGAACGGCGCGTGAAACAGTCGCTACCCCCAGCAGGCCAAAAGTGATAGGAATGATAGCTTTAATCGCCCAGCGCCAGGGAAGACCCATGGGGGCATCGGAGCGCTCGTTGACCCGCCAGGATTCCCAGACAAAGTCCAGGCTCTGGTGAAAGATGATGATGATAAAGGGCAACAGCAGCAATAGGGTACCGAACAGATCCCAGCGGTATTTCCATTTTTGGGAAAGGCGTGCGTGGATGATATCCACCCGGATATGGGAATCCAGCATCTGGGCATAGGAGGCCCCGAACATGATCCCCAGGGCGTAAAGATGCCATTGTAATTCTTCCAGTATAACCAGGCCGTGGCCAAATCCATAGCGTAAAACGACCTGCAGAATGATCACTAAAATAAGGATGCCATTGCTCCACATGACCACATGTCCGATAGAGCGAATAAAAGCATCCAGCGCATCACAAAACTTATTGGGGGCTTGACCCTCTTTGGTGTCAGCGCTCATGCCAATCTTCCTTTTGGGCGGGAATGATTAATCGGGTTAAAATTATATTCGGGCGTTTTATACGGATTTTCCCCAAAGTTGCGGGAAACCATGGATGGTTCCCCGCAACTCTTTGGGCGATTTCATGCTGTTTGGCGCAGATTATTGTTTCGGCGGCTCGGGACGCGGTAAAAATCCGTAGGATTGCCACAGGGCATAATCTTTACGGAAACCGGAAAAATCATCCCATACCTTTTTGAAAAACGGGTCCTTGGCGGATTGCTCGGCCGCAACCTCTTCCCAGGCCTGTTTGAAGGTCGCCAGCATTTCATCGGACCAGTACATGTTGGTGACACCGTTATTCTCAGCATTTTCCTTCATGGCCTGCCACTGAATGGCTTCGGTGTAAGCAAAGGCATCGGCCGTGGCGGCCTTGCACATCATTTCAATAACCGCCCGCTGGTGATCCGTCATGCCGTTCCAGACATCTTTATTGATCAGCAGCTCGAAGGTCGTTGCCTGTTGATGCCAGCCGGGGAAATAATTCCATTTGGCAATCTTGTGAAAACCCAGCTTTTTGTCGATGGCGGGCATGGAAAATTCGGTGGCATCAATGGCTTTTTTCTCCAGGGCCGGAAAAATCTCCCCACCCGGAATCAAGCTCACCGAAGCACCCAGTTTTTGCATGGCCTGGCCGCCCAGGCCAAAAAAGCGCATCTTAAGGCCTTTGAGATCATCGGCCGATTTTATCGGCTTGGTAAACCATCCCGAAGTCTCGGGTGCAATAATACCGCACAGAAGGACTTTGACGTTGTAACCGTTGCTGTCGTACATCTCCTGCCACAGTTTCATGCCGTTGCCATAGTACAGCCAGGCTAAAAATTCGCCGGTCTCGGGGCCGAAGGGAATGGCCGTAAAAATCGGAGAAGCCGGTATCTTGCCGGCCCAGTATCCCGAGACGCTGTATCCCGCATTGACCTTGCCCTCGGACACCGCGTCCAGGATTTCAAACGGCGCCACCAGTTTGCCCGGTTCGTAAACTTTCATCACAACCGTACCGGCACTGGCGAGCTCTATGCGATCCGCAACCCATTTAATGGTTGAACCTAAACCGGGAAGGCTGGTTGCAAAGCAAATCGGAACTTTTAACAAAACTTTTTTAGCCTCGGGTGCTTTGGGCGCCTCAGCCGGGGCTGCTGCTGCAGCAGGCTTTTTCTCTTCTTCTTCTTTCGCACAGCTTAAAAACAAACCAGACACAACAAAACTGGCGGCAAGAAGAATGATCAACGTTTTCATGAAAGCATTTTTCTGCATTGCGATTCTCCTTTTTTGAAATTTAAACGTTAAAAAAATACCCGCAGAACATAGCGCTAACTATCAATAACCACCCCCTTTTTGTCAAGGAATAAAATGCAAGGTCGGATGCCAGTCCGGAATTTATCGGTAAACCGTTTAGAATCAGGCAAATTGGGCTGTGAGATCCTTATTCGATCTTTTTCTGGGCATACGTTCGCACCATCCCCCCGTCGAATAAAAGGTCGCCGCCGATGAGATATTTGGCAAAACGCGAAAATCCAAAAATAAACAGGTTCGCCACCTCGATGGGTGACATCATTTCCTTGATGCGGGAATACCCCATCATAACATCCCGCACGACCTCCTCGGGGGTAATCCCGCGTTGTTTGGCCTGGGCAGGAATTTGATTCAATGTCAGGGCAGTTTTAACAAATCCGGTGCTGACAGTAAAGGAGCGTATTTTGCCCTCGCCTTCGGCCGCAATCGACTGCGTCAAGGCACGCAGCCCAAACTTGGTGATGTTGTAAACCGGCTTGTTGAGGGTGCTGATATGGGCGTGGACGGACGCCATGTTGCCGATGGCGCCGAGCCCGTTCGTACTTTTTTTGATGTGCGGAATGCTCAATTTGGAGAGATAAAACGGCGCCCGCAGCATCAATTTTTGCATGTAATCATATTTTTCCATCGGAAAATCGGCGATGGAATCAATATGCTGAATGCCGGCAATATTGGCCACAAATTTAATGCTGCCGAGTTTGGCGGCTTCTGAGACCGCATTTTCGATATGCGCGTCCTGGCACAGATCGGTCTTGACAAAAATCATCTGTCCGCCCATTTTGCGGGCCATCTTCTGAGTTTTGTGCCCCTCCGTTTCGTTGAAATCCAGCCCGACGGTCATCAAATTGTTGGCGGCGGCGGCGATTGCCGTCGCCCGGCCGATACCGGTTCCCGAACCCGTGACGATGCAGACGTTGTGGGTATTGAAATGGTCATCTTCAAGAATCAATATGTCTTTGCGCTTGATCTCGGGCTCACGAATGTCCATTGGGTTCCTCCCTGAAAAGTAGCTCAAATTCAATTTAACGGTGAGTCTGCTTTATAGTGGTTGTCACAAAAACGTTCCGATTGCAGGACGTTTTTTTGCTACAACACTTATGCCGCCATCCTTTTATCGGAATATTATTATGACAAGCGGTTTATCTGTTTTATAGGTGCAAATTTTAGACCAATCGGGATAGTGCATTCACGTGATTGGGAATCCAATCATCCCAGTTCTATAGGGGTTGTCAAAAAAACGTTGCGGTATTAAACATTTTTTTCTACAGGCTCTTATGCCGCACTTACGTATTCCGGGCTATTATTATGAAAAACGGTATAATGGCAGAAACACGGCTGTTTTGTGCTCTTCATTCATTTTTTTCTCGACAATATCACCGGTTATTTGTATACGCTGATATGTATCAATCAATATACATGTTGCCATATTGATACAGAAGAGGGGGGCTATGAAAACCGGTCAAAAGAAAAGCGCATTTCCAGAAAAAATAATCCCTTTTCAATTAGAGACGAACCCTGCTCGGCCCATACCGGTTCAGGAGCAATTGGAAGCGTATAAACTGATCTTTGAAAGCATCTACAACGGTATAATGGTCACTGACGCTGAAGGGATCATTACGCATTTTAATAAACCTTACGGCCAGTTTCTGGGGCTCGATCCCGCGGCCCAGATTGGCAAGCATTGTACAGAAGTTGTTGAAAATACACGCATGCATATTGTGGCCAAAACCGGAAAACCCGAGATCAATCAGACCCAGTGGATCAAAGGGCAAAATATGGTCGTTCAGCGGATACCGATCAAAAAGGACGGCGAAGTCATTGCGGTTTTCGGGCAGGTCATGTTCAAAGATGTCAAAGATGTCACCAAGCTGGCCAATAAGCTTTCCCTTCTGGAATCCAAGGTCAAACACTATGAGGAGGAACTGATGAACCTGCGTTCCACCCGTTATACGTTTGACAGCATCGTGGGCCACAGCAGGGTCATTCGGGAGCTGAAAAATGAGGCGCTGAAAGCTTCCGCCAATCAATTTCCGGTACTCATCACCGGCGACAGCGGTACCGGCAAGGAGCTCTTTGCCCAGGCCATCCATCACGCCAGCCCGCGTAAACTATACCCTTTTGTACGCATCAACTGCTCGGCCATCCCCAAAGATCTCCTCGAATCCGAGTTGTTCGGATATGAAAAAGGCGCGTTTACCGGCGCTAAATCCGAGGGCAAACCCGGCAAATTTGAAATCGCCAAACAGGGCACGGTTTTTTTAGATGAAATCGGGGACCTGCCCCTGGTCATGCAGCCAAAGCTATTGCGGGTCGTGGAAGAAAAGGAGTTTGAACGCGTCGGGGGAACGAAAATCATCCGCTCTGATTTTCGTGTGATCGCGGCCACCAATCAAAACCTTGAAGATATGCTGGCCGATGAACGCTTCCGGAAAGATCTTTTCTATCGCCTGAATGTCATAGCGTTGCACATCCCGCCGCTGCGGGAACGCAAAAGCGATATACTTCCGCTGGCCCAACACTTCTTAGAGCAAATGACCAAGGAGGCCAATCTCTCAGGCATAACTCTGGATAAAGATGCGGCCGGGGCATTAAAAAAATATACCTGGCCCGGAAATGTAAGAGAATTGTCAAACGTACTTGAAAGAGCCCTGTCTTCAATAGAAGGCGACACCATTCATTTGTGCGATCTGCCTTTTTATGTGAGCCGCACACAAAAAAATCTTCCCAAACAGAATCAAACCGCTATAGACATCAAAGGGGTTCAGGCCAGAGCAGAAAGAGAGGCTATCCGTTATGCCTTAACGGAAACCCATCATAATAAGGCCCGGGCAGCCAAGCTACTGGGTATCCATCGCACGCTTCTGTATAAAAAAATGAAAAAATACCATATTGCCCTGACACCGGAACAACCGACCTGACATCTGTAGTCCGATTGATACATATCACTTATTTTTGCCTTAACGCCTGTCGGGCTTCTTTGCTGCTCTCATAAATATGCGGGGCCACATCCCGTTTTTGGAGGGCGTCACCGAGTTTCATCCTTAAAAAGGTACTGGTTGTATAGCGGGTCACACCCGAATAATAGTGATCAACCAGATGTTTCACCATATCGGTATATTCATCTACAATATCCGGCATAAGGGTAAAATTATCATAATTGACAATGGTATAAACAGTTTTCCCTAAAGGCGAAACGATCCGTTCCACAGCGTCTTTTACGGCCTGAACGTCCTGTGATGATTGAATCGAATAGCCTTCAAAATTGACAAAGAAAAGATTTTCCGTCGGATCATAAGTCAAGCGCTCGTCTAAGGTCAGGGTCAAGAGATCCGCTTTGAGATCCATGGGCCCGGAGCGGAAGATGCGTTCATCCATCAACGGTGGCTGTCCTTTAACGATCGGCTCAAAATCCATCTGGGATAGAATATCTTTTGCCAGCTCCACCCCGGGCGCGATTTCGATCAGCGCCATGCCGTCATCGGTTAACGCAAACACACAGCGCTCGGTGATGTAAATCACGGGTTGCTTTTTTTCGAGCGCGTACTTGCCGCTGAATGTGACGTGTTCCACCTGATCAATAAATTTTTTAACCTTGCCCTCCCGAGCAATTTTAAGTGCGTTATTCTCGATGGAAACCTTTAAACCCGCAGCGGTGAAGGTTCCCAGAAAAATAACTGTTTTGGCATTCTGGCTGATATTGATGAATCCGCCGGCACCGGCCAATTTGGGGCCAAATTTGCTGACATTCAGATTCCCCGCTTTGTCGGCCTGGGCCAGGCCTAAAAACGCCATATCGAGTCCACCGCCGTCATAAAAATCAAATTGATTCGGCTGATCAATAACCGCTTCCGTATTGGTGGCCGCGCCAAAATTCAGCCCACCGGCCGGAATCCCGCCAATCACTCCCGGCTCAGCGGTCAGCGTAATGTAGTCCAGGATCTTTTCTTCATTGGCAATATTGGCGACGCCCTCCGGCATGCCGATTCCCAAATTGACCACGCTATTGGCCTTCAATTCAAACGCCGCTCTTCTGGCGATGATTTTGCGGGGGCTCATCTCCATCGGCTCAATGGATTGCATCGGAATTTTGTGTTCGCTGCTAAAAGACGGGTTATACACTTCTGCAAACGTCTGCCAGTGGTTTTCGGGTTGCGAGACGACCACGCAATCGACCATAATGCCGGGGATCTTGACATGTCTGGCATTCAAGGTTCCGCGTTCGGCGATGCGCTCCACCTGCACAATCACAAATCCATTGGAATTTTTGGCGGCCGTGGCAATGGCCAGTGACTCCAACGTCAAGGCTTCTTTTTCCATGGTGATATTGCCGTCGGTGTCGGCGGTGGTCCCGCGCAGCAGGGCGACATTGATGGGCAGCGTTTTGTAAGCCAGATATTCATTTCCATCGAACTCAATGACTTCCACGATTTCGTCGGTGGTCATCGCATTAATTTTGCCGCCGCCGTTTCGCGGATCGACGAAAGTGCCTAAACCAACGGTCGTGATGGTTCGGGGTTTGTGGGCCGCGATATCGCGGTACATATGTGAGATGACGCCCTGGGGCAGATTATAGGCCACAATTTTATTTTCAATCGCCAGTTTCTGAAGCTTGGGCACCAGACCCCAGTGGCCGCCGATCACCCGTTTAATTAGGCCTTCATGGCCAAAATGATTCAAGCCTCTATCAGCGCCGTCCCCCTGACCGGCCGCATAAAGCAAAGTCAGATCTTTGGGCTTCTCTTTACTTAAGAAATACGTTTCAAGCGCTATTGCAAGCTCCTCCGCAAATCCGATTCCGACAAACCCACCGGTAGCCACCGTATCCCCGTCTCGAATGACGCGCACCGCCTCTTCGGCTGACACAACTTTTCCCTTTTTTGCGCGCGCGCCGGGCAAATGGGAAAGGAGTGGATGCGCATGTTCTTTTTTTGTACCCATATTTTCCTGTTTCATTTGCCACCTCCCTAACTTAAATGGGATTTAAAAAACTCAAGGGTCAACTCCCATGAATCCAGATGGGCCTTTGGGTTGTATTTATCTCCCGGCCAGATAAAAGAATGATCGACACCGGGGTAAAGAATGGCCCGATGATCGACGCCATATTTTTTACAGGCTGCATCCAATTCAATGGTGTTATCAACCGCAACGACCGTATCTAGTTTTCCGTGAAAAGATAAAACCGGGCAGGATAGGTTCTGGATAAAATCCAGCGGCTCGGATTTATTCAACGGCAGATGATCGAATTCCTCCAGGCCGCCTTCCCAGGCGGTCAGCCCGAAATAATTAACGACCGCTTTGGTTTGGGAAAGCAGCGACGCCATAATCAGCGCCAGACCGCCGCCCCGGCTGAAGCCGATCAATCCCAGCTTGCCCGCCTCAACCATCGGCAGTAGTTTTAAAAAATCAATTGCCGGTAAAATATCGTCAGCACGAACTGCACCCCAATGTGAACGTGCCGACGCGCCCCCAAACCAGGTCAAGGCCAAAGCCGCCAAGCCATATTGGGCCAGCTTTCGGGCGATCTCCGCATGGTTGGGCTTAAGGCCGTCGCTGCCATGAAAAATAATCACTGCCGCACCGGCCGCTTGCCCCTTGGGTATACACAAAATGCCGGGAACATTTATGTCCCCGGCAGGATACGAGATCATTTTTTGTAATACACGCATTTATCTTCCGGTGTACATCTTTTCCTGAACATGGAGGACCGCAAAATTAAATTCACCCCCGAGGGTTATCGCCGCTGCAGCGGCCGCATATTCTTTGGCACTGTGAATGCCGGCCATTTTTAAGGCCTCTCTGGCCATCGGCGACATGATGCCTTCCGGACTAGAGGTAATACCCACCTCAACATTGGGCAACTCAACGCCAAAAATCAAGTCCGTCCCGCTAATATAGGCATAAACCTTCTGGTAACAGGAGACCAGATACGGCCTGGGATTGTTTTTCATGGTTCGATAAAAGGCGGGGATAATTTCTCCGCCCATCCCGGTGTAAGCCGGCCATCCGATTTCTTCCAAAACGCCCTGTCGATCGAGCTCGATATAAGAAAGAAAATCATTGATCGGACGCTCGATGAGTCTTTCGAAGTCTTCAATTGGAATGACTTGCTGCGCGGACACGTAACGGCCGCGTCTGTTGCGCGGAGAGGGTTTGAGATCCCCGTCTCTGCCCATAGCGACGACCGAAAGCCGACATTTAATATGGTTGCGGGTGAACAGATCATCGATTAAATTTTTCGCCAACCCCACCGCATGAGATGTTTGGCCGTGGCCGCGGTGCTCGGCAAACCGGGTGTAAAAACAACAATGCAAAATGCGATCGGCGTGATGCTGCTTAGATAAAAAATCAACATCAAATACCTCTCCGCTCCAATCGGCAAGATGCGCGCTCGTCATTTGGGCGATGATATCGGAAAGATTCTCTTTGATCAGCGCTTGGGCCTTTTCGCGCTCGTTTTCAGTATCAAACACAAAAGCTAAATTTCTGGCGGCAACTCCCCAATCGGACACTTTCACCTCGATGGGTCCGTATTTATTGATCCGAAAGCAACCCACGCTGATACCCAGATGTCCGATGCCTGGGCCCCAGCAGAGAATATTTTGAAAGGTTTTTTGGACCTCACCGCTCACGGTGACTTCCCCGGCATAGCTATAATAATCCTCCACCCCACCGATGTAATTGTTAACAAGGGGTTTGTGGCGCTCGTTTTCCGGCAGCACTTCCAGTGGCGTTGCACACAGACCGCATCGCACGTAAGTATCATCCGCCGCTAAAGTCCAGAGCGTACCATCTTTCGGGCAGCGGTAACCCGTATGATAAGGGTTTTCCGGCAGCTCAATGTGATAAAATTTATGGCCGCATTTTTCTTCGACAAAGGCACGCCGCGCCCTCGCCCCCACAACGATGTTCTCAGGCGCTGCAATACCCATTTTGGCAGCCTCATCCTCGGCCTTCCAGGGAGGAATTTCAGCTTTTATCAAGGCTTCTTGAATCTTTTTAACAGCATCATCCCGTTTCATTGCTTCCTCCTTCGTTGCTTTCAGTCTTAGCGAGTTGCTCTCCATTGCCGTTAATATTTGTTTTTATGCTGAATTCACGCCTCAGCTGAATCTTGCGCTAGAAAAAATGATACTGTTTTAAAAACGGAACGCTTTTTTGACAACCACTATAAAGAGGCGTTTTGGCGGGCTAACAACCACCTGGCCGTCGATGCTCCGAGTTCCATATCATAAACAACAACGACCGTTGTGATCAAGCTTAGTTTTCACGTCTCCAAATGATAAACGTTGTCTGCAATTATTGACAACCCTGTGTGTATCAGATAGGATTTGTCGGTTTTTATCAGGATTAGGATCGGGGAAAAGACACTATTATGGCAAAACCTTTAATCGAGGGCCATCGATTTAACGAAAAGAAAAACGGCGATCGCTCAAAGCAAAGCGCGGCCCACGACACCCCGCTGGCAGAGGAATACCGGCAGGATGCCATTCGATTCCGGACCGTTTTCGAGGCTGCACCGCTGGGCATTGTGATTGCCGACCCGCAAGGATACGTCCTTGAGGCCAACCAGGCTTTTTTCAAGATGCTGGGGTATCGCAAACAAGAGATCAATAGCATGACTTTCGTCGACATCATGTATCCGGATGACCGCGAGGAAACCATCGAGCTGAGCAATGCCGTTCGGGAAGGCTGCATCACCTCTTACCAGACCGAAAACCGGTATTTAAAAAGCGATGGTCAGGTTCTGTGGGCGATTGTGAGAACCTCGGCTGTGAAAGACCATGCGGGAGATATTCAATACTGGCTGGGCATTGTGGAGGATATTTCCGAGCGCAAATCGGCCCAGGAAGCCTTAATCGAATCCGAGAAGCAGTATCGCAACATTCTTGGCAGCATTGAAGAAGGCTATTTTGAAGTGGATCTGAGAGGAAATTTCACTTTTTTCAATGATCGGGTGTGTCAGATAACGGGATATGAACATGATGCGTTAAAGGGGATGAACAACCGTCAGTATACATCACCGGAGACCGCCCACAAAATGTATCAAATATTTAATCGGGTTTACCGCACTGGAGAACCGGCAAAGGTAACCAAATATGAGGTTATTAGAAAAGATGGCACCAAAAAGATATTAGAGGTGTCGGCTTCTCTGATGCGCGATGCAGATGATCAACCCATCGGTTTTCGCGGTATCATGCGCGATGTAACCTTGCGCATTCAGACGGAAAAAGAGAAAAAGCGCCTGGAATCCCAGGTGCAGCATGCTCAGAAGATGGAAGCCATCGGGACCCTGGCCGGTGGAATTGCCCACGACTTTAATAACTTGCTGATGGGTTTTCAGGGCAATATTTCGCTGATGAAAATGGATATGGCCGAAGACCACCCCCACCATGAATTTATGAACAACATGGAAAGTTATGTCAAGCGCGGCTCCGAGCTCACCCGGCAAATATTGGGATTTGCACGCGGGGGCAAGTATCAGGTCAAAACGACCAATTTGAACGCTCTGATCAACAAGAATGCGGATATGTTCAGCCGGGCCCGGAAAGAAATTAAGATTCATAAAAAATTCCAGGAAGATCTCTATACGGTCGAAGTGGACCGCGGTCAGATCGAGCAAGTTTTACTAAATCTATTCGTAAATGCGTGGCAGGCGATGCCGGGCGGCGGTAATCTTTATGTAGAGACTGAAAATATTAACCTGCAATCGCATGATTATGATAAACCTTACGCAATTGAATCCGGAAGGTATGTTCGCGTAACGGTCTCAGACACCGGCATCGGTATGGACAAAGACACCCAGGAAAGAATATTTGAACCATTTTTCACCACCAAGGCATTTGGCCGGGGAACCGGGTTGGGCCTGGCAAGCGCCTACGGCATCATCAAAAACCACAACGGTATTATCAATGTCTACAGCGAGAAGGGGCACGGAACCACATTTAAAATCTATCTACCGGCATCCGACAAGCAAGTGATTGCTGAAAAACTCAGGCCCGCAGAGGTGCAGGGCGGCTCCGAGACGATCTTGCTGGTCGACGATGAGGAAATGGTGGCCGATATCGGCAAGGACCTGCTTGAAAAATTGGGCTACACGGTTTTGGTCGCCGCCGGCGGCACGGAGGCTATCAAATTGTTCAGGCGGCACCGGGACCAGGTGGACCTGGTCATCCTGGATATGATTATGCCCGATATGAGCGGTGGTGAGACCTTCAGCCGCATGCGGGCCATAAAGCCGAATGCCAAAATCTTGCTTTCCAGCGGCTACAGTCTCGATGACCGGGCTTCCGCCATTATGAAACAGGGCTGTAACGGATTCATTCAAAAACCATTCAATCTAAAGAAAATCTCGCATAAGATCAGGGAAATCCTCGACAGCTGACACGCATCTGACCCCTTTAAGCCAACTAAAATCAGAACAGATACACACATGTGTTGTCGACTTTACACCGGGCGATAGCGTCCATGGGTTATACCGGAAATGACGCATAAAGATTACCTGTGAAATCGCATCGCCCGGTTGCAATTTGCCGTGGTGCTATTATCTTTACCGTACAGCAGATACCTGCGGTGTTTTGCTGAACCTAAAAATTTGCGGTAACAATCCTAAAGGACACCCGCTTGATTAATGGGTTTAGTGTTAATCGAATATACTGATGAATAAAAGGAGCTCTCCAAATGGAGCCTAAAATGATGATAAGCAGAAAATCGAAGTTTTTTGCTCGTATGTTGCCGGGTCTTATCGTTTTCTTGATGTTAATGGCCTGTGCAGAAGTTCCCATCACCAACCGGCAAAGCCTTTCGTTGCTGCCGGAATCTCAGCTGGCAACCATGAGTCTGCAGGAGTATGACAAAGTGCTCAAAGACAGCAAATTGTCTTCGAATCAGCAGCAAGTTGAAATGGTGCGCCGGGTCGGCAATAAAATCGCAAAATCGGCCGAGGCCTTTCTGGCGGAAGCCGGGATGCAATCGGAGATTAAAAACCTAAAATGGGAGTTCAATTTGATTGAAGACGACAAGCTCGCCAACGCCTGGGTGATGCCCGGTGGCAAAGCAGCCGTCTATACGGGAATACTTAAATACACCCGCGATGAAACGGGTCTGGCGGTGGTGCTGGGACACGAGGTTGCGCATGCCATCGCGCGCCATGGAAACGAACGCATGAGCCAGGGTCTTCTGGCGCAAATGGGGGGGGTGGCATTATCTGTAGCGTTGTCCCAAAATTCGGCCGCAACCCAGAATCTGTTTATGCAGGCCTACGGCGCGGGCGCCACAGTGGGATTGCTGCTGCCTTACAGCCGGCTGCATGAAAGCGAAGCCGACCGCATCGGTTTGACATTGATGGCCCGGGCAGGGTACGATCCGCGTGAAGCTGTTCCTTTCTGGCAAAGAATGAACGAACAGGGCGGGCGACGGCCGCCGGAGTTTCTATCCACCCACCCGGCACCCGAATCCCGCGTAGCCAATATCAAAAAGTATATACCCGAGGCCATGCCATATTACCGAAAATAATCTCACCTTATTTGATCGCAAACAAAATGAAAAAAAAGGTTTAAATTTTTTCTTCCAGCAGGTTGCCCAATAACTGCAGGTGCGCCTTTTCCTCGTCGGCAACCGTAAAAAGTATATCCATGGTCTGCGCATTGGTGCTTTTTTCGGCAAAGCGCAGATAAAGATCCAGCGCCTGGGTTTCCAGCATCATGGCCAGATCGAGAACATCCGGGACTGTGTGGAGAAACGGTTCGTTTTTATTCATGAAGTCATCTAACTCAAAGCCACCCTCTAAGATGGTGGGCCGGATATCGGACTCATAGGTTTCGACATCTTTGCCCGGTGGATCGATTTCGGCCAACAAATCAAACAAACGCTTTTTGTGGTGGTTCTCGATATCGGCCAGTTTTTCAAAAAGCGCCTGCAGATCCTGATCTTCCGTGCGTTCAATCATCTGTCGATAAAAGACCCCCAGGCCCATCTCCATGCCATATGCCAGGGCGATCATTTCAGCCGGTGTTTCATCGCCGCGCACCAGCTCCAGGTTGAGTTCCTGGGGACCCGCAGCCTTGCTCCCCTGCCAGCCCTTGATGCCGCCTTGAAGGTTGTAGATTTCGTTGAAATCCAGACCGGATAACAGTTGCGCCGCCGCCAGGCTGCGTCCGCCCACCGCTCAGTAAACGATGACCGGTTTCTGCTTATCCAGCTGACTTAAACTCTCTTTTAGGCCCGGTAGCGGAATGAGTTTAGCGCCGGGAATGTGCTCGGCTTCATATTCTCCCGGCTGACGCACATCCAAAAGGGTGTAAGCGCCTTCCGGTTTCCCGGCCATAAACTTTTTGGCTTCTTCGCTATTGATGGATTTTACGGGCGTAAAGAGCTTTTTCAGACTGATCATGGGTGCCTCCCTATAGGTTATTTAAATTGACCATAAGGCTGATAATTCAGGTTATCAACATTCTGCAACTGAATTACCCAAAATTGGAATGATGAAATAATGTAATATTGGAATACGCGGTTGTTTTGACGTCACGCTGCGGAATAGAAGTCTATAAAAAGTTTGTCATATCGGTATCGGATGTCATGCTGCGGCCTCGGCCGTTTCACCCGAGACCTGAAATTTACGCATAAACTTTCGATCGATATAATCTTTGAGATAAAATATCAACCGGCCTTTCAACACCCAGTTGCCGCGGAAAAAAATACCGGTGTGGTTACCTAAATTATAAATCAACAAATAGACGTCCTGGGGTTGAAACGCCTGCAGACTTCGATCTTCCAGGGCAGCCCGTAAATTGTGAAAAAGAACAGGGTTTTGCCTTACAGCGTACACACCCACTTTATCCAGCGGTTTTTTTTCAAAATTGATGCAATCACCACCGCCGAAAATCTCCGGATACGCCACACTCTGCAGATAGTCATTGACCAGAAGGCCGCCGTCGGCGCCCGTGGGCAGGCCGGACTCGCGGAAAAGACGCGACGGCTGGATCCCCCAGGCCAACAGCGCCAGGTCAAACGGAAACTCTGCGCCGTCTTCCATGACCGCCCGACTATCGGTCAGACGATTGACATGCGCGCCTGCAATGATATCAATGTTTCTGGCAGCCAGTGATTTTCGGGCATACAGCTGTGCTTTTTGCGGCATTGAAGCTAAAAAATTGCGGCCGCCCAGGACGGTGATGGCAGCCTCTGTCCCGGTCTGCCGTACCAACCGCCAGAGATTGCCGGTCAGTTCCAGTGCGGCAGCGCCGCCACCGACAACGATAAGCTTTGGGGTCCGGCTGCCCAAGCCTGCCTGGATTATCTGTCGCACTTTAATCAGATTTTCAATCGGTTTGACGGTAAAAATATTATCGCCGGCTACGGCACCTTCATCTGCGGGTACCGTGCTGCCGGTGTTGCAGGAAACAACATCATAGGCAATTTCCCCGCCGGATGCGAGAATCAGGATTTTTTTATCCAGCTCGATGCGGGCAACGGTATCCTGAACAAAAACAGCCCCGCGGTCTTCGGCCATCTTTTTTATGTGAAAGCGCACATCCTGCGGCCGGTAGGTGCCCCCCAGCAGTCCCGGTCCCATCCCGGAATAATAATGATAAGCCGAAGGGCCAATCAGTGTCACCCGATGACCGCGCTCGATATAATCCCGCAGATTCACCATGACGGTCATGTGCGCGTGCCCGCCGCCGACCATTACCAGATGTTTTCCCATTTTTCCTCCTCTATCATCACCGCTCCAAGGGATTATCATACACCCGGAGCCAAAGGCGGGGGGGTAAGCAACCGTCCCATCGGGCGTAAAATAGCCAGCGGTGATAATAAGATCGTTTTAACCGAAGCGAGCTAATTTAGCAATGTGCCGATGACGCGGTCAAGGTCTTTTATACCGCTTGTCATAATAATGTTCCAAAAAAAAGGATAGCGGCATAAGTGTTGTAGCAAAAAAACGTCCCGCAATCGGAACGTTTTTTTGACAACCACTTTAAGACGAGGGTGAAAATTTAAACGTCAATGAAATCCCGCTAACCGGTTTTTAGTCCCTTCGAAATGGAGCTTACCCGCAAACAATCAGTTGACGCCGCCCGGGCAATCCAATACAAAACAGATCATGAAAGATGACCGTCAAAACGCGCTGCAAAAACATCTTCAACTCAGAGCCCGCATTGTTCAGGCGACCCGACATTTTTTTATTGGCAATGATTATCTGGAAGTCGAAACCCCTGTCCGTATACCGGCCCCGGCACCCGAGGCCCATATCGATGCCGTTGCATCCGGTGGCTGGTTTTTACAAACCTCTCCCGAACTGTGTATGAAAAGACTGCTGGCCGCGGGCTTTCCCCGCATATTTCAGATCGCTAAATGCTTTCGCCAGGGAGAACGGGGGCGTCTTCATCTGCCGGAGATGACCCTGCTGGAATGGTACCGGGCCGACAGCAGTTATCTGGAGATGATGAATGAGTGTGAAGCCTTAATCGGCCAAATTGCCCGGCAGGTAAGTTCAAAAAACATGATATCCTACCAGGGCAGCGAAATAGATCTGACGCCTCCCTGGCGCCGAATATCGGTTGCTGAAGCATTTGAAAAATTCACGCCGATGTCAATGGATGCAGCCCTGGAAAATGATCGATTTGATGAGATCATGGTGGAGGCGATTGAACCGAATCTCGGACAATCCCAGCCGATCTTTCTGTATGATTATCCGGCTTCGTGCGGGGCACTGGCCAGATTGAAACCGCAAGAGAGTCGCTACGCCGAACGCTTCGAATTGTATATCGGCGGCCTGGAGATATGCAACGCCTTCAGCGAGCTGACCGATCCGGTTGAACAAAGAACCCGCTTTGAACGTGAACAGGAACGTCGCCGCAACGCCGGTCGGCGCGTTTATCCGATGCCGCTCAAATTCCTCGATGCGCTACAAGATATGCCGGAAGCTGCCGGCAATGCCCTGGGAATAGATAGATTGGTGATGCTTTTTACCGATGCAAAACAAATCGATGAGGTGGTTGCCTTTACACCCGAAGAACTCTGACTGAAAGCCGGTTGTTGCGCCGGGTCGGGAATCGGCCGGAGATTTAATTAGATTTTTCGGTATCCAAATCAAATTGCCGCACCCGCTTTAAACGGTTTGACGCTGCCCAATTTCTGCTCCACTTCATAATTAACTGTCACCATCCAATCGAGATAGGCGGCATCCAGATCTTTCAAAGACTGCGCGATCTCCTGTTTGAGTGTGGTTTCCAGCGCCGTGCCGCGGCCGGGCCAGATCCGAAATTTGATCCGTAAAAACACCTTGCCCGAGCTGGTCTTTATACGACCTTCCGATGAGGGTTCGGTAATAAACAGACCGCTAAATTGCTCGAAGGCGGAAGCCACAGTGGACTGGACCAGCGCCTCCATACGGTCGGCGATCTCCGGCTCCCGACTCAAGGTAACATCTACCAGACAGCGCACATACCCCCGGGGATAATTAATGACATTTGTGATGGTCCGATTGGGTATAAATACTTCGGCCCCCAGATAATTTTTAAGCACCAGAAAACGCATACCGATGGTTTGAACAATTCCGGTTTGACCTGAAATTTCCACCATATCATCTACATCTACCAGGTCCGAAAAAATAAGTGTCAGACCGGTAACCACATCCTGTACCAATCCTTGAGATCCGAACCCAACCGCCAGGCCCAATACCGAAGCGCTGGCAAGATAGGCCGTCAAAGAAACGCCGAATTCTTTTAGCACATAACCCACTGCCGCAAAATAGAGAACAAAAATGGCAATACTCGTCAGCAATCCCAAAAGCGAGCGGGCTTTGGCAAATGAGCGCCGGGGCATGGCGGTCATCAACCGCTTGCCGGCAGCTTTTATGATCAGGACGGCGACATGTACTCCGACAACGACGGCGATAATGACCAAAATTCGCCATGGATAGTTCAGGGATAAAGTCATAGGACCATCTATCGTTTATGGGTGTCTGCGGGATCGGAGGGCTCAGTCAAAATGATTTAGCCCTTAAGAATAATTGGCTTTAAAAATTTTTAAGCCCCGGCCTTGAAAACCTATCTTTTTTTAAAATTAATATCACAGCTGTTGATAATTTTGAATAAGATATTTAAGATGAGATCAAATTAACAACTGTCTGATTCAAAGGCAAATATCTTTGCCCGGATGCTTCAACCTGTTTGCACTTTTAGATGTAATGATGTCACAGACCCATTCTAAAAATCAGGCCGGTAATGCTAAAGTTGGGACCCTGGGGACCTTTGCCGGCGTTTTTACCCCAAGCATTCTGACGATTCTCGGCATTATCCTTTTTCTGCGCCTGGGCTTTGTGGTCGGCAATGCGGGGCTGGGCCGGGCGTTAATCATATTGGCTCTGGCCAACGGTATCTCGGTGCTGACCGCCTTTTCTCTGTCTGCCATAGCCACCAATCTGAAAGTCAAGGGCGGCGGGGATTACTATCTGATCTCCCGCACGCTGGGGTTGGAATTCGGCGGTGCCATCGGCATCGTGCTGTTTTTGGCGCAGTCGGTTTCGATTGGATTTTATTGTATCGGGTTTGGAGAAGTCCTCGCCCGAGGCCTGGCCCTGCAGGCCGGCTTTTCCACCCAGATCATTGCTGCCGGCGCCGTGGCTCTTTTGTTTATTTTTGCCTGGCTGGGTGCCGACTGGGCCACCCGCTTTCAATACGTCGTAATGGCCATCCTGGTGGCAGCCCTTTTTTCTTTTTTTATCGGCGGCATCTCAAAATGGGACCCGGCGTTGCTGGCCCAAAACTGGACCGCCCCTGAAGGGGGCTTAAGTTTCTGGGTTGTTTTTGCAATCTTTTTCCCGGCCGTTACCGGTTTTACCCAGGGGGTCAGCATGTCCGGCGATTTAAAAGATGCCGGCCAAAGCCTGCCCCGAGGGACCTTTACAGCTGTCGGCCTGTCAATCGTTGTTTATTTTCTGGCAGGGATTGTTTTCGCGGCCACACTGCCCGCAAGCACGCTGATGGGCGAATATGACGCCATGAAACGGGTATCCGCCGTGGCGTTTCTGATTAGAGCGGGGGTGATTGCCGCCACCCTGTCGTCGGCTATGGCGTCCTTTTTAGGAGCGCCCCGCATCTTGCAATCCTTATCTGCCGATCGCATCTTTACTTTTTTATTGCCGTTTGCAAAAGGCCACGGCCCTACCGCAAACCCCCGCAGGGGGGTTTTACTCTCCGCCGGTATCGCTTTTGCCACCGTCGGCCTGGGGAAGTTGAACCTCATCGCCCCGGTGGTTTCGATGTTTTTTTTGATCTCTTACGGGCTGCTAAATTATGCCACTTTTTTTGAGGCCCGCGCCGGCAGCCCGTCTTTTCGCCCGCGCTTCCGCTGGTATGATCTGCGACTCAGCCTGGCGGGCGCGCTGGCCTGCCTTGGGGTGATGCTGGCAATTGATCTGAAGGCCGCTATCGTGGCCATGGCGATCCTGTTTGGTATCCATCAATACCTGAAACGCACCAGCGGACCGTCGCGCTGGGCCGACAGTCGGCGCTCTTACCATCTTCAGCGCATTCGCGCCAATCTTCTGGCAGCCGCCCAGGAACCCGAACATCCCCGCGATTGGCGGCCCCAGTTGCTGGTATTTTCCGACGATGCCCATCGTCGCCGGCGTCTGCTGCAATTTGCGGAATGGCTCGAAGGCGATACCGGATTTGCCACCGTGGTCCGCATCCTGGAGGGCGAAGGACCCAAAATGCTCAAGCTAAAGGAGGAGGCTGAAAAAGAGCTGCGCCAAGACATCGCCGATAGCGAATCAGAGGCCTTTCCCCTGGTTCTGGTCGCCCCCGGTCTGATTCAGGCAATTCCTACCCTGGTGCAGGCTTATGGGATCGGCCCCTTGAAAGTGAATACTATCCTGTTAAACTGGTTCGAACATGAACCCACGACCAAACGCGGCATCCGCGAAATCCTGTATGGCCGTCGCATTAAAACCGCCTTTCGCCTGGGCAGCCACATCATTGTTTTAAAAACAGATGAAGAAGAGTGGGAAAGATTGAAAGC
>CAMYLV010000034.1 GCA_947259495.1 uncultured Desulfobacterales bacterium | reverse complement strand
AAACCTCTTTGGAGCTAATTTTGCGGGCTTTTGTTAAAAAGCGCTTAGCGCAGTGGAGCGTAAAATCTTGAACTGTTTGAGGGCCTTAGACCGAGTTTTCAAGATTTAGCGCAACAAGCTTAGACGCTTTTGGCAGCGTCATCCCGCTCCGCGGGGACAAAAGCCGCAAATCGGCTGAAACGGGGTTTTGAAATGGCTTCAAGGGTCTTTTGATTTTCAAATTTGAATCAAATGTTTTTTTGGAGGAACCATGCCGAAAACGCCGACGATTAAAACCACACTACCCGGACCGCGCGCTAAAAAATTAATTAAACTGGATAAGACTTATGTTTCTCCGTCCTACACCCGTGTTTACCCTCTGGTTGTTGACCAGGCTAAAGGTCTGTGGGTGCACGATGTGGATGGAAACATATTTCTCGATTTTACGGCCGGTATTGCCGTGAATGCCACCGGTCACTGCCATCCGCAGGTGGTCAAGGCCATTCAGCGCCAGGCCGAACAATTGCTGCACATGTCCGGAACGGATTTTTACTACACGCCTCAGATTCAACTGGCTGAAAAAATTGCTTCCGTGGTTCCCGGTAATGGGCCCAAGCGGGTGTACTTTGGCAACTCGGGTGCCGAGGCCGTTGAGGCGGCCTTCAAACTGGCCCGCTGGCACACCAAACGTGAGCTCAATATCGCCTTCTTCGGTGCCTTTCATGGGCGCACCATGGGTGCCCTGTCTTTGACGGCCAGCAAAACCGTTCAGAAAAAACATTATAACCCGTTTGTGCCCGGCATTACGCATATCCCCTATGCATACTGCTATCGATGTGCCTACAATTTGTGCTATCCCGATTGTGAGCTGTTTTGTGTGAAATGGATTGAAGATACGCTGTTTCGCACAACTGTGCCCGCGGAAGAGGTGGCTGCCATTTTTGTCGAACCCATTCAGGGCGAAGGTGGCTATATCGTGCCGCCGCCGGGGTTCCACAAGGAAATGTGTCGAATTGCCAAAAAATACGGCATCCTTTACGTGGCGGATGAAGTGCAATCCGGAATGGGGCGTACCGGAAAAATGTTTGCGATGGAACATTTCAAAGCCAAAGCGGACATTATAGCCATCGCCAAGGGGATTGCCTCCGGCTTGCCCCTTGGGGCCATGGTGGCACCCGCTAAAATTATGGACTGGGAAGCCGGCTCCCATGCATCCACTTTCGGCGGCAATCCGATATCATGCCAGGCGGCCATGGCGACCATCGAACTGCTGGAGAAAAGCCTAATGAAAAATGCAACGGTTCAAGGAAAACGGCTTATGAAGGGACTGCATGAACTCCAGAAAACCTATGAATGTATGGGGGATGTCCGCGGCAAAGGACTCATGGTTGGTGTTGAATTTGTAAAGGATCGGGAGACCAAAGAACCGGCGACGAAGTGGCGGCCTGCAATCATTCGAAAAGCATTTCAGAAAGGCTTGCTGATCTTAGGTTGCGGAGAAAACAGCATCCGCTTTTGTCCGGCGCTGACCGTGAGTGCCAAGGAAATTGATCTGGGGCTGTCTATTTTCGAAGAAGCGGTCAGGGAAGTCGCAGGCTGATTTTCGAGAAGCTGCCTCAAAAGTATATCCAGGGTCCATGGGTCAATTAGTTTACTTGAAACTGCATTATAGAATGCCTATTTTAAAGTTATCGCAATACTTGTTGAAACCCAATTAATCGCTTAAATTACCGACGTATTTGCAAGAAAGACGACGTCAATTCGATGCCTCCCTGCCAGATTCAGGGGGGCATATTTTTCGGTATTAGGGGACCATATGATGAAGTCAATTTTTAAAAAATTTAACTTAACAGGGGAACTCTCAGGTGCCGGCACAGGTTCATGGCTGCAATGCCATGGTGAGGAGCTGGTTTCGATATCGCCCATTGACGGCCAAACCATTGGAACCGTCAGATGCGCTTCCGAAAAGGATTATGAAAAGGTGGTTCGCCAGGCGGTAGACGCCTTTGAGCACTGGCGCCAGGTCCCCGCTCCCCAGAGGGGTGAAATCGTCCGTCAGATTGGAAATGTCCTGCGCCGCCATCAGGAAGATCTGGGGGCGCTGGTGACCCTGGAGACGGGTAAAATTTGCGTCGAGGGTAAAGGCGAAGTCCAGGAGATGATTGATATTGCCGATTTTGCGGTGGGCCAATCCCGCATGCTTTACGGCCTGAGCATGCACAGTGAGCGTCCGGGGCACAGGATGTACGAACAGTGGCACCCGCTTGGTCCGGTCGGCGTAATTACCAGTTTCAATTTTCCGGTGGCCGTGTGGGCCTGGAACGCCATGCTTGCGTTGATTGCCGGCGATACGGTGATATGGAAGCCTTCATCCAAAGTGCCCCTGAGCGCCATTGCCACCATGAATCTGGTATGGGAAGTGCTGCGGGAAAATGGTCTGCCCGAAGGTATCTGTAACCTGGTGGTCGGAAGCCGCGAGGATGTCGGAGAGGCCCTGATTCACGATTGCCGGGTTCCACTGATATCTGCCACGGGCAGTGTGCCCATGGGGCGTTATGTCGGGCAGGCGGTCGCTTCGCGTTTCGGTAAAACGATTCTGGAACTGGGGGGCAACAATGCGGTGATTGTGACCCCCAGCGCTGATCTGGAGCTGACAATAAGAGCGGTTGTATTTGGTGCTGTGGGGACCGCCGGGCAGCGCTGTACGTCTACGCGCCGGGTTATTGTGCATGAAGATATTTTTAAAGCATTTTCAAGCGCATTAATCAGCGCCTATCAGCAAATTAAGATCGGCAATCCGCTGGAAGAGGACACTCTTATGGGGCCGCTGATCGACCGCCAGGCCCTTGAAAATATGCAGGCCGCATTAATTCAACTCAAAGAACAGGGCGGAAAAATTATTTACGGCGGCGAGATGCTGTCCGGCGGTTTGTATGATACGGGCACCTATGTGACCCCCTGTATCTGCAAAGCCGGGGCGGATTCTAAAATCGTGCAACAGGAAACATTTGCGCCGATTTTGTATTTAATCAAATATAAAACCGTGCAAGAAGCAATTGAGTTTCAAAACGCGGTTCCCCAGGGCCTTTCTTCATCAATTTTTACGACCGATTTACGGGAAGCGGAAATTTTTTTGAGTTCCGGCGGAAGCGATTGTGGCATCGCCAGTGTGAATGTCGGCACCTCCGGTGCTGAAATCGGTGGCGCTTTCGGCGGTGAAAAAGAAACCGGGGGCGGGCGAGAATCCGGATCAGATGCCTGGAAAGCCTATATGCGGCGTCAAACCTGCACTGTCAACTGGTCCGGCGAAATGCCCCTGGCGCAGGGGATCAGGTTTCAAGCGTCAGAAGGCAGATAACAGAGATCAGAGGACAGATACCAGAAGACAGATGACAGATGACAGAGAACAGAAGACAGTTAGATCGCTTTGATTTTCAGTTTTTAGCATCTGTCTTCTGTCCTCTGTCTTCTGAAGCCTGAAACCTTAAGAAAGATAGTGCAAAAAAAAATAGAGTATACCGGGATTTATTTTTGGCGGTTGAAGGGCGCTGAGGCGAGCCAGCGATTAACAGCGTCAGCCACACCGCATTCGTTATTGGAGGCCACTGTCGGGAAGCGATCGGTCAGGTCATGCGGCGCATTCTCGACAACAAAGCTGCTTCCCGCCCATTCCAGCAGATCCAGGTCATTATAGTCGTTGCCCACTGAAAGGGCATGATTGGCGTCCAAGTTAAATGCTCCAGCGAGCCATGCGGCGGCGAGGCTTTTTGATACGGTCGCCGGAAAGATTTCAACCCAGGTGGAATGCCCATCCAGAGGCGATGTTGTCTGGATGATATTAAAATTCGGCAACGCCTTTCGCAGTGTTTGTATTAACGGGCGGGTATCATCGGGTGGAACTACGGCAAGCAGCTGAGTCGCCATCTCAAAGCCATCGGTATTGTCATCCAGCGGTTTTGCAAATTTGTGGTAGATCTCGATGCGCCTTTTAAAATCCGCATTGTCGGTTGTCGATTCAAAATAGCTGAATGCATGGTTATCCGGGATCGGACGGTGAACCATAAAATCAAGCTTGTTTGCCTTAAGGATATGAATCGCCTGACTCACCTGATGGGATTCCAGCCCGGTTCGGCGGATGATCCGGCCGCCGGGATGACGGTTGATGCCGGCACCGCTGGAAAAAATAAGGAAATCCACCGGCAGGTTTGAGATCGAAACGGTATTGATCGAATAGATCGAACGGCCGGTCGCAATTGCTCTGACGATGCCGAGCTCACCAAGTCGGTTTAAGGCCGCGAGATCGTCATCTGAAAAACTGCGATCCGATCGCAGCAAGGTCCCGTCAAAGTCGCAAACAAAAAACCCTCTGGGAGTTTGACCATTCTGCCAGTCTGGCGGTGGTATTGCGTGGGAAATATTCATTTTGGTAGTAGCGGTTTTTATACCGCTTTTCATATTAATGTTCCGAGTCACCGACCACCCGCACAGCGGGTGGCTTGGATTTTTCCGCCGTCAGCGGAAAAGCCAAAGGCACGATAGTGCCTTAATCGGTGCGGGTGTAACCGGGTGCAAAGCACCCGGTTAAAAACACCCACTATAAAATCTTACCCCTGTTTTTGACCTTGTCTGCGATAAATCGATTGCACGGATAATAGGTATAAGGTGTTAGCGTGTCAAATAAAAACCGGCCATGGTGTTCTAGCCCCGGCAATAAGCGTCCTGGGCGAAGGGGTGTGGTAAAATCCAACACCAATTAATTGCTAAAGCTATGCGGGTAAAGTGACGATATATAAATTACATGGATATCAGCATGTTTAAGAATTTGATCACACGCAGAACAGCTGAGGTCCATTTTCAGTTTAGCAGCTAAAGCCGATATATAAACGGCATACAGCACAGCGGAAATATTCATATTGATCGGAGGTTGCGTTTTGGTAAAGGAAAAGGAGACAATTATTTTTTTTGAGCAACTGGGGTTCGGGTGGGTTCTGGATAACATGATGCTAAAGGAAATAAAGCTCAATACAATAAGAGATGAGCTGATTACAGATACATCGCTGATTAAGATTATCGAAAACATGTTGATTGATAATCCGAACATCTAACACCCCCAAAGCATTAAATTGTAAAATTCGTTTCATAGTCGCAGCGCGATTTTTATTTGAGCGAATTAACCTCTCTGCTGATTTGTTTAGCCCGACGTTCAGATATTGCCGGTTGTCAATGGTTCATAAATCCTTAACTTTTAATGGATTAATACGATTTTAAATTGTATAATGAGCGCGTGGCATCGGCTACCTGCCAATTTAATTTACTCCGGTTCAATCTAAGACCTCCTAAACCGCCCTCAGCCCGGTCCAATCAATGGCCTGACGATCAGGGATGCAAGATTACGGGAGGACATGCCGCTTAAGCATTTTCAAAGCCGAATCGAGGTATGAAACATGGTCAAAGCAGATCAGGAAAATCAAATCTACCGCGGACTGGTACAATCCGACGACGGGATCATAACAAAAATATTGAATTCAAACTCCCGGGCGATAACTTTTCAAACAACATTCGGGCTAAACGATCAGCTCATCGAGCGACTCAAAAATCAATCCGAACACATGGTTTTTAGCGAACGCTCCAGAATTGCACGGCTAGGTGTCCAGATAAAATGCGAACCGCCTACATCCGACGCTCTGACGGGTGATCGTGTTACCCTTAAACTGATTGCATCTCCGGTTATTCCGGGTTATCCCGGGCTCAATGCGTTGCGTGAGTTTATCACACTGGGACTGCCGGTCGGACGACTGGTGTTCTGCGATCCTGAAGCGCTTTTGACTTCCGATGAAGTCCTCGAAGCCATCGAACGCTCACAGCTCAAATTGCCGGAATCCACCACTATTTCAGCCGACGGCAGTATTGTCATTGCCCCCCACAAAGTCATCTGCGAACTGAAGGAACCGCTCGACAAAGAAGCGCTGGGGCGCATATTGCTCCGCGAAGACGGGCGTGAGCTTTTAAACCGCTACCAGGTGCGCAAGTCGGTTCCGGCCCTGCATATAGCTCCCGGAAAAGGTGCGGTGACCACATGCTCCATGTATCTCAATGAGCACTATGTTGTTTTGCAAAGCGGTTTTGAACTGGGCCGAAATTTACCGGCTACCGTCCTGGATCCCATCAAGACCCGCGGCATTCGAATTTATCTTGAAATCGTCAACCACACCGGGCATCCCATTGTAAATCCATTGATTAGCGCCAAAGTTTACAATGCCGCAAAATCCAAAAACAGTATGCATCTGAAAAAGAACACCGGCGGCGGTTCCTTTTTTAGCTACCGGCAAATGCGCGAGCTGGAAAAAAGATTTGAACCACCCAAACCCAACAGTTGCCATTACCTGGACAAACCGGTTGCGCTTATTGATGATAAAAAGAATGCCATAAAAAACCCGCGCATTTTTTTGAACGGTCCCGACAGGGCCTGTGAAGCGACCCGGGCGCTGTGTGCTGTTGCGCGGCGGGACTTTTCCCCAACCAGCGAATGCAGCCATGAATATGCCACATCCAAACTTGCTGAAACATTTAAAAATTCACCCGGTATTCTGGCCGTCAAGTATTTCCCGAATTTGATCGAGCATCGCGATATCATCAATTTGGCCTGCGATGGGAAAGTAAAGGCGCTCTATTTTTACGAACCCTCCTGTGAGCATGGTCCGTTTCTTTCACAGCTGGATCACAATCGCCTGCAAGAATACAATGCTTTCGGAATTGAGGTGTATTGGGTATCCGGATTGAATGGTTGCCTGATGGTTCACACCATGCGGGATGGTATGGGCTATTTTGTATTACCTGAGCGGCTGGCCGATTTTCACAAGTCGATGCTGTTTGCCTTTTATGGCTCCAACATGCGGCTTTCCAAAGAAGGCCAGGCGCGTCTGGGTGATCTTTTGGATGCCCTGATTTCCTTCTGGGGCCAGAGTATTGGCATTGTTACCGGCGGCGGCAGCGGGGTAATGGAGCAGGCCAATACCCTGGCGCGAAACCGCGGTATTTTGTCTGGTGCGAATTTTTTGGATATTACCGATCAATCCATGACCACCGATGTCGATTTTTGTCAGGTTTTTCAGGCGACCTGTCGACACAGCAGACAAAAATGGTTTGAAGTTGCATCTTTTCCGATTTTCAATGTCGGCGGCTTGGGATCGCTGGAGGAACTGGGGATTACGCTGTGTAATATGAAGCTTTCCATTCTGGAACAGGTTCCGGTCATCCTGTTTGATACCGAGAGCCGCAAGGGATTCTGGAATGGTATCGACCAGCAGATTCATGAAATGATCGATCATGGTCGGGCGCCCGCATGGATTCAAGATAACATCGTGATCACCGATGATCCCAAAGTTGTTATCGATGCCTATCGAACCCGCCTCCAACTATTCTAACAGTTTCCGTCCGGAAATGGCCCTTTTCCGCTAAGCTGTGTTCTCCGCGGCAAATAGGCATAGCGCATAGCGTTTTAATCAAGATGAAAGGAATTCAATTTTTATCGCTTTGCGCTTTGCACTTGGCTTCTAGAAAAAACGGAGCAGTGATTTTTTTTGAGTGATGCGCCGGGGGCTTCTAATTTTCGAGCTTGTAGCGAATCCTGAGAACGCCGTCATTAAAAGCGGTGGAGGTGATTTTAAATTTGCCGATTTCAGCGGTTGATTTGACATGCGGGCCGATACAGGGACAATGGTCGTAATTGCCGATACTGACAATCCGAATCCTGTCTCCGGCATCAGGCGGCAGTTTTTCGATATTAAATCGGTTCTCGGCCTCTATTTTGGACAGAAAGTGTTCGTTTACCCGCAAATCAGATTGGATAATCCGGTTGATGCGCGTCTGGATTTCTTCGATTTCAGCTGCGCTCAGTGCTTTGTTGAAACGGTAATCACATTTTGATTTTTTACGCTCGATATGCGCGTTAAAGCAACGACCGCATTGATAGATGCGGTCCATCGTCTGGTTAAGAAGATGCTCGGCTGAGTGCATTCGGCGGTCATATTTTTTTTCCATCTGATAAGGGCCTCATTACGAGCAAACCGCTCTGTTGAAGGTTTGATTTAGCGATTGCCAGCAAGATCATTCCCGCCGCCCGCAATCGCCCCTTTTATGTCAATTGACTTTAAGCCGGCCAGAAATTTTTTACTCAATTCCAGAGAGATTTTATGTTCAAACACTTCACCTTCAGGGCTTACCCCTCTGATGATTCCATCATAAAAGAAGAATTGCAGCAGTTGCTTTCCGGCAGCCCGGCGATCCGCCGGATTTGTGATGAAAGCCGTGGCAGGTGCCGGCTGCGGCAACTTCAGGCCGCTATCGACAAGGGATTTGATGAAATTAATGATTCGGCTCAGCCGCAACAGCGTAACTGTTTCTTTGCGGGTGGTGGTATGCGACAGGGGCAGGGCACTGGACCGAAAACAGGAAAACGCTTCAGGCAGCAACCCCATTGCTGCACACTGGGCGTAATCCCTGCTGCCCGGTGCCGGATAAAAGACAGAGGTGCCGACCAGAACGCGGCGCTCGGCCAGATACAGCAGATCTTTCAGGGAATCGCTCGGTTTTTGAAACGGTGCTCCGACGATAATATAACCGACCGCCTGCAGATCGTGGGTGCAGGCCAGATCCAGGGCCCGCTCAAATGTGCGGCGAACATCGGGTCGCTGAAATCGTTTTAGCTGAGCTGTTGCCGTGGTGCCCAGCGACAGGTTCAGTGTCCTGAAGCCGGCCGCTTTCATGGCGGCGATGACCTGTGCGTCCAACGATGACGGCAGCAGCCCGTTCATGGCGCGAAGCTCTGGTAAAGCCCCCGTGAAGTGCTTTCGGATGGCTGCTAACAGCTCAAGAAACCAGGTTCGATCCAGAGACAGATTCTCATCTTCAAAATCGATAAACCCGGTATCGGCCTGATCAACCGCTTTTTCAATTTCACTGATCACCGCGGCGACGCTTCTTCTGCGATGGCGAAAAGGCGATGTGGCCCCCATGGAACAGTAGGTGCACTTCAATGGACATCCCCGACTGGCGACAATCACCGTGCTGGCTTTTTTGTTACGGCCGTAAAAGCGCCGATTTAGCAGCTCGGTCGCGGGCAACGGATAATTTTGCAAATTGTCCATGATGGCCGCTTTGCTGACATGCAGGCAGCCGTTTGATTTGCGGAAAACCAGACCGGGTATTTCAGCATAATCCGCCCCGTTACAAAGCGCCGTGGCCAACAACGGCATCGAACCTTCACCTTCGCCGCGTACGACAAAATCCACCGCTGAGGACGCCATCACCTGTTCGGGTAACACAGTGGGGTGGTGCCCGCCAACGACAATCTTGCACTTCGGGTGATGGGCCTTGATCACCTCAGCGGTATGGATGGCTTCTGCCGCATAGGCCGTGAAAAGGGAGGAAATACCCACCAGAAACGGTTGCGCTGCTTTAACCCGTTGCCCGATGGTGTCGAAGCTGTAACCAAAGTGCTTATATTCATGAAATAAGGCAAAGGGTGATCGATCGGATCGATCATAATAGGGTCGCAAATATGCCAATTCATGCGGCCACTTGAGCGTCCGTGATCGCCTGGTGGCCAGCGCATCCAGAATGCGGACCGAAAATCCGGCTGCGTTTAGTCCGGCAGCAATGCTGGCCAATCCGTAAGGGATGGTACGCTTGGCCGTCAAATAAAAATCACGAATCGGCGGTTGTACGAGCAGGATATCGATCATGTCAGCTGGAATCACCTGGCGCCTGATGAAATAAGAAAAGGCTGTAGTAATGGAATGAACTTATGATTGGCCCGGGGAAACGGATAATTTTTGTATTCATGGATGCGGATCCAGCTAAAAGCCACCGGGCCCCGCAAATACACTCTGCCGGATACATATTTGCAGCAAAACACCTCCATGACGATTTTAAAATGCGTATAAGCGTGTTTAACCTTTGCCAGATGCCGGTCAATTTCCACATGCAGGTTTACTTCTTCTTTTATTTCTCTGATGCAGGCAGCCCGGGCCGACTCACCATCTCTGATTTTACCGCCCGGAAATTCCCATAAGCCGCCCAGCAGCCCTTCGGGCTTGCGCTGGGTGATCAGAACCCGATCGTTTTTAAAAACAACACCCACGGCAATATGATATTGCGGCGTGGCTGCACGCTTTTGCCGTTTCGGGAAATTGGGGACCTGCCCGGTTTGATATGCCTGACACCGTTGATTCAGCGGGCAGTTATCACAGGCGGGATTTCGCGGTTTGCAGATCAGGGCTCCAAGTTCCATCATGGCCTGGTTAAAGGTGCCCGGCCGCCGTGAATCCAGCAGCCTGTCGGCAGCTTTTTTAAAGCGGCGGTTGGATCGGGGTTGATTGACCGGGTCGCTGATTTTGTGCAGGCGGGCGAGCACCCGTTTGACATTGCCGTCGACGACCGCGTATGGCTGACCGAAGGCAATGCTGAGTACAGCGGCCGCAATGTAATCGCCTACGCCGGGCAGGCTGCGAAAAGAGGCCCAGGTGTCTGGAATCTTCTCCCCGTGATCCTGCATAACACTACGGGCGGCCCGATGCAGGTTGCGCGCCCGGGCATAATATCCCATACCTTCCCAGATTTTGAGAACGGGTTGCAAATCCGCTTCAGCCAGGCGTTTAACGCTTGGAAATGCTTTGATAAAGCGGCGGTAATAGCTTAAAACCGTATTGACCTGGGTTTGCTGCAGCATTACCTCCGAAACCCAGATATGATAGGGGTTATTTGATCGGCGCCACGGTAAATCGCGCTGATTTACCAGATACCAATTATTCAGTTGTTTGCGCAGCTGTTTGGTCTTATTTGTTTTCATGTAGGCTATAGGGTTAATGCCCGGTCGGGTTTTAAAAGGGTCTATTTTTTTCCGAGAAGGTGCTCTACCATGACCTCAACATCTGAAGTGGGTTCCTTGCAGGCAAAACCTTTACACACGTGAGCGGTGGTCCGGCCTTTAACGAGCTGCAGGCCGTCGGTAAAGCCTGCAAATTTGGCCAGGCGCTCGGCATTTTGATCTGATTTGACCAGCGCAACCTTGTGGGGCGCAAAATTAAGATTTAAGGCTGCCAGCATCTGCCGTGCATCGCTTTTAGCGGGGTCACCGGCAATGACGACTTCCTGGCCCGGTCGCAGGACAAAATCCACGCCCAGCAGAAAATAGGTGAAGGCCGTCGGCTGGGCCTTAACGGTTCCGGCAAAAGCGCGCAACTGCTCGTTGGCCTTGTTGTCCCATCTGGGGTCACCGGTCAAACGGGATAACCACAGTAGATTCAACAAGGAGACGGAATTGGCCGAGGGCATCGCGCCGTCATACAGCTCCTTCGGACGCACCGGAAGCGCTTCACCTTCATTTGCTGTGGAATAGAAGCCACCGTTGTCCGGGTCCCAAAAATCTTCCAGCATTCTTTCCTGCAGCGCGACGGCTTCCTCGGCGTAGGATAAATTAAAAGTTGCCTGATACAAATTCAGCAAACCGTGGATCAAAAAGGCATAATCAGCGGCCTGGGCCGCCACGGCCAGCTCACCCTCTCTGAAACGGTGAAATAGCCGGCCGCGGTCAGCTTGCATTTGGGTTAAAACGAAGTGCGCTGACTTTTCAGCTGCTTGCGCATATTCGGGTTTATCCAGAATTCGAGCACCCTGTGAAAGGGCCGCAATCATCAGGCCGTTCCAGTCGGCCAGAATTTTGTCGTCTTTCAACGGATGAATTCGCTTCTCGCGGTACGCATATAACTTTTTGCGGGTTTTATCCCATTGTGTATGGAGTTCGTCCGGTGTCAGATTCAGCTCCTCGGCCCATTGCGCCAGATGCCTGTCCAGATGAAGGATATTTGCGCCGGTTTTTTGTTTGGTGGCTTCATCTGCAAAATTGCCGTCCGGCTGCAGATTGAATATCTTTTCCCATTGTGCGGTTTGTTTTGCGCCTATCGCTTTTTTGAACTCGTCCATATGCCAGACATAAAATTTGCCTTCCTCGCCTTCGCTGTCGGCATCTTCGGCCGAATAAAAAGCGCCCTCGGCGGAGGTCATGTCTCTTAAAACATAGGTAAAAATCTCTTCCACGGTTCGGGCATAGAAGGGTTTTTGGGTGATCTGGTAGGTTTCCAGATAGGTCTGGGCGATTAAGGCCTGGTCATAAAGCATTTTTTCAAAATGCGGCAGCAGCCACTGCGTGTCGGTCGCGTAGCGATGAAAGCCAAAGCCGACGTGGTCCCAGATTCCGCCCAACCGCATGGCGGTTAGAGTTTTCTCGACCATGCTGAGCGCTTTGGCATCACCGCTGCGGTGGTAACAGCGCAGTAAAAAAAGCAAACGATGGGGGGTTGGAAATTTGGGCGCACCCTCGAATCCCCCGTGCCTGGAATCAAAATTTTGCCAAATTAGCTCATAAGCATGGTCCAGCAGTGATTCACCGGGCTCTTTGGCTGCTGCGTAAGTGAAGGCGCGATCAAGCGCGGCGGCAATGCTGGTGGCCGAACTGTGCACTTTATCGGTTTGCGATGTCCATAGTTTCTTGACCTGTTCGCAAAGCTCGGTCAGGCCGGCCTGGCCGTGGCGGTTGTTTTTGGGAATGTAAGTGGCGGCAAAAAAGGGCTTTTTATCGGGTGCCAGGAAGAGGTTTAAGGGCCAGCCGCCGCTGCCGGTTAACATCTGGCACACGGCCATGTACACGGCATCAATATCTGGCCGTTCCTCGCGGTCGACTTTGATACAAACAAAGGTGTCGTTTAAATGCCGGGCGGTCGTTTCATCTTCAAACGATTCTTTTTCCATCACATGACACCAATGGCAGGTGGCATAGCCGATGGAAAGAAATACCGGTTTATTTTGCTGGCGGGCCAGTTCGAATGTCTCATCAGACCAGGCATGCCAGTCGACCGGGTTATGTGCATGCTGCAAAAGATAAGGACTTTTTTCATTAATCAGGCTATTGGGGGGCATTCGCTTCTCCTATTGGCAATCCAATTTTTTGCTAAAAATATAGGATAATTTTAGAAAATAGGTACTTTATCGTCAATTCGCAATGGAAAATTAGTAAGATGGATTTCGGCATATCATAATTTGAATTAGAGCCCTAATTTATGGGAATAAAACTCGACTTGATCCAATACAGCCCTGGCCAAAAGATGCGTATTATGGAACCGATTTGTGGTTTGGGAGATGATTGTAGGGCGGATAAGTCGTCAATCGCGGGTCTTCAATCGGTTTGCCGACTGTGAAATGATAAAGGCTCTGATACCGGTTGTCGCTAAAGCCCATTATTTCGTGAACCGCATCATCGAAAAAACAGCCGATGCCCGTACCCCTGAGGCCGTGAGCTTCAGCCTCCAGATACAGCACCTGCCCGATCATTCCGGTTTCCCAGAACAGGTGCCGGTAGCGATGCGGATCGGCAGTGACAACGTCTCTAAATTTTGCGATCATGCCCAGTGAAAAAGCGCTGGATCCGGCGATATCCTGATGACAGCTGACCATCATGGCTTGTTGGCGGTAATTTCCCTCGGCAAGCAGGTAGAGCGGAAAATTCGTTTCAACCGGCGCCCATTGATAATCGGAACGGGAGATCCCTTTTATTTCACTCAAGTCTGCATTTTTGCGCACAAAGAAATAAAGGCCCGGCGTCAAATCATCCACGTTATGAACGAATAGCAGCAAATGGGTTAACGGTTCTGTTAATTCGACATCAAATGGGGCGATATCCCTGCGGGGCAGGGTTTTATCCAGCATGCTGAAAAATTGGCTTCCGGTGATAAAGCCGCTGTCGTCGAAAGCGATTGCACTTCTTCGATTACGGACGATTTCCGCGGCGGACAGCGGACTGGACGCATCAACAAGCCAGTTCCGATTTTGGAGCTCAACCCGGGTTTTTGCTGTTGACGGTTTTTTAGCCAGGCGCGCGGTTTGATAGATGATTTCCCAGTCGATGCACTTCTGACTCAAGATTTCCGCTTCACCTTTGAACGCCAAATTGGCCAGATCCGCAATAATGGGGTCCGGCAAACCTCTGGGGGTGTCAGCGGTCCCACGGGGATAAATAAAACAGATGCAATCGGTGTGCTCCTCTTCTAGTTTTCGAAAACGGATCTGTTCAAAACCCAAAATGGCTTCGATCTCCTCATCGGACAGTTCGTTTAGAAAGACGCATTTCCATCCGTACAGGTTGGCTGCAAAACTCAGGCATGCCAGGGCATGACCGGCGTCATGATTGCAATAGCGAAATGCGCGTTCACCGTATTTCCAGGATTCACGCCAGAATATGCTGTTGATGGCAATTAAAAATCCGTCGGTCCCAAAATGGGATACAATACGTTGCCAGATATCGGAATGGATTTCAGCGCGGCGTTCCAATAAATGACCCAAGGCATTGTAATGATATACACCACCCGGGTGTGAAGCCATGGGTGGCAGGATCAGATGCGCTTCGGTGGGATGAAGGTTTCCGCTGGAAGGGTTGATTCGTAAAGACCAGCGGGAGCCCGAAACCGCTTTCCAGGCCGACAGTCCCAGCGACAGTTCAAGAAATCCGGCGAGGGTTTCCAAAATAATCGGCTGTGGTAGATTATCTTGCCGTTCGTATAAACCCCGATAAGCAGCAGGCGGGTCCGCTTTTAAAAGTGGTAACCGTAAGACGGGCACTTCTGTATACGAACGAAACGGGTTCGGCTGGTTTTGCCAGTCCATATACCCCGGAGATCTGGCATACTGCTCGAAATGATGCTTCGTGGCCTCATGATAATTGATAATTTCTTCAGCTTTTTCGGAAATCATTATTCTCTGCCAATAAACAATAACTCTTAATCCATAGTGGTATAACTTAAAAAAAAGGCGACACTTTTGGAGGTGTCGCCTTTTTGATTTTTCAGTTGGCTTTTTTAATGGCCACAGCCGCTATCTGTGCTGCAGCTTCCGCAGGCGGAATTGCTGGCATCGAACTCAATATTGGAATCGATTTTAAACCCGTATCCCAGAAAATCGACTTTTACGGGTTGCGCTTTTTCACAGAACTCTTTTTCCATGATAAATTGAAAACCGTTCACGTCGAACACATTGTCGTTTTCTTTAGGCTCATCCAGAGCCATGGCCAGAGAAGGGCCACCTCAACCGCCGGCATTTAAAAAGATGCGTATCGGTGTCACCTCTTTGTCTTGAAAATATTCTTTAATCTGTTTTGTCGCTTCCTCGGTTACTTCAACCATAATATTTAAACCCTCCTTGCGTATTATCAACTCAGCGCGCGTGATCGGTCAAAAATCGCTGATGTAGCTTAATTTTAATAATAGCATGACAATTTGTCAAATTTAAATCGATTTTAAATAGGCTTCATACACCCCATAATCCTTTTCTGAAAATTGGATGAAAATAATCTTTTTTAGGGATGGATGACGACTTAAAAATTCCATGCTGGTATCCACTGCGATTTTACAGGCATCTTTGATCGGATACCCGTACACCCCGCAGCTGATTGCCGGAAAGGCAATTGTTTTCAGGTTGTTTTCTGCGGCCAGGTTTAAACTGCTCAAATAGCATCCGGTTAGCAGCTGGCGGTCCTGAGGTTTTCCGCTGTATACCGGCCCAACGGTATGGATCACATGACGTGCCGGCAGATTGTATCCGCCGGTTATGCGGGCTTCACCCGTGGGGCACCCGCCAATGGTGCGGCATTCTTCCAATAACCCGGGGCCGGCGGCGCGATGAATAGCTCCATCAACGCCCCCGCCACCCAACAGCTTTGAATTGGCGGCATTTACGATCGCATCCACATCCAACCGGGTAATGTCTCCCTGCCGAATCTCAATTTTATCCAAAATTTCTTTTTTCATTATGACCTATCTTGAGGCTAAAATTATTGCTTGATAAGGAGCCAATGATGGTTTTTAAACATGCTATTTTCGGATTATAAATAAGCATTTTTTTGCAAGATCAAGGAAATCAAGGGATTGGGCGGAGGCGTACTATTAGTACGCCGCACAATACAATCCTGCAAATTGACACAGATATTGCGAAAAAAGGCCATTTAGAATCCGAAAATCAGAGGTCGTAGAGCTTCTCGTCTCTACTCGGTGCCGGGCGTATGGCCTTTGGGGCACCTGGTTTTTTGTCGGGCAAGAGAAAGGGATCCTCTGTTTCTAACAGGTCGCCCATCTCGGCCTCGATGGCATCCGGGTCTTCCCCGGCTTCCATGCGCTTTAAGGCTTCATTCATACCGTCTCCCAGTTCGAGCCCGGTCATATCTGAAAGTTTGCGCATTAGGTTGGCAGCCTGGCGCGGATCATCTTCATTAATTTTGTCCGCTTCGCCGGCCAGCATTTGCATGGCTTTTTCCATTTTATTTTCATCAAACGGCACGTCTTCGGTATCACCGTCCTCTTTGGCCTTGCCGGTAAAGGCAAAAGCCGACATCTGCCGGGAAAGGATTTTGGTTTTACATTTGGGACATTTTGGTTTTTTGCTGGTGTTTACCGTTTTTGAAAAAAAATTAAAAATGGTATTGCAGCGATCACAATAGAATTCGTAGATTGGCATGGCAGGTCCTTATCCTATTTGGTCTGTTGTTTACGATCAATTAGGGCCAAAATAATAGAGGGTCGTGTCTAGCTTGTCAACCGCAATAAAAGCCCGTTGACTTGGGAGTAGGCGTTTGTTATGGCACCCTCAACGAAAATCGATCCAAATGATGCATCTAAGGATAGAATTCATTTTAAATAAAATATTTTTCTCTTTTTAAAATTTGTAACGCTTTATGAAAGGAGGGTACAGACACGTTATGGAAAGAACACTGGCCATTATAAAACCGGACGGCGTTTCGCGCGGAATCATCGGGGAAGTGATTAAGCGCCTGGAGAACAATGATTTTAAGATTGCCGCAATGAAGATGCTGCATCTGTCGAAAAAACAGGCCGAGGGCTTTTATGCCGTGCATCAGGGGAAACCGTTCTTTGAGAGTCTGACTGCTTTTATGAGCTCCGGGCCGGCCGTGGTGATGGTGCTGGAGGGTGAAAATGTCATCACGCGTTACCGAGAACTGATGGGCGCCACCAACTACAAAGAGGCGGCGGAGGGGACGATTCGCAGGGAATTTGCAACTGATATCGAAAAAAACGTGGTGCATGGCTCCGATGCGCCTGAAACGGCCGCATTTGAGATTGCCTATTATTTCAACAATCTTGAAATTGTCATCTGATGCCCCCCACCCTTAATTCAAAGAATGTTTTTGTTGTTTTATGCCGGCCCCGCTATCCGGAAAATATCGGCGCTGCTGCCCGGGCAATGTGCAACATGGGATTCGAGCAGTTATGTGTGGTCGATCCGCAAAACTGTGATCTAACACGAATTTTAAAAATGGCCACCCATACTGCTAGTGAAGTGGTTGAACAAATGCAGGTTTATCAAGATCTGCCGGCAGCACTCGGGTTCCTGAACTATGTCGTCGGAACAACCGCGCGTTTAGGTGGACAACGCCAATCTGTGGTTTCGGCGGATAGACTGGCCTCCGAGTTGGCACCGTTAACCGAAAATAACCGGGTAGGGCTTGTGTTTGGTCCCGAAGACCGCGGGTTGACCAATGAAGACCTCCGTCTGTGCCATCGGTTGGTCAATATTCCAACCGTTGAATTTTCTTCATTGAATCTGGCCCAGGCCGTAATGGTCATCTGCTATGAGTTGCGGCGAGACAGATCCTCAGAGAGCAAACCGTTTGTGCCACGACTTGCCAACCGCCACGAGCTGGACGGTATGTATGCTCAATTAAAAGATGTTCTGGTCAAAATCAGCTACATTCAGCCTGACAATCCCGATTACTTTATGAACAACTTGCGCCAATTTGGCACACGTCTGAAGCTGCGGGCTAAAGAAGTGAGCATTATTCGCGGCATCTGCAGACAGATTGATTGGTACGGGAAGAAGTGCTTCCGGGATGGAATAAAAAAAAAAGGAGATAACTGATGCGACTGATTCGGTTCGGTGCCGTCGGCCAGGAAAAGCCGGGGTTATGGCAGGCAGGCAAAATTGTTGACTTACGCGCAATTTTCCCGAAGATACCGGATATCAGTGAACGCTTCTTCGAAGACGGCTGGCTGCAGCGGATCGAGGAGGTAGAAGACCCGGGTCAGAAAATGGACGTTCGCTTGGGGTGTCCGCTAAGCCGACCTTCCAAAATTATATGCCTGGGCTTGAATTATCTTGACCACAGGAAAGAAAGCGGCTTTGAAAAGCCGCAGAAACCGCTTTTGTTCTGTAAAACACCCAACGCTTTAGCTGGACCGTTTGACCCGATTCTATTACCCCAGAGCTGTGATCAAATCGATTGGGAGGTTGAGCTGGCTGTTGTCATTGGACAGGCGGGCAAACGCATCCCGGCCCGGGAGGCCCTGAATTATGTTGCCGGATTTTCGGTGCTGAACGATGTTTCCGGCCGGCAGGTTCAGTTTTCGGATTCCCAGTGGTTTCGCGGGAAATCTTTCGATACCTTTGCCCCCATGGGCCCCGCCCTGGTTACCGTCGATGAGATCGAAAATTTTCAAAACCTTAAATTAACGACGCGTGTTAACGGAGAAATTATGCAAGACGGCAACAGCGCTGATATGATATTTGATATCCCCACCATCATTGCCTTTATCAGCCAGGACATAACCCTTTGGCCCGGCGACATTATTTCCACCGGAACGCCTTCGGGCGTCGGAATTTTCAGAGACCCGCCGGTTCTGTTGAAAGCCGGAGATGTTGTGGAATGCCAGGTAGAAAATATTGGCACCATCCGCAATACCGTCAAATAAAGCTATCTTAAAAATAGGTCAACCTATCTAAGATTAGGGGTTTTTTAACCTATATTGGTTGTCTAAGCCTTTACCCATTGGCACTCTATCGGCATCGATTACCCTGCCTTGATCCATTCTCAGAATGTGTGTGATACAATTTAACTGTTCTGCTTCTTGATCCGGCACATAGATTAAATTGGTAGGTGTGTGGCGGCCGATATAGTCAAAAACTGCCTGTAATTTTGATTTGTTTTTGATGTCCAAACCTTGCAAGGGCTCATCCAAAATAAGAAAGACGGGCGATTTAACCATTGCCCGGGCAAGCAGGATGAGCTGGCGCTGACCGTGGGAAAGGCGGCCGAATTTATGATCGGCCAGGGCCTTGACTCCCAAAAACCGGGACCATGCGTCGGCAGTCGCAACTTGCTCTGCGTTGCACTTTCGATACAGCCCGTTTGAAGCAAAGAAACCCGAACACACCACTGCAAAGGCGTCGGTATGCTGATGTTGGCGCAGCTGCAGTTCAGATGAGATATAGCCGATTTTTTCCCTGATATCCCAGATGCTTTGACCCGCCCCCCGTTTTTGGCCGAACAGATAGATTTCGTTTGCATAGGCCTGCAAATTGTCACCGTGTATCAGTGATAATACAGTGGACTTGCCGGCTGCCGACGGTCCCCGGATCATCCAATTTTCGCCGTCTTGTACCACCCAGTTGAAACCATCAAGGATCAATTTAGGACCGTATTGAACGGTTACATTTTGCATCTCTATTAGAACCCGTGGAGGGTCAGTGTGTTCCTTATGCGCCGGCTGCAGTTTGTTTTCTTTGCGCCGGGGCAATGCGTTGAATAGTTTTTGCGGATCCGGCTGAAGCGAGGGGTTGTCCACTTCATAGGCGTCCTCGATAATTTCCGACCTAAATACCGCTTCTTTTTTGCCTGCCTTGTAAATTTGGCCCTGCTTTAACAGCAACACGTGAGTCACGTTGGGAACGATTTCTTCGAAACGATGGGTAATTAAAATCAACTGGATACCTGTATGCGCCAGCGCATTGATGGCATCTGCCAGCGATCTGCGGGATGGTTCGTCCAGCCCCTCGAAGGGTTCATCTAAAATCAGCAGTTTCGGTTTTTTAAATAACGCCCGGGCGATTAAGGCGGTATTCAGTTCGCCGGTGGACAGCGACGTTACATCTCTTTCCAGCAGCGCCTCAATGCCGATTTTTTCAGAGACTTCGCGCAATCTTTTGTTGCGATGAATCTCGTTTGTCGCGTCAACCGTTTGTTTGAAAATCAACTCTTTGACCGATGTAAATTCATGTCTTTTGCCGCTAAGCTCCCGAAAGAAATTTTTACGGATTTCGCGTTCAACAATTTCGCGTTGCAGCTCGGGTGCAACATAACCCATCGCGTTTGCAACAGCCGCGCGGCTCTGACGATCGTCATCGGAAAAGTGATACGTGATTTTGCCCCTGACGATAGGCACTTCACCCAGAAGTGATCGGGCGAAAGTCGTCTTGCCCGATCCATTGGGGCCCAGGACGACCCAGTTTTCATTGGAATGGATCTGCCAGGAAGTGTTGTGAAGATAAGGGCGGTCTCGCAAGCGAACGGTTATGTTTTCCAGGCTTATAAGGGGTGAGGTTTGCATGAATTCAATAGTGGCTATCGGCGTATTCCACCCAGCCACCGGTTTCCACCAGCGCGCGGGCAAAATCGGTCAGCGAAAATTTAATGTCTTCTTTTTGGTCGCCCGCTGCGATTGTGAATACTCGATTTTCTAAATTTGTTGTTACGGTCGTTTGCTGGTGCGCATAGGATTGAAAAAGGTGATCGATGGTGGCTGCCGGCAGCTCGACGGCCAGCATGCCGCAGTTGAACATATTTTGCCTGAAAATACGGGCGAAGCTTTCAGCAACTACCAGATGAATACCATTTACCTCCAGGGCCCAGGGCGCATGCTCGCGGGACGAGCCGCAGCCGAAATTCGCACGCGTAATGATGACGCTTTTACCGGCGATATCATCCTGTCCCTGAAAGCCGTCCAGCTTAATATCTTCAAACAGGTGTGGCTGCAGAGCTGCCCTGGTAATTTCAGTCAGGTATTTGGCTGCAATGATTTCGTCGGTGTTGATATCCGCTCGATCCAGAAACAGAACCTTCCCACTGAAGTCCCACATACCGCTCTCCTTTAAACCATTAAGTCAGCGCTGCAATACCCAATCTTTGTGAATTTTTTCCATGAGGCCATTTCAAAACTTCTTTGGAGTCAATTTTACGGTCTTTTGCCAAAAAGTGCTAAGTGAATTTGTACCGCACCATTAGCCATTATATATCGGCGAATTGGCGATCCGGCCCGCAATGGCGGAGGCTGCTGCAGTCGCAGGGCTCATCAAATGGACCATTCCGCCTTTTCCCATGCGGCCGCTGAAATTGCGGTTGGTGGTAGCGGCGCACACTTCGCCTTCTGCCAGAACACCGGTGCTCATGCCCAAACAGGCGCCACAGGTTGGATTGGTTACGCAAAAACCGGCATCCATAAAGATGCCGATGATGCCCTCATCCAGTGCCTGACGGAAAATTTTGGGTGTGGCCGGCGACACGATACCACGCACATTGTCACTAATTTTCTGTCCTTTTAATACCTGCGCGGCGATTCTCAAATCTTCGATCCGGCCGTTGGTGCAGGATCCGATATAAATCTGATCAATCGCAGTGGTGCCCATCTCCTTTACCGCTTTGACATTGTCCGGTTTAAACCCATCGGTAACCAGCGGTTCCAGGCCCGACACATCGTGTTTAATTGCTTTTGCGTAGGCGGCATCTGCATCCGGCCAGAAGGCCTTGAAGGCCTCGAGCGCTGCCGACCTGTCAGGGTATTCATTTTGAATAAACGGCCATAAATACGCTACGGTGGTTTGATCCGGGTAGCAAATACCGCAGGTGGCGCCGGCCTCAACCGCCATATTGCAAAGCGTCATGCGCGCATCCATGCTCATGCCCGCAACTACCGGTCCGCTGAACTCAATAACCGTGTTGGTGGCGCCGTTAACACCCAGACGGCCGATAATGGATAGGATCACGTCTTTGGCAAACACGCCGGCCGGCAGGTTGCCGGTGATATCGATTTTGATGGTTTTCGGATAATGGAAAGCACAGATGCCTTTTAAAATACCCACCTCAAGGTCTGTCGTCCCTACACCGGCGGCAAAAGCGCCGAAGGCGCCGTGGGTGCAGGTATGTGAATCGCCCATAATGATGGTGTGCCCCGGTCGAACAAACCCCTGCTCCGGGAACAGTACATGACAGATGCCATTTCGGCCGATATCGAAAAAATCACGAATTCGGTGACGCCGCGCCCACTCCCTCAAGATTTTACCCTGGGTGGCTGTTTTTGAATCTTTGGCCGGCGTGACGTGATCGATCACGGCCTTAATTTTTTGAGGATCGAATACGCGGTCTTTACCTCGTGCGATCAGATCGGTGATGGCCATCGGGGTTGTAATTTCATGGCAGAAGACGGCATCCAATTTTAGCACATGCACGTCATCAGCCGGATTGTCGATTCGGTGAGAATCAAATATTTTTTCAGCAACGGTTTTACCAGCCATAATATTCCTCAAGAATCAAATTTGGATTGTATCGAAGTTATATCCGCAAGGATTTATATTCAAATTGAATATAAGGCGCCCTGTGCGCCCGCAGAATATGGGATTTCATAATATATGAATGTATGCAATCGGTGCAAGGCTTAAGATTCATAATAGCAAAGCGCTTAGAGCAAAGCGCAAAGCGTTGAAAGGTTGTGGTTTTCAATCAGCGCAAGCCTTCGGCGCTATGCGCCATGCGCTTTGCCCCATGCGTATTTGTTGCAGACGCAAAACCCGCGGAGAACGCAGAACAGCGGGAAAAGATTCATTTAGGAATTGAACATTAGTCGGAGTCGGACTTGAGCACCGCTAAAAATGCCGATTGGGGAATCATCACTTTGCCAACCATTTTCATTCGTTTTTTGCCCTTTTTCTGTTTTTCGAGCAATTTGCGCTTGCGCGTGATGTCGCCGCCGTAACATTTGGCGGTGACATCCTTGCGCAGGGCCGAAATCGTTTTGCGGGCAATAATATTTCCGCCGATAGCCCCCTGAATTGCGATTTTAAACATTTGCTTCGGAATTTCCTGGCGCAACTTTTCACAAGCGAACCGGGCTCTGCTGACGGCAATGTCTGTGTGAACCAGTTGCGACAATGCATCGACCCGTTCGCCGTTAATCAGGATATCCAATTTAACCAGGTCGGTTTCGCGATAATCAATTAAATCATAGTCAAAAGAGCCGTAGCCCTGGGTGAGGGATTTGAGCCGGTCATAAAAATCATAAATGACCTCTGCCAGCGGCATTTCGAATATCATTTCCATGCGATCACTGATGAGATAGTGGTAGGTTTTGTTAAGGCCGCGCCGCTCGAGGCACAAATTCATCACAGCGCCCATATAACGGTCCGGTATGATAATGGATGCCCGAATATAGGGCTCCCGTGTCTTCTGAATCCGGGTCGGATCGGGATAGTAAGCGGGATTGTCGATGGTCAATTCAGTACCGTCATTCATGACCAGCTGATATTGAACCGATGGTGCGGTCAGAATCAACGAAAGATCGTATTCACGTTCCAGCCTTTCCTGGATCACTTCGAGATGCAATAGCCCTAAAAATCCGCAGCGGAAGCCAAATCCTAAAGCCACCGAGCTGTCTTTATCATACGCCAGAGCAGCATCATTCAGGCTCAGCTTTTCCATGGCGACTGCCAGCTCCTCGTAGCCGTCCGATGCCGTAGGGTATATCGAAGAAAAAACCACCGGTTTGGTCATTTTGAACCCCGGCAGCGCCGCATCGCAGGGTTGATCTGCATGGGTGATGGTGTCGCCGCAGCGGGTGTCGCTGATTTTTTTAATGCCGGCAATAATATAGCCCACCTGACCGGCGGAAAGCGTTTGCAGTGGGATCCGTTTCAGCTGAAAAATGCCGACTTCTTCGATGCGGTAGGCAGCCCGGTTGGATTTGAAAATAATGGTATCTCCCGGCTTGATTTGTCCATTAAAAACGCGCAGATGAACAACGGTGCCACGGTAGGAATCATAGTGCGAATCAAAAATAAGTGCTTGCAACCGCTCGGCAACATGACCTTCGGGTGGCGGCAATTTTGTGACTATGGCGTCTAGGACCTGCTCGATTCCAAGCCCCTGTTTGGCTGAGACCTGGAGCGCGGTTTCCGGATCAAGCCCCAGATCCTCTTCAATTTGCTTTTTGACACGATCGATATCAGCCGAGGGCAGATCGATTTTATTGATGACCGGCAGAATTTCCAGATTATGCTCCAGGGCCAGGTACAAGTTCGCCAGGGTCTGGGCTTCAACGCCCTGGCTGGCATCGACCAACAGCAATGCGCCCTCACAGGCCGCCAGGGCTCGTGAAACTTCATAACTAAAATCCACATGACCGGGGGTATCAATCAGATTTAAAAAATAGGATTTTTTGTCACCGGCAGTGTAGGGCAGGCAAATCGTCTGGCTTTTAATGGTAATTCCGCGTTCACGCTCAATATCCATGGTATCGAGAATTTGATCTTTAAAATCCCGATCCGAAACAAGATCAACTGCCTGAATAAGCCGATCGGATAAAGTGGATTTGCCGTGATCGATATGGGCGATAATGCTGAAATTTCTGATATTTTGCATCTTAAACATCGGTATGGCTGAAAGGGTCTATGCATCTTGATTTCGCTAGACACTTGAAAGTGTTGAAGAATTTAAAAGTCAGTTGACACAAATTGCCTTTCTGGATATATTAGTATAATACACAAAATAAAGGCGTTTACCTATCAATTTTTCTCAATTACTGTCAACCTCGGCTCCCTCGGCGGACCAGAAAGATATTTCAGTACGCTGATGACAGAAAAAAAACAAAATATTCGCGTGTTAATCGTTGATGACGATTTAAGTGTCAGAAATACGATACACGAATACATTTCCAATGCCGGTTTTAATCCCACGGCGGCGGCCACTGCTGAAGAAGCACTTGAATTAGTTTCCAAAAATGATTTCGCTGTGGTTATTACAGACATCCGGCTGCCGGGCATGGGCGGGCTTGAACTGACCAAGGTGATCAAGAAAAAAAACGGCACTGATGTTATTGTCGTAACCGGATACAGCGATGACTATTCCTATGAAGAAGCCATCAATATCGGCGCAAGTGACTTTGTTATTAAACCGGTGCGGCTTGAAGAGCTGTTGCTCAGGATGAGACGCGTGCTAAAAGAGCGCGAGCTGAGTACCGAGCGCACCCGGATGATGGAAAAGTTACAAAAACTTGCCACGACGGACGGGCTTACCAAACTTTACAACTCAAGATCTTTCTATTCACAACTTGAATTGGAGGTGGACCGCTTTAACCGTTACAAACATCCCCTCTCTTTACTGCTGCTGGACATCGATAATTTTAAAGAATTTAACGACAACTTTGGTCATCTGGAAGGCGATAAGGTGCTGGTACGTTTCAGTCAAATTATCCAAGACTGCTTGAGAATTAATGACTCCGCCTATCGTTACGGCGGTGAGGAGTTTACGGTGATCCTTCCGGAGACGAATGGTGATGAAGCCAAAACTGTGGCCCAGCGCATCCGCTCCTCTTTGGAAGCAGAAAATTTTACGCCAACCCCGGACCAACCTGCAAAGATCACCATCAGTATCGGGGTCACACAGTACTTTCCGAAAGAAGAATTATCCGCCTTTATTCGACGAGCAGACCAGGCCATGTACTTTTCCAAACAAAATGGACGCAACCGCGTCACGGTGCTACTGGCCGAACCGCACGTCAAGTCCAAACTCAAAGCCAAGCCTTCTTCCTGAGAAATTAATCCTTTTCTATGCCTCAATTGTGACTTTTAGATAAAGATCCCCGCTTTCACGTGAGCCCGAGCGCTGCCCCAGTCCTTTTAACCGCAGAACAGTCCCGTTGTGAATACCGGCCGGCACCTTTACGTTGAACATTCTTTTTTGAAATCCCAGCGGAATATTGACCAGTTTGCGGGTACCGGTCACGGCCTCATGCGGCGTGATCTTAATCAGCCCATACAAGTGCGGATCTCCGCCGGGAGCAGTCGGGCGGATGACTTGCAGGCGTGGCGTTTTTCTTTTAGTGGTATATTGACGCATCTGGCGGGATATGCCCGTATCCGGCAGCGCAGTGAATAGCTTCAAGAAAAGCATGCCGAATACAAATCCGCCGATATGCGCCCACCAAGCGATACCGCCCCCAACGCCCTGGCTGCCGGCGGCATTAATAAACTGCAACAGGAACCACAGGCCCAAAAAAATATAGGCCGGGATATTTAGAAAATAAGGAATGAAAAAAATTGGGATGAGTGTCAGAATTTTTGATTTGGGATGCAGGATGAAATAAGCACCCATAACACCGGCGATAGCGCCGCTGGCACCGATTGTCGGCAAATTCGAATGCAGGTTTAATACCAGGTGAGAAAGCCCGGAAGCGATTCCGCACAACAGATAAAACAGGGCATAGCGAATTGGACCGAGGCGGTCCTCGACGTTATTGCCGAAAATATAAAGGGACCACATATTGCCGAGGATATGCCAGAAACTGCCATGTAAAAACATGAATGACAGCAACGAAAACACCTGTTGGCCGGTGGTAAAATATTCGGCAATCTGGGGAAGTGAATAGCGTGCCGGAACCAGACCGTAAACGTAGATGAATCGATTAACTTCGGGGCCCTGCAGCAGCTGCAAGAAATACACCACGACATTGATGGCGATTATGGCCGTGTTGACAACAGGATAATTTCGGGTGGGTGTTGTATCGCGTAAAGGTATCATGATGCAGGTCGCTCGCTGCTGGTTACTGGCCGCTGACTCCTTGTCGCTGGTTTAATACTCAGTCCTCATAACTCAGCACTCAGTCCTTATTTATCCTGACACCTGACACCCGAAACCTGACACCGTAGATGCGGTAAGATCGGCAATCCCGCAGGGTTTCAAATTAAAAAATGTTTCCCCTATTTTTAATTTGAAACGCTCATTTTAGGTCTCGATTTCGTTTATCCTATTCAGATGAGACTTCAATTTTTGCCGTTTTTCTTGCAGGCGGTCATGTTTGGCCTTCACCTGTTCAACGACATCCTGCGGCGCCTTGTTCAAAAAATTTTGGTTCCCCAGTTTTTTTGATACCGCTGCCAGCTCTTTTGCCAGTTTGTTGATTTCTTTATCAAGTCGCCGGGCTTCTAATTCAAAATCGATGACGCCTTCCAGGGGCACGAAAATGGTGGCTGCGCCAACCACTGCCGTGGCTGAAGATTTTGGCCGCTCGGCACTCCGATTGACATCAAAAGCGTTTAATTTGGCCAGGTTAATAATAATATCCTGATGCTGCTCGATGCGGGACTTAACCTTCGGATCCTGCGTTTGAAACACAGCCGCCAGGGCTTTGGATGGCGAAATGTTCATTTCCCCTCTGATGTTTCGGATCGCAGAAATGAGCTCAATTAACAGGCCCATATCCGCTTCAGCCAGGTCTTCAGCACCGCTGGCAGCGCTGTCTTCTCGATCTGCCGGAAAAACAGCTTTCATAATAGATCCCTGTGTTCCGGGCAGCGTATGCCAGATTTCTTCGGTGATAAACGGCATAAACGGATGCAGCAAAATCAAGGTGTCATGTATAACGCGCCACAAGACACCCAGGGTGGTTGCTCGTTTTTCGGGCCCCTCTTTTTCATACAGGGCCGGTTTAATGGCTTCAAGGTACCAGTCACAAAATTCATGCCAGACAAAATTGTAGATCCCGGAAGCCGCATCGTTAAAGCGGTAGCTGTCTATCGCCGCGGCCACCGTCCGGGTAACCTGCTGCAGGCGGGATAAAATCCAGCGATCCGGAAGCGAAAGCGCGCTGAAATTGATCTTTTCGTAGGGTTTATCGATATGCATCAGCGCAAATCGGGCGGCATTCCACAGTTTATTGACAAAATGGCGGTATCCCTCGATTCGTTTCTCAGACATCTTGACATCCCGACCCTGGGCCGCAAAAGCAGCCAGTGTAAATCGAAATGCATCCGTGCCGTATTGCTCGATGACCGTCAGCGGGTCGATGACGTTGCCCGTGGATTTGCTCATTTTTTTGCCATGTTCATCCCGTACCAGGGCATGCACATAAACGTCATCAAAGGGGACATCTTTCATGAAGTGAATGCCCATCATCATCATGCGGGCCACCCAGAAGAAAAGGATATCAAAGGCGGTGACCAGGACCGATGTCGGGTAAAACGTTTTTACAAGAGGCGTTTTCTCGGGCCAGCCCATGGTCGAAAACGGCCACAGTGCCGAGCTGAACCAGGTGTCAAGCACATCTGTTTCCTGTGTCAGTTTTGCGCCGCCGCATTTCGGGCAGGATCGGGGCGCTTCCATGGCAACTGCCACCTCGCTGCAGTCTTCACATGTCCAGGCCGGTATCTGATGCCCCCACCATATCTGGCGGGAAATGCACCAGTCGCGGATATTTTCCATCCAGTCGTAATAGGTCCTGGTCCAGGTGTCCGGGATGATGCGGGTCTGACCGGATTTGACCGCATCAATCGCTTTGCGGGCCAGGGGCTTTACTTTAACAAACCATTGCCTCGAAAGATTCGGCTCCACCATTGTGTGGCAGCGGTAACAATGACCGACACTGTGCTTATAGGGCTCGACTTTTTCGAGCAGCTTTTTTGCTTTCAAATCGTCGATGACGGCTTTGCGGGCTTCGAAACGATCCAGACCTTCAAATTTTCCGGCATCGGCGGTCATTTTCCCGTTGTCCCCGATTACTTTTATCGCGGGCAGGTCATGGCGCATTCCGATTTCAAAGTCGTTGGGATCATGGGCCGGTGTGATTTTCAATCCACCGGTGCCAAACGACATGTCCACATAGCTGTCTTTGATGAGCGGAATTTCTCTGTCCATCAACGGTAGCATAACCGTTTCGGATTGAAGATCCCGGTAACGGTCGTCATCCGGGTGCACGGCAACCGCCGTATCCCCCAGCATGGTCTCGGGCCGGGTAGTGGCCACTACAATAGCACCTTTGTCCCCGGTAAACGGATAACGGATATGAAACAGATGCCCGTCACGTTCTTCGTGTTCGACTTCAAGGTCGGCCAGGGCTGTGTGGCAGCGATGACACCAGTTGATGATGTAATCGCCGCGATAAATCAGGCCTTCCTGGTAGAGGTCAACGAAAACCTTGCGCACCGCAAGCGACAACCCTTCGTCCATGGTAAAGCGTTCGCGACCCCAGTCACAGGAAGCGCCGAGCCTTTTCAACTGATTGATGATCTCGCCGCCGTATTTTTTGCGCCACTCCCATACGGCGGCGATAAATTTTTCCCGCCCCAGCTGGTGACGATCCGTGCCTTCGGCCGCCAATTTTTTTTCAACCACGTTTTGTGTGGCGATGCCGGCATGATCCGTTCCCGGCATCCAAAGCACATTGTCGCCCCGCAGCCGTCGGTAGCGGCAGAGAATGTCCTGCAGGGTGTTGTTCAAAGCGTGGCCCATATGCAAGACACCCGTTACATTTGGCGGCGGTATAACAATAGAATAACTTTTTTGCGGGCTTTTTTCATCGGCAGCAAATAAACCTTGCTCCTCCCAGTATTGATACCAGCGTTTTTCAACTTCATGTGGCGTGTAGGCCTTCTCGAGCAGATTCGAACTCATCGGATAGACATTCCTTCCGTTAACGGCTCTCTAAATATGTTGGCGCCATTCAATCAGCCGATTCAACAGCGCCTGATGCTGCAATCCAAAAGCAAATGCATCCTATTGATGCATGCGGCTGCATAAAAGCGAAAAGGGGATTATCGAATAATCCCCTGCTATTAGCATAGTCGTGCATGAAAATATAGTTTTTTTTACCGGCTCATGGACCGTCTGATCGAAGGGTTTTAAAGATCCTCATCTTGGTCGTCTTTAAGCAGAATCCTTTTTAAACGCTTGATTTCTGCTGAGACTGCTTTTTCGATGATCTGGGTGATCATGGATTCAATTTTACCTGAAAACTTTTGTTCGATAATCCGCTCAATGGATTCTTCTATCTGATCATAGCTGGCATCCAGGGCGGCGATCCCGCTACCTGCAAGTGGCACATCGATTGATGCACCTCCGCTATCACCGACATATTCCGTTTCGATTTCATCGCCGCTACTCCCGATATCTTCGGTTTCAATTTCTGCGTCATTGTCGCTGATCTCCGGCTCAGGCGTCCCGACCCCTTCTTCATCGAACATAGCATTTTCGTCGAATTTGGCCTCTTCCTCCGTATCATCAAAAAAAATGGTGTCCAGCCGATCAATTTTTTTTGATATTTCGCTGGAATCCATGCTAAAATCAAATTCTTCCTCTGCGGATGCCTGCTCCGCCAGATTTATCTTTTCGCCGGCTTCAACTCCCGGCGGATTGACGAAATCATCGTCGATTCGAATTTCTTCATCCAACGAATCACTGATAAAATCCTTGAGTTCGACATCTTCAATATCGTTGCCGGGGTCGTCAAATTGGATGATGTCTTCTTCTATTTCTTCAAGCTCCGTTTCACTGTCTTCATCCACCTCAATCAATTCCAGAAATTCATCAACATCATCTTCTATTTCTCGCTCTTCTCTTTCTAACTCCTCGCTGATTTCCGAGAGGGTAACCATCTCATTTGTGTCTGCGGATAAAATGTCGTCAAATTCGGTAACTTCAACCACGTCATCATGGCCGTCTGCTTTTAGCACTGGCTCTTTTTCAACAGGCTGTATTTCATCCGTAAAATCATCTTCTTCCTCAAATGCCAGATCATCTGACAGCCGCATGATATTTTCGGAATCACCGTCATCGTCTTCAAGGTCATTCAGATCAATGATTTTTTCTACAGGCGGCAGTTCTGATGCTGCGTCGTCTTCATCAAATTGCGCATTTAGGTCAAAGTCTGCTTCCACTTGTTGTGGTGGCGAGCTGACTTCGTCTTTGAGTTCGATGATCTCATCATCATCTTCATCGAAACCATGGGGTATCGCCTCACTCAGATCAAGCCGCAGCTTTTTATCCGGTTTGTCTTGCTCCGGGGGGTGATTTTCGTTATCAGCCATGTTTGTCACCGTCGGTTAAGAAAGGTTATTGGCAGTCAATGCAGCTGAATAGCTACCAAATCATTATTATGTTTAAAAAAAATTATCATATGGTATAGTGGAAGTCAAGTGATTTGATCCAGGGCTATTGCCAGTAAATCCTTTAAAATCGAGTGCTTCTGCCAGTAAAGGATAATTAAAGATGCGCTATTTTTATATCGAACCGGCCGCACTGCAAAAAGAGCCTGTTGCCTTAGAGGGCTCGGAAGTGCGCCATATCAAAAATGTACTGCGCTTAAAACCCGGCAGCAAAGTCTGTCTGGTTGACGGGGAGGGGTTTGAGTACGAGGCGATCATTCAGCGATTTTTGGCCGATCAGGTGGAATTAGAGATAACACGAAAACGTGCAGGGAATAAGGAATCGCCTGTGAACATCAAGGTGGCGCAGGCCCTGTTAAAAGAAAAAAAGATGGATCTTTTGCTGCGGCATCTCTGTGAGCTTGGCATTGCGCACTGGATTCCCTTTATTTGCGAGCGCTCGGTTCCCACTCCCGGGGCAAAGCGGTTGTCTGCCCGACTGGAGCGATGGAAGAAGATCGTTCAAGAATCCGTGAAACAATGTCAAAGAGCGAAGCTGCCTGAAATTTCGGAAACCCAGACCCTTGCAAGCGTTTTGGACTATAGTCGAAGCTGTGATTTTAAAATTGTGTTTTTTGAAAATGAAGACGCCACCCTGAATTCGTTGATAACGCCATCTCTGCAACCGCGTCCCCGAAATATTCTCCTGATTCTGGGACCCGAAGGGGGTTTTACCGACGAGGAAATTGAAAATGCGCGGGCTGCCGGCTGCCGTGTTGCCGGCCTTGGGCCGCGGATTATGCGTGCTGAAACCGCAACGATTGCAGCCTGCGCACTGGCTCAGTTTCTATTTGGCGATATGGGCTAAAAATATCTTGACAAAGAAGGGTGCATTTAATAGAGATTCCATTTTAAATTTAAGCTTAAAAATCAGTAAGATTCAGAGAGCCGAGGTAGCTCAGTCGGTAGAGCAGGGGACTGAAAATCCCCGTGTCGGCAGTTCGATTCTGTCCCTCGGCACCA
>CAMYLV010000033.1 GCA_947259495.1 uncultured Desulfobacterales bacterium | reverse complement strand
ATATCCGAACCGATGGACTCGGCAATAGCGATCCCCTCCTCCATGGTATGCGTCAGGCGATCATCGTATTCGGATGCGTCCAATGAGAAATTGTATTCCAGAAATAATCCGCTTTCCTCCGCAGCCCGGCGAACAGCATGCAGGTGGGCCTGATCGGTTGCGCCCAGATCAGCGGCAGTCAGGTGCAGCCCTTCGAGTCCCAGTTTCTTGGCCTCGTCCATCAGGCCGAAGATGTCCCAAACCGGCTCCCACTGAAGCTTGAAGCCGCCCCAGTTCTGCCCCATGCCGTGCAAATGCAGACTGTATGTGTGTAATCCTAATAGCATAACGGAATCTCCTAACCCGGACGAGCCGGAAATACGAAGCACGAAATAAGAAAAACGAAACAAATACGAAAATCGAATGCTCCAATGGCCAAAACAAGATCAGCATGCAACATCATTGGCGTCACGACTCTGTTTGTGACATTTGAGTTTTAGTGATTCGTGCTTGTTTCGGATTTCGATATTCGATTTTCGGATTTCCCTTTTTTCAATAGATTATCTATGCCCTAAAACAACTTTTACCAAAAAAACATAAAGTTGTTTCTCAAAGAAAAAACTAGTGGCTCATCAAGGTTTTCCCCTTCTTCCCCAGTCCTTCTTTGAAACGGGTCGGTCGTAAGGGGTTGTCCCTGGGATCCAACTTGCCGGTGACGAGCTCGCTGATCCGCTTGCCCGCCTCTGGAGAGAGCATAACGCCGGCCCAATAGCCGCAGTTGACATAAAAACCGGGAACTTCGGGCACTACGCCGATCAAGGGTTGGTCATCGGGCGTATACATGTAATATCCGGCTGACGTATTCATATCGGGTTGCCTGACGGTCTTTTCAATTTCTTCGAAAAACGGCGTTAAACGCTTGACTTTGTCCAGGGTTAAGGCCGGAAACTCCCAATCGGTATGCACTTTCTCAGAAGGCTCGCTGACCGGTTCATCCGAATCCACCCAACCGGCAATCACTCCCCCCGGTTCAGGACGCCAGTATGAATTATTATTAACATCAATGGTAAACGGGGCATTCTCAGGAATAGGCACAGCAGTCTGTATATAAACCTTTTGGCGACGGACCGGCTCCAGCGGCAAATCCACGTTGACCATGCGTCCGATCTCAGCCGCAAAAGGACCGGCCGCATTGACCACAGCGCGAGTCTGAAGGATTCCCCGATTGGTTTCCACCCCGCAGATCCCTTTTTGATCCATTTGAATCCCGGTGGTTTTGGTGTTGATGAAAAACCGGGCGTCACAGCCTTTGGCAAACCCCTGGGTGGTCTCATGGCACGACAACCAGCCGTCCCGCTGTCGAAACGTCGCAGCCAACACAGAAGGAGAAAGAAAAGGAAATCGGGTGAGGATTTTATCACGTTCCAAGAATTCCGAGTCCGTTACGCCCAATTTGTGTTGCTGTGCCACGTTCTCCTTAAGATCGTCAACCGTTTTCGGGTCATCGGTCAGAAAAAGATATCCCTGTTGTTTGATGGAAATTCCGTATCCCGGTAAACCGATGACGTCATCAAAGTGCTCGAACATCTCAATACTCGGTATCGCCAGGGCGGCCATGGCCGGCTCCGCGAATTGAGCCCGAAAGCATTCCGCCGATGCGGGTGTGGTCAAGGTCGACAGGCCGTCGCGCATCTCTAAGACAACAACATCCCATCCGGCCCTGGAAAGCCAGAAAGCCGTCGCCGTACCGACGATGCCGCCGCCGATGACCACTGCATCGGTTTTACCGAAATCATTCTCGGTTGGCGTAAATATCTTTCCCATATCCGCCTCCTTTTTTGGGGGGTTCACAGGTTCAGCGTTCACCGTTCAGGGTTATATTTTTTGATGGGTTCATAAGTTCATCGTTCTGGGTTCCGGATTAGCTTTCTTTTTAGGCGTTCACAGGTTCAAGGTTCACCATTATAAGTTAGCTTAACCGTGACCCTAAACCTCCGAACCCTGAACCTCTGAACCTCTGAACCCTGAACGGGGCACTAAAAGAGACCCCGTGCCTCGAAATCCGTCACAACCTCAGGCAGACCGGCCTGCAACAGCGTCTCCTTTGTTGGTATACCGTCTTCACTCCACCCCCTGGCGGAATAGTACCAGGTCAGCAGCTGATGGATATTTTCCCTGGATATAACATGCCCCTGGTTCGGCCCATCTGCAATGGGATCTTCGGTTAACCGTGCCGGGGGCAAATCGAGATGCCGGCCAAAACCGTCTATCTCCCGCACCGAAAACGCCCGGGTCAGATGCCAGATGCGCTCGGAAATCTCCAGCAGATCATCCCAGGTTTTCGTCACACCGGTGATCAGCGAAAACAATTCGGCGTAATGTTCTTCCTCGAAGCCCAGTTCCATCATTTGAAGCCGGCAGTTTCCTAAGGCATCGAAGAGAGAACGCTTATGCTGGGATGCGATCACATATTCCGCGCAGTGCTCGCTGACAACCGCCTTGGGCTGCGCTTCAATCTCCGTCTCAGAGGCAATCAGATCGTGAACGTTGGTCCAGGCACCGGCGATATCGTGGCCCAGCACCCAGGCGCGATTGTGATGGGCCCCCACATCGGCTGTCAGATAGGCCAGCATCATCGAGGGGGCATTGCGACACTCATAGCCCGACCACTCCAAACCTTTGACGTGGATGGCAAATCGCTCCGAGCCCTTACCCTTTCTTTCTGCGGCAATCTTGACACCTTCGGCCAACAGGTTGCCGATTCCTTCTCGCTTAGCAATCTTATTCAACAGGTAAACGACCGCATCCAAATCCGAAAAATCGATCTCTCGTCCGATTTCGTCACGGCTTAAGATCCCTTTCTGAAAACATTCGATGGCCCAACCCGCAACGACGCCGGCGGAGATGGTATCGATACCCAGTTCATCGCACAAATAATTCGCATAAGCCACTTCCTCGATGGTCTTCAAAACGCAATTTCCACCGAACAAGGCGATGGTTTCATATTCGGGTCCTTCCACGTAGGCCGACCCCGACGGTGTCTGGGTGTGCCCGTACTTTCCGCAGGGCGTTGGACAGCTAAAGCACCCCTTATCGGTAATTTTCAGCCGGTCGAGGATTGCTTTGCCGTTTATATTTTTATAATGCCCGGCATGCGAGGTCTGAAAATTGCGGGTGGGAAATACACCGACTTCATTGGTCCAGTCCGTTATCCCGGCCGTGCCCTCCGGCGTCCAGCCCTCAAAACCGGGTTTGGCCATGACCTTTTGGTAGGCTTCTTTGCCTTTTGCGTAGGCTTTTTTTAGATCTGCAACCGGTATACTCCCGGTACCTCTTACCGCAATGGCCTTTAGATTTTTACTTCCCATCACGGCCCCAACACCCGTCCTTCCGGCCTGGCGTCCAAAATCATGGGAAATACAGGCGTAGCGCACAAGGTTTTCTCCCGCCGGTCCGATGGTGATCACCTGATAGTCGTCTCCCAGATGATCTTTAAAATTTTTTTCCGCCGTAATCGAGCCCTGCCCCCAGTATTCCGCAGCCGGGCGAATCTCAACCGTATCGTCATTGATGAACAAATAGCTGGGGTGCTCCGCCTTGCCTGTAATCACCAGTACATCATAGCCGGCATATTTCATTTGCGGTCCGAAATGCCCGCCCAAATTGCTGTCGGCATAGCCGCCGGTGGCCGGAGATTTGGTGCCGAAATGGGTCTTACCGCTGGCTGGCAGAAAATGACCGGTGAGTGGGCCGGTAGCTGCAATCAGCATGTTCTCCGGATCAAGCGGACCAATTCCGGGCGGAATTTCATCGTACAACATTTTCGCCACAAAGCCTCTGCCACCGGTGAAGTTTTGCACCAGCGAATCGGGCAGCGGTTCCCTCCAGACAGCCTCATTACTCAAATCGACGCGCAGGAGCGTGCCCGCATATCCGTACAGCATTTAGGCCACCTCACTTTCTTGATTTTCAACCCATACAATCGCATTGCGCGGGCATGTTTGCGCGCATTCCCCGCAGAGATTACATTTTACGGGAATATCAGAATTTTTTTGCGCAAACATCACATGCTGCGGACATACCTCGACACATATCATACATCCCGTGCACGCATCCGGATCCACGATATAGGCACCATTTTGAAGTCGAATGGCATCCTCCGGGCAATTGTCGGCGCACTCGCCGCACTGGTTACAGAGATGGATACGGTAATCGCCCGGTGCAGGAAAGCGGGCTTCGATACGCAGCAATGATTTGGATGGATTAACCTCTCGGAAATTTTCAATGGCACAGGCCAACCGGCATGTGCTGCAGCCGGAACAATTTGCATGTATTGCTTTTAATTCCACGAGTCTTCAACTCCTTTGCCTTTGACAAATTCGTAAAAAGCCGAATTCATCAGGTGTTTTGTGTTTAGTATTTAGTGATTCGGCCCGGATTCCTTGCGCCACTGCTTTTCCATATATTCCATTTCTTTGATAATTTCTGCTGGCAATGACGCGGTATTGAGATCCATCAGTTTCCGGGTTTTTTCTTGCAATCGCTCTGCAAAATGAATTGATCCCTGTTTGAGCCACGCGTCATAATTTGTACGGTCAAACAGATCTGAAAACCACACGTCGCGGAAATGCCGCATGGTATGCTCCTCTTCCAGATAGTGCCTACCGGGTCCAACACGATCAATCAGGTCAAGCGCCAGCGTTTCATCATTAACAGGAATACCGCGCATGTATTGATTCACCATAGAGAGTACTTCGTCGATCAATACCAGGTAGTTTGGTGAGATGACCGCTGAATGATCGAGAAAACCGTGGTCATGGATCAAATTGGCACCACTGAGTGCCGAGCTCAAACAGGAGAAGGTCCCTTCGATAACGGCCTGGGGATCGTCGTGAAACTTGGCGTCGGAGCAGCCGGCCGTACCAAAGACAGGCAGATTATAATGCTGTGCCATTTGGACCATGGCGGCAGTCATCAAACTCATCTCAGGCGCACCATAGGAGAAAATGGCTGTGGCCATATCCATGATCGTTGTAAAGGCGCCATAGATGACAGGCGCGCCTGTTCGAACAAGCTGTGCAACCACCAGGCCACTCAGCGATTCAGCACTACCCTGCACGATTGTGCCGGCAAATGTTGCCGGAGAAGTGGCGCCGGCTTGAAGCCCTGAGTAGAAAACTTGGGGAATACCTTTTTCAGCACAAAATATAACCTTCTCTACCGTATTATCGTCATACCACAGGGGTGAAATCGCGGAGCAAATTGCGGCGATGGACGGTGCCTGCCGAAAGCGTTCCTCACTGCCCGCGATCAATACAGCCATATCATAGATCGCGCGCAGACTGTTCATATCCTTGCAGCAAAAAAATAGCGGTTTTTCACAGTAGGTCAACGCCTGCCTGGCGGTCACCCGGTCGGCGATTGCGGCCGGTACATCAGCGGCAAAACCAAGAATCATCGACCAGGCGTAGTTGGGCAACGCATTTGTAATCGTGGCAGTGACACGACAATCCTCACTGGTGAAAAGGCGGCGGACATCAGTGCAAGGGTCCAAATATTCCATGCAATCCAGACCGGCGCCATACCAGCTTTTATTGTCCTCCAGCATGAATGCGGGTTCACCATTTCGTCTGCCCAATGCAAAGTGGGCGGGCGATGCGTGTATGGCGTCCGCGACTGTCTGTGCAGGAATGCGTACCCGGTCTCCATTCACACGGGCACCCGCACCGTCCAGCAATTCCAGGGCCTTGACGTGGGTCATCCGGATGCCGGTGCGTTCCAGAACCGCCATCGTGGCCAAATGTATTTGCTCAACCTGGTCCGTACTGAGCACATTTAAAGTGGGCTGGTTGTATAACTCGCGACCGCTTGTTACCATCTGCTTTGCTTACCCCTCTTACCTGAATCTTGCATAAAAATTAATGAGAAGCTGGGATTATACTTAATGACAGCATCTTCCAAATTAGTTTCAAATAAGGCTAATCCTCGGCTTTGACTGTTAGGACTTAATCCCCTGTGATGATGTTACCGCATCCAGAATATCAAGTGAAGGTAATATAAAATGATTAACACGACGTTGAAAGAGCTTTACGTGTTCAGAGATAAGGTTTGCCGCTTCGATGTCATTGCCTTGCTTGAGTAGCTCGATTAACGACTGATGATCTTTGATAGACAGCTCGGCGTGAGACTGCATATCATATGACGACAAATCCTTGCTGAAACACATATAGGCCAGACGCTGGCATTGATTCTGCAGATTGTCCAGATAGGAGATTAAAAATGTATTTTCCGTGGCTCTGTAGATGAAACGGTGAAACCGGCTGTTCATCAACGTCACGCGCAAAAAGTTCTTTTCGAGCCAGGCTTGGCGTAAGTCGCTGTTTATCTGCTGGAGATCCTCAATCTGGTTTTTTTTAATTCGGTTGGCTGCTAAAGCCACTGCCGATCGTTCCAGGATCAACATGGTTTCGAACAGATCTTTGAGGTTGCTCAAAGTGATGTCCTGCACGAAAAACCCCCGCCCGTGAACCATCTCAACGAGGTTTTCAGCGTTCAAACGAAAAAGCGCTTCCCGGATGGGCGTCCGGCCGATCGAAAGCGCTTTGGCAACCCACTCCTCATCAACCTGATCCCCGGGTCCCAGTTTTAACGTTACAATGAGCTCTTTAATTCTTTGATAGGCAATTTCACTGAGTGGCAGAGATTTTATCTGATTCTTTTTTTTCGACATGAGAAATTTCTTTTGACGCATTTTTTAAAAGTTTATGAAATATTTCAAATATATTGTCAATATATTTCAATTATTTTTTTAGATGAGATTGCCGGCATACATGTTGATTTAAAATTATGCCGCTTCGCGAGACCCTTGTCATTTAACGGCAGAAATAAAGCCTGCTCAGAAGATGCCTAAAAATCAGATTTGACCTTGACAGTGCCGAATTGATTATTTATGGTGGAGACGATTCATTTATTGGATAATACTTAATTATTTATTTTTATTCTTGTTTTTTATGTAATTAAAACTCTCAACTTTTTGTTGTTAGATTGCTTTTAAGTTTCTTTAAATGATTATATTGTCTTTTTAACCTTTCCCGCCCAACGCAAAATACTGCAAGCAAAAGATAATGGTTAGAATTCTTAACCGTAAGTAATTAGTTATTCACAATAACTTTAAGAAAAACGCAAGAAATAACCATTTTATCAGAGAATTTTGCGCTTTCAACATTTTCTTATCCTATTGATATTATAAATAGATGAAATAATATCACGTGGATTTTCATATAGTGTTCGCCTACTGCCAACCTAAGGACGCAACGAAAGGAGGATGTAATGAAAAAAAAGGAAACCCTTCACCCGGCCATTTACGATCTTAAGGTCGACATGGACAAGGGGAAGCTCACACGCCGCGATTTTCTGAGATATGCTACGCTACTCGGAATGTCTGCGGCGGCAGCCAGTCAAATGGCAGGTCTGTGGTGGCCTAAAAAGGCCTTTGCCGCCGAACCGGTGCGTGGCGGGACACTCAAAATTGCCGGCCAAGTCCAAAAAATCACCCATCCGGCCCAGTTTTCATGGGTGGCGCCCTCACAGGTGGGGCGTCAGGTCGCCGAATACCTCACCTTTACCGATGGCAAAAACATCACCCATCCCTATCTGCTAAAAAACTGGCAGGTAAGCGACGATCTCAAGACCTGGACCCTGAACCTTAACCAGGGCATCAAATGGAACAACGGAGATACGTTTACGTCAGAGGATGTGGTTTTCACATTCAACCAGTGGATGAACAAGGACGTGGGTTCCTCCATGCTGGGTCTGGTCGGGAAATACCTGGATCTCTCAGGGATTGAAAAGGTCGATCAATACCAGGTCAAACTCCATCTGAAGACACCCGAGATCGCCCTTCCCGAACACCTCTTCCATTACCCGGCTCTGGTTTTGAACGCCAAAACCTTTGACGGTGACTTCATCAAAAAGCCGGTCGGCACCGGCCCGTATACCCTCGAAAGTTATCTGCCGGGTGAGCGTGCCGTGCTCAAGGCGCGCAAAGACTACTGGCAGAAGGGTGCCGACGGTAAGCCGCTGCCCTACATGGACGGCATGGAATTCATTGACATGGGAACCGAGATGGCCCCCCAGATTGCCGCCATTAAAGCCGGCGAGGTCGATATGGTCGACCTCGGCGATGTCGCCGGTGTGGATGTATTCCAGGCCTTGAGCAAAGATCCCAACATCAACATGATACCGTATACCAGCGCATCCACCCGGGTCCTCCGGATGCGGGTCGACATCAAACCCTGGGATAATAATAAAGTGCGGACAGCCCTGAAGATCTGTCAGCACCACGAAAAACTCCTGTCGCTGGTTTATTACAATGAGGGTCTCCAGGGACAGGATTTCCACGTCTATCAGCTGCACCCCGAATACTGTGAAAAGCCGATACCCAAGTACGATCCCAAGCGCGCCAAACAACTGTTGAAGGAGGCGGGTTACCCCAACGGCATCGACATCAATCTGGCTGCGGGCACCTGGCCGGATGTGGTGCGCTACGCGGAAGTCCTCAAGCAAGATGCCGCGCCGGCCGGCTTCAGGATCAATATCCAGACCATGCCCACCAGCCAGTACTGGGAAAAATGGACCGAGGTCGATCTGGGGATCACCCCCTGGATGCATCGACCCATCGGTACCATGGTGCTGAATCTGGCCTACGTCAACGACGATGCGGGCAAGCCGGTGCCCTGGAACGAAACCCGCTGGTCGGACCCTGAATTCTCTAAACTGCTAAAGGAAGCCAACGGACTGCTCAACGTGGATGAACGCCGCAAGGTCTTCTGCAAATTGGAGAATATCCAGCAACAGCGAGGTTCCATCGGAATCCCTTACTGGAGAAACGCGTGGTACTGCCTCAGAAAAAATGTCAAGAACGTGTCTGGCGTTCCATCTTTGTACATTACCTTCAATGATGCTTGGCTTGCATAATAGAAACCCGATATGGTTCAGGCGGTCTTTACGATCCGCCTGAGCCTACCACAATAGAGCAAACAAATGAAAATCTGAGTATTTTATACGCTGATTCCTGATGGAGAACTGCGGGGTAAATCATGGCAAAATTTATCGTAAGACGTATTCTTTTGCTTCTGCTCACCATGGTTCTGGTGTCGATGGCCGTCTTTTTGATCACCGAGTCTTCACCGGGCAATGTAGCCCGCAATGTCCTGGGCGCCTTTGTTACCCCGGAACAGGAAGCCTCGTTCCTGGCCCAGGTGGGCCTGGATAAACCCGTCTATGTGCGGTATTTCTACTGGCTCTTCGGCAGTGAATGGTCGGCCACCCGCAAAGTGGGGTTGCCGTTGAAACGCGTCACCACTCAAGACGGTTTCCAGGAGTGGTGGGCTGTGCGAGACGATGGCGCCCTGGTCCGCTGGAAACTTGACGGCGAAGATCTATACGCCATTGGTAGGCTGCAATCCGTTGGTGTCGACACCAAATATAAAAACAACGAAAAATGGCAGACGGACGCGAGCGGTAAAAGCGAGTTCTGGGGCGTTGATGATGCCAACCATGTGGTTCGCTGGGAAAAAGGCACGGACAAAGAGGTTTGGACCTTTATTACCGGAACCGGGTGGAAGAAGAGTTCCGGCGGTGCCATAGAGTATATTCCCTTAAAAAAGGGATTTATCCGGGGGGATCCCGGTGTCTCTTTTCGAACGGGTCGGCCGGTTTCCGACAGTATCTGGACCCGGTTGCGCAACTCGTTGTTTCTGGCCGGGACCGCCTTTGTGATCGTCATGCCCCTGGCGCTGATTCTCGGAATTCTCGCAGGATTGAAGGAAGGCAGTTTCCGGGACCGTGCGCTATCGATTGGCGGCATGATGTTTTCGGTGACCCCGGAGTTTGCCACCGGAATCTTTCTTATCCTCATCGTAGCCGTTTGGCTGGGCTGGCTCCCGGGCGCCACGGTCATTGGTGAAAAGGCGCCCTGGGAACGGCTGGATATGGTCATCCTGCCCGTGCTGACCCTGACGCTGATCGAATTGGGTTACATCCTGCGCATCACGCGCGCCAGCATGGTAGAGGTCATGAAGTCGCCGTATATTCGGACCGCCTATCTCAAAGGGTTGCCCTACTGGCGAATCGTGTTCAAACATGCATTGCGAAATGCTTTGATGGCGCCGATCACGGTCATCATGCTACACGTCAACTGGCTGATGGGCGGCATCGTGATCGTGGAGGTTGTCTTCGGCTATCCCGGTCTGGGCAAGTACCTGCTCGACTCCGCGATGTTTAAGGATATCAACGCCCTGGAAGCCGGAGCCATGATTCTGGTGTCGGTTGCCGTACTGACGCAACTGTTCGCCGATATTATTTATACATTTTTGAATCCGCGCATCAGATATGCGTAAGCAATTATCTCACGCACAGCCGCAAAGCCCGCTAAGAGGAAAAAATAAAAAATTAGCTTAACAAATCTTGGCGTCGTTGGGCCTTTGCGAGAAAACAATTTTTGTAAGCTGAGGAGAAATCATGGCAACAGCTGAACAAGCAACCGCTCCCATTAAGGTTGAAGAAGCAAAGCCTGGAATCTTCAGACGCATTTGGGCCGGGCTTTCCATTATTTTTGCATCCAAAATAGCAGTGGTTGGACTCACAATTGTCCTCTTTTGGATCATTGTGGCGATTTTTGCCCCGTTATTCACCCAGTACACCCCCTTGGAGCAGGATTGGAAAGCGCCGAATCAGGGTCCCTCAGCATCCCACATTCTGGGAACCGATGAGCTGGGACGAGATCTGTGGTCTCGGTTGATCTATGGTGCCCGCGTGGTCCTGGTGCTCATGCCGATAACGGAAAATTTCTGGATACCCGGAGGAACCGCGATTTGGGGGGTGGTTATTGCGTTGATAGTCGGTGCGACCCTCGGGTTGATGGGTGGGTATTACGGCGGATGGATTGATGAAATCATCATGCGTTTGCTGGACGCCATGATGGCGGTCCCCATCATACTGCTTTATATGATCATCATGGCAGCCCTGGGCGCTTCCGCTGTAAATGTCGTCATCGCCATCACCATTGTCGGAACACCCGGTATTGCCCGGCTGGTGCGCAGTCTCACCCTGGATATTCGCACGCGGGAATACATCCGGGCTGCCGAGACCCGGGGAGAAAACCCGTGGCACATCATGTTTTTTGAAATTCTGCCCAACGCCCGGGGCCCCATCATCATCGATGCCATGCTCCGCGTGGGTTATGCCATCTTTGCCATGGGGACACTGGGCTTCCTGGGCCTGGGGATACCACCACCGTCTCCGGACTGGGGAAGCATGGTGGCCAAAGGACGCGAATTTATCCTGACCGGCAGCCCGTATGCTGCCCTGTGGCCTTCCGTCGCTATTGCTTCTCTGGTGGTCGGCCTGAACCTGCTGGCCGATGGCCTCAGAGAAGAATCGATGCGGTATCAATAGTAATGACAGTTGTCCGTGGTCAGTTGTCAGTTGGTATAGATTGGGTGTCAGGTGTCTGTTTTTCAGAGAGCAGAAGTCAGATGACAGAAGACAGATAACCACAATTTTAATCATTTCCTTGAAAGGCAGAAACAACCCATGCAAAATTCTAGCGCATCGGCAAACAACATCGTCCTTGACGTAGATAACGTCCAAATAAATTATGAGACCCGCAAGGGCGATGTAGAGGCCATTCAAGGTGTCTCCTTTAAAGTCAGAGAGGGCGAAACCGTTGGTCTGGTGGGCGAATCCGGATGCGGCAAGAGCACCATTGCCTTCGGGATTGTTAATTTTCTGGGACCGAATGGCAAAATTGTGGAAGGCAGTATCCGCTTTCAGGGAGATGAGCTGGTGGGCCGATCTGAGGAAGATCTCAAGAAACTGCGGGGAGACCGGATTTCCATGGTATTTCAGGACCCGATGCAGGCGTTGAACCCATCGGTGAAACTCGGTGAACAGCTGGCCGAGGTCTTGACCTGCCACAGAGATATCTCCCAGCAAGAGGCCTGGGAAAAATGTATTCAAATGCTCAAGCGGGTGAACATGCCGGATGTCGAAAATGTGATGCAGCGCTATTCGCACCAGATCTCCGGCGGTCAGCAGCAACGGGTCGTTATCGCCATGGCCATGCTCAACAACCCGGCCCTCATCATCATGGATGAACCCACAACGGCCCTGGATGTTACCGTTGAAGCGGCCGTGCTGGATCTGCTCGATGAGCTCAAACATGATTTCAACGCCGCCAATATTTTCATCACTCACAACCTGGGAGTGGTTGCGCGCGTCAGTGACTATCTCTGTGTGATGTATGCCGGGCAAATGGTGGAAAGCGGGCCCCTGACAGAGATCTTCCATGATCCGCGGCACCCCTATACCATGGGGTTGCTGGCCTGTGTCCCGCGGCTGGGGGACAGCAAGCTGGAGTCTTTACTGCATCCCATCCGGGGTCGGGTGCCGCCTCCGGCAGAGCGTTCCAAGACCGAATGCATTTTTGCACCGCGCTGCGAATATGTCACCGAAGACTGCCGCAAAGCCCGTCCGGGTTTTGCGCAAATTTCATCGGAGCACGTCGCCCGCTGCATCTACGCAACAGAAATTCAGGATCGCGCTCTAACCAAAAAACGGAAAAAGGTACCAGAGGCACAGGAGCTGGCTGAAGCCCCCAAAGAAGATTTGCTCAGCTTTGAACATCTCAAAGTCTACTATCCTCAGGAATCGAACTCGGTGGTCAGCCTGTTTGGTATGGGCGAAAAGAAATTTGTCAAAGCCGTGGATGATGTCAGTGTCAGGGTGGCAAAAGGGCGCACACTGGGCATCGTGGGGGAGTCGGGCTGCGGAAAATCCTCTCTGGTCAAGGGACTCATCGGCCTGGAGCCGGTGACCGACGGCGACGTGCAGTTTATGGGTATCGATACCACCAAGCCGGTAACAGAGCGGGATACAAAGTTGATCAAAGAAATGCAGATGGTCTTCCAGAATCCGGATTCGACCCTCAACCCGTCTTTCACGGTAGGTTCACAGATCGCCCGGCCGATCAGGCGTTTTAAGACCGCGCCCAGAAATCAAGTCAAAGATGAGGTTATTAAGCTGCTGAAGGCGGTACGTCTGCCACCCACATTCTACGATCGCCTCCCACGACAACTCAGTGGCGGCGAAAAACAGCGCGTCGGCATTGCGCGCGCCCTGGCCAGCCGACCCGATTTGATCATCTGCGACGAGCCGGTTTCCGCCCTGGATGTCTCGGTTCAGGCCGCGGTCATCAATTTGCTTCTGGAAATCCAGCAGGTTTTCGGCTCATCCATGATTTTTATTGCCCATGACCTGAGCGTGGTCCGCTTTTTCTCCGACGACATTGCTGTCATGTATCTGGGGCAGATTGTAGAGATCGGTCCGGCGGACGCCATCTACGAGCCGCCGTATCACCCTTATACGGAAGCCTTGCTCTCGGCCGTGCCCATCCCTGATCCGGATGTTAAGCAAAAAGAGATTCGCCTCAGCGGTAACGTGCCCAGCGCGCTGGATCCCCCGAGCGGATGTCGCTTCCATACGCGTTGCCCCCGGAGACATGAAATGTTACCGGATGGGGGGAAAATCTGCGAAAAAGACACACCCCCCTGGCAAGACTCGCAAAGGGGGCATCGTATCCTCTGTCACATCCCCATCGAGGAACTCGCTAAGATTGATCCTGTGATACATAAGGCCGATGCTTAAAAAGAGAAACTGTACTGGCAAAATAAAAAGACCGGCTTTTCAGCCGGTTTTTTTGTTTTATCGAGATCATCTAACTCTGGCGATTCAAACGTTTAGCGAACCGCAACCACCGGGCAGGGGGCGTTTAAAAGGACATACTGGGCTGTGGAGCCAAACATTAATTTACCCACTTTTGAAGTTTTTTTAATCCCGATAAAGATCAGTTCGACACCGTTGTCTTTGGCAAATTGAACCAGGTCTTCCCCGGGAGACAGGTAATTGACAGATACAGCTGTCTCACAGTTTATATTATCTTTATTGAAAGGCCTTTTTAATTTTTCCAGTCTGTCTTCGACCTCTTCGATATCATCTTTTTGCAACGTCGGTCCTTGTTCTAAAGAGGTCATTATAAGGATATCAGCCTTGAATGCGTTGGCATATTTTTGGGATAGCGCCAACGCCTTTTTATCAACGTCCAGTTCATCATAACCCACTAATATTTTCATTTTGACCTCCTTATCTGTCTTCACATTCAAAAAGCACAGGAATTCGTTTTTTGAGTAGTAACCGTAGTAAACTGAAATGCTTCTGTCAAGATAACTTCAAGACCGGAAGGATTTGGAAATTTACACAAGAACGCACAATGGAACGCAAAAATAAGCCTTTGCGTTCCCTGTGTTTATACGGTAAATAACACCCTAATTGATCGTAAACAATATGAAAAAAGGGGGGGAGAGGTTTTAAAATAAAGGTATAACTTCAGGAGGTTTTGATAAAACTTACATCAGGAGGCATCATGATTCAGACAGGTTCAATTGAAAAAAGATCGGTTTCGTTACGGGTTCTGAGTGACGACCAGATCGAGGAAATTAAACGGGCGGCTTTCGAAGTCATGTCCAAAGTGGGATTTCGCGTCCATCACGAAGGCGCCCGCAAAATGCTCAAGCAAGCCGGCGCGACGGTCAGCGGGGAAATCGTCAAAGTTCCAGAATCCCTGGTAAACGCTTGTCTTTCAACGGTTCCCAAAGGCTGGACGATCTACGATCGGGACGGTAACCGCGCTATGGAAGTCGAAAGTCGCAAGAGCTACTACGGCACCTCCACGGCCAGTCCGAATACGAAAGATGCGTTGAGCGGCGAAATTCACCCGACCCGCGTGGCCGATATTGCCATCGGTGCCAAAGTGGCCGACGCTCTGATGAACATCGACTGGGTCATGCCGATGGGTTCTGTACAGGATGTACCGCCTACAGTCGCCGATTTGTTTGAATTCGAAGCTGTTGTGACGAATACCACCAAACCCATTGTTTTTTTAGGATATACGCCTCGCGGGGTTGAGCTTGTTTTTGAGATGGCCGCCGCAGTCGCCGGCGGCATCGAGAAGCTCCAAGAACGGCCATTTGTCATTTTTTATCCGGAGCCGATTTCACCGCTCGTCTGGCCGGCGGATGTGATTGACCGCCTGTTTGTCTGCGCCGATCTGTCTTTGCCGCAAATACAGGGGCCAACGATTCAATTCGGCGCAACAGGCCCGGTAACGCTGGCCGGCGCTGTTGCGCAGGCTACCGCCGAAGCCATGATGTGCCTGATTCTGGCACAACTGCGCAAACCGGGGTGCCCCATCGGTCTGGGTTGCAACTTCGGTTTATTTGATATGGCCGCCGGCCTCCTGTCAATCGCCGCGCCGGAAACAAGTCTGGCCCTGGCGGCGCAAGCGGAGGTCGCACAATCCTTCCAGCTGCCCACCTGGGGTCTGGCAGGGGCAACCGACGCGAAAGTACTGGATGCCCAGGCCGGATCCGAATCTGCTTTTTCCATTCTGGCCCAGGGCTTAGCCGGCTTAAATCTGATCCATGATGTCGGGTATATGAGCAACGGAATGGTCTGTTCCGCCGCCCAATTGATTCTCGGTGACGAGAACATCGGGATGGCCAAGCACTTTATTCGCGGCATTGAGGTCAACCACGAAACCCTGGCCCGCGATGTGATTGAAAAAGTCGGACCCGGAGGACATTTTCTGGATCAAGATCACACCTATAATCATTTCAAGAACGAGCTCTGGGTACCGCGCTTAATGACGCGATCGGCCTATACGGATTGGCAAGACCAGGGCGCCAAAGATATGGCCGCCCGGATTCAGGAAAAACTTGAAGATATTGTTAAACATTATGAAGCACCGGCCCTGCCGGACAAAACGCTATCCGCGCTGAAATCGATTCGAAAAAAGGGTGAAAATGACCTCAGCAAAAAGTGAACAGACCATTAGGTCTTAAATTGATCAACGATTTTTTGAATTTCCCGGGCCTGCTTTGCACGAATCGGCACCGGCTGGTGGTCGCGCAGGATATCTTGAAGCTTTTTTTGGGAGCGCTCCAGTAAACTTGTGCCTCCGGCTGAATGCCATTCTTCATAGCCCATGCGGCTGATCAGCTTGGGACGCCACTGGGTTTGGCGCAAATATTTAAGGGTGTGGGGGTGGGTCAGAAAATCGCCTTCAGACGCCGCTTCCCGGATGGCATCCAGCGCCAGCGTGTCATCATCAACGGGAATGCCCTGTGCCAAGCGTCGGATTTGATCAATTACTTCATCAAGGATCACCATCAACTCCAGGCTACCCGTGCGTCCAAAATCCAGATAGCCGACATCGTGATTTAAGTTCGATCCAGCCATGGCGGCAATAAATGTCTCCAGGCCAGCCTCAAAAACTGCCTGTTCATCCGGAATCTGTGCATCGGTGGTTCCCGCATAGCCCCAGTTGGGCAAGTCATAATACTGGCTCATTTCAACCATCGCCTGGTACGACAGTAGAAACTCGGGCGCATTATAGGAACACTCACCGGAGGCCATATCCAATACCGCCGGCCCCATGCCCATCAGAAACGGTGCGCCTTTGGATTTTAACTGGTGGATCACGAGGCCGCAAAAACACTCTGCCAGACCCTGAGCCACATGCCCGGCGATGGTCATCGGAGCTGTAGTTCCGGCAATCGGCGCCGGGGAGTATATCAGGGGGACGGATGTTTGGGCGCAAAACAACAGCTTATCCAGGCTGTAAAAAGGGTGCTTTAAGGGGCTGATCGGATCGGCATAATGGATCATCAGCGGCTTTTCGCGCAACTGCTTTTCTGAGCTTCTGAGAATGCGGCAGATTTGCCACATCTGAGCGAGGTCATCGCGGCCTTGGGCGGTACTGACGATGGGCTTGATGGAATTAGCGGTCATGGCTTGAAAGCTGACCAGATATGCTTGTTGCGGCGGACAGTCAGTGGGGTGCGCAAACGACATGATAAAGTCGATATTGGGCAGGGCATCGGCCACACGCGCCGCACGACTGACGTCCTCAAGAACACACGGGTGTCGCTCTTTCTTGATCGAGTCATGTGAAAAAATAAGATCCGAGCCGGTGCCAAAATACGCGCGACGCCCCCCGACATCCATACAATGGTTTGCCTCCCGATCGTAAACGGCAATGTTTTTGGGTGTGCTTTCCAGGGCCTGTGTGACCAGATCGGAGGGAATTTTTACGATATGGTCATTTTCAACACTGCAGCCAGCACCTGCAAGCAGTTCGAGCGCCTGCTCATGAAATATCTTCATGCCGATCTGCGCCAGGATTTTGAGCACCGCCTGATGGATTCTGTCCTTATTTTGATTCGAAAGAAAATTTAAGGTCGGTGCAAAAAGGCGGGAATCTATGTTCATAATGCCGTTCATTGCCTCGCAGATGGAAATCAGGCTGCCGGCTGCGCTGCGCATTGCGGCCGGGCCAAGCCCAGCTCAGCCAATTTTTCGGCCGTCGGCTGACCGGTGTCATCCCAGCCCATAATCTTATAAAACTCCTGCTTCATGGGCTCCATCCACTCGGCCGGTTTTGAGGGCTCTATACCGGCATTATACTCTTTCTCAAAAAACATATCCGGTAGCCGATCATCCGAAATTCCGGCCCCGTGTTGCAGGTTAAACAACCGCTCGAGGTTGACAATCCTTTCGCCGGCCATAAAAAGCTCGGTAATGCTCACTGCCCGGCCGCTCAAGGCAGAAACGAGTTCGGCCTCACTCACCAGATCATAGGTGCAAATCAGGCAAAGCGCCGGAACCTTACAGAGCCCCAGACAGTCTAACACCGAACCGACAATCATGGATCTTCGCACCAGTTCGGCTTTTCCCTGTATCGACCGCGGATCGGACGAAACCGGAGTGCCGAAGACCTTCGTCGCTTTTTCCGGCAACCATTTGTACTCCAGAGTTGCATAGATATCACTGAAATCTGCGCCCCGGCTGGAAACTGAATACCCGAGGGCCGTTCCCATCATGTTATAGGGGTGATAACCGGCCATTTCCAGGCCTTTAATGTGGGCCGCATAGCGCTCGGCGCCACGACCGATGATCTGCGCTGCCCGACGGACACCTTTGGCAAGGATTCTACCGAACCCTTTGCAATCGGCCATTTGCCGGATCAGCATTTCCATTGCCTCCCCGTTACCCCAGTTAAGATCTAATCCGCCGGTATCCGACGTGGTTAAAATACCGCGATCAAAAAGATCCATGGCAAAAGCAATGACGGTTCCGGCTGAAATGCTGTCAAGACCCAGCCGGGTACACAGATTGTCCAGATAAACCAGGGTCTGCAAATCGTTTAACCCGCACTTGGCGCCCAGCGCCAGCATGGGCTCGAACTCGGGCCTCACGGCTTTTTTGCCTTTTAGTCTTCCGGTTGAAAATTTTAGATCGGCTTTACATTGAACCGGGCATCGCGGACAACCGTGTTTTCGCGTAATATTTTCTTTCAGATGCTTGCCGTCAATACGCCTGGCGGCCTCAAAGTGATAGTCGCGGTAATTTCGGGTGCCCAAAATACCCAGTTCATCCGCCCAGTCAACATAACCGGCTCCGCCATGCGCTTTCATGCTCTTGAACTCAGGCGAGTATTGCATCTGCCACAGGTAGCGCTTGATGGCTTCATGGGTGTTATTTTTAGGGCGAAATGCAGCTTGGGGCCTTTGGGTTTTAATTACAATGGCCTTCAATTTTTTGGACCCCATAACGGTACCCATGCCGGTGCGCCCGGCCGCATGATCCCGTTCGGTGATGATACAGCCGAAACTGCATCCGTTTTCGCCGCCTGGACCGATGGCCAGAATATTTAATTTTTCTGTACCCAGCCTGTTTTTTAGCAGGTCCTCGGTTTCCCACGTATCTTTGCCCCAGAGAGATTTGGCGTTGCGAATCTCAATAGAGTCACCATCAATCCAGATGTACACCGGTCTCGAAGCCCGACCGCGTATGACCAACTGCTGGATATCGCCCATACGCAGGCTTATGCCAAATCCGCCGCCGACGTTGGAGCCGCCTAAGATACCGGTTAAGGGAGACAGAGCATTGATATGCAGTCTGGAAGACGCCGGTGCCGCAGTGCCGGTCAGCATGCCACAGGACAAAGTAAGAATGTTCTGGGGTCCCAAAGGATCGGTTCCGGGAGGAATTTGATCATAGAGGAGCTTAACATTGAGCCCGCGCCCGCCAAAATATTCTCCGGCCAGGTCTTCCGGGTTTTCAGAAAGCTTCCATGTTTCGGTGGTTAAATCGATATCAAGAATTTGCCCGGATACGCTCATAAAAACGAGAAAGCACCTTTCGATTTCAAATTAACCCACATTGGGTCTGAGTCTGCTAAAACAATTTAACTTAGAGAATTGCGAAATCTGTGTCAAGAAAGAAAACTCCTACCATCGCTAAATATAAGTTCGGCATAAAGGTATGTTTACTCAACACATTTTTACCAAATGAGGGTTTCAATTACTGAAGTGCACCGACCTGTTTTTCTACCGCGTTGACGATCTTACCGCTGCGCATCAACGCCTTGACAGCGGCGATATCTGAGGAGAGAATGCGGTCCTTTTCAAGGTGGGGAACCGTCTTCCGAATTACCTGGTAGGCGGCCAGGGTGCCCTCGCCGGGTTTCAGATTGGTAAACAAATCGAGCGCCTGGGCGGCACTCAAAAGTTCAATCGCAATGACATCTTCGGTATTGCTGACAATTTCTCTGCATTTTCGCGCCGAAATGGTTCCCATCGAAACGTGATCTTCCTTATTCGCCGAGGTGGGAATTGAATCGATACTGGCCGGATGACAGAGTACCTTGTTTTCAGAAACAAGGGCCGCAGCGGTGTATTGGACGAGCATAAACCCGGAATTAAGCCCGCCGTCATCCACCAGAAAAGCCGGCAGGCCGCTGAGCATGGGATTGACCAGGCGTTCGATTCGTCGTTCCGAGATATCCGCAAGCTCGGCAACCGCTATTCCGAGAAAATCCATCGCCAGCGCAACCGGTTGACCGTGGAAGTTGCCGCCCAGTAAAAACGCTTCTGAATCTGCAAATATCAGTGGATTATTAGTGGAAGAATTCATCTCGGTTTCAATCACATCGCGGCAATAGCGGATGGCATCCCGCGTGGCCCCATGGACCTGTGGTGAACACCTTAATGTGTAAGCGTCCTGAACGCGGACGCAATCTTTATGGGAAGTGATGATTTCGCTATTTTGGGTGATGCGTGCCATGTTATCGGCTGCGGCTGCCTGGCCGGGATGGGGTCTAACCTCATGGATTTTGGGATCAAATTCCATGCGGCTGCCCATCAGTACTTCCAGGCTCATAGCCGCGGCGATGTCGGTCAACTTGGCAAGCCGGCCGGCATCATAGACCGCCAGTCCACCGATGGCGGTCATCACCTGAGTGCCGTTGACCAGCGCCAGGCCTTCACCGGCTTCCAGCTGCAACGGCTTAAGACCGCATTTGTTGAGTGCCTGTCGACCGGTTAGCCGCTGCCCCTTGTAAAAGGCTTCCCCCCTCCCGATCAGAACCAGGGCAAGATGGGCCAACGGGGCCAAATCGCCGCTGGCCCCCACCGAGCCTTTTTCAGGAATGAACGGACTCACCCCCCAGTTCAAAAGCGCCACCAGCTGTTGTACAGTTGATAGATGAATACCGGAATGGCCCCTGGCCAAATCCTTTATGCGCAGCGCCAGGATGGCTCTGACGGTTTCCTCATCAAAAGGTCTGCCGACACCGGCGGCATGGCTCATCAGTATGTTTTTTTGAAGGCGACGGGTATCGGCTCTGGATATGGAAACATCACTGAGGGCGCCAAATCCGGTGGTGATGCCATATATTCTTCGCTCTTCCTGCACCCAGCGCTCAATCAGGTGTCGACTTTTTTGTATCTGCTTCTCTGCGTCAGCGGTCAATTGAACCTGTGCGCTGTTTCTGGCAATGGCAATCAGGTGCTCCAGAGCCATACCCTCCACACCCAGAAATATGGTCTTCATAACATTGGCCTCACTATTGCCCCAATTGGTCGTAAACAAAACGAAATTAGAATAGAACGGTGAACGAAGAGTTGTCAAATATTACCTTGCAAGGACTTTCAATACAAGTTATCTTTCCCCGCAACGAATTCCGAACATCACAAGCATATATACAGCTTTCCACTAAAAACACCCAATTACGGAATTGCGGCATAGGTGGTTGTAGAAAAAACGTTTCAATACCGGAACGTTTTTTTGACAACCACTATAAAGCCAATCAATTAAGGTATCCAGGATTAGACATTTCAACGCAAAATGTTGCTGGGACTGCACACATATAGTCTTTATCTTCACGGCATCGGACAGGCCTGGGCCGACTTTAACCTGCCCTGGCCCAGGCAGTTGAGCACCTTGGAACTTCTGGACCAGGCGGTTCGCTGGGGAATAGACGGCCTGCATTTAGATGACGGGGTTCTGGAAAGTCTGGAACCGGCTTATCTTGAAGAAGTCGGCATGGCAGCGCGCGAACGGGATCTGTATCTCGAATACAACTTTTCCATGGACCTTGGCGGACAGGGAATCGGAATTCAGCATGACCCGGCAGAAGCGATTGCCACTGCAAAATTTTTAGGGGCGGATATCGTCAAGCTCAGTATGGACTTAATCCGGCCGCGCCCGGTAGCGGCCAGCCGTTTCCATCCTGAAGTAATGGCGCAAATAAAATCCGTTGCCTCCCGGCTAAAACAGCTGGTCCCGGCCGCCGAAGACGCCGGCGTCAAAATTGCTGTGGAAAATCACTGCGACACTTTTTCAGAGGAGATCCTCTGGCTGTTGGACCAGGTCGACAACCCGCTGGTCGGTGCCTGCATCGATACCGTCAATGCCTTGATGGTCATGGAAGATCCGATGGAGGCCATTGAAAATCTGGCTCCGCGTGCTTTTACGAATCATTTCCGGGACGACCGTATCGAATTTCAGCGCCACGGATTTAAGCTAACGGGAACCGCCGTCGGTGACGGGGACATTGACATAAAGCGCGCCTATGAGATCATCAAAACCCGATCATCCATGAAACGAATTAATATTGAAACTGAGATGGAAATACCTCTTGATGATAGGGAAACGGCCCTGAGGATGGAAAAAGAGACTATCGTGCGGAGCATTAAATATTGTCGGGAGGTTTTAGGAATAACACAAGACAGCCCGCGTTAAGGGAAAATTGTCATGGAAGTTAATGCAAGGATTTCAAAAGCAATGACGATTAAACTGGAAGACATGTTTGATGACCTGCCGGAAATGCCGCCATTTGTCGCCGGCATCCGCAGGGCCCCGGCCCGCCATTTCACACTTAATCAAAAGGATACCGAACTCGCTTTAAGGAATGCCCTGCGCTATGTTCCGCAAAAATGGCATCAACAGCTGGCACCCGAATTCTTAACGGAACTGCTGACCCGGGGAAGAATTTACGGATATCGATTTCGACCCGCAGGCCATATCAAAGGCCGGCCGATCGATGCATACCGCAGCCCCTGTATCGAGGGCCGCGCATTTCAGGTCATGATCGACAACAATTTGGACTTTGATGTCGCGCTTTACCCCTATGAATTAGTAACCTACGGCGAAACCGGCCAGGTCTGTCAGAACTGGATGCAGTACCATTTAATCAAAAGATACCTTGAAACGCTAAACCGGAAGCAAACGCTGGTTATGGCATCCGGCCACCCGCTGGGATTGTTCACATCATCACCGGCGGCACCGCGCGTCATCATCACCAACGGCATAATGGTGGGCTGCTTTGACGATCTGCAAAACTGGAACCGTGCCGCGGCCCTGGGGGTCTCCAACTACGGTCAGATGACCGCCGGTGGGTGGATGTATATCGGCCCCCAGGGGATCGTGCACGGCACTTACAGCACCATTCTCAACGCCGGTCGGGACAAACTCGGCATTCCGGCCGATCAGGATTTAAGTGGACGCTTATTTGTTACCTCCGGCCTTGGCGGCATGAGCGGTGCCCAGGGCAAGGCCATCGAAATTGCCAACGGCGTGGGTATAATTGCCGAAGTCGATTATTCCCGGATCGAAACCCGGCTTGAACAGGGATGGGTCAGCCGGGTAACCGAGGATCCGGCTGAAGCTTTCAAGGTCGCCGCACAATATCAACAGCAAAAGAAGAGTACGGCGATCGCCTTTTACGGCAATGTGGTCGACCTGCTGGAATATGCTGTCAACCACACCGTAAAGATTGATCTGTTATCGGATCAAACCTCCTGCCACGCGGTATATGATGGCGGTTACTGCCCGCAGGGGATTTCCTTTGAGGAACGCAACGAGCTGCTGCGCTCCGGCCATGCCGGTTTCAAGGAAATGGTTGACGCCACGCTGCGGCGCCATTTTGAGCTCATCAAAGCCCTGGCGGATCGGGGCACCTATTTTTTCGATTACGGCAACAGTTTTCTCAAGGCCGTCTTTGATGCCGGCGTCAGCGAGATCTGCAAAAACGGCAAAGATCCCCTTGATGGATTTGTCTTCCAGTCCTATGTCGAAGACATCATGGGACCGATTCTTTTCGATTACGGCTATGGCCCATTCAGATGGGTGTGCTTGAGCGGAGAAGAAGAAGATCTGGTAAAAACCGACCGGGCGGCCCTGAAATGCATCGATCCGCAAAGACGCTTCCAGGACAGGGATAACTATGTTTGGATTCGCGATGCCGCAAAGAACCGGCTGGTGGTGGGAACGCAAGCGCGAATTTTATATCAGGACGCCATGGGGCGCATGAACATCGCTTTGAAATTCAACGAAATGGTACGCAATGCTGAAATCGGTCCGGTCATGCTGGGCCGCGATCACCATGATACCGGCGGCACGGATTCGCCGTTCAGGGAAACCGCCAACATCAAAGACGGTAGTAATATTACCGCTGACATGGCGATTCACTGCTATGCCGGCAATGCCGCCCGGGGCATGAGTCTGGTGGCCCTGCACAACGGCGGCGGAGTGGGCATCGGCAATGCCATCAACGGTGGATTCGGGCTCGTTTTAGACGGCAGCGAGCGCGTCGATGCCGTCATCCGGCGCGCGATCCCATGGGATGTAATGGGGGGTGTGGCCCGCCGGGCATGGGCCCGCAATGCAAATTCAATTGACACCAGCATCCAGTATAACAAAATGCGTGCGGGGTCAGATCACATCACCATACCCTATATCGCCGATGATAAAATGGTGGCGGACCTGGTTACGAAAGCATTTGCTGACTTGAAAAAATAATTCGTCGCAGAGACGCAGAGTTCGCAGAGAGATAGTTTTTTGCTTTCCGTCCTCTCAATGGAAAGCAAAAAGAAAAATAAACTCAGCGAACTCTGCGATGAGAAAAATTAAATCCAGGAGAAAGACATGGCTGGGATGAAAAAAATAATCGAATGTGTGCCCAATTTCAGTGAGGGACGAAATTCGAAAAACATCGAAAAAATAGTGGCACCCTTTCGGGGCAAAAAAGGTGTTAAGCTTCTCGACTATCAAACAGACAGAGATCACAATCGGATGGTCATTACGGTGGTCGGAGAACCGGATGCCCTCAAAACAGCCGTCATCGCGGCAATGGGCTGTGCCATCGAGGTCATCGATATGAGAACCCACCAGGGCCAGCATCCGAGGATGGGGGCTATCGACGTCGTTCCATTTATTCCGATTAAAAACGTCCATATGGAAGAAGCTATCGCCTTTTCCAAAGAAGTCGCAAAAAAGGCAGCCCAGAAATATTCTCTTCCCGTTTATCTGTATGAAAAATCGGCCAGCCGCCCTGAAAGGCAGAATTTGACCAACATTCGCAAAGGCCAATATGAGGGTATGATAGAAAAAATCAAACAGGCAAAATGGAAACCCGATTTTGGCCCCGCCAAGATTCATCCCGCAGCCGGCGTGACCGCCATCGGTGCTCGAACGCCGCTGGTGGCCTATAATGTCAACCTGGACAGCGGCAACCTCGAGATTGCCAACGAAATTGCTAAAAAGGTCCGGCATATCAGCGGCGGGCTTAGATACTGTAAGGGCATCGGCATTGAATTAAAAGACCGGGGATTGGTGCAGGTATCGATGAACCTGACCGACTACAGCAAAACCGCTCTATACCGGGCCTTTGAACTGATCAAAGTCGAAGCCCGCCGCTATGGAGTCAATGTGATCGGCAGTGAAATCGTCGGGCTGGTCCCCATGGAAGCGCTTATTGATGCGGCAGCGTATTATCTGGGGCTGGAGGATTTTTCAATGGAGCAGGTACTGGAATCGCGCATCTGGGAGTAAAGCATTTGAAAAACGCCCCCTTTTGCCCAATTTCTGTGTCAGAAAAAGATTTTAATCCTCGACATACTACAAGTATGCCTCCGGTAAAAATCTTTGACTTCCTTGACTTGAACAAAACTGAGCATTTTTCAAACGCTTTAAATATCCCAAAAACCGTGTTGTTAAAGGAAAAAGATGAATGGAAACCTGATAATAAAAAATGCTGCTGAGCTGGTGACCTGCAGCGGGTTTGCGGCCAAACAGGGCCGGGAGATGGTCGATCTGAAAATCATCTATGATGGGGCTGTGTTGATAAAAAATGGGGTCATTGAGGCCACCGGCCAAAGCGAGGATATTGAGAAGCGGTTTAAAAAGGCCGGCGCGGATCAATCCGATTTTGATATGATCGATGCCCGCGGCAAAGCCGTGCTGCCGGGTTTTGTCGATTCGCACACCCATCTGGTATTCGGCGGCTACCGGGCCGAAGAGTTTGCATGGCGTTTGCGCGGCGACAGTTATATGCAAATCATGCAGCGTGGCGGCGGCATTGTTAACACAGTAGAGGCCACCCGGCAGGCCTCGGCCGAAGAATTGCTGCAATCCGGCATCCAGCGACTGAACTCCATGCTGTCGTTTGGCGTAACCACCGTGGAGGGCAAAAGCGGGTACGGCCTGGACCAGGAGACCGAAATCAAACAGCTTGAAGTGATGGCCCGCCTGGATCAAATTCACTACCTGGATGTGGTGCCGACCTTTTTGGGCGCCCATGCAGTTCCGGAAGAATATAAAGGCAAGCAAGATGCCTTCATCGATTTCATGGCCAAAGACGTCCTGCCCCGGGTAACCGATCAACAACTGGCGGAATTCTGCGATATATTCTGTGAAAAAAACGTCTTTTCGATTGAACAATCCCGCCGTCTGCTTTCCAGTGCAAAGGACCTGGGACTGAAGTTAAAAATGCATGCGGATGAAATCGTGCAACTGGGTGGGGCGGAACTGGCAGCGGAGCTCGGGGCAGTCTCGGCGGATCATTTGCTGCAGGCCTCCGACCAGGGCATTAAAGACATGGCAGCGGCCGGTGTCGTGGCAACCCTTTTGCCGGCCACCGCTTTTAGCCTGAAAGAACCGTATGCCAACGGTCGCAAAATGATGGATTCAAATTGTGCCGTGGCGCTGGCCACCGATTTTAACCCGGGAAGCTGTTTTACGGAATCCATTCCGCTGGTATTTGCGCTGGCAACACTTTATATGAACATTTCCACCGAAGAAGCCATCAGTGCCCTGACCATAAACGGCGCGGCCGCCCTCGACCGGGCGGATCAAATCGGCAGTATCGATGCCGGCAAAACGGGCGACCTGGTTGTTTTGGAATTTCCGTCCTACACCTATATTCCTTACCATCTGGGCATCAGCACCGTTGAAAAAGTGATCAAACAGGGCAACCTGGTTTATGATAAAGAAAATGGAGGTATCATCCATTGCTAAAAAATTTGACTATAATCGAATTTTTAGAACAGACGGCTTCGGCGGAACCCTTGCCCGGGGGCGGCTGCACGGCTGCTCTCAATGCCGCCCTAGCAGCCAGCCTGACAGAAATGGTGGCCAATTTAACCATCGGCCGCAAAGAATTTCAGGCCGTTGAGGATGAAATGCAAAAAATTGCGCAAACCGCCGCGGATCTGAGAAAGAAGCTGCAGAACGATATCGACAATGATGCGCAGGCGTACCAGGAAGTGCTGGCGGCCTTTAAGCTGCCGAAAAAAACAGGCGAAGAAAAAAAACAGCGCTCCAGAACCATTCAGCAAGCATTCAAAACCGCGGCAACGGTTCCGCTGAGCGTTGCCCGGGATGCATTAAAAATAATGGACCTGGCTTTTCGGGCAATTACGGCCGGAAATCAAAATGCCGTTACCGATGGTTTAGTTGGCGTTCTGGCTGCACGAACGGCAGCCCTTGCAGCAGCATACAATGTAAAGATAAATTTAAGCGCCATTAAAGATACGGTATTTGTGGCTGAACTAACCCGGGAAATCAAGAAACTTGAGCGTCATGTGCTCGAGAAAGAAAAGGGGATTCTGGCAGCGGTGAAAATTTGCAAATAATTGTCGGGCCCGATTTCCGTATACCGTTTTTGTTGGAAGCCATAGGCCGATACCATTTGGTCAACTTCTTCCGGTGATAGCCTCACCGGTTTCGGAGGCCCCGGCGGTCCCTCCTTTTTAAAAAACTCAACAATGGCCAGAACCCCATGGGGTTTAATGACCCTTACAATTTCCTTCATCACTTGCCGCTCAACTTTATCTGCCACAAGATCATGCAGCACCGTTGCCATCAAGCAAACATCCACACTGTCATCTTCGGCCGGTATGTGCTGTGCCACATCACTGACATAGGTCGTCATATTCTGGATCCCTTTTGAAGCGGCTTCTTCTCTTAAGACACCAATTCCCTCTTCCCATAGATCAACCGCATACACCTGACCGTCCTGGCCGATGATATCGGCTATTGCAAGTGAATAGGCACCCCGACCGCAGGCCACATCCAAAAAAGTGATGCCTTTTTTTAAACCGAGCTCTTGAAAAAAGGCTACCGTGTCAATCAGCCCAAAGCTGCTTTTGCCGGCACCTGTCGGTTTGGTTGCAGGATGTTTCGTCATTGTCATTTCCCAGATCGATCAACAGATCGTAAGCTCCTACCTGAAGTGAGCGTTTCAAATAAAAAATATTAAAAAGATTAGAATTCCTTAAAGTTAAAAATGACCCCATATTTTTAATTTGAAACGCTCACTTTAGATTAAAGGAAAGAATAGAGACACGGTGGTTCCCTCTTGCGGCCGGCTTTGCACTTCTATTTTACCGTCATGGGCTTCCATAATCGTCTTACACAAACTCAAGCCCAATCCGTAGCCCCCGGTATCTTTGGCGCGGGACTTGTCCACCCGATAAAACGGCTCGAAAATATGCGCTCGTTCCTCTGCAGGAATACCCATTCCAAAATCCCTAATCTGCACGACGACATAGGATTCCTCGTATTTAGCAGATATTTGAATGGGTGCACTATCGGGTTGTGAATATTTAATCGCATTGTTAAGCACATTTTCAAATACGGTCTTGATCTGCTCGGGGTCTATATCGACCTCAATTTCAGAAGGAAGATCAACAATTTCAATGCCCGGCGGCTGGTTTTCAAAGGCGGCCGTTGTCTGTTTGATAAGATCAACCAGGTTGGTGGGCTGTTTTTTTAAATTTTCATATTTATGCTGGCGGCGCGCTGTTTCCAGAATCTCGCTGACCATTTTCTCCATTTCTTCAATGTCACTTTGAAGGCTTTGTTTGGCCTGGCTGTCTGCCAAAAATTCAAGCGCCACTTTCATGCGCGTAAGCGGGGTCCGCAGCTCATGGCTAACATCATAAAGTAACTGCTCTTTGGTGTGCAGCATGTCCCGGATGCGATCGGTCATGTCATTAAATGCAGCTGCCAGATCCCGCAGTTCATCCGACTTTTTCAACGGCACCCGGTGTTTTAAATTCCCACGACCGACTTCCTTTACACCGTCGTTGAGCCATTTAACAGGTCTTAAAATATGACGAATCACAAAAAAGGCCCCTGCCAAAATCAGGGTTAACAGGAGCAGCATGATCACAAACAGCCGGTGGCGGGCGCTATCAACTGGTAAATTGCGAGACGGGCCAAAGATAAAACGGCCCTCCTCTGCCGTGACTTCGATGATATGCCGTCCCCTGTGTCTCCCATAACGAACGTCGGGATTTTGGCGCAAGCTGCGAAAGCGGCCCCTGATTTCTGTTGGCAGCTCATCTGATGTCGTCCAGCGAAGATTCGGACTTTCGTAACGAACGTCCAAAAAAGACTCACGGGCAATTTCTCGGGCGCGGTCCAGGTTTGGGGGGTTGCCTACATCGGCAATCAGATAATTGAGGTATTGGACTACGTTTTGATGAAATGGGCCGATGAACTGGTTGCGAAGGTGTATGAAAAATCCACCCACCACCAGGTTGATACAAATACCGGCGAGGATAATCACCACCAGAAGCTTGGTGAAAACCGAGCGGAAGATTTTTTTAAACCGTTGCGTTGGCATGTGTGATTGAAAAACCTGATTTTAAATTGGCAGAATTCCGTTAATATTCACTTTTCATTATTCAATTGGCAATAAATACGTATCCACTTCCCCAAACCGTCTTAATAAACTCAGGAGACTTGGGATTGTCGTTAAGCTTTTGACGCAGGCGACTGACAGCGATGTCAACCGAGCGATTGAAGGCATCACAGTCCATACCTCGCAGTTCCTGCAGAATCTGGTCGCGATTCAACACTTTCCCGGCATTCCTGGCCAGCAATGTCAGAGCAGTAAACTCATTGGTTGTCAGGTCAACGGGATTACCATCCAGCAGGGCAATGCGTTTATCCAGATCGATGGTCAGCCGCTCAAATGTCAGAGTCTGATTGTCGCTGAGTTGATGTGCGCGGCGTAAAACAGATTGAATCCGGGCCACCAGTTCACGGGGTTCAAAGGGCTTTGCCAAATAATCATCGGCCCCGAGCTCCAGCCCAACCACCTTATCCGTAATTTCTCCCCTGGCCGTAAGCATGATAATCGGAATGGTGCTGGTCTGGCGAATCGCTCTACAGACTTCGAAACCGTCCATCTCCGGCAGCATGATGTCCAGAATTACCAGATCCGGCGAATCCCGCTTCAGCTTTTTTAGCCCTTGGGTCGGTCGGGTTGCCGTGATGACCGCATAACCAAAATCTTTTAAAAAATCTTTGAGCAGCTGATTCAGTTTGGTGTCATCATCAATAATCAGGATCGTCGAAGCCATACAATTTTGGATTTTAGAGTTTAGACTTTAATTCTAGACCTACTAATAGTTATTTAAAGTCGTCTCAAAAATAGTAGGTAACCCGCCTGCGGCGGACAGGCGCCCAAGGGCCCCCGCTATAGGCGGGATTTCGCATCAGATCTTAATTAATGTAAAGGTGCTCAAAAGGCGAAAACCGATTCAAAAGAGGAGCATACACGATAGTATTCGAGCATTTTGAATCGGTTTGATGCACACCTTAATCTTCATAAAAATAGATGTGTAATCCATTTATCCTGGATAACACAGCCCTTGGGCGCCTGTCCGCCGCAGGCGGGTTAGATGCATTTTTGAGATGGCTTTTATTCCCACCGATGCTTATGCTTCTCATGAAACCATTCCAGCTTGGCCACCAGCTTTTCTTTTTGATCCGGTGTCAGGGTGCGGTGAAAATCAGCCAGACGGACCACCGCCAGATCCATTATTTCAGCCATCTGTTCTTGCTTCTGAGCGATGAGTTCTTTCATCCGCTGCTGATCAATTTCTTCCTTACGCAGCTCGGCCATCAACTCCGCATGCATGGCCGCTTTTTTAGCATGCATTTCTTTGGCTTTAGCCAGAAATTCTTCTTTGATATCATCAAGTTGTGCTCGTTGGGGGTCGTTCAGATCGAGCGTCTCGGCAATGTAATCCACCATAAACTCCGCTTTACCGTGCGCGGAATGAGAGCGACATCCGGTGAAAACCAGAGCAGCTGAAATAAAAACACAGATTAATGAGATTGTTAAACCTTTTTTTACCATGATTCCTCCTTTTTTGTAAAACAACATATAAGAATTGGGAAAGAAAAAGAAATTATCGATGGTAAAAACATAATTCAGATTAAGCCAGAATGCTTTTCAGCGGTGTAACAGTTTGTAACAAATTGTAACAACGGCATTTGGGGGGATTGCAACCATTAAGGTTCAGTCAGCCCTGCCCGTTTGCGGGCGGGGCTGCACCGGACCGGCAATCAGCACCGGGAGGACTGAATTACAGCGGTATTTAATTCCGAAGGCCTGGGGGGGAATTATGAAAGCCAAATCGATCAGAGCCAAGCTGATCTCAATGTTTATCTTTTGGGGCCTGTTTCTGGCGACCGGCATGCCGAAATGTGTGATCAACGGCCGGGTGGTGGATGCTCAAACACAGTATCCAATAAAAGGCGCGAAAAATTCGAAAAAACTTTTAGGCGGCCCAGATCGCCCAAGCCCAAATAGAGTCCATCTATTCATAAGCAAGGACGCGAATCAACCCCATCGTCGCTCCGGTGTCATCGGTGGTGGGAGCATCACTGACGGAAATTATTCTCTGCACTTTCTTTTCTTCGATGAATTTGTTTACGAGAGCGTCAAGTTCTTCGAGCTCTTTTCTGGCATGAAAAATTTTTAAAGGACTTGCAAACGTTTTGACTTTAATCATATCGCTTCCTCCTTTAAGAAAAGGTTTTCGATCCCGAAACCTTTTCTGTGTTTGGTTGGTTCGTGTTTTGTGTTTAGATTAGATTCCAATGAATTGCCAAACACTAAATACTTGATTATTCGAGTTGAGGATAGTTCTGCCAAAAATCCTAAACTGTTTGAAAATAATACCGCAATAAAAAGCGGCAAGTGGTTACCGGTAAATTTTGCTTTACAATAAATGAACTTGCGTTAGTTTTGGTGAGAGTGTCTAAAATTTTTGCGGGAGATATTTATGAAAGCGTTAGTAACTTTTATTGTGATGATCAATTTGTTGGCGTGTGCTGCGAGCTTACCACCCGATAATTCTCAAACCGCACCAGATACCGCAAATAAGGCAGTGCCCGAAAACACGTCAAACGCCTCTGGTCCCGCCAAACCGGTTAAATCTCCCCACGGTTATATCATAACCCAAGATTACGAATTGGGTCGCTTCGGCGGTTTTATCGGTGATTGCACCGATAAAAAAAATTGGCCGTATTACTGGCAGTGTATGAGTGAAAACGCGGGCAACGGTGGTTTTAAATAAACCCGATGGGCCACACCCATTATAGGGGTTGTCAAAAAAACGTTCCGGTATTCCAACGTTTTTCCTACAACCAACTATGCCGTAATTCCGTAATTGGGTGTTTTTAACCGGGTGCTTTGCACCCGGTTACACCCGCACCGATTAAGGCACGACCGTGCCTTTGATTTTTTCGTTGATGGCGGAAAAATCCAAGCCAACCGCTCTGCGGGTGGTCGATGACTCGGAACATTATTATGAAAATCGGTATAAATGGGGGGATGTTGGAGTAGGGACATGTGGTTTTGGGTTCGGCAAGTTACTTTGATTGTGGTATTTCATCAGTATAGCTAGAAGTTGCTGCCGCTATTGTTGACACAATCAATAATTTTGGAAGTTGTGCATAGGATAATAATCCTTGGACGCTCGCCTAAGGTGCGCCTGGAGCAACGCGGAAGGTGTCACCCTTGAGGCACTTATGTATTTTTGGCTCCGATTCTGTGACCGGCAGACTGTAAGGACCTAAAGAAAAGGCGGCGTTTCAGATTGTATTGAAACGCCGCGCTCATATGTTGCTAATAGCCTCCGTGAGCGTTCAAAACATCCGTCAGTTCGTGGCGGTTATCGCTTCCTGATCATCCGATTTGCAGTTCAGAATACGCTTCAGAAGCCCTCGAAGACGTTTATGCTACGATCAGGCGAGGTCGAAGCGGTCAAGGTTCATTACCTT
>CAMYLV010000032.1 GCA_947259495.1 uncultured Desulfobacterales bacterium | reverse complement strand
CTCGAAGATCTGCAAAACTACATTGAAAGCAACTTCTTGAAGCGCGGAGCCGGGAGGCAGCTGTCTATCGGTGACAACTTCTAGAACTGCCTTCAGATGGCCAGGTTTTGCCCGATAGCTTTGTTATAATTCAATTTAAAATACTCGCGTACTAGCGTGTACGCTCCGTTTTTAAATTGAGTTACGCTGTGCTATCGAACAAAACCTGGCCATCTGAAGGCAGTTCAAATAAAATATCTTTTTCTTTGAAACTAAATAAAATTGAGATGAGTCTAAATATAGCTCGATGAAAAGGCCATGTTGTTTTATGATCCCGTTTCGCGGGGACGGGAAATGATATGCCTGGTTTGTCCAGCCAGGGCTAGAGGGCCGCTGTATTTTCAGAAGCTATCCCCAGTTTCGTGGCAAGACGTTTTAAATCGGCCAGGGCCTGTTTTATGTTGTCATAGCGCAGATTTGGATCGCGCCGGCAGGATTTGATGATGAAATGTTGAAGGTCTTTGGGCAGGTCCGGGACACTTTGGATGGGATCCGGGATGTCTCGCTGCAGGACCATATCCTCCAGCCTGCGGGGATCGCCCGCATCAAAAGGCCTTTTGCCCACCAGCATTTCGTAGGCCGTAATCCCCACAGCATAGATGTCCGTACGCGGATCCATCAGATCCCCGTTAATCTGTTCGGGAGCCATATAAGCCAGGGTACCCAGGGAACTGAAATCCCGGGTGCCGATCGGACAGGCAAGTCCAAAGTCTAAAATCTTTAAGTGTTCATCTGGCTGGATGATGATGTTTGACGCATTGATATCACGGTGGATAATCCCGTGATGATGGGCATATCGTAGGCCGGAACAGATTTGAATTGAATAGTGGACCGCTGCACTCGGCGATATGGCTTTCAAGCGCTCGAGTTTTACGCTTAAGGATTCGCCGGCAATGAATTGCATGATTAAAAAAACGGTCTTAAAGCGCTCTTCAATGTCGTAAACCTTGATGATGTTTGCATGGTTTAAACCTGCAATGGTTTTGGCCTCATTTTGAAAATTGCGCAGAAAATCAGGATCCATGGCCAGATGGTGCCTCAGCATTTTAATGGCCACGGGCGTATTTAGCTCCGGATGCATCCCCTTGTAGATAATGCTGAATCCGCCGCGCCCGATGATGTCTGTGGCGACATATTTTCCGATCGAACGGTCGGCAATCGGTCTTCTGGAGTCAAACCGATCGGCCACCAGTTCGGTCAAAAAATCCAAAAGTCCGGGTTGTTCGCTGGATACATGCTCAAATTGGTCGCGGTTTAGCACCCATACTTCCATATCAGTTTCGGCTTCGACATGGGCGCGGCGGGGTTCACCGGTCAAAATAGCCATCACGCCGACAATATCGCCCTCACCGCGATGATCCACGGGGTGCAGATCACCGTCTTTTTCCACAACCAGCTGACAGGTGCCTCTCTGGATGATATAGGCCGCATCTGCAGCCTGTCCCTGAGTGATAAATCTTTTGCCGGCCCGTATTTGAGTGTAGCGCATGTTGCTTAAAACAGGCCCGTCGGCGTCTTCGGAAATGAAGCGCAGGAATTTGGTTCGCAAGTTGGCCGTGCCTTCTTCAGCCCGCACCTTGCTGAAAAACGGGCAGCTCAGACATGATGGACGCTTGTCGGCAAATGTGCCCTGAACCATTCCGCCACAAAACGTGCCGGCCACCGCCCAGCAAAAACGACCGGCATTCTTGCCGCGATTGATCCCGTCATAGGAGTTATCCTCAGCCGCCGGGCACACACCCAAATCAAAGACCTTGTGCCCCCCCGGCTGACGGCCGCATTTCATATATTCCCAACAATTTTGTCTTTTCATAACCTTCGGCCATCCGTATCTTCGCGTCTGAGATAGGTCTCCATTTCATCGACCCGTTGACGATTTTGATCATAAAAGTTTTGATCTCCCATCTTTTCATCTTCTTTATTAAATTGCATCAAAAGTATATCTTCTTCTTCCCGCGAAAGTTCTTTTTCTACCATTTTAAAAAACGTGTGGTCCTCTTCATAAATGTGCCTTCGCAACAACGAAATATAGGCCGCCAGGTTTTCCAGCAGGGTTGTGGTGGCGATATCATCCCCGTCAGCATAGCCAGTAAGGGAATTTGAAATTCCGTCGATACATGCTCTGCATCTTTCATGCTGGAATCTGAGGCCACCGATGGGGCCGTCGAATGCATCCCCTTTTTTGAGCGCCAGAAGACCAAACATCAAATACTCTTCTTTGAAGTGATGAAATTGATCGGCAAACCCTCTCAAAAATACCAGCGCTTTGTCAAAAAACGCCTTCGGGGGTGGTTGATTTTTTTCGATTTGTTTTTTTGCTTGAGAAAGGACTTCCAGGGCCCGGAGAATCAGGCCATGTTCGCGGGTCAAGATGTCAATTGCCTTCATCTGTTTTCCTTCCGGCGCCCTCTGGCTCGCGGATAGATTCAGAAAGATTTTGGCGGATGGATTGTAGTGCCTCAAAAGGCACCGACACGATTTTACCACAGGCAGCGGGGCCATAGGTGCGGTCAGGTCCATCAAGCCGGCTGGTGCTCTGCTTCAGGTTCAGGTCATCCATCAGCTGTTAAATAAGGATTTCTGCTCAGTTTATATTTAATTATTCCGAATCAAAAGGTCTTTGACTTAGATCAAAATAAGCCGCAGAGCATGTTCCTGCAACAAACATTGTCGGTTATGGAAAGCGAGTGGATTGCCAACACTAAAAGACGCATTATGTTTTTAAACAGATCTTGAAATTCTAAGCGAATAAGTCAAACGCGAAGCCGTGGGGCAATGGGTATCCGGAACACCACCTGATTGTGAAAACGAGTATGCTCAGATCAGAATTCATAAATCAGCGTTGCGCCCATAAAGATGGGGCCCTCCAGGGCTGTCTGCAAAATGCCTGGTGGACAGCGTGTTTGGTTTGTCTGCTCATTATCATGGGCTGCTTTAGCTGTCTTTATTTCGCCTGGCAGCCGCTTTCGGCTTTCCAATGGCTGCTGCAAGCGACCGCCATCAACGCTTATGTGCTGTGGCTGTTGTGGACCGCCCTTGGGAAAAACCATTCCCCGCAGAACGCCGTTTTGCAACCCGAGTTGGGTTATGCCAACTGGCTGACCATTGTACGTGGCTTTTTAATCGGCGCCCTGGGCGGATTTCTATTTCAAACGCCTCCGCCTTCTGCGACAGGGTCCAACTGGCTGATCTGGGTACCCGGCGCCATTTATCTTATCGCGGCCCTGATGGATTACGTTGATGGATACCTTGCCAGAGTCACGCGGTCTGAAACCCGTTTGGGCGAATGGCTCGATACCAAAATCGACGCCTTGGGCCTGTTGGTGGCGCCCATTTTGGCGGTCGGGTATGAGCGGCTGCCCATTTATTATATCAGCGTCAGCCTAGCCTATTATCTTTTTCAATTCGGTATCTGGCATCGAAAGAAAAATAACAAGCCGATTGTAAGTCTAAAACCACATCCGGCTAAAAGAATGATTGCCGGGTTTCAGATGGGCCTGGTGTCAATGGCCCTGCTTCCGATGTTTTCCCGACCGGTGATGACGATTGCAGCCACCATTTTCATGATACCGCTTCTGGCCGGATTTCTCAGAGATGCACTGGTGGTCAGTGGTTATGTTCATGTTAACCATCTTCAGCAAGCACGCTGGGATCGCCATCTGGGTTTTGGGTTAACAAAACTATTTCCGGTTTATTTGCGTTTTATCATCAGCGCAGTCATCATCTCTTTCTTTTACGATGCCACTGCCGCGCATGCCACGGGCAAACAGAGCGTTACTGTTGCCCTGCTGAATGCTTCTATGCCGTTTGATCTGCCGGCGCTGCCAATGCTTGCGGCAGCCGGCTTATTGATTGCTTTGGGTTGCATGGCCCGCAGCGCCGCTTTGCTGATCAGTCTATTGGTGGCCGGCTCCCTGACGGGATGGAATTCACCGTTTAGTCTTTTTCTCCTGCTGTCATGCGCGCTGACCCTGATGCTGACCGGCTCAGGCATGCGGTCAATATGGCAACCGGAAGACAAGCTGTTTTTAGAGCGGCAGGGTGAAAGTCGCAGTTAGGTTTTTATACGGCAGCCCTCTATAGAACGCTGGGGGCCAATGATTTGGAGGGAAATGGTGTCATCCAACAATGCATCAAAAGCTGGACGCAAACCTAACGCCGGCGCTTTTGCACAAGCAGACAACGTCGTTGAAAATTATGCCGATATGCGCATCCAGTCGATCGAGGATCTGAAAACGCAGCTGCATTACGCCGCGCAGTTCCGCGCCAAATATCACCGTCCGTTTATAACGGTGAGTTACGCCCAGAGTATCGATGGCAGTATCGCCTCGCGTAAAAGAGAGCCCCTTGTTTTGAGCGGACCGAAATCATGGGAGCTGACCCATCAAATCCGCGCCTGCTGTGATGCCATTTTAATTGGCATTGGCACGGTTTTAGCCGACGACCCGCAGCTGTCTGCCAGAAGGGTTGACGGTAAAAACCCGCAACCCATTATTCTGGATACCCACCTGCGAACCCCCCTCAATGCGAAATGTGTTCAAAGAAATGATGTGAACTCCTGGATCATCAACGGGAAAACCGATTCCATCCCAAAAATACGGGTGCTTGAAGAAGCCGGTGCAAAACCGTTGACGTGTGCGACCGGTACTAACGGCAAAATCGATCTTTTGGCGTTAATGGACCTGCTGGCCGCAATGAATATTAACAGTCTTATGGTAGAAGGCGGTGCCCAGGTGATCACCAGCTTCGTAAATTCAAAGCTGGTGGATCTGTTTATTATTACGATTGCCCCCAAACTGGTCGGCGGATTGCAGGTCCTGAATTCCAGGGGGCTTGAAGCTGCTCAATATCTGGACTGTGAGCAGGTTCACTATCAACATTTGGGCAATGATATCATTGTTTGGGCCCGCCCGGGGTGGAAGGTTACATGAAGCGCACAGCGATCATATTTGAGAAACCTCACGCGGTCGCTTTGAGAGAAGAAGCCTTGCCGGCGCCCAAGGCCCAGGAGGTGCTCATTAAAACGACGTTTTCGGCCATCAGTGCGGGATCCGAATTACGGGTGTATCGAGGTCAAATTCCCCCCGGGTTGCCGGCCGATACGACCATTAAATCCCTTTCAAAACCTTTTCGGTATCCGCTCAAATACGGCTATGGGTCTGTTGGTGAAGTGGTTGCAGTGGGTTCGCGCGTAGATCAAAATTGGCTGGGGCGGCAGATCTTCAGTTTTCATCCCCATGAAAGCCATTTCACGGCGAAGCTAAAAGAAATTATGGTGATTCCCGAAGAAATGGACCTGAAGGAAGCGCTCTTTTTGCCCAATATGGAAACGGCTGTTAATTTCCTGATGGATGGACGGCCGATTATCGGTGAGAGCGTGTTTATTTTCGGACAGGGTATTGTGGGTCTGCTCACAACGGCCTTGCTGGCACAATTTCCTTTGCATCAACTGGTCACCTTCGACCGCTATGCGGCACGACGCCGGGCGTCTTTGGAGGTGGGTGCCGACAGCGCATTGGATCCCAAAGACCCAGCGTTTATGGCTGCTTCGGCTGGAGCGGACGCCAACAACCCCGCAGCCGGCCCGGCGGATTTAGTGTATGAACTGTCGGGCAACCCGCAGGCCTTGAACCAGGCAATCCAGATTGCCGGTTTCGGCGCACGCATAGTGCTCGGTTCCTGGTACGGTAGCCAGGCGGCGAGTCTGGACCTGGGCGGACGATTTCATCGCAACCGCATTCGGCTGATCAGCAGCCAGGTCAGCACCTTGTCCCCGGAATTTTCAGGACGCTGGACAAAAAATAGGCGACTAAATATAGCTTGGGAAATGATTCGGAAGCTGAAACCGGCGCAATTTATCACCCATCAATATCCCCTCAGCCGGGCAAAGGAGGCCTATGAATTGTTGGATAAAAACCCGCAGGAGGCCATTCAGGTTATTTTCACATATGGGGAGTCGGGTTCACAGATGTAACACCTATTGATCCCTGGCACCTGATAAAACAACCGCTACAATTGATAGCTTGGATAAACGTATGCACTGGTTAGACTATCTCATTATCGCAACCTATGTCGCCCAAATTTACCAGATCTGCTTTTATGCGGTACCCAGCGCCGGATCCACCGGTAAAATGCTGTTTAACCTGAAGCGCAAATCAACATCTTCGAAACGCCATCCGGCCACGGCCGTCATGCATTCCACACCGAAAATGATCGGCGCCGCCGGCGCCACAATGGCAGTCTTGACCGCCTCGATGATTCCGTTGCTGACGGTACTATTTCCCGAAATGAACCGCTATCTTTTGCCGTTGAATAATATGCCGCCATCTGGTGGCCTTTCCATTTTCAGCGCAGGCCTGCTGTTGCTGGGAAACAGCCTGACATATATTGCCGTTGCCACCCTGCGGTCGCATGTCAGCTTTCACGAATTTGGCGAAACAACCCGCTTGTACACTGCAGGGATCTATCGCACCGTCAGAAATCCCATCACTTTGGGCCTGGCGACGATTATTGCCGGGTTTGTGCTGGCGCGACCGTCTGTGGCCATGCTCATCGGATTGATCATCTTTCTGCTGAACTCCCATTACCGCATCAAAATGGAAGAGGCTTATCTGGAGAAGACCTTCAGCAATGATTATCTTCAGTACAAAAATAGCGTTGGAAAGTATTTGCCGAAAATTCAAACGGTCGTCAAATCGCAGGTATCTAAAAATTCATAGAAGCCAAAATATACTCAAATTGGCAATGTTTGGCCGGAGTGTTGGAGTGCTGGAGTAATGGTATTTTTTATGAGGTTGCTGTTTGCCAGCTCTTCGTATTTACCAGTACTCCATTACTCCAATATCTGATTTTACACCGACGGATTCCTGATAAGGTAGCCTGAAATTAATGTTCAAACTCTAAGGGGGTGTTGCATGTATTCCGTAGCTGTGCGCCGCAATTTTATTGCAAACCATTTTTTAACGGGCGGTGACTGGGGACCGGAAAATGAGACCCATGCCCATCATTATGTTGTCGAAACCCGGTTTGACGGGCCGGAATTGGATCGTCACGGATATCTGGTTGACATTTGTGAAATTGAAACCGCTCTGGATGCACTTGTTGAGCTTTACCGGGATATGACCCTTAACCGTTTGGCGGTGTTTGAGGGGTTGAATCCGAGCCTGGAGCATTTTGCCAGAATTATCTGGCAATCCATCTCGGAGCAACTCAAATCGTCGAATTTAAAATCGATGACGGTCACGATCTGGGAAAATGACATCGCCTGGGCTGCCTACACGAAAGATTTATAATGCGCTTGTGCCTGATGATATACGGCAGCCTGGATACCCTGACCGGCGGTTTCCTATATGATAAATTTCTGGTGCGGCATTTGCGCCGAAAAGGGCATACAGTTGACATTGTTTCTCTTCCCTGGCGGCGTTACGGCAGGCTGCTGTTGGATAATTTCTCACCGGAACTCAGATCCAAGCTTACCCGCAAAACCTATGATCTCATCTTACAGGATGAACTCAACCATCCTTCCCTTTTTTGGCTCAATCATCAACACCAAAAACACAATGGCGTTCCGATCGTCTCCATTGTGCACCAGGTGCTTTCCAGTCAGCCCCGCAAATACGGGACCCATCATCTTTTTAAGACCGTTGAAAAGATCTACCTGACCAACGTTGATGCCTTTATCTTCAACAGTGAAACGACCCGCAGCCATGTGCAGCGCTTGATCAATTTTAGCCACCCTTCAATCGTGGCCAACCCGGGAGCAGACCGCTTGGGTCATTTGCCAACACCCGAAAAAATTAAGGCCAGAGCCCGGCGGACAGGCCCTTTGGAGCTGGTGTTTGTCGGCAACATCACACCCATCAAAGGCCTGATGCCGCTGATTGAAAGCCTGATACGGTTGCCGCCAGACATCTGGCGGTTGACGGTTGTGGGAAGCCTCCGGATGGATCCCGATCACGTCCGCAGGATCAAGCGCATGATTTCGGCCAATCATATCGGCGAGCAGGTGCGCTTGATGGGACCGCTCGACGGCCGGGAGCTCATAAAGATTTTGGCCGATAGCCAGTTGTTTGTCATGCCATATTCCAATGAAGGCTTCGGTATCGCCTGTCTCGAGGCCCAGGCTTATGGATTGCCGGTCCTGGCCTCGGCAGCCGGCGCGGTAAGGGAATTTATTGGCAACGGCGTTAACGGCTTTTTGATCCCGGTCGGTGAAACGAAAACGTGTGCCGCCATTATTTTAGATCTGCACAAGAACCGAAATCATCTGCTCAGTCTCAGTGAGGCCGCGCTGCAGACATCCCTCGCAAGACCCGGCTGGGCCAATACAATGGATTCCATCCATCACTTTTTGACAAATTTACGAAAACAGCGGCAGGAATCGAACCTGCAAAGCAGCTCGTTATGAATCTGGCAGAATCAAAGCAAAAAGAATCGGAAAAGACCATTGGCAATCTTTTGGCTTTTTGCGGGGGACTGCGGACGCTCAAAACCGTCATTGCGTTTTCACTGGCCTGGGGCTTCTTGAATGTGCTGCTCAACTTGCGTTATCCCGCCCCCCAAGAACCGCTATGGTTGCCGCTGCTGGTTTCACCTGAAGTTTTATTGATCATTGGGGCCCTTTGCATCGCCACTTGGCTGAAGTTGCCATTTGACCGCGGGTTCTTGTTAATGCTAACGCTGCTGTTCATGTTTTTACGCCTGTTCCGCAGCGCAGATGAACTGGTGCCCATGTATTTTTTCCGCCCATTTAATCTCTACATAGACGCGCAGTTTCTGCCGGTTTTGATCCGACTGCTTTATAAAACGCTGCCTTTGAAAACGTTTTTTATCAATAGTGCCCTGGGTCTTTTCTTGATTGCCGCCATCACCGCCGGCGTTTGGTGGTCAGTAAAAACCATCCATCAAACGCTCACCAGGCTGCGAAAAGTGCGTATCATTGCCGCTGTGATCGTTGCCGTTTTGTCAATCCAGCTGCTGTTTAGTGCGGCGCACACCCGCCCGTTACCTATATTCCATCCCGCATTTTATCATCGAATCGTCGCAGAAATCGATTTTCTTTTACATGTTCGCGGCTACCGAACCCAAAACTTACAGGCCATCCGCCAAAGGTCTGCTGAACTCGAACAAACGCCTTCGGCATTAGATAAACTTGGCGGTGCAGATGTGTATATCATTTTCATCGAATCTTACGGGAAGACGATATTTGACGATAATCGCCACTTCCATTTCATTTTGCCGGTGCTGACGCAGTATGAACAGGATTTAGCGGATCGGGGTTTTACGGTGCGCTCCGGTTTTTTAAAATCGCCTGCTTTCGGCGGCAGCTCATGGCTGGCTCACGGCACCATTGCCAGCGGTGTCAATCTTTCCGACCAGTTGTTCTATGACCTGCTGATCACCTCAAATGCGACCACCATTGCGCCCATATTTAAGCGGGCCGGATACCGGACCGTCAGCGTTATGCCGGCCAACGACTTGCCCTGGCCCCAGGGCAAATTTTTCGGCTATCAAAAACACTATTTCGCGCGGGATTTTGAATATACGGGTCCAAAGTTTGGCTGGTCACCGATGCCCGATCAATATGTTCTTGAATATATTTATCGCAAAGAGATCTTACCCAGCAGGCAGCCGCTATTTATCGAGATTGTCCTCATCAGCAGCCATGCCCCTTTTAACCGCCAACCGCCATATCTGGAAGACTGGTCACAAATTGGCGACGGCAGTATCTACCATCAAAAAGAGACCGTTACCTTTCCGGTTGTCTGGCCGGATTTGGCAAATGCGGCCAAAGCCTACGTCACCGCCATTATATACGAGTTAACCGTGCTCAAAAGCTTTATCGAGCAGTATCTTAAAGATGATACGCTGATTATTATTATGGGCGATCACCAGCCCAATGTACAGATCACCGGCCCGGATAGCACCTGGTCGGTTCCGATTCATGTCATTAGCCGCAACAAACGGCTCCTGGAGCCGTTTGAAAACAACGGTTACACACCCGGTCTGATTCCCAGACAGATGCCCCCCCATCCCGGGATGGAAACTTTCCTGCCAGGCTTTCTGAAGGCCTTCAGCACTCATTAGATACTAGTAGATTCAACAGATGCACAAACTAAATTGAGCGATTGTCGAGGTTGCCGCAGCTACACGGCAGATGTCGTTCCGCTATAGTAACTCTATGCGGGACGGCATCTAACACAGTAGATGCGGTAAGATCGGCAATCCCGAAGGGTTTCAAATTTTAAAAATAGAAATAGATAGAATTCATTACAAAAAAGGTAAAATTATCTTTTTTAAAATTTGAAACGATCAATTTCAAAATATGTCCTTTGCCTTAGGACCACAGTTGAAAAGCATGTCAAAGACCGAAAGGTTGGCAATAAAAGGACCCCACAACTGTGGATAGACGCAGGCAGGTGGTTTAATGAACTGAATCTGAAGACCTTCTTTTTGGAACAACTCGCTGTCCAGATATCTTCCGGCCGCAGGCTGAGCCAGATAAACTGAAGCCTCCAGTTGCCGGCAGATATCAACGAGCAACTGATTGCCTGCTGCTCGAATGCCCAATTCCGACAGCAATTTAATCTCGGTATCGATTTTAAACTGCCGAAACAAATAATGAATGAAGGTCATGTTCAGATCAATGAGGTTTTCAAAACGAGCCCGATACGTATCTTCAATAAAGGGCATATGATCGGTAAAATAGGGGGCTCTGGCATAAGCGGATTTTAGGCTGACCAGATGTTTGGCGACCCAGCGAAATGCATGGCAGATCTTGACTTCACAGATGGGCTGCAGGCCCATACCCTTTTTCCAGACCGGAACGGTCAACCATAACATTCCCTGATCGTTTTTTAAGCGATTACGGCTGATCCATGTGGTGCCCCGTGGAAACTGCACGGTATCGAGAATGACAAAAATATCAGATTGCCGGGCTTTGTGAAAAAAACCCGAAAACGGGATGAAATAGGGTTGGTGGGTGGATATAATCATTGGTTGGCCCGCTGGTCCGTTTGGCCGTTGAGCCTGCTGATAATAGATTGGAAACTTTAAGACTTATTTGGACGCCTTAATCACATCAAGCATTTCGCCGACCACCCGGTCGACCGCTTCGTACGAGACCTGACAGGTACCGACCCTTTTGTGCCCGCCGCCGCCATATTTGAGGGTTAAAGCGCCCACATTGATTGTTGCTGTCGGGTTAATGATGCTGTGCCCGACCGAAATCATGGCAAACTGCTTATTTTTGCCGTCTACGATCCGTATGGATATATTCTGCTCGGGATACAAAACATATTCCAAAAAGCGGTTGCCGACCGGGATAGTCTGACAATCCCGCAGGTCGATAATGATTGCATCCCCCTTGATTCTGGCTGTTCGGGTGATCAGCTGCTCGTATTTTTTATTTTCTTCCTGGTAGAGCTTCACCCGTTCCTGGAAATCGGAGAGTTTTAAAATGTAATTGACTTTTTGGGTGCGCAGTAATTGGGGTAATTTCTTCATCAATTCAAAATTGCTGATGGTAAAGCTGCGCTTATAACCGAGACCGGTACGCGGATCTGAAATGAATGCCAGCATCGTCCAGCCCTCTGGATGAAGAATATCGTCTTTCGTAAATTTGGCCGAATCGGCTTTGCCGGCAATTTCAATCAGCTCTTTGAATTTGCTTAACTTTGCCGCATAAGCTTTATTCTGTTTGTAGTAATCGTAAACGACCTGAGCCGCACTGGGCGCATTTTTGCTGGCGCCTTTAAACTTGCCGTCCAGCTGCAAACGCTCATGCTCGCTGGAATGGTGGTCAAACCATAAACCACACCCTTCAACAAACGGTACATTTGCCAGAATATCGTTGCCCGTAACGGCAATTTTGTTATCCTGCATATCCTTGGGATGCACATAAAGAATATCGTCGATAAGCCCCAGCTCTTCAAGAATTGCCGTACACACTGAGCCGTCAAAATCCGATCGCGTCAGTAATCTCACTGGTATCTCCCGCTTTACCCTAATGGAGCGATTGTCCGAGGTCGAAGATCCGCCTTTGGAGGACCGAAGATCCGCCTTTGGAGGACCGAAGATCCGCCTTTGGAGGACCGAAGATCCGCCTCTGAAGATTTGCCGCAGCGACTAGACAGATATCGTTCCGCGTATGCGGGGCGATATCTGGCACAGTAGATGTGGACAGATCATCAATCCCGAAGGGTAAACAAAATAAAAATGAATTTTTAAATGACAACTAAATAATAAAAAATCAGGCTGCCGGTGTCAAGGTAACAGGAACAGGTGCTTTTCATGGTTGGCCTAAAGGTGGGTAGCCATTAAACACCGGCTTCTTCAGGTGAAACCATACGATGCAGCGATCATGGGGCCGCTGCCGGGCCCGCAAATCCTAAAAAGCCGCGACCTACCCGTTCGTGGGTCAGAATCTGAAAAACCACCGCCCGGGAATAAGATCCATTTCCGCATTATCGCAACTGGATTTCCTGGTAGGACAAGTCGTGTTGGCGGGCCAGGCGTTTGAGGTCTTCTTCCAGGGTCGTTTGTTTTCCGTCTTGCGCCTGCACGGTGATGTTTTTATCCCCGACAACAAAGATTTGAATTTTCTGAGGGTCAAGAAGCTCGCGGGCAAGCCGATGCAGTTCCTCTTTGGTGGCGCCCATATAGGCATCCTGAATTCGTTCGAGGGTGTCGAGCGGTTCTTCCCGCAAATGGTAGCGACCGTAGACATTCACCAGCTCTGATTTGGTGTCCACGTTAAAAACAAAGCTGTTGAGTGCATCCAGCCGCTTTAATTCCAGCTCTTTTTCGGGAATCGCGTCACGCAGCACAGCCATAAGTTTTAGTGTTTCCTGGATGGCCGCTGTGGTCTGATCGCCCTTGCACCCGATGTAACCCACCAGTTGACCGGCCTGCCATTTGAAGGTCTGGTAAAATCCGGCTGAATATACAAGGCCCAAATCATCCCGCAAGCGCTTATACATCAGCGAGTCGTTGCCGCCGAAAACGTTCATCAAGAGGCTGGCTTTCCAGTAATCCGGATGGGAGCGTTTTATAGCCGGCAGGTTCATAATGACCTGGGATTGAACCTGACCGGGTTTGTGGACCAAAATCAGGACCGGTGGGGTCACAGCGGGGTCCGCTAAATTGCGCTGCGGTGCCCGGCTTTTCGGAAAGGCCTGCAGGAAGTTGCGCAGGCCGGAAATTATTTTTTCTTTATCAATGTCACCGGCAATCGCAATGGTCATATTTTCGGAGACAAAATAGGTCTTTAAAAAGTGCTTCAGATCCTCCGGTGATATGTCCGGAATGGTCTGCAAGCCTGCCAGTGGATCCCGGCCGTACGGATGGTTTTTGAAATGCCATATTTTACTTTCACGCAGGGCCACCGCCATCGCATCACCGCCCTGTCTTTTGAGCGATACGAGTTCCTGGTTTTTCGCGACTTGCAGTACGCCGGGGTCAAAGCCGGGCCGCGTCAGCACCGCTTGCAAAAGTTCTAAACCCTTCTCCCAGTCCGCTTTCATCACCGATAGATGAACCGATGTCTGCTCCTCATCAACCGATACGCCAAGCTGAATGGCATTCTCATCCAGTACCTGTGCCAGTTCATTGGGCGACAGCGTTTGGGTCCCACCGCGTACAATCACGCTGTTGAAAACGTCGGCTAGACCGGTCTTGGATTTCGCGACGTCAACCGAACCAGCCTTTAATAGGATCGTCAGATCAATCAAGGGCAACTCGGTGTCCGGCAGGTAAAAGACCCTGACATCGTTAACATCAAAAGTCTCGGCCCGGGGGTATTTTATTTTTTGCGGGTCACGCCTGAACGAAAGTGGATGCTTCCATCCAGCTGGGGTGGGATAATCAGATCTGTTTCTAAAATCGCCCACATAAGCCATGTTGGCCGCTGCGCCGCTGCTGATATTTCGCACTTCGGTATACTGCGCGGGTGGTTTATCGGGTTGACCGCCCGGAATAACATAAACCACGGTTTTATTATCCGTGCGAACATATTTTTGCGCTGCTTCAAGAATTTCTGCGGGCGTTACGGCATCGATTCGCTCAAGATAATCGTTCAGGTATTGCCAACCGACCTGTACCTCGAGTGTTGCCAGCGTACCGGCCAGACTTTCATTGCTGCGCATTCGATCCAAAAAGTCCCGCTGGTTGAGTTTTTTGATGCGCGCCAGCTCGCGCGGAGATACCAGCTCGGTTTTAAATTTTGCAACTTCACCGACCAGCAACGCTTCGAGGTTTTCACAGGCCGCCAAATACGCCTTACGCTTCTGATTTTCACTGAGCGAGTCCGACCCTGTTTTTAGTGCTTCGGGCTCACTGGGTGATCCGCCGACGATGAGCATGCCGCCATACCGGTTGTCAGGATTGTAGGCCCAGGCTTCTACGGCCAGGCCCTGGTTGATGATATTTTGGGTCATACGGGCGCTACGGCCATGACTCAGTACCATGATCATGGCATCGAGTGCATAAAAATCCCGTGTCCCCATTTTGGCGCCGTGATATCCGATTCTCACCAGCGGTGTTCGGGCGCCCTTCAAAAAGCGAATATTCTTGCGCGGCCCCTGCTGCGACGGTTCCCGGGTTACCGTTTCAGCAGCGCTTAACCCGGCCGGATAGCGCGTGAAATAAGTTTTAGCCAATTGTTTGGCCTCTGCAACAGTCACATCGCCAACGAGAACACAAACCGCATTGGCGGGATTGTAATATTTTTGGTGAAACTCGATGGCATCCCGTGTGCTGTATTTTGCCATATCGCTTTTCCATCCGATAGTGGGGTTGCGATAGGGATGTGCGGTATAGGCGGCTGCATTCAGATCCAGCCAGGCCGCCCCGCCGGGGTCATTGATGTAACGAAACGCCCACTCCCTCTGGACCACTTCTTTTTCAACGTAAAATTCACGCCAGGAGGGTTCAAACAATTGTTCACTGATGATGGAAAACCACTGTTCCAGCATATCCGAGGGGACCGAGGTCATATACTGGGTTTGATCTTTCGTCGTAAAAGCATTAACGCTGACTGCTCCGATTTTACCCAGCTGAGAAGAAAATGCTTGAGGCACATAAATTTTTTGGACTTCCGCGCGCAGCTTTACCATCTCAGCACGCTTTTGCTGAATCAGTTTTTCGTCAGGTGCCCGTTTTTGCTGCTCGCTGAGAATTTTTTGATAGGCCGCCTCAATCTGCTGCTGCAGTTTTTCGTCCTGGGTGACATCCAGGGTGCCGAAATTTTGGGTCCCCTTGAACATCATATGCTCCAGCAGGTGCGCAATGCCGGTCCGACCGGTTTCTTCGAGGGCCGATCCCGCACGGATGGCCAGCCGACATGCCACCTGGGGTGTTGCCGGCCGTTCGACCACTAAAAACAGCATGCCGTTTTCAAGCTGAAATTCTTTGACGTCAAGCCGAATATCAGCAAATGGTCCCGATGCCAGGCACACACTTCCGGTCAGAAACAAAAGCAACAAGCCGATTTTAATGATTTTTACAAAACGCATATGTAATGTCTCCGATGCATCGCTTAATGGGTTAGATTAATTTCAAATCCGTATTAATTGTACTTTAGAAAATTAAAATGTGTAAGGAGTAAAAAATAATGGCCAAAATCGATTTGTCAAAATTCAGGTCAAAAGCCGGCCCTTTTTAAGGATCGTGTGTCGGCTTTATAACAAATTTTCACAAAAATCCAATACGCCGAACGAAAAACGGCCAGGTGCACACCGTACACATGGCCGTGACTAAAACATCACGATCGAAGATAAGTATCTTAAATTGTTTGTTTTTGTGTATAACTTCTGTAAAGAAAAGTTTTCCGCTGGCTCGGATTAAACCGGCTCGGATCAGGCTTCGTACATCACCGCAACGATGGTCGCTTTTCCTTTTTTAGCTGCAATGTGGTGGGCGGTGGTCGACAGATAATAGGCACTGTCGCCTGGCTCGAGCTCAAACCGATCTTCCCCTATCTCTAAAATCACTTCGCCATCCAGCACAAAAATAAACTCTTCGCCTTCGTGCAGCGAGGTTTCTTTTTCAGGATCTTCTTCGAGCTGGACCAGAAAAGCCTCCATGCGACGCCCTTTCACATCCGGTGCCAGGCTTTTGTATGTATAGATTTTTTTCCGGCCTTTTTTGGATGTGGACCGTGAAATCGTGCGGCGCTCGTTTTTGCGGGTGATGGCGTAAAGTTTATCGCCAACTCCTGAGACCAGTCGGCCGAAGGCACTGTCCAGCGCCTTTGATAGTCTGATCATCGTGCCCAGTTGGGGCTGCAGTTCCTTGTTTTCAATTTTAGATAAAAAATCGACGTCAAATCCGGTCAAGTTGGAAATCTCGTCAAGTGAAAGATCCTTTTCTTCCCGGATCTTGCGGATACGTTCCCCGACATCATCCACGCTCTTTGGCGGTTCCATCGGTATATCGCCGGTTAAATCCTCAAAAAAGTCAAAATCAAAATGCGGTTTTTTGGTTTTCTCTTGCATTTTATCTCCTTATCAAAAATCGGTTATTCCTGTTTCGAATTGCACATTTGGCTACAGGCTTTTGGCTCCCAAATATCTGGCGATAACCAGCCGCTGGACCTCAGAGGTGCCTTCGCCGATTTCAAGAAGTTTTTGATCTCTGTAGAAGCGCTCGATATCATACTCTTTCATTAATCCGTATCCACCGTGCAGTTGGACGGCATGGTTGGCAGCCCGATACATTACTTCGGAGCAATATAGTTTCGCCATGGCCGCCTCTTTGGCATAGGGCAGGGCATTGTCGTTCAACCAGCAGGCTTTGTACAACAGCAAACGGGCGCATTCGATTTCGGTGGCCATGTCGGCCAGTTTAAAGGCATTGATCTGAAATGTTGCGATCGGGCGGCCGAACTGCTCGCGTTCCTGACTGTATTTCATGGCCATGTCAAAGCAGCCCTGAGCACCTCCGAGGCCCATAGCGCCGATGGACAGCCTTCCGCCATCCAGGGTTTTCATCATCTGGTGAAACCCCTGTCCTCTGGGGCCCAAGAGGTTATCTTTGGGAACCCGGCAATCTTCAAAATACAGCTCACTGGTATTCGACGCGCGCCACATGAGCTTGCCGTGCATTTCTTTGGCGGTGAATCCGGGTGTACCGGATTCAACGATAATGCAGGACAGTTCGGGTTTGCCGTCATCTCTGACACCGGTTCGTGCCAAAACCGTTGCTCCGGTGGTGATGTCGGTAGCTGCATTGGTGATAAAAATTTTGCTGCCGTTGATGACCCATTCATTGCCGTCTAAAACTGCGGAGGTCTGCGTATTCCCGGCGTCAGAGCCCGCATTGGGTTCGGTCAGGCCAAACCCCCACAAGGCCTCTCCGCTGCACAGCTTCGGCAAGTATTTCTTTTTTTGCTCTTCATTCCCAAAATAATAAAGCGGGCCAATTCCCAGCGAGTTTTCGGCGGCTACGGTGGCGGCATGCGACCCGTCAACCCTGGCGATTTCTTCGACCGCAATGATATAGGAAATATAATCCATGGCCTGGCCACCGTATTTATCGGAGACAAAAATCCCGAACAGGCCCAGTTCGGCCATTTTCTGCATGGTTTCATAAGAAAATTCTTCCTTTTCATCCAGTTCTCCGGCAACCGGCTTGATCTCCTTTTCGGCAAAACTGCGCACCGATTCACGTAAGATCTCATGGTCCGTTGAAAGGCTAAAATCCATAAGTGCTCCTTTATCATCGGAAATTCCGACGGTCATCAATTATGGCCACAAAACGACCATTTTTTTACGTGCTCGACTATGGTATAGTCCCTGAAACTGGACCATTTTATAGGATTATGACTTCAAGTTGTCAATCGTTATTACAGAAAGGTGTCAGGTGTCAGTGTTCAGAGGTTCGGCCTTGGCGGCCGGCTTCTGGTAACTTGCTTCCGGCTGCTAACGCTTGGTCAATGATCACTGATCTCTGGAAACTTGCATCACGCAGCTCGAAACTCCCGACATGCAACTGGTAACCCTGAACCTTTGAACCCTGAACCTCGGAACCCGAACCGAAATGCCCGAACTTCCGGAAGTACAGACGATTGTAAATGACCTCAGGGCAGCCCGTCTTGAAGGTAAAACCATAATGGCTGCAAGGGTTTTCTGGGCCCGCACGATTGCAGAGCCATCAGTAAAAACGTTTTGCCGCCGGATCAAGGGGCAAACGATAACGGCAATCCGGCGCCGTGGAAAATTCCTTGTTTTTGAGTTCAAAAATGGCGGACATTTGCTCATGCATTTGCGCATGTCAGGCCGCCTGCATCTGGTTACCGCTGATCAGCCCCGCAAAAAGCATGAACATGTGCTATTGGATCTCGAGGGCGGACAGCAGTTGCGCTTTCATGATACCCGCAAATTTGGCCGCCTCTATCTGACGCCTGGCGCCGACCCAATACTGGGTCGCCTGGGTCCGGAACCGCTGGCAAGCGGGTTTACGCAAAAAATTTTGGCGCGCCGTCTCAAGCCGCGCAAACGCCTGTTAAAGCCGCTGCTGCTGGATCAGACCTTTATTGCCGGACTCGGCAATATATACGTCGATGAGGCCCTCTGGGAATCGAAGATTCACCCCTGCCGAATTGCAGCCGCTTTGTCCGAGACTGAGATGCGGGCACTCCATCGGGCGATACGCAGGGTGCTGAGGCGGGGCTTAAAAAACCTGGGGACATCATTGGGAACCGGCAAAACCAACTTTTATTCCATCGCTCAACATCAGGGCCGCAACAGTGATCAGTTGAAGGTATTCCGGCGCACCGGACGGCAGTGCCCCCGATGTCGCGCTACAATTGAGCGAATCATTGTCGGCCAGCGCAGTACGCATATTTGTCCGGTGTGTCAGGTTATTGAGGTTCAGGGTTCAGCGTTCAAAGGTTCAAAAAAAGGCAAATCTTCAAGCAAGCCGGAAAGCCATGAGGCTGCGAAGCCCGAAAGCTTTTAAACCACCAAGCCTTCCAGCATCCTGGCATCCCAGCTTTATGCCTTTGGCCTAAGAGCTATCAGCTATGAGCTATTGGCCTGACGCCTTTCTTCTGTTATTTAACTTTTGAACCTCTGAACGCTGAACCTTAAACCCTTGAACGGGAGGTTTGGACGATGCCCACCGGCGCCTGCGGTATTAACTGTGATGTCTGCAAATTAAATCTGCTGGGCACCTGCTCAAGCTGCGGCCCGGGTACCAGCCCGCTGGCCGAACAAAAGCTGGCGACCCAACAACGGTTATTGGGCGGTACCTGCGCCATTCTGGCATGTGCGCAATTGAACCGGGTTGAATACTGCCTGCGGGATTGCGCTCAATTTGCCTGTGACAATTTTTCGCAGGGCCCATACCCGTTTAGCCGCGGGTACCTTCAGATGCAGAACCGTCGCCGCCGACAAAATCCGCCGGCGTTTGCTCCCGACAAATCCCCGGTGGAAGTGCCTTCCCAGTTTTGGGACGAGCTGCAATCGAAGGACTTGAACACCCTTTGCAATTGGACCCTTTTCAGGCTGGTTTCTGCCCATCAGGTGGTGTTTCATTTTTTAAACGAAGAGGTGCTAATGGACGTCGCGGAGGGCTGCCTGAAGCGCGACAACGGCAGGGGCTGGGAAAAAACGCAGGACCCGCTGCTTGAGCTGGTAACCGTGATTTATCTGAATAATGTCAAAAAACTTCACCCCCTGGGTCGCGAAATTGTGGGTGTCAAAGATCTCAAAGAAGCGCATTTTTTCCAGGGACCGCACATCTTGCAGACAGATCCCTTGCTGCAGCGCTATGGACAGGACATAAGCGGCTTTGAAGACGCCGCCCGGTTTCTGGAGGGCCGCCCGGTGGACATGGCGGATGCGGCTTATGAACTGTTCCCCTTTCCACGGGTGCCGCTGTATTTCTTATTCTGGCAGGGAGATAAAGAATTTGAACCCCGAATTTCGGTTTTGTTTGATCGCTCGATTGAAGCCGTGTTTTCTGCGGATGCCATCTGGGGGCTTGTCAACCGGGTATCCACTGCCCTGTTGCAGGGACCAACCGGTTAAAAATCAATGATTCCCGTATAGTTTTCGGGAGTAATTTCCAGCAATTCATCTTTAACCGCCGGGGAAACATCCAGAGAGGCAATAAACTCGGCAATGGCCTTCTGGTCGATGATTTTATGGGTGCGGGTTAACGCCTTTAAAGCTTCATAGGGCTGGGGATAGCCTTCCCGGCGCAGAATCGTCTGGATGGCTTCGGCCACCACCGCCCAGTTTCGTTGCAGATCCGCACGGATGACATCCGCACTTATAATCAATTTTTTCAATCCCCGCATCAGCGACTTTAATCCAATGAGCGTATGAGCCAGTGGAACGCCGATATTGCGGGTTACGGTTGAATCCGTCAGATCCCGCTGCAGCCTTGAGATTGGAAGCTTTCCGGCCAGATGCTCGAACAGGGCATTGGCAACGCCTAAATTGCCTTCCGCGTTTTCAAAATCAATGGGGTTGACCTTGTGCGGCATGGTCGATGAGCCGACTTCTCCCTTTTTTATTTTCTGTTTGAAATAATCGAAAGAAATATAGGTCCATATATCGCGAGTCAAGTCGATTAGAATAGTATTGATGCGCTTAAAATTATCGCAAAATGCGGCCAGATTGTCATAATGATCAATCTGGGTCGTGACGCGGGAGCGCGTCAGGCCCAGCGTTTTGTTGACCAAATGATTCGCAAATGCAATCCAATCAACATCTGGATAGGCCACCTGGTGGGCATTGAAATTGCCGGTGGCTCCCCCGAATTTTGCTGAAAAAGGGATGGTTTGTAACAGATCGGTTTGAACCGTCAAACGATCAACAAACACATAAAGTTCCTTTCCAATGGTGGTGGGTGAAGCCGGCTGGCCGTGCGTGCGCGCGAGCATGGGAATATCAGCCCAGTCTCTGGTTTTGTTTTCAAGATATGCGCAAACTTCAGCGAGCGCCGGTTTGAGCACCGCCAGATAGGCTTGTTTGATGGAAAGCGGCAGAGCGGTATTGTTGATGTCCTGGGAAGTCAATCCGAAGTGGATAAACTCCTTGTAAGCTGCCAAACCCAGCTCATCGAACTTGTCCTTTAAAAAGTATTCAACTGCTTTGACGTCGTGGTTGGTGACTTTTTCGATATCCTTTACCCGGGTCGCATCGTCAAGGGAGAAATCCTTATAAATCTTGCGCAGGGATGCAAAGTCCTTTTGGCCGATCCCCTTGAGCGGGGGCAGCGGCAAACGGCACAGCGCAATAAAATATTCGACCTCGATTTGCACCCGATAGTTAATTAAGGCCCCTTCTGAAAAATATTTTCCGAGGGCAGCAGCCGCCCGTCGATAGCGGCCATCAACCGGTGAAATAGCTTCCAAGTTTGATAGATTCATGGGAGGGTTCCAATTTTACGTTCATGGGGTTTGTAACCTGAATTCTGCACGAGCCGCCGAAGTATAGGCAAATGCCCATGCCGTGTCAAGCTGCCAGAATGTAGTTGCGCTCCCCGGGCTTGGACCCGAATCTTGAGATGGATTTTTCAGATAAATTTATGTATAATTTTCTATTGATACCGAAACTTCAAAAAGGAAACTTTGAATGCGAAAGGCCTTGATTGTCATCATTGTTCTGGTTCTGGGATCGGGCGGATATCTGGGATGGGACTGGTACGATAAAGCCAAAAAGCAGCAGCTGGAACCCAGCATGACGCTGTATCATTGGACGGATTCAAGGGGAGGCAAGCATATTTCAGACGCTCCGCCGCCGGAAAACGCCAGAAATGTCTACACGGACAAAGGCTACAAATACATTAGCGCGCCCTTGATTGTGACCATTAAAAATAAGGCCGTCGAATTTTACAAAAATACAAAGAAAAAATTATTTAAATCCAGCAAAACTAAAAAAAAGTAAAGACCGCTCACAGCGTAGTTTCGATAAAAGATTCTCACGAAGACGCCGGTGGAAACTTCTGCAGAATTCGATGAACGACATCGTTTACCATTTGGGTCTCAACTGCCGGATTCCGGTTGGGATCTAATATCGCACGCGTCTCACCCCACCATAGGATCCGATTCGTTTTAGGGTCCACAAACTGCAGGATCAGTTTTCCCTTTTGCGCAATTAGATCAGAATCAAATCCCCGCCATGCGGTTGTAAATATTTTGGATCTGACGCCATAAATACTGACCAGAAAGTCGGGGTTTTGGGTTGACCGTTGGACATTTTTGGCCTGTAATACGGTATGTATGGCGTCTTGAATCCGCACCAGCATTAGATATTCAATTCCAACGGTTGTCGGGATCGGACTCAGGTCATACGTTCGCAGATTCGAAAAATCCATATTCACATTATAATCATAGTTAACCGTCTTGGGGAGCTCGATCGTCGACGCACAACCACTAAAAAGAACCACCAATCCCAAAACGAGAAATTTATTGAAACCGTTCATATCCGACCTCCTTTTATGCTGGATGATTCAATTCATAAGATCTTTATACCGCTACCCCTATTAATATTCCGCAATACGGCCCTGGGGTATAAGTGGTTGTAGAAAAAAACGTTGGAATAACGGAACGTTTTTTTGACAACCACTTTAAAGGCGCAATTTTATTGAATGGCATAATCACGTTGAATAGATCGTTTATTTTTTAATCATAAACAACAAATGATCAAGAGTCAATTAACAGGTGGTTAAGTATGGAATTGAATCGGATAGAAAGTGATCTGCTCAAGCTTTTAGCGGATGAGTGGGATGAAGCCGGACCGCCGGGTTATGTTGAAACAGCGGTTATTGCGGCGCACTTAAAGATTTCAGTGGCCATTGCTAAATCCGCCATCCAATCGCTTTTTGAAAAAGGCTTAGTGGATACCGACAGGGTGGATACCTTTGCGGCTTATCTGACGGCGGAGGGATACACGCTGGCCAGAAAGATGTAAAAGATGGGCCGTTTTACGGGGGCAGCAGTGCCCGCCTGAGGTGCTCGGAGATGTGATCCGAGCCCCTTCGGCGCGGCACTTTTTAGCGGTTTGTGCCACCCGCTGCTATTTCGCCTTCTGAACCTTGATCCACTCGATGGGTTTGCTGCGGGCATTGTCGACAAACTTCACTTCAGCCATATCTCCGACTTTGCAATCCGCAAGCGTTCCATAGCTGTTGGGCAGCTGTGTTTTGCTGCGATCCAGATAAATAAGGGTATGTTTGGTCATTCTAACGGTATAGCTGCCGGAAGGCCCCGACATCTTGATGCTCTGATCCCGTGCATTGACCTGATCGATCTTCCCCATGACCGTATACTCACCGGACAAACCGGGAGACTGGCCGATGGGAATAAACATTTCGGTGGATTTTTCGGCCTGGACTGAAAAGGCACCGAATATCAAAATAAAAATAGTAGCTGCTATGATTATATGTTTTAACATGTTGCTATCCTCCATACAGAGTAATCATCAATTAGGATGTTTCCACCAGTTCAGCGCGGGCTTTTTGCTGTTGTTCGATGGCCTGGCGCGCCAGATGGCTTTTCGAAAAAATGCTGCGCTTGGCCTTGCGGGTCAGGCGCAGAGCTTCTTTTAAATGCTGAACGGCCTCGGGATGAAGCCCACCAGCGGATAACACCATAATACTGTCCTCGGTTTCCCGACCCGCCAGATCGAGCAGCTGCAGGCCCTGTTCAACAGTTTGGTGAGATTTTCGGGCCACCGGTTCCAACAGCTCAATACTTTGCCGAATATTTTCAAGCGCATTAATAACGCGCAAAAAAGCAGCAACCTCCACCACCTGGGTGCCGTCCAGGTTAATGCCGCTGCCGGTCGCCTGCTGTATAAGCTGACCGGCCGGAGAGTTATTAAACGCATCTCCGTTATAAAACGCCACTGAACCTTCGATGGTTTCGATCGCGTTGTTGTGAAAAAACGGCCCCGTATCCGCCGCTTCAATCAGCGCAGGCGTGTTGAAGGTGCCATCGCCGGGAATACCAAACCCATCATCCGGCGGAACCAGTTCACCGGTTAAATCTTGGGGTTGATCCGGCAAATCCTCAACTCCGGTGTTAAAGTTTAAATTACCTGTGACAGGGAAAGGAATATTCGGATTAAAATTAGCGCCCGCGTTAAAATGACATGCAGAACACTTGCCTAGCGTGAGATCGTTGAAAATTGCCTGACCTCTATTTGCCACCGTACCCTTGAGCGGCAGGGGCAGGGTTAATTCCTGCTGCCGCCCCAGTGAAAATTGAAACGCCTCCAGGGCATCGAGCTCTGCATTGGTGGGCAGGCGGAAATCAACGCCCGCAACCCGATTTAAGGTTTTGGTAAAATGCTGGATGACCGCACCGGTTGCAAAGGAGCGCAGTGAGCCGTCGCCGGGTGAACCGTCACCTGACCATCCGGTGCGCGGTCCCAGGGAACTGTCAATCGTAAATCGCAGCCCGAGGGTATGTGGAACGCCACGCAGGGTGAATTTGTTGGCCAGATCGTCGAATCCGTCCAAATTTTCGGTAATGAGACCAAATTCCCGCATCAGCCGTGGATTTTCAAAATTTTCCTTCAGCGCGGGATTGAATTCAGCAACAAAGAGCGGATCGTCATCCGGCAGCGAGGCGATGAACGCCGGGTCAATGACAAAATTATTTTCTGCCGGATGGCAGGTGCCGCAGGTTCGACCGTTACCGTCAAAGGTTTCATTGAAGAAGATCTGCCTGCCCTTTTCAATCAGCTCGGCGTCCGGATCCGGAGTCGGCGGCGGCGCGGGCGTGTGGCAGCCGACCAGCAAAAGCAGGCCGCAGATAAGCACTACTATCGGTTTCATGTTTTCCTCCTTTCGTCGAAGCTATCAACCAAATTAAAAACTGGGCCTATAGTAAATTATTTTCTTTATCTCTATTTTGATGCTAAGGTTGCCATCCCAGTCGATAGCGCAGACGGGCAAATCGTTGCTGGGTCTGGTTGTTGTTAACGCCGATGGCCAGCGCCCTTCGGCTGCCCACCATGACCACCAGATTGCGGCCGCGGGTGACGGCCGTGTAAATCAAATTGCGCTGCAGCAGGATATAGTGCTGGGTCAGAATCGGTAAGATTACGACCGGATATTCCGACCCCTGTGATTTATGGACGGAAACCGCATACGCCAGCACCATTTCATCCAGTTCACTAAACTCATAGACGACATCACGGTGATCAAAGCGGGTCGTTAGTCGGCGTTCTTCAGCTTGAATGGCGGTGATGCGTCCAATATCCCCGTTAAAGACCTCCTTGTCATAGTTGTTGCGGATCTGCATGACTTTATCGTTGACGCGAAAGGTACGGTCTCCGCGAACAATACCGCCGTTTCCGGGATTTAATGCGGACTGCAGCCGATTGTTGAGATTGACCGCCCCGACAATCCCTTTGTGCATCGGTGTCAGCACCTGAATATCATCTATGGCATCGAAGCCAAAACGGTGAGAAATTCGTCTGTATGCCAGTTCCAAAATAATTTCTAAAACCTTTTCAGGGTCATCCTGCTCAATAAAATAAAAATCATTTTGGGGATCGGAAATTTCAGATTGCCTTAAAACCGGCAGCTCGCCTGCATTGATCTTATGAGCATTGACAATGATGCGGCTGGCTTTGGCCTGGCGGAATATTTCGGTCAATTCGATAACCGCAACAGCACCGGATGCGATCAGATCGTTCAGTACATTGCCGGCACCGACCGATGGCAGCTGATTGACATCACCCACAAAAATACAGCTGGCGGTTGCAGGGACCGCTTTGAGGAGGTGGTACATCAAAACCGTATCGATCATGGAGGTTTCATCAACAATCAGCACATCGCAATCGAGCGGGTTTTTTTCATTTCTTTGAAACCCGAGTTTATGGATGCTGTATTCGAGCAGGCGGTGGATGGTTTTAGCTTCGTGGCCGGTCATTTCACTCATGCGTTTAGCAGCCCTGCCGGTGGGTGCGGCCAGCATGATATTGATCTTCATTTGTGACAATATTTTTAGAATCGCCTTAATGATGGTGGTCTTTCCGGTACCCGGCCCCCCCGTGATGACCAGAACTTTATTTTCAAGGGCATATCGAATGGCATCTTTCTGATTTTCGGCCGGCTGAAAAGAAAGTTGCTGCTGGACCCATTGAATAGCCCGCTCCACATCAACCTGTCGCATCGATTTGGGTGTGGACAGCAATGCTTTCAATCGGTTTGCAATGCCGGTTTCACACTGATGCAATCGGGTCAGATAAACGGCCTTGTTGTTTTCTTTGGAGTCTTCAATATCTTTATTAATATCTTCGATAATGATCAGTTTGTCTGCATTCAGGTTGCCAATTGCGCCGACGATAGGCTCTCGTCCAACACCCAGGATATCACGGCAACGCTCGATCAGCGGCTCATAAGGGTAAAATACATGTCCATCTTCTGAAAGCTGATGCAGTGTGTAAACAACCCCGGCTTCAACCCTTACCCTGGCGTCATTTGAAAATCCGAGTTCTTTTGCAATATGGTCGGCTTTTAGAAATCCGATCCCAAAAATATCGGTCGCCAGACGATAGGGGTTTTGTTTGACCACCGCAACCGAGCGATCCCCGTAGCGCTTAAATATTTTGGTCGCATAGGCAGCGCTGACGCCGTGGCTTTGCAAAAAAATCATCACATCGCGAATTTCCTTCTGCGCCTCCCAGGCTTTGGCGATATTGGCAATGCTTTTCTGGCCGATGCCTTTGACACCGGCCAGACGGCCGACCTGATTTTCAATAATATCCAAAGTTTTTTCGCCAAAGCGTTCGACGATGCGCGCGGCCATCACCGGGCCCAATCCCTTGATCAGGCCCGAACCTAAATATTTTTTAATGCCATGGGCCGTTGCCGGAACTTTGGTTTTAAACTGGACAACCTTAAACTGCTCACCAAATTTGGGGTGGATAGCCCACTCACCCCGCATGTCGAGAATTTCACCGGGCATCGGCGCCATCAAATTACCGACAACCGTGACCAGATCCAGCTTTCCCTGAACCTTAACCTTGGCAATCGTAAAGCCGTTTTCTTCGTTGGTGAAGGTGATTCTTTCGATCCGGCCGGATAGATCGGTAAGCATTAATATCGTCCACTTTCGGGTTGCTGTTTAAAATAGGAGGAAAATACGTCCTACCAAAACGTTTGCGTATAAGCTTCGCTTTGGAGTGATGGAGTAAAGGAGAAATGGAGTATTGTTAGAATATTTGAAACGTCAATCGTTCTTATCCATTACTCCAACACTCCATTACTCCTGTATTTAATCGGCGATATTCTAAGTTTTTTGATAAACATTGATTATCTGAATGCTTACACCCAATCGGGAAGTCGTATATCCGATTCAGCCGGAGAACCTGGGATATAACACTTTATATCAATAACCGGCGTTCCGTCAAAAGCATCAATATCTTCAATTTGAATACGCCGGCCCCTGATTGATTTTATCTTACATAGCGTCAGTCCGATCAGGTTGGGCCGCAAGGGGGAATGGGTTCCAAAAACGCCGGTCAGGGGATTTTTCTGATCTTTACGGGGATGCACTCTCAGGGTTTTACGCCGGTCGGCGGTATCGTTTTCATGAAACCAAAAAAATACCAGGATATGGGAAAAGCCCTTCAGCCCCAGAAGCGCATCGGCATAGGGTTCGAAGATTTCTATCCAGGTCGCTTCTTCAATTTTATGAACCACACCCACAGGAAATATCTGATAGGTTTCCGGCATGGTATCCCTCCGGATCAATTTTCCTGAAGCTCTTTGATATTCGCATAATAATCCAGTGCCTGCGGATTACTCAGGGCATCTTTGTTGAGCACCTCCTGGCCCTGGATCACTTTTTTAACCGCCAGTTCCACCTTTTTCATGTTAAGCGTATATGGAACATCCGGCACCCTGAGAATCTTGGCGGGCACATGCCGTGGAGACGCATTGATGCGGATGGTTTGCCGGATTTTGTCTTTTAACGCATCCGTGAGTTCGACACCTTCGTCCAACTTGACAAAGAGGATTACCCGGACATCATTTTTCCAATCTTGCCCGACCACAACACTGTCGGCGATTTCCGGCATTTGCTCCAGCTGTCGATAAATTTCAGCCGTGCCGATGCGAACCCCGCCGGGGTTAAGCGTCGCATCCGATCTGCCGAGCATTACAACGCCGCCGCGCCGGGTAACAGTAACAAAGTCGCCATGGCGCCAGATATTGGGAAACACATCAAAATAAGCGTTGTGGTATTTGCTGCCGTCCGGATCTTCCCAGAAATAGATGGGCATCGACGGAAAGGGCTTACAGCAGACCAGCTCGCCCTGCTCATCGATCAGCTCGTTGCCCAGTTCATCAAATGCCCGCACATCCATCGCCAAGCCGCGGCACTGAAGCTCACCGGCGTAAACCGGAAGCATGGGGTTACCGAGCGCAAAACAGCCGTTTAGATCCGTTCCGCCGGAAATGGATGCCAGCTGTAAATCGGCCTTGACTTCCTGATAAATAAACTCGAACCCTTCGATTGACAGCGGGGAGCCGGTGGAAAGAACAGCGCGTAACGGCGTTAAGTCATATGTCTTACCGGGTTTGACGCCTGCATTTAGCAGCGCTGCAATGTACCCCGCACTGGTTCCAAATACCGTTATTTTTTCATCCTGGGCCATCTCCCAGAGCGCCCCAGGATGCGGGTGAAACGGATTACCGTCAAACAGAACCAGGGTCGCCCCAACCCCCAATGCACAGGTCAGCCAATTCCACATCATCCAGCCACAGGTGGTAAAATAAAAAAGGGTGTCCTCACGTTTTAAATCGGTGTGCAGTATATGTTCCTTTAACTGATGCACCAGAATACCTCCGGCACTTTGCACCATACATTTGGGCAAACCGGTGGTTCCAGATGAGTACATGATATAAAGCGGATGCCCGAAAGGAAGCTGTTCAAATTCTATCTCCAGACCGGATTCTGATGATCGGAAATCCTGATAATGAACGGCATTGGCAATTGCGCTGATATCCGCTTTCTGCTCGGTGTAGGGCACGACGACGACTTTCTCAATTGACGGCAATTCTTTGAGAATATTTGCAATGCGTTCTAAAGAATCCAATTTTTTACCCTTAAAGGAATACCCGTTGGCGGTGAAAAGGACTCTGGGCTTGATCTGTCCAAATCGATCGAGCACACCTTTGATGCCGAAGTCCGGCGAGCAGGATGACCAGGTGGCGCCCATGCTGGCGGCCGCCAGCATCGCAATAATGGATTCAGGCATATTGGGCATGAATCCCACCACCCGGTCGCCCGGCTGAATCCCCAGCTCCTTCAATGATTTGGCCAAGCGCGCCACTTCATCATAAAGCCGGGCATACGTCATCCGAATTGAGGGCTGGTCTTCTCCTTTAAAAATCAACGCCACCCGGTCATCCCGGTAGCGAAGCAGATTTTCGGCGAAATTGAGCTTGGCACCCGCAAACCAGCTGGCTCCCGGCATTTTTGTGGCATCATCGATGACCTGATCATAGGGTTTGGAGTGAATGATCTCGGCAAAATCCCAGAAAGCCGCCCAGAATTCAGAAATATTCTCAACCGACCAGTCGTAAAGGGGGGCGTATTCTTTAAAATTTTGATGATAGGTTTCGTTTATAAAGGTCATGAAACGAAACATATTCGATTCTTTAATTTGCTTCTCAGAAGGTTCCCACAACAATTCTGTCATAATCAATCTCCTCTAGTATTATCATCAGAGCACATACATGATTAATCGCGATTGCAGTTAAGAAATTAATAATGTATTTACCTTTAACGCCGTTGCTTAGTCAAGAAAATGCCATAAAAATATAGACAATTTAAAGCAATAATTCTTGAAGGCGATTTCGATTTCAGATATCAGTTAGGTTCGTTGCGTCAAATGTATCAAGCCCGATTAACTTAATATATTCTCTGGAAGCCATTTCAAAAGGAGAACTAGCATGCGAATTGTTGACTTGCGATCTGACACCCTGACCAAACCGACAGCGGCCATGCGCCGGGCAATGGCCGAAGCCGAGGTGGGTGACGACGTGTTCGGCGAGGATCCAACTGTTAATCATTTGGAGGAGATGGCCGCAGATCGATTGGGGAAAGAAGCGGGCCTGTTTGTCGCCAGTGGCACCATGGGCAACCTGGTGAGTCTGCTGGCGCACTGCGGCCGGGGTGACGAGATTATCCTGGGAAGTCAGGCACATACATTTCGGGCTGAACAGGGCGGATCAGCTGCTTTAGCCGGCATTCATCCCTGGACCATACCCAATCAGCCAGATGGCAGGCTTGATCTTGAGGATATCAAATTTGCCATTCGTGGCGACGATATACACTTTCCGCGAACCCGGCTTATCATTTTGGAAAATACCCATAATGGCTGCAGCGGTTACCCGCTGGATGCAGATTACATGGCGGCCGCGAGCAAAATTGCGCGGCAGCATAAATTAAAAATCCACGTTGATGGCGCCCGTTTTTTTAACGCCGCCGTCGCCCTGGGCATGGCGGCCAAGGATTTGGCTGCCGAAGCCGATTCCGTTTCTTTCTGCTTGAGTAAAGGTTTAGCGGCTCCAGTAGGATCTGTGATCTGTGGTAACAAGGATTTTATAAATGAGGCCCGGCGCGCACGTAAAGTGCTTGGCGGCGGGATGCGTCAGGCCGGGGTTTTGGCCGCCGCTGGAATCGTCTCCCTCAATGAAATGGTGGAACGGCTGGCCGAAGATCACACCAATGCTAAACAGTTGGCCGTGGGCCTGGCGCAGATTCCAGGGCTGATCGTTGACCCCGACCAGATACACACCAATATCATCTATTTTGAAGTCAAGCGTGAGGACATGACCCCGCAGAAATTTGTGCAGCGAATCGATGCCGCCGGCGTCCGCATGCTGCCGCTGGGGCCGCAAAGGATAAGAGCCGTCACCCATTACCATATTACATCCGAAGATATCGATTGGGCCCTGGATGTTATTTCAAAGGTGATGAAATAAGATACGGCACAAGGCGCAGGGCTTACGGCAAACGGCCAATGAGAGAAAATTGACCAGGCCGGGTTCGAAACTTATTAAAAATTTAGTTGCGCCCATAAATGAGAAGTTTTTTCGATGAGCAAGGCCGCACAAGGGTTTTAGCCCTCGGCATACTTTGAGTACGTCGAGGGCTAAAACCCGCGGAGAACACAGGTCACCGGAAAAAGGTCCATTTAGGGGTGCAACTAATGCTTGAAGCTGCGCTGCCCCGTATACACCATGGTCGCACCGGCTTCGTTGCATGCCTCGATGGACTGATAGTCGTTTCCAGAGCCCCCGGGTTGAATAACCGCTGAAATCCCCTCGCGGATACCCACATCCACCCCGTCTCTAAACGGGAAAAAAGCATCACTCACCATGGCAGCACCGATGAGCCCACCTTTTTCAGCAGCTACCTGGTCGTCAATTGCAGCTTTTTTTTCAGAATCGGTCAATTCATTGTAGGGCGTGCCGTGTGTTTCAAAACAATACCGGTCGGCAAGCTTGCGATAGGCTTTATCTCTGGCGATTTCGGCAACCCCCACCCGATCCTGTTCACCGGTCCCGATACCCACTGTTACCTCATCTTTTACGTAGATGACCGAATTGGAGGTGATCCCGGACTCCACCAGCCAGCCAAAAATCAGATCATCATATTCTTTATCGGTGGGCTCGCGATTGATTTTGAAATGCTGACCTTTGTACTCACACTCGGCCAGTTTGAGGTCTTCCTTTGAACGGGTGGTCGGCTTGAACGACCACTGGGCGATAATGCCGCCATCGATCAGGCTTTTAAATTCAACGCATCTTTGCCCCACAAATGTTTGCAGGCGTTCGATATTGCCGATTTTAATCACCCGCAGATTGGGTTTTTGGGAAAAGACATCCATCACGCCCTGCTCAAAATCAGGCGCGACCACGACTTCGGCATATTGCTGGGTGATGGCCTCAGCAGTCGCCTTGTCTACCGGCCGGTTCACGGCGATACAGCCCCCGAAGGCGGCAACCCTGTCGGCCATATTGGCTTGGACATATGCATCAACCAGGGTGCCGGCCCGGGCTACACCACAGGGATTATTGTGTTTGACGATGACCACGGTGGGTTTGTCCGTAAAATAGCGCAAAATGTTGAGAGAATTATCTGCATCGGTCAAATTTGTCTTGCCCGGGTGTTTCCCGGATTGTAGCAGCTCAATATCGGATGCCAGAAATTGTCCGGGCTGAATGGTTTCGGTTTCCCCCAGCACCAGATTACCGTTGACCAGCTTATAGAGGGCCGCTTCCTGGCCGGGATTCTCTCCGTACCGGAGGCCTCTCTGAACATCATCGACAACCCAGACCACTTTCTCATAAAAAAGGGTCTGGCGTATGTCGGTTTCGATAAAACTGATTTCCATCTGGGGCGGAAAATGGTCATCCATCACGGTTCGATACATCTTTTTGAGATCTTCAGCCATGGTATCACTCCTTATTTTCCAATTGACACCTGAAGGGTTTGATTAATGTACTTCATAAAATACAACATTAATTTCGTATTAATTTTCATGCAAGGTTCAGGTCATAACATGTTTTGACATCATCGATCTGTTTTGAAACCAGAAAATCGGCAATAGTGCGATCATAGACGGCCGTGTGCTCAAACGCTTTGCGCGCCAGCTGGAAACGAAGATCCAGGTCTGTTGAGGCCTGGTTTGCTTTGAGTACCGACAGAATCTTATCGTAATCAGCAGGATCAACTACGGATGCAACCCGGATGTAATTTTTAGCAGAGGCCCGAATCATGCAAGGCCCACCGATATCAATATTGCCTCTGGCCTGTTCCACAGAGACATCCGGCTGTGATATCGTCTCTTTGAAGGGATATAAATTGACGACTACCATATCGATGGGCACGCTGCCCGTACGACTTAGGTCACCTTGGTGCGCATCGTTGTAAGTCTCGGTGAGGAGTCCCAGGTAAATTTTAAAATCCAGGGTTTTGACCAGGCCGCCCTGGGTCTCGGGCTGACCGGTATAGTCTGAGACCTGCATTAAGCGGCTCGCATCCGAATCTCCCAGAATTTCGCGGAGGCGTCCATAGGTTCCACCGGTTGAAAAAATTTGAATTTGCGGATTTATCTCAATCAGATTCGGAATAAACTGTTCAAGTCCGCGTTTGTCGGAAACACTGACCAGAATATTCTGTACTTTGACGAAATCATCTACCCTTTCAACGACATTAATGCTCATAATG
>CAMYLV010000031.1 GCA_947259495.1 uncultured Desulfobacterales bacterium | reverse complement strand
GCCAATTGCCCGCAGGCGGCAGCAATATCCTGTCCTTTGCTGCGGCGAATCATGACCGTGTAGTTATTATCGATCAGAATATTCTGAAATCGGAGAATGATTTCTTCATTCGGCCGCTGATACAGGCAGCCTTGGTGGGAATTGAAAGGAATCAGATTGATTTTTGATTTGATCGGCCGCAACAGCTTGGCCAGGCGATGGGCATCATCGGCCGAGTCGTTAACATCTTTTATAAGGACATATTCGAAAGTGATGCGCCGCCCGCCGGGCAACGGAAAGTGTCGGCAGGCCGCGAGTAATTTTTCGATGGGAAATTTTCGATTGATCGGCATCAGGCGGCTGCGGGTATCGTTATCGGCAGCATTGAGCGAAACGGCCAGATTTACACGGGTATCGCGGCCTAGGTCTGCCAGACGGGATGGCAGACCGGCCGTTGACACGGTCACCCGTCGGCCGGCAAAGCCGAAGCCGAAGCTCCCATCGGTGATGATCTGGATAGCGGCTACCAGATTCTGGTAATTGGCCAGCGGCTCGCCCATGCCCATAAAAACCAGGTTTGTCAGGGATCCCGGCTCTTTGAGGTCATTTTTGATATCGCGTACCTGGCAAACAATTTCGGCCTTGCTTAAATTACGCTGAAACCCGATTTGGGCGGTTAAGCAAAACCCACAATCCTGCGCACAGCCCACCTGACTCGAAATACACAGCGTGTAATGGTCGCGCTCCGGTATCAGAACGCTTTCAATTCGCTTTCCATCTTTGAGCTGAAACACATATTTGCGCGTGCCGTCTTTGGAAGTTGCGATGTGTACGGTCGTCAGACGCTCGATGGTAAAAAAATCCGCCAGACGGGCCCGCAAATCACTGGACAAATCCGTCATCCGGTCAAATCGATCCGTCTGCCGCGTATAGAGCCATTTAAGAATCTGATTCGCCCGATACGGCGCAACTCCCTGATCGTCGAGCCATGAGACTAATGCATTCTGATCAAGTTCAAGAATGTTCTGCTTTTTAGGATTCAACATAATTTTAAAAACCCAAAAAAACCTTTCATCTTTTTTTATTCAAAATTCAGAAATTACCTTGATTTTGAACGAGCTGGAGGGTTTCATATGCAAGGCACTTAAGGGCGAGGCTATAGTAAACTATGCCTCGTCCTTAATAATCCGCCTGAGGCGGACCGATGGAAGTCTCCGGTTCGCCCAAAGGGTGAACATTAATGAGATAAAATGATTTTCATCCTTTTTACTGAATGGATGTTGGCCTACATCGCTGACTTGCTCGGCCTGCTAATACCAAAAATGAGATCTTCTCATTAATTTTCATTCAAAATCAAGGTATTAATTTACTTGACATACCACTTTTACAATTGTATTTTCAATAATTTATGTTCTGAATCAGGTAAAAGTATGTTAGACAGCTTAAGCGACAGATTAAATGGCATTTTCCGGAAGCTCAAAGGGCATGGCAAATTAACGGAAAAGAATATCGCGGAAGGGCTGAAAGAAGTCCGTATGGCCCTTCTTGAAGCCGATGTCCACTATCGCGTCGTTAAGAGCTTTATCGCCGACATTAAAGAGCGGGCCATGGGCGAGGAGGTCCTCGAAAGCCTGACACCCGGCCAGCAGGTGATTAAAATTGTCAATGAAACCCTGACGGCATTAATGGGTGGCCGCAATGAGCAACTGGATCTTTCAGGAAGAAGTCCGGCAGCGGTAATGCTCGTCGGCCTCCAGGGCTCAGGTAAAACGACGACTGCCGGTAAGTTGTCCGTATTTTTAAGAAAAATGGGCCGCAAACCGTACCTGGTCCCGGCAGACGTCTACCGACCGGCCGCAATCGAACAGCTGCAAAAGCTGGGCAATCAGCTGGATGTACCGGTTTTTCCGTCGAGCACGGATCAGGCGCCGGTTCAAATCTGTCAGGAGGCGCTGGCCGGTGCGCATCAGCAAGGATGCGATACCCTGCTGCTGGACACCGCCGGGCGTCTGCATATCGATGAAGCGCTGATGGCCGAACTGGCGGATATTAAAACCACCGTCAAACCGTCGGATATTTTGCTCGTGGCCGATTCCATGACCGGCCAGGATGCGGTCAATATCGCCAGGGCATTTAATGAGACCCTGGATATCGGCGGTGTCGTGCTGACCAAAATGGATGGTGATGCCCGCGGCGGCGCGGCGCTTTCGATCAAATCCATAACCGGCAAGCCGATCAAGTTCATCGGTGTGGGTGAAAAGCTCAGCGATCTCGAAGCATTTCATCCGGATCGCATGGCATCGAGTATTCTGGGCATGGGCGATGTCCTTACCCTGATTGAGAAGGCCCAGGATGTCGTCGATCAAAAAAAAGCGGAAGAACTAGAAAAAAAACTTAGAAAAAGCCAGTTTACGCTGGAAGACTTCCGTGATCAGATGGTTCAGATCCGAAAGATGGGCTCCTTTAGCGATCTGTTAAAAATGATTCCGGGTATGGGGCAGATGAAACAACTGAAGAATCTGCAGGTCGATGAAAAGGAGTTTGTCAGAATTGAGGCGATTATCAATTCCATGACAGCCCAGGAAAGGCGGAATCATCAAATTATCAATGGCAACCGCCGTAAAAGAATCGCAAAAGGGAGCGGAACCCGGGTTCAGGACGTAAACAAGCTTTTAAAGAATTACACCCAAATGCTGAAAATGCTGAAAAAATTAAACCAGGGCGGCATGCGCGGGATGGGCCGTGGAATGCTGCCGTTTTGAAGGAGAACTGTTAATGGGCGTTAGAATTAGACTGGCAAGACACGGGGCCAAGAAAAAACCGTTTTACCGGATTGTTGTCGCTGACGGCGAAAACCCCAGAGACGGCAGATTCCTGGAAAAAGTGGGCACATACGACCCCTTAAAGGATCCGGCCGAAGTAACGTTAAATCCGGATCGAATCAAATACTGGATGAAAAAAGGAGCAGTTCCGTCAGACACGGTAAAAAGCCTTTTTAAGAGAGAAGGCATCTTCGCCAATAATGCATAGTGGCTAATGCTAATGCGGTTAGCTACGAGTTTAGTCGTTCATCCCCCTGTTTCTCAACCGGCAAGCAAAGGAGATGGCGCTATGAAAGACCTGATCAGCTATATCGCTCAAGCACTTGTGGATCGTCCTGAAGACGTCAGCGTATCAGAGATTGAGGGGAATCAGACCTCGGTCCTTGAACTTAAAGTGGCCAAAGAGGATCTGGGCAAAGTCATCGGCAAACAGGGCAGGACTGCACGGGCCATGCGAACGATACTGAGTGCAGCATCTGCCAAATTAAAAAAACGCACGGTGCTGGAAATTATTGAATAAGCCGGAGCCCATAAAAGACCGAGTCATCATCGGTAAGATAGTGGGTGTGCATGGTGCCAAGGGAACCCTCAAGATTCATTTATATGCTGAATCACTGGAAATTTTCAAGCCGGGCACCACTATAACGGTCAGCAGGCCCGACGGCAGCGCAGACGGCTACCAAATTGATTGGATCAAGCCGCATTCGCGCGGAGCGCTTTTGGCCCTGAAAGGCGTCAGCCACCGTGGTCAGGCAAAAACGCTGGTCGGAGCCGACCTGCAGATTCAAAAAGCGGAACTTCCACAATTAGAAACAGGCGTTTATTACTGGTATGATCTGATCGGCCTGAAGGTTTTCACATCAGACGATCGATACCTCGGACACCTGGAGTCGATTATCGAAACCGGCGCCAATGATGTCTATGTCGTTAAAACTGATGACCGGGAGATCTTGATTCCGGCTCTTGAATCGGTTGTGCGCGTGATCGATATCGAAGCAAAAATAATGCGGGTTGAATTACCCGACGGGCTGGAAGAATTGTAGGTTGAACTTAATTAGAAAATCTCAATTGAGCTGCTTTTTGTCATATCGGATGTAATTTGAGAATGAAGTTCGTCGTATTAACTATTTTCCCGGAAATGTTTGGCCCATTTTGGGACCACGGGATTATTAGAAGGGCAATTGAACAGGAAAAAATTTTCGCCTCAACCCTGAATATCAGAGATTTTGCTGAAGACAGACACCAGGTAACCGACGATCGGCCGTACGGTGGCGGCAGCGGGATGGTAATGAAACCCGATCCCTTAGCCGCGGCTATCCGCGCCGCCGAACAGGATGCCCCTTCAGCCAAAAAAATTCTGCTGACGCCGCAGGGACGTGTTTTTAATCAAAAAATCGCGCATAAACTGGCTTCTTATGAAGAACTAGTTTTCGTATGCGGACGCTATGAAGGGGTCGATGAGCGCATCGACCACGACCTGATAGATGATGAAATCTCTATCGGAGACTATGTGCTGACCGGCGGCGAACTGGCGGCCATGGTTATCATCGACGCCGTCACCCGTCAGATTCCCGGCACCCTGGGGGGTGAAGACGCTGCCGCAAAAGACTCATTTGCAAACGGCCTGCTCGAACATGCCCACTACACCCGGCCGCAAGTATTTGAAGGCAAGGCGGTACCGGACACTTTGTTATCCGGGCATCACGAGGAAATTGAAAACTGGCGGTTGGAATCCGCGTTGATGCGCACGCTAATGAAACGAGCGGATCTCCTGCGAAACAAGGATTTAAACGAAAAGGAGATCGAAATGTTAAAGAAGTGGTCCCGAAATATACAGGATATATTAAATTTTCACCACAAAGCGCACAAAGAATAGAAAACGGGAAAATAATTTCCACGAAATTTTAATCTGAACTGCTTAAACATAATACGGTATTAACCAAAAAGATTAAGAAAGGTTAGCTCGATCGTCCCTCATAAAAAATCCGGCGAACGGGCTGACGGGTAAACGGGCAAACCGATATGCCCAAACTTTATGTGGCATTGATTCATTACCCGGTGGTCAATAAAAACGGTGAGACGATTGCATCCGCCTTGACCAACCTGGATTTACACGATATATCGAGGGCCACCAAAACATACGGCCTGAATGCATTTTTTGTCGTTACGCCCCTTGAAGACCAGAAAGATCTGATTAAACGGATTATTTCTCATTGGACAGAGGGCATTGGGGCACAATATAATCCCAAAAGGCGCAGCGCGCTGGAGATGATCCAGGTCAATGACACGTTCTCTGATGTTCTTGACCAAATAGCCGTTTCGGAAGGCACGCAGCCGCTAACGGTTGCGACCTGCGCGCGGAAATACCATAACAACATCAGTTACAAAAAATTTCGCGCCATGCTAAAAAACGGCAAGCCATATGTGCTGGTTTTAGGCACCGCCTGGGGTTTGAGCGAAGATTTTATTTCCGCGGCCGATTACGTGCTCGAACCGATTGTGGGAAAAACAGACTACAACCATCTTTCGGTGCGCTCTGCGGCGGCGATTATGTTTGATCGGCTGCTGGGTAAAAAATAGAGCTTGTTTCATTGGTTCCATTAGTTTTATTGGTTTGATTAGTTTGTTGACAAATCATATTTTTCTGACCGGTTCAAAAAGGGCCGCGGCGCAATTAACTAATTAAACCAATCCAACCAATCGAACTAATTTAACGTTAACAATAAAATCGAATACCAACGGACGAGCAATTTGCATCTCGTGCCATTGAATGAAATTTAAAGAATTTTTGGAGGAACGATGGAAAAGATTCATCAATTGGAAAAAGAGCAAATGCGACTTGACCACCCTGCATTTGGACCGGGCGATAATGTCAAAGTCCACGTAAAAATAAAAGAAGGTGAAAAAGAACGTATCCAGATTTTTCAGGGCGTGGTCATCAGCAAACGCAAAGGTAGTACAAATGCGACGTTTACCGTCCGCAAGGTTTCCTACGGTGTCGGGGTAGAGCGGATTTTTCCGCTGCATTCACCCGCAATCGATAAAATCGAAGTCATCACCCGGGGCCGGGTCAGACGTGCCAAAATCTACTATCTGCGCAAACTCAGAGGCAAAGCAGCCAGGATCAAAGAACGTCGCTTCAATTAATCTCAAAAGACCAGGCGTCACTAGACAGTGGTCAGAGGTCGGAGGACAGAAATCAGAAGACAGAAAACAGAAAAATAAGCGCATCCGCTTTTTTAACCCTAATGTCTGTCCTCTGTTATCTGTCCTCTGTTATCTGATTCCTGACTTCTGTCTTCTGACATCTGAACATCTGAACATGGATTTGTGGTTTTTCGAAAAAAAAGCCACTGATAATGGTTTTAGAGCGGTTGCCGGTATTGACGAGGCCGGTCGGGGTCCCCTGGCCGGTCCTGTTGTTTCTGCAGCTGTGATTCTGCCGCAGGCTTTTTCGGTCGCCGATGTTACTGATTCGAAAAAACTGTCTGCTAAAAAACGGGCCCGGCTCTACGAAAAAATCTATGCCCAGGCGGTTTCGGTGGGCATTGGTATCGTTGATGCGGCTGAAATCGACCGCATCAATATCCTGCAGGCTTCATTGCTGGCTATGTCCATAGCGACCCATAACTTAGACCCTCAGCCCGATTGCCTCCTCATTGACGGGCCATTCCGAATTTCATCGCGCCTTTCTCAGAAGCCGATTGTCAGGGGTGACACGCTTAGTGTTTCGATTGCCGCTGCCTCTATTGTGGCCAAGGTCACCCGGGATCGACTGATGGAAGGGTATCACGAATACTTTCCACAATTCGGCTTTTATCAGCATAAGGGCTACCCGACCCGGGCGCATAAGGCGGCAATCCGCGAATTTGGATATTGTCCGATTCATCGGAAGACGTTCAGGGGTGTCAAAGAATTCTTATGAATTATAAATTTCCTTTGATGAGCTAAATGATATGGGTGTAGATTAAGTTACGTAATTGCGATTGAAATCTTGAAAATATGATACCCTAAAATCTGATAATGAAAAATCGGCGGCAAAAATTTGGAGAACAGGGGGAAGCGCTTGCGGCCCGGCATTTGAAAAAAGCGGGTTATAAGATTATTGAAACCAATTATCGCACCCGGCTGGGTGAAATTGATATCATCGCAAAAGATAAAGATACAATTGCTTTCGTCGAGGTCAAAACCAGAAGCTCGGTTCATTTCGGAAGCCCTAAATGGGCCGTTACACCCCAAAAACAGAAAAAAATATCCATGGTCGCGCTGTATTATCTGAAAGCGACCGACCAAAGCACCGCCAGGGCGCGATTTGATGTGGTCGCCGTAATTTCAAACCGGGACAAACCACAGGTAGAAATCATTAAAAATGCCTTTGAACTTGCCTATGAATGACGCGAACCAGACTAAAAAAAGGGGGATACTTTATGTCGTCGCCACACCGATCGGCAACCGGGATGACATTACCCTCAGGGCACTCAGCCTTTTGCGAAAGGTTGATCTGATTGCCGCCGAAGATACACGCAAATCCGGCGCTTTCCTGGCCCATCACCGGATAAAAAAGCCTCTGATCTCCTATCATGAGCACAACGAGAAAAAGCGAGCCCCGCAGCTGATCGGAAAACTGTTGGACGGGACATCGATTGCACTGGTATCCAATGCCGGTACACCGTCGGTATCCGACCCCGGCTTTCGTTTGATAGCAGCCGCCATCAAAAATAAAATCACGGTAACCCCCATCCCAGGAGTCACCGCCGCCACCACCGCCATGAGCGTTTCCGGTCTACCCACCTATTCATTTATGTTTGTTGGCTTTGCCCCCAAAAAAAAAGGAAAACGAATCAAATTTCTGACCGCGCTGGGCGTTCAGACAGCATCCCTGATATTTTATGAGTCACCCAAACGCATTATTTCACTAATGGAAGAAATCATCTCCTGTATGGGTGATCGGAATGCCGTGCTGGCCCGGGAAATGACCAAGCTGCATGAAGAATTTTTAAGAGGAACGATGTCGCAAATTTTAAAGACCATCATAGCGCGGTCGACCGTTAAAGGGGAATGCACCCTGCTGGTATCGGGCTGTGAGCAATTAAAAGAAATGGACATTGAGATTATTAAAACCACGCTAAAAACAGCACTGGAAAATGAAACCGGCAGCCTTTCCGAAATCGCCCGAACTATTGCCCAAAAATATGATCTTCCGAAAAAAACGGTTTATGATCTGGCGCTAAAGCTCAGAGGTCAGATGACAGAGGGCAGAGACCAGAGGACTGAGGACTGAGGTCGGAGGTCGGAGGACAGAAATCAGAAAACATGATTCATAAATCATAGCATAATTCTCGATTAAAGATCATTATTTATCTTCTGTCATCTATTTTCTGTCTTCTGTGAAGTAAGGTACGGATGAAACAAAACAAAAATAAAATTAGAATTTCCGGAGTTGAGCACCAGACCTTGTACCCTGTGATAATGGCCGTTCCCGAGACGGTTAAAGAACTAACACCCAGAGAACGCGTCAAATTCTTGAGTCGGCAGGCCCGGCAGGCGTTGGAGTTTTCTGCTGAAAGAAGTCGGGTCCCCATAGGAAAACTGGCACAGGATGAACGAAACGCACCCCTGCCCTTCGACGGAAATTATTGGTCAATTACCCACAAGACAGAATACGTCGGCGGCGTAATCGCCCCGTCGCCGGTCGGCATTGATATTGAAAAAATTTGTTCGCGAACGAAATCTCTGTTTAAAAAAACCGCTACTGAAACTGAATGGGCGCTGGCGGATATGACCTTTAAGACGTTTTTCCGGTACTGGACAGCAAAGGAGGCGGTACTCAAGGCTGCCGGCATCGGTCTCAAAGCGCTTTCTCAATGCCGTGTTATCCAGGTGCCGGACGCGCAGCACCTAGACATCGAATATGACGCTAAAACATACCGCATAGAGCATCATTACTTTGACGATCACATTGCATCCATTGTAAAAAACGAATTCCAGATCAATTGGACGATTGTTTAAGCATTGCCCTTCGATTTGATCATCGAATGAAACCCATCAAAAAATTCGGTCAATATAAGCTAAAGAAATTTCCCCATTTTCCCGAAAAATAATATAGCTCGCAACAATCTTTTTTCATAAGGTTATGATAGAAAGGATGCGTTCATTAACCGAATCCGCAAGGTCCTGTGCATTCATTTTTTGGGACAGTTCACCATCTTCGCCGGTGCGCCGCTGACCCGACCAGCGCCACCTAAAAGACTGTCCAAAATATTGAAATTATTATAAAATTTAAGAATTAAGGGAATTTTAGACACCCTGGATTTTTTTGACTTTTCAGCAGCGATGCGATATAAATTGATAATACATGCAAGCGAGTGCGTTGCCCATAAGCTTGAGGGAGGCAAAAATGGAGGTTCTGGGTATTGATATCGGTTTCGGTTTCACAAAGGCCGCCAGCGGCCAAGAAACCATCATATTTAAATCGATTTTCGGGGATGCGTCTGAGATCCAATTCTGGGCGGATTTTGGTGATAGTGTGCCAACGGATCATATTCATGTGTCCATTGACGGTAAGTCATATTTTGTGGGCGACCTGGCCGAGCAACAGTCGAATGTTTTAAACTTCACATTGGACCAGGAACGACTGATTACCGATTATGTCAGAATTTTGGCCCTGACCATTGCGGGGCTGTTTTTAAAAAACAATACACCGATCAATGTCCCCGTCAACGTCGTTTCCGGGCTGCCGATCGGATACTTTAAACAAAACCATGAGCGCTTTAATGAGATCCTCACCGGACATCACTCGGTCACCTACCATTCCCATAATGGCGAAAAGACCACCCGGGAAATCTATATTAACAAGGTCCGAATGCTGCCGCAGCCCCTGGGCAGTATTTTGAACTGCCTGATGGATGATGACGGTAAGATCATCAATGAAGAGCTGGCCAATCAAAAAGTCGGCGTGGTCGACATTGGTTTTCGCACAACCGACTTTACGATTCTTGATCATTTACGGTACATCGATCGCGGCAGCCGTACCTTCGATAGCGGTATTTCAAAAGGATTCGGTATCATTTCAAACAAGCTCAGAGAACAATGCGGCGTCAACGTTGAGCTTTACCGCCTGTATAAAGCCGCTGAGGAAGGCACCATAAAAATGCGCGGACACGGTTTTTCGTTTGAAAAAATCAGGGATCAGGTCTATTCCCAGCTCGCGTCTACCATTGCAAACGATCTTGACCGCCTCTGGGCCGACGATTGGGATATCGATTCCATCATTCTGACCGGCGGGGGTTGCCGGGAACTGGCCAGATACCTCCAACCGCTGATTACCGGAAATGTCATCCCCATCGAAAGCAATGCCGATCCACGGCTCAATAATGTGCTCGGCTACGCCAAATACGGTAAATACATCTGGGGGGAAGCGGTGGTGGAAAATCCGTCAGCCAAACAAGCCGGGACCCCGCAGCCCGAACCGGAACCCGAAGCCAAAAAAAAATTCGGATAGGTTCGGTTATCGCATGGATAATTTGCCTTAAATGAGCGTTACTTGAGCGTTCGGTGCAGGGGCCGGCCGAATAAAAAATCAAGCATGTCTGCGTCCATACCGCCCCGGGATACCACCAGCTTTCGAATTTCGATATCAAATTGAATGAGTTCAGCAAGTTTTTGCCGGGAATCACCAGCCCTATCGCTGCTTATCGCTTTAACCAGAGCATGGATCGTATCGTAATTGCAGCGTTCCTGATGATCTTTGATTAAATCCCACAACCCCTCAATATCAGCAATCAGATCCTTGCGCTTCAATCTTTTTTGGGCGTACAGTGCCTCGAGTTCGGCTGTATCCCAGCATTTGAGCGCCCGGCATTCAATCGGCCTGCTTTCATAAATGCTGCAGGCGGCTTGCGCTTCATCAAAAAACAAACAGGTCCAGCTATCGCCTTTGCCCTTGATCTTGATGATATCAGATTTTACCGGTTCCAGACATTGCCGGACATTATCATAGGCCATCTCACCCTTTCGAATGGTATACAGACACCTGGAAGGAATTACGCCTGTTTCAATCAAGGCCTTATCGGCCTGGTGAAATGACGGCCCGCCTTTTTTGCAGCAGGTGCCGCAGCGCTTGCACGCCGTATCCGTTTTTCCCTCCCGGGCCTTTGCCGGTTGTTTTAATCCCTGTTTTTTATTTCCCGAAGCAACTTTCATATTGGAGACATATCAAAGACCGAATCAATAAACAATTTTATTTAGATTGCACGACAAAAGGATATTTGATTAACGAAAAGATCTGCATTATCATACCTTTTGTATCAGAACAAAAAATATTTTGCATCCTATCAAAAAATGAAACCCTTAATTCTTCATATCGAACAGATCAAGGATAAAACATTTTTCCGCGAGTTTGAAGAAAACGCCCGGACTTTTCCAATAATCGCAGGAATGATCAAAAACCGGGAGTGTGAATTCCTTGAGCCATTGAAGATCGGCGTTAAAGCATTTAAGATAAGGGAACTTTACGAAGTGGAAGGCAACTTCCTGACACGTATTCGCCTGGCCTGCAGTCGCTGCCTGAAAGATTTTGATACGCCATTGGCGTCCGACTTTGCGTTAACCTACACCAGAGAAGTGCCGGGTCTTATGGATGTCTTGAATGCGGAAGAGATCGAATTGAGGCTCGAAGAGATCGGGCTGCTGTATTTCCGTGGAGAAGAAATCAATCTTCAGCAAGGCATCCAGGAACAGGTTGTGATGGCATTTCCCCTGCAGCCGTTGTGTGCTGAAGACTGCAAGGGCCTGTGTCCGAAATGCGGATCGGATCTCAACCAGAAAGACTGCGGGTGTGAGCGTGAGCCCAGCGCCAACAAATTTGCCGTCCTTAAAAATCTGAAGCTTGAAAAAACCTGACACTATCCCGGTGTCGACCCAGCTGACACTGCCTCACGCAAAGGCGTAAAGACGCCAAGATTCTAACCGCTCTAAATTTGAGGCGTCTGATTGGGTGTTTGTCAGTGTGATGCAGATTAGAATTATTTTAAAAATAGCTCAAAATAAAATATCAAAGAATGTACATGACGGACCCCAAAAGATATAGCCGCAAAATACTGCGGCACCCGGGCAGCTTCATGTGGCGGGTGCTCAGGGGCTTTAAGCGCAACCAGGGACTGCTCTTATCCGGCGGGGTGGCCTACAATTCCCTGTTGTCCATTATCCCTATGCTGGCGCTGCTTTTAATCGGGCTGTCACAATTTATCGAGCAGGAGAAATTACTAGAAATCATCATAAAGGAGCTGGAATTAATTGTCCCCGGTCACGCGGAAAAAATAGCGTTTGAAGTGAGGGCTTTATTTCAATATCGCCAGTTTGTCGGCATTATCGGTATCGGAGTCATGCTGTTTTTCAGCTCCATGGCTTTTAGCATGCTGGAATCGGCCATGTCGGTCATATTTTACCATCGCATCAAAACCCACCGGCGCCATTTTCTAATCTCTGCCATCATCCCTTACATCTTCATGATTTTAATGGGAGTTGGGATTGTGATCATAACGGTCATTGCCGGTGTGTTGGACGCCATCGAAGGTGAAACATTGACTATTCTTGGCAAAAGCTTCGGCTTCGCGTGGGCTTCCGGGATTGGGCTCTATCTGGTGGGAATCCTGGGCCTGATATTAATGCTATCATCCTTATATCTGGTGATGCCTGTGGGGCAGATCACGATTCGTCACGCACTTCTCGGTGGGACCACGGCTGCAATTCTATGGGAAATTACGCGTCACGTGCTGGTCTGGTATTTCGCCAAACTCTCCCTGGTCAGCGTCATATACGGCTCTTTTGCCACCGCGGTGGTGGTATTGTTGAGTATTGAAATCGCCTCGATTATCTTGCTTTTGGGTGCCCAGGTGATCGCCGAATTCGAGCGCGCCACCGAAGAGCTCATCCAGGAAGAAAAAGCAATATCAAAAGAAACTGATGATCGGATTGAATGAAATAGTAAGGAGCAAAAAAATGAAAAAAGCAAGAATCAGATCTACCTTCATTTTCATGCTGGTTACCTTTTTCCTGTTGTCTGCGTGGACGACCTCCGTTTCAGCAGACTCCGGCATTGCATTATCTGCCGGGCAAACCGTTTATGTGCCCATCTATACCCATATTTACAGCGGCCTGAAGGGGCGCCCGTTTGGCCTGGCCGCCACGCTCAGCATCCGCAACACCAACCCCAAGCAAGCCATTACGCTTGTGTCGGTCAATTTTTTTGATTCCGACGGCAAGCTCATCAAGGAATATCTGGATAAGCCCGCTGAATTAGAGGCCATGGCATCCACCCGCTATATCCTGCCCGAGTCAGACACCGGCGGCGGATCCGGTGCGAACTTTCTGGTTAAATGGCAATCACAGGCAAAAGTCAATCCGCCCCTAATTGAAGGGGTGATGATCGGCACGCGATCCGGCCAGGGAATCTCTTTTGTTTCTCGCGGTCAGGCTATTAAAGATTAAAGACTGGAACGTAAGTCATTCAATTTAGAAATGATATGGGGAATTTCCTTTAATTCGGACAGTGGAAGGAGATATTTTTCAACATGGGACCAATCCAATTTATCTTTTTGCCGGATCAAAATGCCTTCGATATCAGCCCAATCGCGATTACGATCTGCAAACGCTTTATAAATAATCAGATCCTCTGCTGAACAGGTGCGAAGCGATATCGCTTCAAGAAAAGAAAACTCAGTGGCTCGGCCAATTGCCTGTTCTTCAAAAGGCAATCCCGCCAATACAATATCAACGGGTATTTCGCGCTCCGATTGAATTAATATCACACGATTCTGCATGGCAAATTCACGTGCATCTTCGATTCGGGGCTCATATTTTTTAAGGAAGACATCTATGAATGGCCCTTCTTTACCATAACCGGTAAAAAGTGAGAGGTCGACATCTACCGTCAGACGAGGTTCACCCCATCGTTGAAGTGCAATGCCGCCAATAAAGCAAAACGGCCAGCTCTTTGAAATACATAATTTTTGAATTTCGGCAGCCAGATGAAATAATGCTATCATAGTAATGTTCGGGTAAACCAGCTCTGCATTTCAACCAGACCCGAAGTGAGCTTGATGGGAGAATTAAGAAGGGCCGATTCAAAAGCGTCATCGAGATTTATAATCGCCTGTTGCACATTCACATTTAAGAGGCGGGTTCGCCTGGAACGTTCCATGATCTCCCCGGCGTTTTCCCAGTGATGAATCCAATTGAGTAAATCTGTATTTTTGGGATCTTTCATTTGACAAATTATCTCCATTCGTAACTCAAAATATATAAAAATCAGACTTTTATGTCAAATTAAATCATGTGAAAATTTATTTGAACGAGCGATGCGAATTAGAATCACAGAATTTAAGAAGTTGCGGTCACAGGGAATAAGAGCTGATGTTTCATTCAAATCAAGCACGCAATAAAATGGATAACAGTCTTGACAGTAGCGTCCCGGAAGCATTAGATTAACCGATCCAAATCAACATAATATAAAGAGAGATTAAACGATATGCAAAATCGTCACAGCACATTTTTTTTGAGCGTATTTTTTGGAATGGCCACTCTTTTTTTCATCTCCGCCTGCCGTGAAGCGCCACCACCGCCGCCTGAACGTATCCGCGCCATCAAAACCATCACCGTTTCCGAGCAGGCATCCGGCAAGTTGCGCCAATTTTCAGGTGTTGTCGAAGCAGCCGACAGCTCCAGTATTGGTTTTGAAGTTTCCGGCAACATCCGGGAAGTACGCGTCGATGTAGGCGACAAAATAACCAAAGGCCAGGTGCTCGCTGTCCTGGATAAACGGACCTACAACCTGAATGTCAAGGCCGCCGAAGCCGAGTTGGGGCGCGCCAAGGTCCAGCTGGCCGATAAGCGCAACGACCTGGACCGCTTCCAGCGCATCAACAAGCAGGACCCCGGCGCGGTCAGTCAGGCCGCCATCGATCAGTCTCAAGCTGCTGTCGACAGCGCTCGCAAACAGGTTCAATTCACAAAGTCCGGTCTCAAATTGGCGCAACGCGACCTGGACAAAACCGTCCTGCGGGCGCCGTATGACGGGGTGATCGCCAACCGTTACATCGATGCCTTTAATGAAGTCGCACGCGGCCAGAAATGTTTTGACGTTTTTGAGAATACCGGCATGGAAGTCGCTGTCAGCATCCCCGAAGATGCCATCGATGATATCCAGATGGAACAAGATGGGGAAATCCAATTTTCAGTAATCACCGACCGCAACTATAACGGCCGGGTTACTGAAATCAGCAAGGTGGCCGGCACCGCCAATGCGTTTCCGATCAAACTCACAGTCGAGGACCCGGATCAACGCATCCGGCCGGGAATGACGGCCAGGGTAACCTTGCTGCTTTCGGGCGATGATGAAACAACCGCCTATCTGGTACCGTTATCGGCTATTTCACAGCAGGGAAAAACTCAGAGGGGTTCTGTTTACATCTACGACCCCCAAACATCGACCGTAAAGCAGTCAAAGATCGAGACCAGCAGCGTTCGGGGCAATTCTGTCCTCATCACCGAAGGCGTGAAAGACGGCGACATCATCGCTGTGGCCGGCGTCAGTTTTCTGGAAGACGGGCAAAAGGTCAAACTGATGCAACGGCAGGCCGAAAAAGAAGATTTTGAAATCAAAAAGGCGGAATGATTGAATGTTTTTAACCACAAAGACACAAAGATCACAAAGATTAAAAACCTCTTTTCGTTTGCCGTGTGCCCTGCGCCGTATGCCGTTTTCGATATTCGAGTATCTGGAAAGCATCACGCCATCACTCCATTACTCCATTACTCCAAATCGCTTAGTGAAAACACTAAAGCGATTTCAGGCTATCTGAAATATTATTCGAATAAAGAACGAGGAATGCTGATATGTCCGCCATCACCCGCTTTTCTTTAGGCACGTCCCGACTGACGATGATTGTTATTTTTTCAATCGTTATTCTGGGGCTCACCCAATTCTTTGCTTTCCCACGGCAAGAAGATCCGCCGATCGTCATCCGCGAAATCGTGGTAACCGCTTTTTTTCCCGGCATGAAACCGACTGATATAGAAGAGCTGGTCACCCGCAAGCTCGAGGCGCAGATGCGCACACTGCCGGAGATTGACGAAATGTGGTCGGATTCGAAACACGGCCGGGTCGTCCTGCACGCTGAAACCCGCGATGAAGTTAAAGATCTGGATTATGTCTGGCAGCGGGTCCGCAACAAGATGATAGACATCAAACCGCAGTTGCCGACCGGGACCATCGGCCCCTTTGTCAATGACGAGTTCGGGCTGGTGGCGGTTGCCGATATCGCCCTGTGGGCCGACGGTTTTTCGATGGCCGAGATGCGCATCGTGGCCCGGGATGTCCGCGACCGGCTGTATGAACTCAAAGGCGTTCGCAAAATCGATCTTTACGGCGTCAACCAGGAGCAGGTTTTTTTGGATTTCTCAACCACCAAGCTGGCCCAGTTCGGCATTACCGGTGAAGAGGTCATCGACACCCTGGTCAGGCAGAATGTGGTGCTGCCGGGCGGCAGGTTCGATGCCGCCCAACAGGATGTTATCGTCGAGCCCACCGGAAATTTTCGCAGTATCGAAGATATCGAAAATGTTGAAATCACCATCACAGACACCCGGCAGACCATCCAGCTCAAGGACATCGTGTCGGTTTATCGCGGCTACGAAGATCCGCCCCAGGATATGGTCTATTTCAGCGGCAAGCGCACCATTGTCATCAGTGTATCGATCACACCGGGGGTCAACTCGGTGGATTTCGGTCAGCGTCTGACCCGCAAACTTGACGATCTGGAGTCTTACCTTCCCATCGGCTACGTACTGGATTACGCCACCTTCCAGCCGGATCTGGTTGAAACCGCTGTGGCCGGCGGACTCAGCAACGTCTACCAGACCCTGGTCATCGTCCTGATTGTGGTGATGCTGTTTCTAGGTGTCCGCACCGGATTGATCGTGGGTTCCTTTGTGCCCATGACCATGCTGCTGGGGCTGATCAGCATGCGATTTTTTGACATCGAACTCGAACGGGTGTCGATTGCATCATCGATCATCGCCCTGGGAATGCTGGTGGACAACGGCATTGTCATCGCCGAAGATATCCGTTCCCGGCTTGAAAGAGGTGAAGAAAGAAATGCGGCCTGTCTGGCGACCGGACAGACCCTGTCCATCCCGCTGCTGACTTCATCCCTGACCACCATTTTTGCATTCCTGCCCATGCTACTGATCGACGGCCAGACCGGTGAGTACGCATTTTCCTTACCCATGGTGGTGATTCTGCTGCTGCTGTCCTCCTGGTTTCTGTCCATGTACATGACACCGGCCATGTGTTTCTGGTTTATGAAAGTCAAGTCCCCGGATAAGGCCTCCGGGCAAGTGTCTGTATCTGCTGAAATGCCGGCCGAAGAAAGTGAAATGGATGCCTATTCCGGGCGCTTTTACCAGATCTATCTTCGGATCTTAGAAAAAATGCTGCACCTCAGGTTCATCGTTATCGCGGGGGCTGTCGGTGTCATTATTTTCGGCGGATTCATTGCGTCTTTACTGGTGCGGGAATTTTTCGGGCCCAGCGACCGCAACCAGTTTCTGGTTTATGTTGACCTGCCGGCCGGCTATCGGATAGAGAGCACCAATGGCGTGGTTCAGCAACTGACCGGCTGGCTGGCGGATAAAGAAAAAAACCCGGAAATCAACAGCACCATCGCCTATGTGGGCACCGGTGGGCCCCGTTTTTTCCTGGTCCTCTCCCCCCTGGACCCTGATCCCCATGTGGCTTTTGTGGTCGTCAACACCGAGTCCCCCGATCCGGTTCCGGAGCTGGTCCAGCGCGTGCGGCAGTATTTTATCGATCACATCCCGGAAGCCAACGGCCGGGTTAAGCAAATGTGGCTGGGTTCGGAGGAGCCCGGCTTTTTGGAAATCCGCATATACGGCCAGGATCCCGCCTATATTTTTGAAAAAGGCAACCAGCTCGCCGCTCAGCTCAAGGCCATGCCGGGCATCCTGGATGTACGCAACACCTGGGAAAACAAAGTCCTTAAGGCCCATGTCGTCGTTGACCAGGCCCGGGCCCGCCGGGCGGGTGTGACCTCCAAAGAAACCGCTCTGTCCCTTAAAGCGCACATGGACGGTGTTAAAGTTACCGAATATCGCGAACTGGATGTGGCCATCCCGGTCATCGCCCGCTCGGCGGCCGAAGAACGCCAGGCCCTCAGTGACCTCTGGAACGTTATGGTGCGCTCACCCAGAGACGGCACCAGCGTGCCGCTGACCCAGATTGCGGATATACGCGGTCAATGGGACTTTAGCCGCATCGCGCGCCGCAACCAGGAGCGCTGCGTGACCATTGAGGCCAAACATGAATACCTGAAGGCGCCCGAGCTGCTGGAGGCCACCCTACCGTTTATTAAGGCGCTGGAATTAAAAGAAGGCTCCTGGTGGGAGGTTGGCGGAGAATTGGAAAGCCAGGCTGAAACCATGGAAAAGCTCACCCGCTGGATGCCCCATTGTTTCTTCGGTATTGTGGTCCTGCTGGTGTGGCAGTTTAACTCGATTCGGCGGCCCATGATCATTTTTATCACCATCCCGTTGGCTTTTGTCGGCGGTTTTGTCGGGTTATATGTCATGCGGGCGCCCTTTGATTTCTTCGGCATGCTGGGGCTGCTCAGCCTGGCCGGGGTGATTATCAACAACGGCATCGTCTTGATCGATAAAATTGATTCCGAAAGGCTTGCGGGCCGTCAACCCTATGATGCGGTGACCATGGCGGCCGTATCGCGCTTCCGTCCGATTGTCATGACCACCATCACGACCATACTAGGCGTGATGCCCCTGATCATCTCGCAGGATACGCTGTTTTATTCTCTGGCCGTCATCCTCGCCTTCGGGCTGGCTGCCGGCACCGTGCTCACGCTGGCAGTCGCGCCGGTGCTCTATACGCTCTTTTTCCGGGTAAAAGTGCCATGATAAAAAACGCAGCGCTTTTTCTTTTCCCAAGCGCCACCTAAAGCCTGGTTCAATGAAATTATGAGATTCGGATTGACCTTTTTCTGAATCCGCAGAACGCCGATTAAAGCAAGCCAATTTTCGCTGTTTGGGGTTGCGAACAGCTGCAATTCGTGGTTTATATTTCAAAATCTTGAATAGCATCAATTGGTTGAATCAAATCCACAAGAATCCATTTATTCATCACAACGAGGTTGTTTTTATGCTACCGAATTTGTTCACTAAAATGTCCTTGCCCGGGAAAGATGCTGTAGCTTTAAAACTGGCGGTAGCCGCTCTGCTGGTCGCTGTGCTGTGGCTGAGCGGCTGTACCATGGTAGGGCCGGATTTTGTAAAACCCGAAGCCCCGGTGGAGAAAGAATGGATGGAAGCCCGCGACCCGGATATCAAAAGCGAGCCTTCAGACTACAAAGAGTGGTGGTCGGTATTCAATGATCCGGTCCTCAATAGCCTTGTTGAAAACGCCTACCAGCAGAACCTGCCGCTTCAAATCGCCGGTCTGCGAATATTCCAGACCCGGGCCCAGCTGGGCGTGTTGATCGGCAATGTCTATCCCCAGCTGCAACAGGGCAGAGGCGGTGCCGATTATAATCGCCTGAGCGAAAATTCCCCCAATAGCATAAATATTGATGATTCTTTCTGGCAATATAATGCCGGCTTCGATGTTGCCTGGGAGCTGGACGTCTGGGGAAAATTCCGGCGCGCGGTCGAATCCGGTGTGGCCAATTTTGAATCATCCATCGCCGGCTACGATGACGTTCTGGTCTCGTTAACCGCCGAGGTGGCCCGCACCTATGTGGTGCTGCGCACCTTTGAAGAACGTCTCGAAATTGCCAGAGAAAATGTAAAAATCCAGCAGCGCTCTTTGCAAATCGCCGAGATCCGGTTCAAGGCCGGAGCGGTCACCGAGCTTGATGTGGTTCAGGCCAAATCGTTGTTGAAAAACACCGAAGCCTCCATTCCACGTTTTGAAGCCGGCATGCGTCAGGCCAAAAATGCCCTGGCCATCCTGCTGGGCAAATTGCCGGGTGAAATCGATCACCTACTCAGCGGTGCCAAGCTCATTCCCAAAGCACCGCCGCAGGTGGTGGTCGACATCCCGGCGGAATTATTGCGCCGCCGACCCGATATTCAATTGGCTGAATATCAAATTGCCACCCAGACCCCGTTGATCGGGGTATCCAAAGCCGACCTGTTCCCAGCTTTTGAACTGTTCGGCTCCTTCGGGTTGCTCACCAGCAGTTCCAGAAATACAAAATCCGGTGGTGTGGACGGCAGCAGTTTCAGTGACCTGTTTGAATCCGACAGCTTTGAATTCTTCGGTGGCCCGTCAATTCGCTGGAACCTGTTTAACTACGGCCGCATCAACAATCAGGTGCGCGTGGAAGATGCCCTTTTGCAGCAGCTGATCGTCAACTATGAAGACACCGTTCTGAGGGCCCAGCAGGAAGTGGAAGACTCGCTGGTGGGTTTTTTGCGAAAACAGGAGGAAGCCGGATTTTTGCAGGACAGTGTTACGGCCTCTCAGCGGTCGGTGGACCTTTCAATGCTGCAGTACAAAGAGGGGCTGGTCGACTACCAGCGGGTGCTGGATTCCCAGCGTTTTTTAACGGACCAGCAGGACGTGTGGACGGCCACCCGCGGTGATGTCATTTTAAATTTAATTGGCATGTATAAAGCCATGGGCGGTGGCTGGCAGATCCGTGAAGGTCAAAAATTCGTGGCCAATGAAAATGTCGAAGCCATGCAAAAGCGTACCAACTGGGGAGACCTGCTCGGACCTGAAGAGCTGGCAACGCCCGCATCAGCGGAGGGACGCCGGCAGTGGCGCTGGCCGGATTGGTAAACATTTGAAAAAGAACTTTTTTAGATTGGATATGATTACAAAAAATGCAAGCATATCGATCAATCTTTCCCTTTGACGGTCTTACCATTTTTGCATTTTCTTGTGGGTGCTCAAAAAATATTTATGTTCAGAATATTCCTTTGCAGCATATCGCTGCCCTTCGTCATTTTTTCAAGATAAATAAACAAACCACTTTTTTGCTTATTATACAGAACGACATAAATCATTGCGCCTACATACACAGCGTTTAGCATGTTTGACCCTATAGGGTGGTTTTAAAATCAACGATTCAAAGGGCGAATACGCAATTTATTATGACGCTGTGTATAGCTAAAAAATACATCTTCGACCTGAGATGGACCGACAATCATCTCGCCAAGAAAGGAGCGTTGCGATGAAACAGGCGATCTTTATTACGCTTCTCCTTATTTTTTCGATTGGGTTTGCCGGCTCAGTTTCGGCCCAGGACCCGATTGTCTATCCCGCCAAGGGTCAAAGCGATGATCAAATGGAGAAGGATAAATACCAATGTTATTCCTGGGCCAAGAACCAAACCGGATTTGATCCCATGAAAACACCGACCACAACCTCAGGGCCACCGGCCAAAGAAAAGGAAGTATGGGGTGCCGGTAAAACAGGCATAGCCGGCGGGGCTACCGGGGCAATCGTCGGCGGTATTGCCGGCGGGAAAAAAGGTGCCGGCAGAGGTGCCCTCATTGGTGGCGCCGGCGGAGCGTTGCTTGGGGGCATGCGACGATCGAGCCAGAGCAATCGCGAAGACCAGAGACGCCAGCAATGGGAACGGGAACAGGCCAATAATTATGCGCGCGGCCGCAACGAATACAACCGCGCTTTCGGAGCATGCATGGAAGGACGAGGGTATTCGGTTAAATAATACTGGAAGAAAGAATTCAGAAGGCAGAAGGCAGAATTTGCAACTGCGCTCTGAGCGTAAAGAGCCTGCTTTTTATACCGCTTGTCATTATAATGTTCCGAAAAAAGGATGGCGGCATAAGTGTTGTCGCAAAAAAACGTCCTGCAATCGGAACGTTTTTTTGACAACCACTATAGAAGGAGCCAAACATGAAAAAATTGATAAAATCCACTTTAATCGCAGCCTTCGTATTTTATGTCGCCATTCCGGCAGTGGCCGGGGATTTTGATGGATCCAAAGAGCTGATCTGTTCGATTATGGATATTGTTGAATGTGGACCCGGCGGAAAATGCCAGCAGGTAACCGCTGAAGATGTCGGTATCCCAAACTTTTTAAAAATAAATTTCAAAAATAAAAAAATCAGCGCCACCCACGCTGACGGAAGCAAGAGGAGCACCGATATTGAGAATTTCGAGACGATTGACGGCAAGGTCATCATTCAGGGGGCTGAAGACGGCATCGAAGGTGTCAGGGATGGCCTGGGCTGGAGTTTGGCCCTCGCTGAAGAGACCGGTAAAATGGTCATAACCGCATCCGGCGATGAAGTCGGATTCGTGATATTTGGCGCTTGCACGGTCCCGTAAACCGGATTGGATACTATTCATTCGTTCAGGCAAACGGTATAAAAGTCTTTTTTTGTCCGTCAGGTTGCAACCGTGTCTTTTGTCTGCTAAGAACAATGTAAAGCCCTTTAAAAATTAATAATTCCCCTACAACGCGTTAAGGAAAAATTCTATGAACCAGGAATTTGATCCCAAAAAGAGTTATCTGACTATTAAGGCCCATGAAAAGATGATCGCCTACGTTGGCTTCCGGGTTATGGACGGTGGAACTGACCCGGCTCAGGAAGGCGTTATTAAAATATCCTCTTTTCAGCGTCCGTATGGCGGCGGATATTATACCCTGACGTTTATCTTGGATACCGATGATGATAAAGACACAAAAGAAACTTTAAAAGCACGCTTTGACAGCCTCACTGAGGTGTCTTTGAAGCCCTATTTAGGAAAAGATATGCAAAAAATCGTTAAGGTTTCTCTCGATTCCCTGGAGAAAATTCCGGAATGGTATGTAGAGGAGGTCAGTGTACATTTCAACAAAATCGATGAACGTGAAAACGTTTTGATCGAAGAAAAATTAATCCCGGCCCTTGCGTCCAGCCTGTCTTTTTCATTTGATCCTGTGCAGTGGTGGCCGGCTGACAAACCTGTCAAAGAACTCGAAGAAGCGTCGTTTATGGGACAGATCTCGTTGAAGGCGTTGTTTCGTAAATGGTTTAAAGGGGGCTGAAATAAGTATTTGATTCGCCCTGTCAGAGCCAGCACCCCAACACACCGGTGCTCCAAGACCCCAATCCGAACGAAGGGAGGACAGATGTCGCTTAAAGTCAATTCAGGCGAAACCCGGCCCGGAGTTTTCAGCGTATCTCCAATTGGATCCCTCGATGGGAATACGTACAAAATTTTAGAGACAACCGTCGATGCGGTGCTAAAAGAAGTGCCGGACGTTATCATCTTTGATCTGGAATTTTTGGATTACATTAACAGCATGGGCGTTCGGGTTTTATTGAAAACCAAAAAGGAGCTTGAAAAAAATAACGGCAGGATCATGTTTGCACATCTGCAGCCGCAAATCAGAAAAGTTTTTGATATTTTAAACGCCCTGCCGACTCTGAAGGTGTTTGCCAGCATCCAGGAGATGGATCAGTATTTGGACACGATGCAAAAGGCTGCCCGCTAGAACTGATTCCAAAAAAAAATTCCACATTTTAAAAACCGATCCATTTTACCGATTAACTTTCAGACCTATGGAAGCGGAGATTAAAAATACGAGCGAATCCTGTGAGTTGAGCTTTGATCGGCCTGCGGGGGATACACTGCTTGTTCGGCTGAAAGGCAGTTGGACGATCGAACAAAAGTTGCCTTCTGACGAAGAAGTTGGAAGGCAGGTTGAAGCGGATCCTGCGATCAAACAAATTGCTTTTGACGCCGGGGGGCTGTCAGGATGGGACAGTGGTCTGCTGTCCTTTTTAACGAAGATCATCAATCAATGTTCAGCAAAAAATATCTCCGTGAACCAGGAAGGGCTTCCCGAGGGCATCCGAAAATTGGTGCAGCTTGCCTTTGCGGTTCCGGAAAGAAAAGGCGCACGCAAAGAAGCGTTGCGGGAGTCTTTGTTATCTCGCATCGGCGCATCCTCGATCGCAGCCGGCCAATCATCGTTAGATACGTTCAACTTCATCGGTGAAGCTTCTGTGGTATTTTTAAAGTTTTTAGTCGGCAAGGCACACTATCAGCGTTCGGATCTGATTCTCACCATTCAGCAATGCGGCGTCCAGGCGCTGCCTATTGTTTCACTGATCAGTGTGCTGGTGGGGCTGATCCTGGCCTTTGTAGGCGCCGTTCAGCTGATGATGTTTGGCGCCCAGATCTTCGTGGCCAATCTGGTGGGTATCGCCATGGTGCGCGTGATGGGAGCGGTAATGGTGGGCATTATCATGGCGGGTCGCACCGGTGCGGCTTTTGCAGCGCAAATTGGAACCATGCAGGTTAACGAAGAAATCGATGCCCTGCAGACCCTTGGCATATCGCCTATGGAATTTCTGGTGTTGCCCCGCATGCTGGCCTTGATTTTGATGATGCCGCTTCTGTGTGTATATGCCGATTTGATGGGCGTCCTGGGAGGCTTGATCGTTGGCGTCGGTATGCTTGACCTGAACATTACCCAATACCTCGACCAGACCCGGGCCGCATTAAATCTGAGCAGCTTTTTTATCGGGCTGTTTCAGGCAGAAGTATTTGGCGTTTTGGTCGCCCTCGCCGGATGTCTCAGAGGTATGCAGTGCGGCAGAAGCGCCTCATCCGTCGGTGATGCGGCCACGTCAGCCGTGGTGACATCCATCGTCTGCATCATCCTGGCAACCGCGCTCATTACTGTGGTGACCAATGTATTGGGGATTTAAGGTTTGTAAGTTTAGTGTTTAGTATTTGGTGTTTAGTGAGAATTCCTGATGGAATTCCGTTATAAGGTTTCAGTGTTCAGGTGTCAGTTTTTCAGAGGACAGCGGTCAGACGACAGAAGACAGATGCTAAAAACGGAAGATGAAGCAACCTATCTGACCCCTGTTTTCTGTCTTCCGTCATCTGTTAACTGAAACCTGACACCTGCCACCAACTAATTTTTGACACCTGGAGCTATTCGCAAACAAGCTTTTGGAAATAAAAATAGTTCATGTCTGAATCGGAAACAAACAAAGAGCCCCACATTACCGTAAAAGACCTTACCATGGCCTATGGAAGCTTCGTTGTACAGCACGATCTAAATTTTGAAGTCAACCGTAGTGATATCTTTATCATCATGGGCGGAAGCGGCTGCGGCAAGAGCACTTTGATGCGTCATATGGTGGGACTTAAATCACCGGCTAAGGGTCAGGTTCTTTATGAAGACGTCAACTTCTGGGAGGCCGGACCGGAGCAACGCGACCTCATCATGAAAAATATCGGTATCCTCTATCAGAGCGGTGCCCTGTGGAGCTCGATGACCCTCGCGGAAAACATCGCACTCCCGCTGGCCGAATATACGGACCTGACTCCCGGCCAGATTCGTGAAATTGCATCCCTTAAGCTCGCCCTGGTGGGGTTGGCGGGCTTTGAAGATTATTATCCATCGGAAATCAGCGGCGGGATGTGCAAACGCGCCGGTCTGGCCAGGGCCCTGGCGCTGGATCCGGATATCCTTTTTTTCGATGAACCGTCAGCCGGATTGGATCCTATCAGCGCCAGCTTGCTCGATGATCTGATCTTAGAGCTTCGCGAAAGTCTGGGTTCCACCATCGTCGTGGTCACCCACGAGCTGGCCAGCATCTTTGCTATCGGAAACAACTCTGTGTTTCTGGATGCGAACAAGAAAACCATGACCGCTACCGGGGACCCTAAAAAACTGCTCGAGGAAACCAAAGACCCGGAGCTGCGGAAGTTTTTGACACGGGGGAAGGGGTAGCAAAAGACGGAGGAATGGATTATTAAAGCTGATTGAAAGTATTGAACGGAAAAAAGATCAAGGAGAGTGGATTGATCATATTAGCATAAAGGAGACCAATGTCCAGTATGGTCTTGAATAATCCAATACTCCATCACTCCACTGCTCCATTACTCCAATAAAAGGGTGTATTGTTATGAGCAAACCGGCAAATAAAACAATAATTGGGGTTTTTGTGGTAGGGGCAATTACACTGGCAACAGTTGCGGTGATCGTTCTTGGCTCCGGCAAGTTTTTTACAAAAACCGAAACGTTTTTAACTTTTTTCGACGGCTCTGTGAAAGGACTGAATGTCGGATCGCCGGTTTCTTTTAGAGGGGTTAACATCGGCCAGGTGACCGACATCATTGTGGGGTTTAATCCGACTGATCTTGATGTGACTATTCCGGTAATCTTTGAGATCAACCCGCAAAAGTTCCAGGACATTGGTCCTCGTACGACAGACAGCGACAAGGGAATGCACCGGGCACTGGTTTCAAAGGGTTTGAGAGCCCAGTTGCAAATGCAGAGCCTGGTGACCGGTCAATTGTTGATCAACCTTGATTTTCATCCGAACGCACCCGCCAGTCTTCGCGGGACCGATAAGTTAAAAGACCAGCTGCACCTTACCTGGTTGGAAATTCCTTCCATTCCAACGCCGCTGCAAAGACTTGAAAAATCGCTTGAAAACATTTCATGGGGCGATATCGTGAATGATGTCAAACGGGCGATGGACGGCATCAACAAGCTGGCAAATTCTCCCGATCTGCATGCAAGTATCGGCGAATTAAAAGAAACGCTCATGGCGGTTAAAAATTTAGTCCGCGAGGTGGACAGCAAGGTTGAGCCGTTGGCGACCCGTCTTGATCAAACCCTTGTCGAAGCCAGGGCCGGCATCGGTGATGCCCGCAAGCTGATCGGTAATTTCGATCAACAAGCAACCCAAATGATATTAAGCATTAAAAAAGCTGCTGAATCGGCAACAACGGCTCTGGATCAGGCCAATGGCGCCCTTAAGGGCATAGAAAATTTGGCGGCAGAAGGTTCCCAGCTTCGTTTTGAAATTACAACAACCATGCGAGAAATTTCCGGAGCCGCTCGCTCCTTGCGCGTACTGGCCGATTACCTCGACCAGCACCCGGACGCCCTTATTCGCGGACGGGTTAACCAAACTGGAGGAAACTGATGCATCAAAAAAAATTTAGATCGGCAAGCACAGTTGCCGTTGTCTGTTTGCTGATTTTGGGTGGATGTCTGGGCGGCGGCAGTCGAACACCGCCCACCAGATTTTACGTTTTAAATTCGCTGCATAGCTCCGAGAGCCAAACACGGACTGTAACCGTTTTAAATGCGGCCACCATTGGGGTCGGACCCATTCAAATTACGCAGGTGTTGGATCGACCGCAAATCGTCACTCGAACCAGCAAAAACGAAATCAGGATTGCTCAATTCAGCAGATGGGCGGAACCTTTACAAGATAATTTTTTGCGTGTGCTGGCAGATAATTTATCCATCTTACTGTCCACTGAACGCATCGCAATTTTCCCCTGGAAAACGACGATACCGATAACATATCAGGTTGCGATGGAGGTCAGCCGCTTTGATGGCGAGCCTGGAAAAAATGTGGTGCTGAGGTCCCGCTGGGTTGTTTTTGGCGAAAACGGCGACCGGCTTCTTGCGGAAAGACAAGCGGACTTAAGCGCATCAGCGGGTGACGATACGATTGCCGCCATGGTTGCCGCCCAGAGCCGCCTGGTGGCAAAGCTCAGCCTTGAAATCGCTGAAGAAATTAAGCGGCTTGAAGATACGGCGGCGCGGCAGTAGGATCAATACATTTTAGATTTTAGATTTGACATTTTGGATGAAACAGTTGAGGATTTGATAAATACCCTGTGGAAATCTGACGGAGGCTGTTATGCCAAAACCGAATTCCTAAGGGTAAAAATTTTGGATTACGGCTTTGTAGAGGAAAACATGAAACGATATGTGTTGTTAATCATAATTTCTTTTTTGCTGGCGGCATGCACCAGCGGTAAAACGGAATTCTTCCCGTCCCAGGGGTATTCTGCCGATGCGGCGGAAGTAACGGTTATACGCGAAAGACGTATGGTTGGGCTGGGTTTTTCAATGAAGGTTCTTTTGGATGGTGATGTGATCGCCCGCTTAAAAGCCGGGCAATATGTAACTTTTTATGTCAACCCCGGCGTCCACAAGATCGGAATACCCGATCAGAACATCGCCGCAGCCCTGGAACGCGGACGCAAACATTATTTTGCAATAACAACCGATTCATCACAATTCGGGTTTGAGATCGACGGAATCAGTGAGCGCAAAGCAGAATCCTGGATGACGCAATCGAAACCGATCGATTAGATCAATATTGCGGATTGCGGAATTGAGATAACAATAGCATTATTGTACCTGTCTTGAAATAGAAGCGGGGCTTTTTAAACGTCAAAGCCCCGCATTTTATTTCCCTGATTATAAGGGCACGTCTCGTTGGAACACGTGTGCCGGATTTGCGAGCGCGGTTCGGGTGCAGCGCCAGAGCGCCTAAAATTTAAACATCACCAGAACGCCGGTAAAAACCTGGGTTTCACTGCCCTGGTCCGTAACCGGGCTGTTATCATCGGCATCACCTACCAGCTGGCTGACGCTGAGGATGCCCCGCAGACCCCAGTTGTCGGCAAAATTCCAGTTCGCACCCAGATCAAGACCCACATCTTTGATGTCGCCATCCGCGTTGTATCGTTTTAAGCCGCTACGGTTCGAATCCTTTCTGGAGACCCCAAAATAGGTTTGCATGTAGTCATCGTCGGCATAGGTACTGTGAGCGCCGATTGAAAGCGCCCATTCATTGCTGATGATCCAGTTGTAACCGCCTTTCAGCGTGGAATACCAGCCATTATAGGCGCTGCCGGTGTCAACCAGGGCTTCCAGGGAAAGAAACCAGTTTTCCCACTCAATCCCCCCAAAAACACCCAACTCATTGGCAGAGTCCACATTTTGCATTCTGTCAACCCGGTTGTTGTCCACATCGCTGCGCGAGGGACGATAATTGTAAACCGGCCCCAGTCGCCAGAAGCTGCTGGGGATCAGGTTGGCCCTGAGATTCAAGCCCATTAATTTTACAAACATGCCGTTGTCGAATTTAGCATCACCGGCCGGTATCGGCACCATCTGGTAATCATCGGAACCTTCATAGTCGGGCGCCACCCCGATACCGCCACCGATAGAATATTCGGCAGCCTGGGCACCGGGTATCACGAGCAATACTGTGAGCAGCAAAACCAGCAATCCTGTAAACAAACGTTGGTTCATCATCTAGTTTTCTCCTTTACTCTTGATAATTTTGAACTACAGATAAGCCCCTCGTGCATTATCTTAAATAGTAATCGTTATTAATAAATATAGTACGACATCTCTATATTAAGATTTTTGAGAAATCAATAAAAAAAACACTAACTCCAGGAAAATAGAATTCTAACAAAGAAAGATGGAAGGATATAGGTAAAACAGTCAGCTCTGATGGATTTTATCGTCGCACGGCAAACAGTCGGACCAAAAGATCAGCTTTTCAGTTCGATTTTTTAAGCTCCAGCCCCAGGAGGGTGACATCATCCTGTGGTTTAGTATTGTCGCCAAAATTCATTAAAGCTTTAATGGACTGCTCGACCATTTCATTTAAGGATTCGCCCTTCAGCGCTTGCAGCGCTTCATAAAAGCGCTCGGTGCCGTAAAATTCACCATTCGGATGCTGATATTCGACGATACCATCGGTATAGACAAATAGCTTGTCGCCGAGCTTGAGTTGCAAACGCCCTTCTTCGAATCGTTCTGCCTGCCCGCTTAACAGGTGAAATTCGCCCATGCCGATCGCCGGGCCGCCCTTTTGCAACAATTCCAGATTGCCGTCCTTGCGCATCACAACGGAGTGAGGGTGCCCGGCATTGCTGTATCTGAGGTTGCCGGTTTTTGTATTGACGATCATGTACGTGATGGTAAAAAAATTATTAAAGCGCTCGAATGGAAACTCGGCATCGAGCGCAGTCAGCACTTCAGCCGGGGTTCTCAGTTGGTGGGGTGCTGATGATCTGCCAAAATTACGCTTGACAAGATGACCGGAATTGGGCTGTAAAAATTGAGCAACCGAAACCGTTATCATCGCCGCCTGAACTCCGTGACCGCTGACATCTAGCATGTAAAGCGCCCAATGGTCATCGTCCAGCTGAAACATATTAAAAATGTCCCCACCGGTATGTTCACAGGGCTCAAATTTCCAGGCAATCGATAGGTTTGCGGTTGAATCGACTTTGTGGGGCAAAAGGCTTTTCTGAATCTCGGCCGCAGCCGCAAGGTCGGCATCCAGTCGTTTCTGTTTGTCGAGGAGCACCTGATTCAGCTGTTTGAGCTTCTTTTCGGAGGCAGAATACTTTAAGACCAGATCCTGCAGGAGCTGATTATTGATCCCGGTGTCTTTCAAAGAAGCCCAGGATTCTAATGCTTGCTTGATCAATGGCCCATTTTGAGGATTCTTGAGATCTAATTGCGCGATTTGATCTTTTAAAAGATCGTCAAATTTCATTTTATGCCAACCGTTTCCGCAACTTGTCGAAATCAAATGCGTAATCGTCACTGATAAGGCCGTCTATGCCCACGTCTGTTAAGTTTATCAACTGCTCGAACACGTAGCGAATGACTTTCCGGTCATTGATAATGCTGCCATGCTGAGGCGCAATCATCGTGAAGGGAACGTCTAAAATCTGTTCAAGCGCGTATTTTAATGCTTTGGCAGACGGCATAACGCTTCTATGAAAATTCAGGATATCATTGATCGGGCAGATGGTCCTTTTCACCGGGCAATTTGAAAGATGAAAACAGTCCATACACTCCGGTCGTAAATTTAAAAACAGTTCCCATTGGAGTCCCAGACTTCCGAAAAGGTCGCTGCTGAAAAGGATTCCGGTTTGCGGATCGAAGGTTACAAAGCTGCCGCCGGAGTGAGAGTAAGGCGTCTTGATAAATTGCAGGGTTCGCCCGGAAGAAAATTTATACTGGTGATTAATCTGGCTGATAGGCAGCAGCCGGTTAGATACAGAGTAATGGCGGATAAACATCAAATTGGCCGAATCGGAAATGATTCTTAAGTCATCTCTTTTGATGATATCTTCAAAATTGGGAATACTGCCGCAAAGATCCGGATCGTAGTGCTGGTAGAGAAGGCCATTGATCTGATTGGGCGCAATGCCGGTTTGTAAAATTTTCATCATCACCGTGGCAAAATCCGGGCGGCTGCCGCCGTCAATCACCAGGGCTTCATCGTTATCAACGATCAGATATGGGTTGCAGTGCAAACCCGCCTGCTCATCGTAATAGCCGACCCAGTAGACACCTTCGGCAAATTCCACCGAACGCTCGAGGTCAATACCATCATTTTCAGATTGAAACATCGGTGTTATCCCTCTTGCCTGAATTAACGATTTTCCCAATAGCAAAAATATAGGGACCCCTGAAAGAATCATCTTAAACCTTAAATTTCTGTATTCAGAAACAATTTGTCAAGGTTGCCGGCACAGAATACCTTACCGCAAACTACAGCGGGGCTTCTGCATAACAGAAGCCCCGTGACAATGCAAAAATGGAATCGAAACGGAATTCAAAAACCAGGCCGGCTGCCCCTCTTGGTTCAGGCCGCAACCTTTTTAAGATAAACACTCAACCCAAAACCATCGAAAAACGGATTCTCAGTGCACAAACTACTCGGCAATCAATTTGTTGCGATGTTCGATGTAAGCATCCCGCACCGCGATATAGGGATCAAACGCGGCCTCTTTAAGCGCATCGATATCACCGATCTGAAAAGATAATTTGTTAAACTTGTCATAGGCCGTGATGGCCACCGTCGTCCGCCAGCTGTACCCACCGAAGCGCTGGTAGCGCAACCAGTTGACCGGATCCAAAAAATACGAGTCGATAAAATCAGCACTGTCGCGCAAGGTGGAGGGCCCTAAAATAGGGTACATGATGAAAAAGCCGTTGCCCAGCCCCCAAACCGCCAGCGTCTGCCCCAGGTCTTCGGGACTGGGCGGCAGACTCTCATAATAGGCGGCCGGTGTCTGAATGCCGACAAAACCCACGGTGGTGTTGAGAAAAAAAGTGGCAAACTCCTCCATGGCCTTGGTGCCCTTGGCCTGCAGCAGGCAGTTGACGAAACGGATGGGAAAGCGCAGGTTGTAAAAGAAATTTTTGACCGACAGGCGGATTTCGTCCGGTATGATCTTGTTGTAGACTTTGGCCGCCGGCTTAAAAAAAACAACGTACAGGCCGTCATTTAACAAATAAAAATCACGGTTCAGCCGAATGAGCGGGTCGTTAATTTTCACAACCTCATCGTCGTACTCGTCATCATATTCGTCATCTTCGTCAACGTCCTTATCGGCTTCAGCAGATTTTTCCTGGCTCTGCTGGGCCAGCAGATAAACCCCCAGCTCACGATCCATTGCAAAGGAAGGATTAAAAACACCAACAATCAGAAAAAAAGCCGATATGACTGTTGCAGCCCATAATTTTTTCACGGGTTTTGCTCCTTTCATCTGTTGCCGGTTGTATTTACCGCGTTTTCTTTTTAAATTTTAGCAGCAACTGCTGCGCCGGCGGGTCTAGCTGGCCGGTTTTTGCTTGGTTTTCTCCCGCAGCGTTTGCAGCAGATCTTCAGGCTTCTTTTTAGAAAGCATATCTCTAAATTCGCCGCGGTAGTTTTTTATCATACTCACCCCTTCGATCACCACATCGTAAACCCGCCATTGATCACCCTTTTGGGTCATCCGGTAAAACAGCGGTACCTTTTTATTGTCCAGCGTGATGATGTAGCTTTCAACCTCCACCCGGCCCTTTTTCAGTTCGGTTTCTTTGCCAAAGTCGATTTGCTCATGGGTGTAGGCTAAAATGCGGTCCGCGTAAACATTTTCCAGCACCTGGCTGAAAAGATCGATAAACTCGGTCTGTTGTTCCGGTGTAAATTTTCTCCAGTCCCGGCCCAGGGTGCGTTTGGAAAGTTCCTGATAATCAAAAACTTCGTTAATGATTTTGCGAATTTCGTCAATCTGGGCATCCTGAGATTGGTCCTTGAAACCCGGCTGTTTCATGGTGGTCAGGATCTTGTTGATCTGAGTTTCGACGGTCGCTTTAGCACCGGCAGCATAAACCTGAAACGGCAGGAGCAACAAAATTGCCAGCAGGATGACACCCGGTCTGATATAATTTCTTTTCATCTGTTTTTCTCCCTAGTTGGTATAATCAAAAATCCGAAAAATTAACTTTTATAATTGTAACCCCTTGACGGCGCAAACAATAGATTCGTTGACAACCCGGCCTTACTCTTTTTCTCCGCTGCCGACATCGCCGAATGCATATTTGCTGACCAGGTCCATGATATCGGTGGGCGATTCGGTGTCGGTAATCAGGTCACCGTCTGCCAGCAGATCGCCGCCGCCGCCGGCATCGATGCTGATATATTTGTCACCGATCAAGCCCTCGGTTTTGATGGAGGCAATGGCATCATCGAAAATTTGAATACCGTTATTGATTTTGAACTCGACGACGGCCACCTGGTTTTCCTGGTCCATTTTAAAAGACTCCACCCGTCCGATCTCCAAACCGAGCATATTGACCGGATTGCCGACCCGCAGACCGCTCACGGAACTAAACTTGGCATACAGAGAATAGGATTGTTCGCCGAAAAAGCCGACATTGCCGAGTTTAACGGTCATGTATGCGATGGCAAAAAGACCGACGACTACAAAAATTCCAACTACTGTTTCCTGGGTATACTTTTTCATTACGCCTTACCTCCGCGTTCACACTGAAAGCGTGCGATGGGTGTTTGATTAAAACGGGCAAATTCCATTACCGATTCAATTTCAATCTGAGGTTTGCCCTGGGCCAGACCGGCCAGGATGTTGAACTCAAACGAATCCTCACCCGGTTTTTCGCCTTCCTGCAACGTCTTGATGTCGGGCAAACCATGTTCCCGAAAATCTTTTTTGAAATCCGTCATGATCCGCTCGGCCTCCTCAAGGTTCGAATAAGGCAGAACGGTGGCATATTCATTAATCGTCTGCCGTGAGGAAAATCCCCCGACAGCACCAAAATGTTTATTGATGAATGAACCCAGAGCCCGGATGATCTCCTGGGCGGCATCATGCCCCATATGCTCGATAATGGTGTCCAGATCATCGACGGCAAAGGCGGCCACCGCGTACATGGCATCCGGATGCCGCTTGCTCAAATCGGTTTGATAACGAACCTTAAAGTGACGCTTGGAATATAAGCCACTGATGTCGGCCTGCAAGTTTTCAAGGCTGGTCAGGATCTCTTCGCGGAACGGGTGCTCAAACTCTTCAAATTCATCCGGGGTGCCCTGGAAAACGATTTTGCGGCCATAGAGGGCCAGAATGCGATTGGAGATAAAATACACATCCGGAATTTCGTGGCTGATCAAAAGGGCGGTAAAGCCAAACCGCCTTTGATACTCGGCCACCATGCCCAAAATGGCATTTTTACGGATGGGGTCCTGACCGGTGGTGGGCTCATCAAAGAGCACCAGCGACGGATCGGTGACCAGCGCCCGGGCCAGCGCGGCCCGCTTTTGCATACCGCCCGACAATTCGGATGGGTATTTATCAAATACCTCGGTCAGCTCGGTCTGCTCGATGCTGGCCATGGCTTTTTCGGCAATTTCCTTTTTACCCAGATGGGTGGTCTGACGCAGCGGCAAGGCCACATTTTCAAAGACAGTCAACGAATCAAAAAGCGCGTTGTTTTGAAACATATAGCTGATCTGACCGATGTATGCGTTCCATTCTTTTTTGCTCATTTGATCGATGGGCTGTCCGCGATACAGAATCTGGCCCTCATCGGGTTTGAGCAGCCCGATTATGTGCTTGAGGGTCACGCTCTTGCCCGTGCCGCTCAATCCGATCAAAGTGGTCACCTCGCCCTCATAAATTTGAAAGTCGACCTTATCCAGAATGGTGCGCACATCAAATCGTTTGGTCACACCTTTAAATTCGATGATCGGTTGTTTTTCCATAATCTGCCCCTACAAAATGAAAGATGTTACGACATAATCTGAGATCAAAATCATCACGCACGAGATCACTACCGCCGAGGTGGTCGACAGGCTGACACTGCGGGCGCCGTAACTGTCGGTGCGCATATGGGTGAAAAAACCCTGAAAACAGCAGATAGTCACCACCAGAATGCCAAAGACTAAAGACTTGACCAGACCCCCGGTGATATCTTCCATCTGGGTGGCAGACACCACGCGGTAAAAATAGGCCCCGGAATTAACCCCCAGCAACAGACAACCGCTGACCCAGCCGCCCAGAATCCCGATCAGATCAAACAGGGTGGTCAAGATCGGAAAGCTGATGATCGCAGCCGCTATCCGCGGGCTGATTAAAAACCCCACCGGGTCTATGCGCATGGTGGACAGGGAACCGGCCCCATCTCTCTGATCAACGAAAGCCCGACGGCGGTGCCCAGCACCCCCACCGAGCCAAATTTGACCAGCACATGGTACAGCTGCAGGCCCAGGACCATGCCGGTAAAAAAGCCCACCAGCATAACGATCTGGGCTGATCTGGCCCCGATAAAGTAAATCTGCTGGACGATGGCCGAAAACTGCTTGGGATGAAAAATCTGGATAAAGGCGCGGAAAAAAAAGATCGCCAGGGCACCCAGGTTGCCGTTGATCCGCATGGCGCGGGCACCAAACGGATGGAAAAGCCAGGTAAACGGATTTCCGGGTTTCTCCGCTGCGATTGCGTCGGACGGAGTTTGTTCGCTCGAATTTTCTGCGGCCATGTTGTTGGTTCCCCCTCTTAATCCGAATGGTCTGAACCTATAGCTGGAATACTATTTTAATTATACGGTGTTTATCGTTTAGTCGAGTATCTATAACGATTTGGATCTTTTATCATAAACTCGAGCCAGCGCAAGCAAAAAATAGGAAAAACACTCGATTATGTCTTAACATATAACATAAATCCCTCCTATAAAGCCGCAAACCCCCAAAAAGAGGTAAAAATGGGGGGTATCTAATCGAAAACAGGTTTTAGAAATGTGGCATTATACCGCTTTTCATAATAATGTTCCGAGTCACCGACCACCCGCACAGCGGGTGGCTTGAATTTTTCCGCCATCAGCGGAAAAACCAAAGGCACGGTAGTGCCTTAATCGGTGCGGTTAAAAACACCCAATTATAGAATTGGGGTATAAACGCCTGCGCAAGATCGTTGATCTAAGCCATGATGTTGACTTTGAGGACGCGCATGATAAACTTTTCGAAAAATTGCGTGGGCTTTTGCGCCAATGACAGACTTTCCAGGTAAGGTGGTTTTCAGACCTCAAATCGCATTCAATTTGAGATTCAATCGGAAAACAGCACCGCCGGGGTCCCGGTCATCCCCACCAACGAGGAATTTGAAATTGCCGAGCAGACGGTCGGGTGTCTCCAAAACATGTCGAAATCCGAACCGGTACCCTAAGGGAGAACACAATGATCATTGAGGAAAGTATTGATATCCATGCACCATTGCCGCTGGTCTGGCGCGTCTTTTCCACCATGGAAGACTGGCAGAGCTGGAATACGGTGTGCGAAAATTGCTGTATCATCTCCGGCGACAGCATGGCAGAAGATACCTGTTTTACCTTTCAAATGCGGCCATACTACCTGCCGATTAAGGTCATGCCGACCATAACCAAATGTGACCCGGGCAAAGAAGTCATCTGGGAGGGAAGCCGTTTTGGCGTTAAGGCGGTGCACACATTTATTTTCGAAGAAAAAAAAGACGCGGTGAGACTGACCAGCAGTGAAACCTTCCGTGGTCCCCTGTTGTGGCTCAGCAAACTCATTTTCATTCCCAAACGCCTTCATCGACTAACGCAGCAATTGATGGCCGCCATTAAAAATCAGGCCGAAGCCTGTGTAGACGGCCCAGAAGCAAATTAATGCAAACAAATCCTCCGCCCTCAACTCTGACCGAAATGATTTCTCTTTTTACTCCATTAAGAGAAAGAGAACTTGATTCTACAACCCCTTATGCCGCACTTCCGTATTCTGGAACATTATTACGGAAAACGGTATCAGCCAACGTTTTGTGGTTCAAACATCAGATTTTAGACCGTTAGTCGCGGACTTGACGATCGGTGAGCGGGGCTTATTTTACCTCTATCTATTTATAGGGGTCGTCAAAAAAACGTTCCGTTATTCCAACGTTTTTTTCTACAACCCCTTATGCCGTACTTCCGTATTCCGCAACATTATTATGGAAAACGGTATAAATGCAGACTAAGTGCTAAACCTCTAAATTCGTTTATAAAATTCTGTTTCACAGTCAGATAAGCCTACCGTCGGCCTATTTGAAAGGCAGCGTTTATGAAAATCGGAATTGTAGGTTGTGGTTTTGTCGGCAGCTCGGGGGCATTTGCTATCGCGCTTGAAGGCAAAGCCAACGAACTGATACTGGTCGATCTGAATGCCGACCTGGCCAGAGCACACGCCGAAGATATCCTGCACGCCACGCCTTTCAGCGAACCCATCAGGGTGGCTGCCGGTAGTTATCCCATGTTGAAGGGTGCCGATTTGGTTGTGCTGGCCTGCGGTGTGGGGCAAAAGCCGGGCGAGACGCGCCTGCAGCTTTTGCAGCGCAACGTTAAAGTTTTTCAAGATGTCGTTCCCCGGGTCATCGAGCACACGCCGGACACCATTTTGCTGATTGTCTCCAACCCTGTCGATATTATGACCCAGGTGGTGTCGAAAATATCCGGACTCCCACCGCAACGCATCATCGGTTCGGGCACCATCCTTGACACGGCCCGATTTCGAACCCTTCTGTCCGAGCATCTCGACATCGCACCGCATTCGGTGCACGCCTACGTCCTGGGCGAACATGGTGACTCGGAGGTATTAGCCTGGTCAACCGGCAAAGTCGGAGGCGTGGCAGTTGAGGAATATGCAGCCCAAATCGGGCGGCCGATAACAGAAGAAATCAAGACAAAAATCGATGACGGTGTCCGACTTGCGGCTTATCGGATCATCGCGGGCAAAGGCGCGACTTATTACGGTATCGGCGCCGGCATCGCCAGAATTGCCAGCGCCATCGGAGATGATGAGGGTGCCGTGCTGACCCTTTCGAATGTCGAAGGTTTTGGCGGTGTCAGTCTTTCCCTGCCCCGGGTACTGAAATCCAAGGGGATTGATTCCACCATCCAACCGATGCTTTCAAACGATGAAGCTGAAGAACTGAAAAATAGCGCTGAAATATTAAGAGCCGCCGCAGCCGAACTTCAGCTCTGAGAAAGAACTCCAATGAAGCAGATGGCGATGCTGAAAAACCGTGTCCAACAGGAGCCTTTCAGTAAGAATCGATTCTGTCTCAGCAATTTTAATTTTCCCGCCATCGGCGAGATTGAGTTACGTCACTTTCTTCTGGAAAGTGACGAATGAATAAAAATCCTGTAAATCCTGTAAATCCTGTCTAAAAGAAATTATAGATTCACATCTAATAACAACAAAATTTAAGGGACCCCGGAAATTGAACATGGAACCGTTAAAAAAGGCGAAAAAATTCAAAGGCCCACAGGGGCCGGTTGTTCTGGTGATTTTAGATGGTGTCGGTATCGGCACCTGTGCGGAAGGCGATGTGGTCAGCCGGGCCAACACCCCGACACTGGATTGGCTGGCTCAAAATGCTCTGGCCGCAAAGCTCAAGGCCCATGGAACAGCAGTGGGTATGCCCTCGGATGCAGATATGGGCAACAGTGAGATCGGTCACAACGCCATCGGCTGCGGCCGCGTTTTTGCCCAGGGCGCCCGCCTAGTGAATGAATCCATTGAAAGCCGCGCACTTTTTGAAGGCGACGTCTGGAAAGAATTAATCGAAAACGTGGGACAGCATGATTCCAGGCTGCATTTTATCGGCCTTTTCTCAGACGGCAACGTTCACAGTCATATCGACCATCTGGAGGACATGCTGGCAGAGGCGAAAAACCAAGGCGTTAAAAAAGCCTGCGTTCATATTCTGCTGGATGGGCGCGACGTGCCGCCAACTTCGGCCCTGGAATATGTCGATCGGCTCGAAAATTTTTTGTCTGCACTTAAAGCGGGCAGCGACATTGATTTTGCCATCGCATCCGGCGGCGGACGCATGCAAATCACCATGGACCGCTATCAGGCCAACTGGGGCATGGTTGAACGGGGCTGGAAAACCCATGTCCTGGGCGAGGGCCGCACATTCAGCTCTGCCCGAAAGGCGATTGAAACCTTGCGCCGGGAAAACCCGGATGTCATCGATCAGGATCTGCCGCCGTTCGTCATTGCCCAGGACAAGGCGGATAACGCCCCCCTGGGACCCATCGAAGAAAATGACAGTATCATTTTTTTCAATTTCCGTGGCGACCGCGCCATCGAGATCAGCATGGCCTTTGAACAAGCAAAGTTTGACAAATTTTCCCGGGGGCCCAAACTTAATGTAAAATATGCCGGCATGATGCAATACGACGGTGATGCGCTCATACCCCAAAAGTATCTGGTCAATCCGCCCGGCATTGACCGCACCGTCGGCGAGTATCTGGTCAAAGCCGGTGTCAGACAGCTGGCCATCAGTGAAACCCAGAAATTCGGCCATGTGACTTATTTTTTTAACGGTAACCGTTCAGGTAAGTTTGACGCGTCTTTAGAGGATTATGTCGAGGTGCCGTCCGACATGGTCCCCTTTGAACAACGGCCCTGGATGAAAGCGGCCGAGATCACCGACAAAGTCGTAGAGGCCATCTCAGGCGGAGAATATCGTTTTATCCGGCTCAATTATGCCAACGGCGATATGGTGGGGCATACGGGCATAACCCAGGCTGTTGAGATTGCGGTTGAGACCGTCGATTTGTGTCTGGCCCGGCTGGTCAGGGCGGTTAAAAAGGCCAAGGGCATTCTGGTCGTCTCGGCGGATCACGGCAATGCGGATGACATGTACGAGTGCAATTATAAAACGGGCGAAGTCGTCTATGATGAAAAAACCGGAAAACCCAAGTCGCGCACGGCCCATTCACTCAATCCGGTGTTTGCCTATGTGTATGCGCCCGGCGGCAGCATTAAAATGAAACTTTCGAACCATAAAGATCTGAGTATCAGCAGTCTGGCGGCAACCTGTCTGACACTTCTGGGTTTTGAACCGCCGGAAGACTATACACCGAGCATTGTGGAGATCTCTGCGTAATACTTTCAATAGCGCTAAAGTTAGTTGGTTGTGGCCAATCATTGAAATGAGGGGATTTTGTTCCACTTGGAATGTTGGAATAATGGAACATTGGATTTTTAGATAAAGAAAATAATGGTCCACATCAACTGAATTAACCTGAAAATGTTTAACCCTGCCAAGGAGGTGACATATGGCAACAACAATCGGCTTAATGGGCTTTGGCAGAATCGGAAGAAATCTTTTTCGGATTCTTTACCAGAGCGAAGACATTAAACTGGCCGCCATCAGCGATATTGCCGACCACAGAGCGCTTGAATACCTGCTGCGTTTTGATACGATTCTGGGGCCTTTCCCCGATGAGGTCAGTATCCGGGAAGGCAACCTATATGTGGTCGGCCGCCAGATTCCCATGCTTTCTGAAAAGGAGCCCGGCGATGTGCCCTGGGGAGATCTGGGCGTGGACGTGGTCATCGAGGCCACCGCCCAGAATCGGACCCGGGAGGACTTTGAAAAGCACCTCAAGCAGGGCGCCAAACGGGTAATTCTCTGCGTGCCCCAGAAAACGCCACCGGACATTACCGTGGTGATGGGGGTCAACGATGATCAGCTCAAAGCAGAGCACAAAATTGTTTCTAATGGGTCCTGTACGGCCCATTGTGCCGCGCCGGTGGTCAAGATCCTGCACAGGGCCTTTGGTATCCGAAGAGCATTTTTAAGCACCGTGCACGCGTATACCAACCAGCAGCGGCTGGCGGATGTGCCCTCCGAAGATAAACGGCGCGGGCGCGCCGCCGCCGAAAATATCATTCCCCAGGAAACCAATGCCGCCCAGGTGGTCACCGAACTGATTCCGGATCTGGCCGGGCGGCTGAGTGGTGCCTCCATGAACGTTCCGGTCCCCAACGGGTCGGTAGTGGACCTGGTCTGCTGGCACGAGAAGCCGGTAACAGCTTTAGCAATCAACGAGGTCATCCGCACGGCAGCCGCATCGGGCCAATGGCGCGGAATTTTGAACTATGAGGATGATCCCATTGTTTCCAGCGACATTATTCGCAGTACCTACTCGAGCACTTTCGATTCCATGGCGACCATGGTCCAGAAAGAAAACGTTTCCAAAACTCTGGCCTGGTATGACAACGGCTGGGGGTATGCCCATCGGGTGGTTGATTTAATCAAAAAGTTCATGGAAATAGACAAGGAGGCCGCATAATGGCGATTCAAGTTGGTATAAATGGCTTCGGCCGCATCGGCCGCAGTGTATTTCGGATTATCAGTGATCGTGATGACATGGAAGTTGTTGCGATCAATGACCTGTTTGACAATGAGCAGCTGGCTTACCTCCTCAAATATGATACCGTCATGGGCATTTTTGACAAGAAGGTAACCGCACAAACAGACGCCATGACCGTGGACAATCAACGGGTGGTGATGACCGAGCATCGCGATCCGGCGCAGATTCCCTGGAAGGATTTAGGTGCTCGGTTTGTGATTGAATCCACCGGTGTGTTCCGCACTCGAGAACCGCTGGAAAAACATATGGCAGCGGGTGCTGAAAAAGTGATCCTGACGGTGCCGGCAAAAGAAGAAATCGACGCCACCATCGTGATCGGGGTCAACGACGCAGAACTCAAGCAGGAACACCGCATTGTTTCAAATGCATCCTGCACCACCAACTGCCTGGCTCCCATTGCTAAAATCCTGGACGATGCGTTTGGCATCGAAGAGGGGTTCATCACCACGGTGCACGCCTATACCAATGATCAACGTCTGGCAGACGTGCCGCATAAGGATTTTCGCCGCAGCCGGGCGGCCGGTGAGAATATCATTCCGACGACCACCGGGGCCGCCAAGGCTGTCGGTAAAGTGCTGCCCCAGCTGCAGGGCAAACTGGATGGATTGGCCATGCGGGTTCCGGTGCCGGACGGCTCGATCGTTGATCTCGCCTGCCGGCTGGGCAAAAAAGCGTCTCGCAGCGATATCAATGCAGCGGTGCAAGAAGCTGCCGCAGGGTCCATGCAGCGTGTAGTCGAATACAGCGAGGCCCCGCTGGTATCCAGCGATATCATCGGCAACACCCATTCGAGCATCTTCGATGCCCTGTCGACCAGCTCTCAGGATGACGGCTATGCCCGCATCGTCTCCTGGTATGACAATGAGTGGGGCTACTCGAATAGAGTTGTGGATCTGATTGGAATGCTGGCAGCGTTTTCATAAGAGGATAGATCAAATTCAGTTGCCTGAAAACATATCTTAAGATGGTATGTACTGTTGCCCGCAGGGCATACAGTTTTTACTCAGGCAGCGTCGCCCGAGGAAAAGGCTTGTCTGTGTAGGTCTGTGTGGGTCTGTTGCTATTAACAAAAAATAATCTTTCGGGAGAACAGCATGGACAAACTGACTGTTGAGGATTTAGATCTAAAAGGCAAACGCGTTTTGATGCGGGTTGATTTCAATGTGCCTTTGGAAGGCGAACGGGTGGCCAATGATAGGCGTATCAGGGCCGCCCTGCCGACCATCAATTATATCACCAACAACGGCGGCAAACTCATCTTGATGTCCCACCTGGGAAGGCCCAAAGGCAAGCGCGTGCCGGAAATGTCGTTACGGCCCTGTGTGACGGTTCTCAACGCCCTGCTTGGCAAAAAAACGAAATTTGCCGAAGACTGTATTGGGCCCGCCGTCGAAAGCGCCGTTGAATCCCTCGACGAAGGCGATATTCTATTGCTGGAAAATCTTCGCTACACCAATCAGGAGACGGATAATGATCCGGAGTTTGCCGCCCGGCTGGCCAAACTCGGCGATGTTTATGTCAATGATGCCTTCGGCACCGCGCACAGGGCGCATGCATCTACTGAGGGCGTCACCCATTTTATGAATCAATGCGCGGCCGGTTATCTAATGATGAAAGAACTGGACTATCTGGGCGGCATCCTGACAAATCCGGCCAAGCCCTTTGCCGCCATTTTGGGCGGAGCCAAGATCTCCGGCAAAATTGACATTATTGCCAACTTGCTGCCGCGGGTCGACAACATCATCATCGGCGGCGGAATGACATATACGTTTTTTAAGGCCCAGGGCAAGGAAATTGGGAAATCACTGCTTGAAGCAGACAAAATCGAACTGGCCAAAGAACTGCTCGTACAGGGCGGCGCAAAAATAATTCTCCCGGTTGACTGCAGGGTTTCAGATACGTTTGATTTCGATGCCCGTCAAGTCGGTGCACTCAAGACGGTTTCGGCAGATGCGATTCCGGCAGATGAATTTTGCCTGGACATCGGGCCAAAATCGATCGATACGTTTAGATCGATCATCAACACTGCCAAAACCATCGTTTGGAACGGCCCCATGGGGGTTTTTGAAATTGAAGATACCGCCGAAGGAACATTTGCCATTGCACACGCCCTGGCAGAGGCAACCGCAAACGGCGCCACCACGGTTATCGGCGGCGGTGATTCGGCTTCGGCAGTAGAACAGGCCGGGGTGGCTGACAAAGTGTCCCATGTATCCACCGGCGGCGGCGCCTCACTGGAGTTTATGGAGGGTAAGGTGCTGCCGGGCGTGGCGGCGCTAACTGACAGGTGATCTGAGCTGCAAAGATTAAAAAAAGGTATTTGGGAAAGCTATAGAGCATAAAAAAATGGCCCGCACGGAAAAAGTTAAAAACTTGTTGAATAGAATATATGGGGCAAAAACCGCCGTGCTCGCACACGAACGCATCGCTCCCCTGATTGAAAAACATACGCCCAGGAAACGAGAAAAAAGATCTTATTTTTCCCAGGAAGATGTGGTTCTGATCACCTACGGCGACTCCTTGAAGAAAGAAGGTGAAGCTCCCCTGACGACGTTGCACAATTTCGCCAACCAGCACCTCAAAGGCGCCGTTTCCAACGTTCACTTTTTGCCCTTTTTCCCCTACTCTTCGGATGACGGTTTTTCGGTCATTGATTTTTTTAGGATCGACCCGGCTCTGGGCACATGGCAGGAGGTTGCAGCGATCGGCCAGGATTTCGAACTGATGTTTGACTATTTGGTCAACCACTTCTCATCAAAAGGGCAGTGGTTTCAGAACTACCTGGAAGGCCAAAAAGGGTTTGAAGAATTTGCCATTGAAGTCGATCCCGCAACCGATCTTTCCCTCGTTACCCGGCCCAGGTCCTTGCCGCTTTTATCAGCGTACGAGAAGACTGACGGGCAAACGGTACATCTATGGACCACATTCAGTGCCGATCAAATCGATTTTAATTTTAAAAGCTTGGGTGTGCTTGAAAAAATGATCGCTGTGCTGCTGTTTTATGCTGATCAGGGCGCGTCTATTTTAAGGCTGGATGCCATCGCCTATTTGTGGAAGGAAATCGGCACCAGCTGCATTCACCTGCCCCAAACCCATGATATGGTCAAGTTGTTTCGCGCGGTACTGGACCTGGTGGCTCCGGACGTGATCATTTTAACGGAAACCAATGTGCCGCATGATGAAAACATCAGCTATTTTGGCGACGGCCGCGATGAAGCCCAGATGGTCTATAATTTTACCCTGCCGCCGTTGCTGTTTTATACATTTGTAGCCGAAGATGCCACCATCCTTTCCGATTGGGCCAAAAGCCTGCATCTGGCATCCGAAAGCGCCACCTTTTTTAATTTTACCGCATCCCATGACGGTATCGGCGTGCGCCCGCTGGAAGGCATACTGGAACCCGGCGAAATTGAAAAACTCATCGAAATCGTAAAATCCAATGATGGCCAGGTCTCCTATAGGAGAAATCCCGATGGCTCTGATAGCCCCTATGAATTAAACATTACCTATGTGGATGCCATTCTGGGTGACAAATCCTCGACCCGGGCCGAAAAATTTTTGGCCTCCCAGTCCATTCAGTACGCCCTGCCTGGCGTACCGGCCACCTATATCCACAGCCTGCTGGGATCCCGCAACTGGGTGCAGGGGGTCGAGCAAACCGGCAGAGCCCGGACCGTCAACCGCGAAAAACTTCAGGTTGAAAAACTCATTGCAGAATTAAATAACCCTGAATCGTTTCGAGCCCGGGTCTTTTTTCCGTATCTGCATTTAATCAAAACCCGCAAACAGCAATCGGCATTTCATCCCAATGCCAATTTCAAAATTCTGGATATCGATCCGAGAATCTTCGGGATCAAACGATACGGCAAGGACCAGACGATTATTGCCCTCACCAATATTTCGTCTAAATCCGTTTCCGCTTCGATGGCGGCATCCGCAACAAGCGGTCCAATGGTTGATTTAATAACCGGCGAGAATGTGGGCTCCGGGACAATTCAGCTAAATCCCTATCAGTATGTGTGGCTTGAAGAATCAGGCTGAAAGACTCAGCCGATAAATAATGAAGCAGTATAATAGAAAAATTTGCATTTGGTGTTGCGTATTTTTGAATACTCCAGTACTCCATCACTCCAATACTGCGGATGGGTTTGGTGCACTGACTTTTTCTGAACTGTACAAATTGGTTAAAGGAAGATGATAAATGAATATCAACACATGGATCGCAAAAGCAAAAGACGGTTTCAATACCCTGGATGTTTCTGAAAAGTATGTCGACGCCGCCCTGAAATGGCTGGAGGTCTGGTTAAGGGATCAAATGTTCAGCGATTATGTTCACCAGATTCAATATTTAATTGAAAACAGCCGCTGGAATTTTTTGCTGGATGCTTTTTATCAGGTCATCCCCTTTGGTACCGGCGGCCGCCGGGGTCTGGTGGGTATCGGTCCCAACCGCATCAATACCTGGACCATACAGGCCTCCGCTCAGGGCCATTCCCAGTACCTGATCAAGATGTTCGGCGATGAAGCCAAAAAAAGAGGCGTTGTGCTCACATACGATGTCAGGAAATATGTTCAAAAGGGCGTCTATGATGATTCGGCCCCCAATCCCGTCCTAGATTTAGACGGCCGCAAGCTTGCCATCGCCGCCGCCGAGGTTTATGTTGCCAATCAAATCAAAGTGCATATGTACGATGCGACGCGCAGCACGCCCCAGCTGTCTTTTAGCATCCGCTATTTGAAGGCCATTTCCGGCGATATGTTCAGTGCCAGTCACAATCTGCCGACTGACAACGGCAAAAAGGTCTATGATCAGTACGGCGGTCAGCTGATACCGCCGGATGATCAGAACCTGGTTGATGAGGTCACCCGGAATGTCAAAGAAATCAAAACCCTGCCGTTCGACACAGCCAAAGCACAGGGACTCATCGAAATTGTGGGAGATGCGGTCGATGAGGCCTACTATGCTGCGGTGTGCCCGGTATCGCTTTCCAAGGAACGCAATTTAAAAATTGTCTATTCCCCCCTGCATGGAACGGGCTTAACATCGGTTTATCCGATCCTTAAAAAGCTCGGTTTCGACGTCACCCTTGATCCAACAACTTCCAATTTAAGTGGTGCTTTTGAAAATGTCACCTTCAACATCCCCAATCCGGAAGTCGTTGAATCCTTTGACCACTCGCTGCCGTTTGCCAAAAAAATGGACGCCGACATTTTGATCAGCACCGATCCAGATGCGGATCGCATCGGTGTGATGCTCAGACACAAAGGCTCCTGGCAGTTTTTAAGCGGCAATGAAATTGGCATCATTCTAGCGCAATATGCCATTTCAAAATTTAAAGCGCAGGGTCGGCTCAACCCGGACAATGTCATCATCAAAACCGATGTCACCACTTCATTGATTCAAAAAATAGCTGCTGAAAATGGCATCCGCTGTATCGGCGATTTGCTCGTCGGATTCAAATATATCGGTAACCTCATGAATAAAATTGAAGCAGAAAATCAAATCGATCATTTTATTTTGGGTACCGAAGAAAGCCACGGATATCTGATGGGCAATTACGCCCGGGATAAAGATGCCGCCTGTGCTGCAGTGTGGATCGGCGAACATGCGGCCGAGCTGAAAAACAAAAATAAATCGCTTTTGGATGACCTGGCCGAAATTTATTCCCGCTACGGCTACTGCCACAATTACTTAACCGAAATCAGATTACTGGGCGCCAAGGGTATGGAGCAAATATTGATGATCATGAATCACCTGCGGGATACCCGGATAGATGCCTTTGGAGAATTCAGCGTCCAGCAAAAAATTGACCGCAGGGACGGTGAGCCGCAGCCGCACCTGTCGCGCACCGACACATCGGCTCGCAATATGCTGATCTTCCATATGGACAATACCCCGGATACGACCAGCATGCGGGTGACGGTGCGGCCGTCCGGAACAGAACCCAAAATTAAGATGTACTTCGAGGTGTTCGGCAAACCTTTTAACCTGGAGAATATTGATCCGGAAAAGGAAAAAATTATTAAACTCCGTGAAAGCTTGGAAAAAAATGTGATGCAGTATTGCTATAAACTGCTGGAGGTCGATTTTCCGGATAGGGGTTTTTTACTGTTCTGGCAGCTGCCGCTCGATGATAAAATGAAATATTTTGAGATCGAAGAAGAAATCTCCGGTCTGAAGCGCATTTCCGATGAAAACGAACGCAAAGAAAAATTGTTGAATCTACTGGATTTCCTGGGCGCCAACCCCATCCAGAAGATAGACAGGGCGTTCCATGATAAACATAAAATCGGGATATTGGAATACTTGGGTCTGACAGAATAATAACATTTTATCGAGTCAAACCATTATTTCCACAGATGACAGAGGTCAGGGGTCAGAAAACAGGAGTGAGAGACTGTAAATCCACTTAAGCCTCATGAACACTTGGTGCATGAGAAGACAAATCTATGCCCTTCCCTGCCAATAAAACCAAAATAGTCTGCACCATCGGGCCGGCCTCGGATTCCCAGGAAGTTTTGGAAAAAATGATCCGTGCCGGCATGAATGTTGCCCGGCTTAATTTTTCTCACGGTGATTTTGCAAGCCACGGGGAGACCATTCAAAAAATTCGCGCCGCATCCAAAGTAGTCGAAAGGCGCGTGACCATCATGGCCGATCTGCCCGGCCCCAAAATACGCATCGGCGAGTTTGAAGCGGAGCCCATTGAATTAGAATCTGATGACCCCTTCAACTTGACCACCGAAGACATTGTCGGCAATCAGACGCGCGTATCGGTTAGCTTTTCACGGCTGCCCGAAGCCGTCAAACCGAAAGACAAATTGTTTTTAAATGATGGCCTGGTCGAGCTTGAAGTCATAGAAGTGACGGGCCGGGAGGTCCGGTGCAAGGTGATCGTAGGTGGTATCCTGCGCTCCCGCAAGGGATTGAATTTACCGGATATCGACCTCGGTATCAATGCATTTACGGATCGAGATCATGAATGCCTGAAATTTGCCGTGCAAAATGGCGTGGATGCCGTCAGCCAGTCGTTTGTGGAGACAGCCGAAGACATCATAACTGTTCGCAAAGCCGCCAAAGACCTGGGCCACGATCCTTTCATAATCGCTAAGATCGAGCGCATCGGGGCGCGCAACCATATCGATGACATCCTGGATGCAGCCGACGGTATCATGATTGCCCGGGGCGATCTGGGGGTCGAAATTCCCATCGAGAAGATGGCCATTGTGCAAAAGAATATTATGCTCAAAGCCAATCTGGCCGGCAAACCGGTGATTACGGCCACCCAGATGCTGGAGTCCATGACCCACAGCCGGCGGCCCACCCGGGCCGAGGCCACTGATGTGGCCAATGCCATCCTGGACGGCACCGATTGCGTCATGCTGTCCGGCGAATCGGCTGTGGGCGAATATCCGGTGCATGCAACTAGCATGCTGGCTGGAATTGCAGCAGCTACCGAACCGTATCGCACCGTCAATCCCATAAAAGGAAAACTGGTATCGCGCCGGCGAAACGATGATGTCCATCTGGCAGATTTGATTGCATTATGTGTTGAAACGACGCTCGAACGTATCACGCCTCCAACGGTCATCGTGCCCACCCGCAGCGGAGCAATGGCCAGAAGCATCACGCGCTTCAGAATTCCGGTCTGGATTACGGCGGTCAGCCGCCACGAAAAAACATGTCAGGATTTGCTGTTTTCTTACGGAGTACTGCCGCTCTGCGAGCCGGAGCATCCGGATGACTGGAAACAGTGGGCTCGCCAATGGCTGCAAATCATCGGGGAAGTAGGCAACCTGGTCGTGTTGACCGAAGGGCCTTCAGGAAAGCATCCTTATCGCAATAACCGCATGGAGATACTGGATCTGAGCCGGACATAATAAAGCGCCTCTGGCGCTTTTCGTTAATTGGTTGAATTTGTTAAATTGGTTTTATTGGTTAGAACCGGAGAAGGCTATGAGTTCAAATATCGGAAAGATACGAGAGCACGCCATGCAGATTTTTAAAGCCGGGTTGCAGGCTGTAGATCCGGTGGAAGCTATTAAACGTCACACCAGAATAGAAGAAGATCTTCTTTTTATCGGTGACCGGCAGTTCAATCTTAAAGATTATGATCGTATTCTGATCGTCGGCGCCGGAAAAGCCGTTGCGCCCATGGCAAAAGCGATGGAAGATCTTTTAGGAAACCGTATTTCCGACGGTGTTATCGTTGTCAAAGATGAGCACGGTCTGCCGCTCAAAAAAATCAAGGTCTGTGAGGCCAGCCATCCGGTTCCCGATGAGCGCGGTGTTGCGGGTACGGAGGAAATCCTTGCGCTGGTTGAAAAAGCGGCCGAGCGCGACCTGGTCATCTGTCTGATCTCCGGCGGGGGCTCCGCGCTTTTAATTGCACCGGTTCAGGGAATATCACTTGCCGACAAACAGAATGCCACCAAACTTTTGTTGGCCTGTGGTGCTACTATCCACGAATTTAATACCGTCCGCAAACACCTCTCGCGCGCCAAAGGCGGCCGACTGGCCCAAAAGGCCGGCCCGGCGACCGTTACCAGTCTGATTCTTTCTGATGTCGTGGGCGATGATCTGGATGTGATTGCATCGGGTCCGACGGTGCCCGATTCCAGCACGTTTCAGGACGCCGAGAGGATCCTAAAAGGTCACGGCATCTGGGACCAGCTGGCACCATCTGTTCGCAAGCATATTGAAAAAGGAGCAGCCGGTCAAACAGCAGATACACCGAAACCGGGTGACACGATCTTTGGCAAATGCTCTCAAGTTTTGGTGGGAAACAACCTGCAGGCATTGCTGGCCGCCGGCCGGGAAGCGCAAAAACTCGGATATCGCCCCTTGATTCTTTCGTCTAAAGTCGAGGGTGAAGCCCGCGAAGTGGCCAAATTTTACGCGGCCATTGCCAGGGAAGTCCGGGACTCGCAGAACCCGTTGGCACCGCCGTTATGTGTACTTGCCGGCGGTGAAACCACGGTGACCCTCAAAGGCGATGGACGCGGCGGCCGCAATCAGGAATTTGCCCTGGCATCTGCCCTGGCGATATCGGAATTGGACAAAATCGTCGTGTTGAGCGGCGGCACAGACGGAACCGACGGCCCGACGGATGCCGCCGGGGCGATTGCCGACGGCAATACGGTGGCGCGGGCGCGGGCAAAAGACCTGGATTCTAAAGATTTTCTTCGGCGCAATGATTCCTATCGCTTTTTTCAGGAGCTGGAAGACCTGGTCATAACGGGGCCCACCCGCACAAATGTGATGGATATGTATATACTGCTGATCGGCAGCTGAAAGTAGACATTCAATCTAATTGCGGCCCACGTCGATTGACATCCAGGCGCTTTGTCGCCGGTCGGTCTAAAAACCACAGCATGCTTCCATGCTTCGGTTGAATCCGCTGCGCGGGATAGCGGTCGGGTGCCCAATCACCCTCCAGCACCGCCTGGAGCGCATCCGCTTTCTGTTTGCCGCTGACCAAAAACAGAATCAGATCTGCGTTGTTAAAGACCGAAACGGTCAGGGTGATCCGATACGATTGAAATTTTTCAACCCAGTTGGCCACCACCAGGCGTTTTTGTTCACCGAGGGCCGGGGATCCGGGAAATAGTGACGCGGTGTGACCATCCGACCCCATGCCCAGCAAAACACAATTAAAGCGCGGTATCTCGCCGCTTGCGATGTCAAAGAACCGGCGGATGTCCCGGACATAATCCCCTGCCGCTTGGTCGGCATCGGGGTCTTCAGCGTGGATGCGGTGAATGTTGGCCGGCGGAACGGGAATCCGGGATAACATGGCTTCAAAGGCCATATGATAGTTGCTGTCCGGATGGTCCGGTGGAACGTGGCGCTCATCGCCCCAGAAAAAATGGACCCGCTTCCAGGGAATCTTTCCGCGCAGCTCGCTATCACCGGCCAGCAACCTGTACAGCCTGCGCGGTGTGGAACCGCCGGACAAAGCGATGCTATAAACATCGCGTGTTTGTAATGATTCCGATATGTGTTTAACAAGTGTTTCAGCCGCCGCTCTGCCCATGGCTTCGGCATCGGCGACAATTTTAATTTTTTGATTTTTTGAATTCATCATCACCAGACGAGTTATGACCCGGTTTCATAGGTGGGCATGACCGCTAAAGTTTCGCACCAGTTAAAAGTAAGACTTTAATTGTCGCTTTGCAATTTATAGTGGTTGTCAAAAAAACGCTTCGTTATGCCAACGTTTTTTTCTACAACCACTTATACCCCAATTCCGCAATCCGGAACATTATTATGAAAAGCGGTATAAAGAGACTGGGCCGACTTGTTAAAGCAAAAAGAAGTATTATGATAAGCCAATTACGCGCCCCAGGGAGATGTCGACATGCTTACCAAAATGAACCCGACGACAACTAAAAGCTGGCAAAACCTCCGCCGCCATTACGAAAAATCGAAAACCCTTCACATGCGAGATCTCTTTGCCGAAGACCCCCGGAGGTTTGATCAATTTTCCATCCGCATCAAAGATATGATTGTCGATTATTCCAAAAACAGGATTACAGCAGAAACCCTCAAGCACTTAATCGCCTTAGCTGAAGAATGCCGTGTAAAAGAAGCGATTGACAATATGTTTGACGGAGAACGGATTAATGAAACCGAAAATCGTGCTGTCCTGCATATTGCCTTACGCAACAGGGAAAACACCCCGATTCAGGTCAATGGCCAGGATGTGATGCCTCAAGTCAACAAGGTTTTAGATCAAATAGAAGGTTTTTCCACCCGGGTGATTTCAGGAGATTGGCAGGGATATACCGGCAAAAAGATCACCGATATCGTCAATATCGGCATTGGTGGCTCTGACCTGGGACCGCTTATGGTCAACGAGGCATTGCGACCTTACGCCAAAGAAAACATATGCGTTCGTTTTGTTTCAAATGTGGATGGAACCCACATAACGGAGACGCTGAGAGGCTTGAATCCGCAAACCACCCTGTTTATGATTGCCTCCAAAACTTTTACCACCCAGGAGACCATGACCAATGCATTTTCCGCCAGACGCTGGTTTTTAGATACGGCCCGGGATCAGCAGCACGTCGCCCGCCACTTTGTGGCGATTTCAACCAACGCTGATGCGGTCGAAAAATTCGGCATCGACAAAGAAAACATGTTTGTTTTCTGGGATTGGGTGGGTGGACGCTATTCCCTGTGGTCGGCCATCGGTTTGTCGATCGCATGCACCATCGGATACAAAAACTTCGTTGCACTTCTGCAGGGCGCTTTTGAAATGGATCAGCATTTTAGGTCAGCGCCTTTTGACAAAAACATCCCGGTGATACTGGCCTTGATCGGCATCTGGTATAATAATTTTTTCGGGGCCCAAACCGAAGCCATCCTGCCCTATGATCAATACATGCATCGATTTCCGGCCTATTTCCAGCAGGGCAACATGGAAAGCAACGGCAAATCGATTGATCGCAAGGGTAAAAAAGCCGATTACCAGACCGGACCGATAATCTGGGGTGAACCGGGAACCAACGGCCAGCATGCCTTTTACCAGCTCATTCATCAGGGCACCAGATTAATCCCAGCCGATTTTCTGGCACCGGCCATCAGCCAAAACCCTATTGGTGAACATCATCAGATTTTATTGTCGAATTTCTTCGCCCAGACCGAAGCACTTCTGAATGGAAGAACTGAAACAGAGGTGATCGCGGAGTTGGAAAAAAACGGAAGGAGCGATGAAGACATTCAAAAATTGCTGCCCCATAAAATTTTTGAGGGCAATCGTCCGACTAACTCCATTCTTTTCAGGAAACTCACCCCCAGGGTCCTGGGAAGTCTAATTGCCATGTACGAGCATAAAATTTTCGTCCAGGGGGTAATCTGGAACATCTTCAGTTTCGATCAATGGGGCGTTGAGCTCGGTAAACAGCTGGCCCAAAAAATATTACCCGAGCTAAGAGACGATAAACCGGTGGATACCCATGATAGTTCCACAAACGGGCTGATTAACGCCTACAAGAAGATGAGACACTAGAACCTATCTCATAGGTTGAGCCCGTTACCCGTTGGCCCGTTTGCCGGTAAAAACAATGTCCGATAGTTTTCCTCTTTCAAGGGGCTTAATCCCGTTTTACGGGGACCTTCGGCTGGCTTATAGGGGTTGTCAAAAAAGCGTTCCGGTATTCAAACGTATTTTTCTACAACCCCTTATGCCACACTTCCTTATTCCGGAACATTATTATGGAAAACGGTATAATCGGCTCAACAGGCAAACCCGTATAGATGATTGACTACAAATTATAGAGCTTCTCTATTATTCGCACATCTTAATTTAGAAAAAGGAAAAAAATGCCTGAACCCATACCAATTGTATGCCCTTATTGTGGGGTGGGCTGTAACCTGGAGCTGACCCTGGATGAAAACGGGATTCCGACAAAGAGCAGTTCTGCCGGACGCAATCAAGAGCTCAACGGTAAATACCTTTGCATTAAAGGGCTTTCTGTACATGAGCTTGTCACCAGCAAGGAGCGAACACTATACCCGCTGATCCGCAAAAAGGGAAAGCTGAAAAAATGCTCGTGGGAGGAGGCTATCGGTGCAGCTGCCGTAAAATTGCAGCAGGTTATTAATAAATACGGCCGGCACAGTGTGGGTCTGCTGTGCAGCGGGAAAATTCTCAATGAAGAAGCCTATCTGAGCCAAAAATTCCAGCGGGACGTTATCGGCAATAATAATGTCGACAACTGTGCCCGGCTGTGTCACGGACCCACCGAGGCTGCGCTCAGAAAGCAGCTCGGTTTTGGCGCTGTCAGCACATTTTTAGCGGATTATGATGTTACCGAAACCGTTGTCCTCGTCGGCGCCCATACGACAGCTACGCACCCCGTCATCTGGATGCGCCTGCGCAAAAACGTGAAAAAACGGGGAATCAACTTCATTCTGGCAGACCCCCGGGAGACGGATTTAATCAAGTACACCGACATTCACCTCAGCCCCCGGCCGGGCACGGATATTTGCTGGATCAATGCCCTGTCCAAAATAATTTATACCCGCGGATGGCATGATGAAAACTTTTGTCGGCATCACACCATCGGCTTCGAGGCCTACATAAAATCGCTGGAGAGTGTCGACATAGACCATTGCTGCGCCCGCTCCGGTGTCGCGCGTCAGGATCTTGAAAAAGCCGCCGAACTGATTCACGCCAAAAAAACCACCTTCATCTGGGGCATGGGTCTGACCCAGCATGCGCACGGCACCGATAACGTTGCGGCCCTGGTGAATATGGTTTTGCTGACAGGCAATATCGGCAAACCGGGTTGCGGTGTTTCGCCTCTGAGGGGCCAGAATAATGTCCAGGGCGCCTGCGACATGGGGGCGCTGCCGAATCTGCTGCCCGGACATATGATGGTCGACGATGCGGCTGCCCGCCTGCATACCGGGGCGATCTGGGATGCTGTCATCCCAACCGAACCCGGTCTGGCGGCACCGGAGATGATTCATGAGGTTGCCACCGGAAAAATTAAGGCCCTGTATGTCATCGGCGAAAACCCGGTGATGTCCGAGCCCCAATCCACCTTCGTCTCCTGGATGATGCAACGCCTTGATTTATTGATCATACAGGATATTTTCCCGACCGAGACCTCTCAATACGCTGACATATTCTTACCGGCGGCGGTGGTTGGAGAAAAAGAAGGCACGTTTACCAACGCCGCCAGGCGCGTTCAGTATACCGCCAGCGGTCTCAAACCTCCTGGTAAAGTAAAAGCGGACTGGCAGATCCTGCAGGCGCTGGCAAAATCAATGGGCCACGATTGGAATTACAGCTCATCGGAGGACATCTGGGAGGAAATTCGGCAGGCCGCTCCAATTTTCAACGGTATTACATACGGCCGCTTAAAAAATGCAGCCGGCATCTTCTGGCCCTGCTATGATGAACATCATCCCGGAACACCGCGTCTGTACGAAGACGGTTTTACCTTTCGCGACCGGCGCGCGCGCTTTATGCCCGCACCGTCCCCAGAAAATCTAATGGAACCGACTTCCGATTACCCATATGTTCTGATAACCGGGCGTTTGCTGGAACATTTCAATACCGGTGAAATGACGCGGCGCTCAAAAAAATTAATGCGCGTATGTAACGAATCCTACATTGAAATCAACGCCACAGATGCAAAAAAGACAGACCTTTCCGAAGATGACATCGTTCGAGTCACCAGTCCCTACGGAACGGTAATACTCAAGCTAAAGATCAGCAAAGCGGTTCCAGCCGGCTACCTTTTTGCACCCATTCATTTTAACAAACCCAATTTAAATTCATTAATGAGTGCGGTCCCACTGGACCCGCAGGCCAGGATGCCGGCGTTAAAAGTGGTCCCGGTAAATATCGAACCTAAATCCCATTAATTTTTCTGAGAAACTCCCTTTGAGAACGAAACAATAAACACTTCAACTATAAAAATCTAAGGAAAAACGAGGAGGATTACGAAAATGAAGATAAAAAAATCGATGATTGTGTTTGTTTTTCTGCTGTTGTTTTTAATCGGCTGTGCTCAGACCAATAGCAACACAGCCATTGCTTCATCGTCGACTGCTCCGGTCATCGATCGCATTCAGCAGCGCGGTACGCTGGTGGTGGGCATGACGGGCAATATGCCGCCCTTGAATATGACCTCCAAAGCGGGCGAATTGATCGGGTATGAGGTCGATCTGGCCCGAGCCATGGCAAAGGCCATGGGGGTTAAAGCCAAACTGGCGGTTATGCCCTTTGCTGAACTGCTGCCGGCTTTGCAGACAGGCAAAATCGACCTGATTGTGTCAAACATGACCATTACCCCCGGACGCAATATGAAAGTGGCTTTTGTGGGACCCTACTTTACATCAGGCAAGGCATTTCTGACCAAGCGCAAAACCATCGCACTGGCAGAGGAAGCGGCCGATATCGACGCCAAAAACACCAAACTGGTCGCGCTGAAAGGCTCCACCAGCCAGGCATTTGTCGAAACTGCCATTCCGGATGCCACACTGATTACCGCCAGAGACTACGATGCGGCCGTGAAAATGGTGCTCGAGGATAAAGTGCATGCCATGGTGGCGGATTATCCGATTTGCGTGGTGTCTGTTTTCCGCTACCCAGCCCAGGGATTGTTATCTGTGGTAACGACGTTGACCTATGAACCGATCGGTGTCGGAGTGCCGGCCGATGATCCCTTGCTGGTCAACTGGGTTGAAAACTTTTTGGGAATTGCCGAGGGTACCGGTTTGTTGGAAGAACTCAGAAGGAGATGGTTACTGAATGCAGACTGGTTGCAGCGTCTGCCTTGATCCGGCATTTTATAAAATGCCGGATGGTAATGGTTATTTGTTATACCTTAATCGTGTTAAAAAAGTGGGATGATCTGCCCGAATCAGCTCCCGGGTAAAATCATCCCGCTTTGTTTTGCCAAACCGTATGTTAATGCGTCACTCGCAACACGTAACACGCAACCCGCAACGCGCAACGCGACATCATTGAGCGCCCACAAACTCTCCGTCTCTAAATTCGCCGGTTTGTGTTTTGCCGTCCGGATAGACGAGCGTTCCCTGCCCGGTGCGTTCGCCGTCTTGAAATTCACCGGTGTATTTTCGGCCGTCGGGGTAGTTCATGGTTCCCTGTCCGGTGCGTTCGCCGAAATTAAAGTCACCCTCATACTTACGGCCATCCGGGTAAAACAGGGTGCCTTTTCCATGACGCTGCCCGCTTTTAAACTCACCAATATAGTGGCGGCCGTCCGGAAACGTTAACTCGCCCCGGCCGTTTTTTTCGCGATACTTCCACTGGCCGACATACCGGGTTCCATCCGGCATGGTGTAGGTACCTTCAATGATTTCATTATCCTGCCAGGTGCCTTCGAGTTTTCGGCCGCCGGGCAGAATGAAAACGCCTTTCCCATGGCGCAGACCGTCTTTGAAATGACCGATAAATTTCTGACCGGTGGTGGTAACCATCGTTCCATACCCGTTGACGCAATCGCCTTCAATACATTCATCGGCCAGCACAACGGGCGCACTCAAAAAGCTGATAAACAGCACGATGACCATATGCGTTCTCATTTTATACATTCCTTTTATAGTGTCGGAATTTGAATTTCGGCAATTGATCGTTTGATACATGATAATTCGGCCTCATTTTGACCGCCTTGACACGTGCATGCCCACCAGCCAGGCCACCAGAACCACCAGATAGATCTGACCGCTAATGGCTTCGATAATGGAAAGGGCACTGGCCTTATCGGTTAAGGGTGTTATATCACCGAAACCTAATGTCGTTATGGTTACAAAGCTGTAATACAAAAAAACAAGCCGATCGCCAAAAAAATGCCCTGCCGGCATCGAGAATGAGCCGGGTTGAAGCATTTCCAGGAGTGAATAAATTCTGGCCCACATAAATGCCGCCAGCATATAGATGACCAGGGCAGCAAAGATCGTTTCTTTGGTAACTTCTTCCTGTTTTAATGTATGCCTGACAATATGAAAAATCGCATAGGCAAAAAACAGGATCCCGCAAATTTCACCGCTAACTGCAAGCGCTCTCGATTCAAACAAATACTTGGCCCACATGGCCACGAGCATCGGCACTGCCAGGCACACAGAGATGAGCAGCTGGCGCATTTTTTCAATGATGGCGAACATGACGGATAAAAAAATAACGGATACGACCAGATCGAACAGATAGCGTAATCGGTGGTAGTCACCGATAAAAGGTCCCACAAGCAGTGTGGTAAAACACAAAATCAGCAAAATAAGAAATCGACGTTCAAACAGGTACCGCTTCAAACCGTTGTCCTTTTCGACCATGATGGCTGCTCTATTAAATACAGTATAATTGAAGGTCGCAAAAATTTGCCTGGTTTCTGCCCCAACAGGCCGGAAATTTGCCACTAATACGGCTTTCAAAGATGATCATATTCAGTTCGCACGTTGCAAGTCAACCTTTTGTGGTTTCCGGGCACAACGCTGGTTTATTCCTTCGACTCTATTTGTCTAATTCTCTCTTGCATGCGCTCGATCACTTCAGCCGGTGTTTCTTTGCCGAGCAGCGACTTGAATTGGGCCCGGTAGTTTCGCACCGCGCTGATTCCCAGAAACTGGATATCGTAAACCTTCCACAACCCCTGGCGCTTGATCATCAAAAGATCAATTGGAATTTTTTGACCCTTCCAGACGACATTGATATTGACAAGGGCCCGTCTGGGGGATTTTATTTCCTGGCTCACATAAATAAGCTTTTCGTCTCTGTATTTTTCCTGTAATTTGCCCATATAAAATTTACCTAAAAATTCGGTAAATACCCTAACGAACGTTTCTCTTTGGGAAGGCGTGAACGTTTTCCAGTTTGAGGCCAGTACCCTTCTGGAAAATTCATGGAAATCAAAGAGCTGCTCTAAAATCAGGCGCAGTTTTTGCCGCTGGGCTTCTTTTAACGCTTTATCGTTGACTCTGGGACCCTGCAAAATTCGCAGGCCCTCCTGGACGCCTTTTTGCAGTGCTTCGATCGGCTCATCTCCGTAAGCCGACACAGGGCTTACTGTCAGAACAACAAAACACAGGATAAACAAGATGCGCATGGGCGTGTCCTTTGTAATCCGAGCAACGCGGTTGCCTTATGACTTTCTGCGGTAACTGTAAAATTCCGATGAGGATATCCTATTGCATATATCCGACAAATAATTACGATAATAATGGTACCCCTGAGGGGTTTTGTAAACACTTAGAAGGAAAAACCGATAAGCAAAAAAATGTCAAAAAATAGAAGCATTTGTCTTGAGAGACGCTATTTTTTTGCTGAATATTAAAGGCCGTTTGAGCAATCAAACGGCCTCTTGGTTTCAAAAACATAAATTGTTAGAAGCCATTTCAAAACTTCTTTGGAGCTAATTTTGCGGACTTTTGTTAAAAAGCGCTTAGCGCAGTGGAGCGTAAAATCTTGAATTGTTTGAGGGCTTTAGCCCGAGTTTTCAAGATTTAGCGCAACAAGCTTAGCGCTTTGCAAAAGCCGCAAATCGGCTGAAACGGGGTTTTGAAATGGCTTCTGGACACATTTTGGGTTTACCACGCAGCGCACGAAGAACTCGAAGCGTAAAATTATCGAGGGGTCGGGGCGTTTTACCTTCAAACCCTTACAAGAAGCGGAATGAAAAAACGCCCCGACTCCTCGATTAACACATTTTTATGAAATCTTCGTGCGCTTCGTGGTGAATTAATTCAAACAATCACACCTTTTGCAACCAAGACACTAAAACACTTGCAGAGGCACCTGACCGTTTTACGAGCTCCTCGTAGCGCGTATTGAATTGATCTACCAGTTCTGCTTGCAGCTTGTCAGCCTCCTCCGGAAAGGTTCGCTTCAAAGATGCAAACCGGATCTCACCATCCAGGAATTTGTGCAGGCTGCCGTCGGGTTTTTTGGAATCCAGGATAAACGGATTTTCCCCCTGGGCCTTTAGGGTCGGGTTGTATCGATACAATGGCCAGTAACCGGATTGAACTGCCAACTTTTCTTCTTCCTGGCTTTTTCCCATGCCGGCCAGGATGCCCTGGTTGATGCAGGGTGAGTAGGCCAGAATGATGGAAGGCCCGTCGTAGCTTTCAGCTTCTAAAATGGCCTTCATCATCTGCTGTTTGTTAGCGCCCATAGCCACGCTGGCCACGTATACATAACCATAGGAAATCATCATCTGGCCCATGTCCTTTTTGGGCGTCTTTTTGCCGGAAGCCGCAAACTTGGCAACCGATCCGGTGGGTGTGGCCTTGGAAGACTGACCGCCGGTGTTGGAATATACTTCGGTGTCCATGACCAGAATATTGATGTCTTCTCCGGTTGCCATTACATGATCAATCCCGCCGAAGCCGATATCATAGGCCGCCCCGTCTCCGGCAAACACCCAGTAGGATTTCTTGGTGAACAGTCTGGCGTTGCCGGCGATTTCCTCCAGAAGCTTGTTGCCGTTTTGCTGGCTTAGCAGCGCTTTGAGCCGGTCGCCGTATTTGCGGGAATCTTTAGGATCTTTGAAACTCTCCAGCCAGCCCTGCATGGCGTCTTTGATTTCCTTGGAAATATCGGTATTTAGCGCTTCCCGCATCAGATCCGCCACCTTATATCTCTGCTGCAGGGCACCCAAAAACATCCCGTAGGTAAACTCGGCCGGATCTTCAAACAGGGAATTGCCCCAGGTAGGGCCGAAGCCGTCTTGGTTGACACAATAGGGTATCGCCGGTGCCGAACCGCCCCAGATGGAACTGCAGCCGGTGGCATTGCCGATCACCATGCGCTCGCCGAACAACTGGGTCAACAGTTTGGCATAGGGCGTCTCCCCGCAGCCGGCACATGCGCCTGAAAACTCAAGCAGCGGCTGACAGAACTGGCTGCCTTTGATCGTATTGCGGCCGACCACATCGTCACGTATCGGCAGCTCCACACTGAATTCATGAAACGGCACCTGCAGCGGTGTCTGGGTCTCCAGGGGTTTCATCACCAGCGCTGTTTTCTTTGCGGGGCAAATGTCGGCACAGTTGCCGCATCCCATGCAATCAAGGGTGTCGACCTGGATCCTGAAATAGTAATCTTTGAGATCTTTGCCCACTGCTTTTTTGGCTTCATAGCCATCAGGGGCTTCGGCCAGTTCCGCCTCGGTCAACAGCACCGGACGAATGCTGGCATGGGGACAGACCATTGCACACTGGTTGCACTGGATACAGTTTTCCATGATCCATTCCGGCACGTTGATCGCCACGCCCCTTTTCTCGTACCTGGAGGTGTCTACCGGAAATATGCCGTCCGGCTGGAAGACGCTGACCGGAAGTTTGTCGCCCTGCTGGCCCAAAATCGGGCGCATCACATTCCTGACAAAATCCGGCTCATCCTTACCCGCTGCGGGCTTGCCGCTGGCTTCCGCCCAGGATTCGGGATACTCGACTTCCACCAGGTTATCCAGGGTTTGGTCCACGGCAGCAAAGTTCATATCCACGATCTTCTGACTCTTTTTGCTGAACAGTTTTTTGATTTGATCCTTCAAGTAGGAGATGGCGTCATCGACCGGAATCACGTTGGCCAGCTTGAAAAAGGCCGTCTGCATGATCATGTTGATGCGGCCGCCGAGGCCCACTTCACGGGCAATCTTTTCAGCATCGATATTGTAAAATTTGAGCTTTTTGGCGGCAATGGTTCGGCGCATATCAGCCGGCAATTTTGCTTCCATCTCCTCGGGCGACCAGTGCGAATTGAGGACAAATGTTCCGCCGTCTTTAATGCCTTCGAGCACATCGTAAATGTCCACATAATTGGCTTTGTGGCAGGCAATGTAATCGGCGGTGTCAATCAGGTAAGTGGATTGAATCGGGTTGCGGCCGAACCGTAAATGTGAAATGGTTATCCCGCCGGATTTTTTGGAGTCATAGGAAAAATACGCCTGGGCATACATATCGGTGTTATCACCGATAATTTTGATGGCACTCTTGTTGGCCCCCACCGTTCCATCAGCGCCGAGACCCCAGAATTTACATTGAACGGTACCTTCCGGGGTCACATCCAGCGACTCGCCCACTTGCAATGACGTGTTGGTCACATCGTCGGTAATTCCCACCGTAAAGTGGTTTTGCGGGCTGTTTGATTTCATGTTCTCATAAACCGCCAGCGCCATGGCCGGATTAAATTCCTTGGAACCCAGGCCATAGCGGCCGCCGACAATTTTAGGTGTTTGCGCGCGCTCCATATAGGCGGTGCAAACGTCCTGATAGAGAGGCTCACCCAGCGCACCGGGTTCTTTGGTTCGATCCAGCACGGTTATGGTTTTGGCGCTTTGTGGAATGGCGGTAAACAGGTGTTCGGCTGAAAACGGTCGGAAAAGGCGCACTTTGACCAGCCCCACTTTTTCACCCTGGGATTGCAGATAATTGATAACCTCCTCAATGGTTTCGCAGGAAGAGCCCATTGAGATAATGATGCGGTCCGCTTCCGGATCACCCACGTAATCAAAAAGGTTGTATTGCCGACCGGTCAGATCGCTGACTTTTTTCATATACTCACTGACAATGCCAGGCACCTTGAGATAATAGGAATTGGCTGCTTCGCGGCCCTGGAAATAGATGTCGGGGTTCTGGGCCGTCCCTCTGAGTTCAGGCCGTTCCGGATTGGCGCCGCGGGCGCGAAATTTTGCGACCGCTTCGAAGTTCGTGAGTTTGGCCATATCCTCATATCCGATGACGGCAATTTTCTGAATTTCGTGTGAGGTGCGGAAACCATCGAAAAAATGCGCAAACGGAATGCTGCTTTCAATGGCGGACAGGTGCGCGGTTAAGCCCAGATCCATAACTTCCTGCACGGAAGCCGATGCCAGCAGGGCGAAACCGGTCTGGCGAACGGCCATGACGTCCTGATGATCGCCAAAAATGGACAGCGCGTGCGCGGCGATCGCCCGGGCGGAAACATGCAGCACGGCCGGCAGCAGCTCCCCGGACATTTTATACATGTTGGGTATCATCAACAGCAGCCCCTGCGATGCCGTAAAGGTTGCGGTCAGCGCCCCGGCCGCCAGCGAACCGTGCACGGAAGCGGCAGCTCCCGCTTCGGATTGCAGCTGGCGAACAATCATGGCTTGATTAAAAATGTTTTTACGGCCTGCGGCCGCCCACTCATCCGCAATTTCACCCATCGGTGAAGAGGGTGTAATCGGATACAGGGTGGCCACATCGCTCATAGCATACGCCACGTGGGCGGCTGCGGTATTCCCATCCATGGTTTTCATGTCATTGGTAGCCATAGTTTGCTCCTTTGATTCAAAGTCTCGGTAAATTATTTTGATTATTTCGCTAATTAAATTCGTAAATGATAAATCTAATATTTGGAATGATGGAAAAGCATTCTATCACAGTTAGCTTAAAAGGTTTGCAAAGAAATCGTTGCCTTTGTCATCGACCATGATGAAGGCCGGAAAATCCTTTACGGTTATCATAAAAATGGCTTCCATGCCAAGTTCTTCATATTCAACGGTTTCAACACCGGTGATGCATTCTTTGCCAAGCCGGGCTGCCGGACCCCCGATGGAACCCAGGTAAAACCCACCGTATTTTTTACAGGACTCGGTAACGCCCCTCGAGCGGTTGCCTTTGGCCAGCATGATCATCGAACCGCCCTGAGCCTGAAAAACAGGCACATACGGGTCCATGCGACCGGCGGTGGTCGGTCCGAAAGCGCCGGACGCGTAACCGGGCGGTGTCTTGGCCGGCCCGGCGTAATAAATAATGTGGTTTTTAAAATAGTCGGGCAACGCTTCACCGCGGTCCAGGCGTTCTTTTAGTCTGGCATGGGCGATATCCCGGGCAACCACAATTTTTCCGGTCAGCAGCAATGGCGTGGCAACCGGGTATTGATTCAGCTGTGCCAGGATCTGATCCATGGGTTGGTCTAAATCAACACGCACCGCATCGGCATCCGCAACCTCGACCCGGGGCAGGTACCGGGTCGGATTTGTTTCCAGCTGTTCTATAAAAATACCCTTTGTTGTGATCTTGGCTTTGATATTGCGATCGGCGCTGCAGCTGACGCCCAGCCCGATGGGGCAGGAGGCGCCGTGACGCGGCAACCGGATCACCCGGGTATCCAGGCAAAAATATTTTCCCCCAAACTGGGCGCCGATGCCCAGTTCCCGGGATATCTCCAGCAGGCGCGCTTCCAGTTCCAGATCCCGAAACGCATGCCCTGCCGGGCTGCCTTCGGTCGGCAGGCCGTCCAGGTATCGGGCGGTGGCCAGCTTTACCGTTTTGAGATTCAGTTCGGCAGAGGTCCCGCCGATAACGAACGCTAAATGGTAAGGCGGACAGGCTGCCGTGCCCAGTGATTTCATCTTGTCTGTCATGAACTCTAAAAGCCCAGCGGGCGTCAGGACGGCTTTGGTCTCCTGAAAAAGATAGGTTTTATTGGCCGATCCGCCGCCTTTGGCCAAAAATAAAAAATGATATTCATCGCCCTGCACCGCATAAATTTCAAACTGCGCCGGCAAATTACAGCCGGTGTTTTTTTCGTCATACATGCTCAGGGGTGCATTCTGGGAGTACCGCAGGTTGTCCCGGGTATAAGCGTTGAAGATTCCTTTTGACAGAGCTTCTTCATCCGCGTAACCGGTCCAAACGCCCTGGCCTTTTTTGCCGATGACGATGGCCGTGCCGGTATCCTGGCACATGGGAAACTCGCCCTCGGCCGCAATGACTGCATTCTGTAAAAGCTCCAGCGCCACCCGCTTATCATTGGCAGAACTTTGCGAATCATCGAATATGGCGGCCAATTGCTGCAGGTGTGCAGCGCGCAAAAAATGCGACACATCGTGAAAGGCCCGCTCGGCCAGCAGCGTTAACCCTTCCGGTGCCACCTGTAAAAGCCGCTTCCCATCAACATCCATCAGAGATACATGATCCGTTGTCAAAAGGCGATATTCGGTGTAATCAACTCCCCGGGGAAACATTTCCTGGTAGGCAAAATCAACCATTCGTGCTTGCTCCTGTCAAATTTCCGGGATTTTGAAACATCATTATGGAGAGCGGTGAATATTTCGATTAAAAGGATTTATTTACCAAACACCAAAAACCTATTCTTCTTTGGGCTTGAGATGTTCGGGAACCTCCAGCATGTTAATCAAAAGGGGCTTTAAAAACGACCAGCGGATACCGATTTTATAAATTTCTTCCATATCCCGGATGGCATCCCAGCAGTTGTGGCAGGGCGCGATGACCAGTTTGGCGCCGGTTGCAAGTACCTGATCCCGTTTGACCTTCATGCCGATGTTGCGTTGTTCGCGGTAACGACCGATACCGTTTAACCCACCGCCGCCACCGCAGCAAAAATTGTGCTCCCGGTTGGGCGTCATTTCGCGGAAATCATCGGCCATATAGCTCATGATTTCGCGGGCCACATCGGCCAGGCCGCCGTTGCGAATGTAATTGCAGGAATCCTGGTAGGTCACCGGTTCCTTGATTTTTTTGGTCGGGTCTATTTTCAGTTTTCCGGTGCGCAGCGCCTCGGCCACCCACTCAACGTAATGCAGACTTTCAATCGGCGTCTTGCCGGACTTCAGCCCAGCCCAGTAGGGCCCTTCAATCACGGTCGCTCGATACGCATGTCCGCATTCGGTGACCACCATGCGCTCGGGCTTTAATCGCGCCATGGCATCATATACCGATTCGACCTGCAGTTTGGCGGCTTCCCAGTCGCCGGCAAACATGGCCAGGCTGGTTTCCTCCCAGCCCTCGCTGGGCACCGTCCAGTTTTCACCGGCCACGTGAAACAGAATGGCCGCTTCAGCGATGTCTTCCGGATAATGTTTGGGTTCCCGGGCATTGACCGTATAAATGATATCCGCACTTTCTTTATCCACCGGAATTTCCAGCCCCGGCCAATCCTCCTCGTATTCTTCCGCCATCCACTCACAGGTATCGACCCAGTCTTCGGTGGTAATATCCATCTGGGCCCGGAAGATGCGGTGCATGCCGGAACCGATTTTCATTTCCCAGGGCACAAACCCCTGCCCGTAAAGCAGACCGCGCAGATAACTGAACATAATGCCGGTGTCAATCCCGAAGGGGCAGTAAACCCCACAGCGGGTGCAGCAGGTGCATTTGGAATAGGCCCAGTCCATGCATTGTTGCATAAAGGCATTGTCGACGTCTCCTTTGCGGGCGATCAACTCGCCCAATGTTTTTTGAATTTTGTAGGAGGGCACCTGCTTGGGGTCCCGCTTGTTGGCCAGATAGTAAAAGCAGCTTTCGGCACACAGGCCGCAGTGCGAGCAAATATCCAGCCAAGTTTTGGTTCGTGATTTCAAGGATTTTTGAATGGTCCCCCACAGCGCCTTGCGGTCCACATCCAAATCATTCATCTCTTCATAGTATTGTTTGCCGCTTTTATCGGCCAGCAGGGCCTGCAGTTGCTCTTTGGTATTGACGGGCTGTTTATTGCAAAGTGTTCCTTCCGGCATCGTTCTAAATCCTTATAGTGTCTTTTGTTTTAATCAGCATTCCTTTGACCGGTAATTATGGTTTTAACTGGCTTCAAGGCAATTTATAGCAGGAATAGTGGAAAAATGGAATAATGGAATAATGCTATTTTTAGGAATATTTCTTTTGTTTGCCCAATATTCCAGCATTCCAGTATTCCTAGCCTAAATATTGTAATAGTGCTTAAATGTCTTTTAAATATTGATTCATCATCATAATTTACAGTTTGGCCTTTACCACGCCATGCCCTTGCCTTTCATGCCGCCGCGTTTAATACCGTAATCCATACCGAGCTGCGCCCGGGTCATGAAGAAAAGCAGGAAATGCGATAGTTTGGTCAGCGGAACGGCAATCAACAGGATATGACCGCTGATAATATGAGCCATCAACCAAAAATAATAATCCGGCGCACGGTGGTAGGCCAAAAAGCCGGTCAAAAAGGGTGAAACCGCAATCAGCAACAACAGATAATCATACCAGTTGGTGATAATGCGAACCTCGGGAAGCGCGATGCGGCGCAGGATCAAAAAGACAACCGAAACGATTACGATGACCGTCATGGTGTCCGCCACGGCTTCGGGCAATGCCCACAGGCTGATGCCCCATTTTTCCTTCAACAGGATATTATGCCCCAGCAAAAAGATCGGCGTAATCAGCAGGCCAAAATGCATCACAAAAACCCATAAGGTAAACCAGGGATTCTTGCGCCAGCTTCGGGTCCCATATGGAAAAATCCAGAATAAAATTGACCGTATCGCCCCTCTGACGCCATAGGATATATTCTCACCGTAGGTGACCCGGTCAAGCTTCCAATCAAGGCCTCTGACGTAGCGCACGCCCCGGACTATCAGACCGATAATAAAAATTCCGAATGATATCCATACCATCGGGCCGGTTAAAAACTCATACATGCGAGACTCCTTTATTCGCTAAATTACCGAATATTTTTGAAAACTTTTAAACTAATACAAGCTCTTAAAAACCTGTTTGAAAAATTTAGACACGTTTTTGAGATAGGTTTTATTCTTCATCATCGTCCCGCTGGCTAAGAAACAGCCAGAAAAAGGTGATGCCCAGCAACGCACCTATGATTAAGATGTAGGTGATGCTTTCGGTGTGAAACATGTATTCCTGCAATGTGTGAATACTCTCTTCCATCTTATTTATTCCTCAACTTTGTTCTGCTATCCATTTACGCCAACAACAAATTAATAATACCCTTCTTTAAGATAACTTTTAATGGTCCTCATAGTCCGGATGCGAATACAATATCGGCATACGGGTAACAATAAAGCGAAAAGCAAGCACGCCCAGGGTCACCAGAAAAACCGTAATAACAATTTCCATCCAGTGCGGGAAATAGCGTTCACTGGCCGGCAGATGCCAGTTAAAGGCCACCAGAGAGATATTCAAGCGGTTGACCACAAGACCCAGAACGGTCCAGGCCGCCGTCCATTTTATCAGCTTTATATTTTTGTCACGCACGCCGACCGCATACAGAAAACAGGGTAGCGCCACAAAGCCCAGCAATTCGACCAGAAACCAGAGCCCGTAATTGGTTGATAGCAAGTGCCAGTTGTTGCCTTCCGATACACCGATGACCTTAATGATAAAATAGCCGGCCAGCACCAGTGAGGCGGCTTTACCGAAACCCAGCGCAACGGTATCCTTTTCCTTTAGATGGGCCGCGTCCATCTTATCGGCAAAATAGCGGTGCGACAGCGTACTTTCAAAAATCACCATCGACAGTCCGGCAATGATACTCGATACAAAGAAATACACCGGTAAATAAGGTGAATACCATAGCGGATGCAGTTTGGCCGGTGCGATCAAAAACAGAGCGCCCAGCGATGATTGGTGCAGGGTCGACAGAACAACGCCAAAAATGGTCAAAAGAATCGTCAGTCTGACAACCAATTTGCGTGCCCGTTTTAGGCCCAGCCATTCCATGGCTGCCGGTGAAAATTCAATAAACAGCACCGTGAGGTAAAGCGCCACACAGGCCGCCACTTCAAACAGCAGCGAGGTGGTTCCCCGCTGCATGATAAACGGGTAAGGCAACCGCCAGGGTCGGCCCACATCGTAGTGGAGCGCAATCACGACCAGGGTATATCCCAGAAAACCCGTCAAAATTGCGGGCCGGACGGCCGAATGGTATTTCTTCATGCCGAATAGGTAAACCGCCGCCGAGGTAACATAGCCTCCGGCTGCCAGGGCTACACCCACCAGCAGGTCAAAACCGATCCATATCCCCCAGGGATTATAATCGGACAGATTGGTGACCGCGTCCAAACCGACTGTAAAGCGCAAGACGGTGACAATTAATCCCAGGACAACAATAATTCCGGCAATCACGTTAAAAGGCGTGAGCAACGGTTTGCCGGTTGTTGCGGCTTCATCAGACATCAGGAACCCTCCTCACTTGGCTTCTTCTCCGCTTTTTCAGGCTGCGCATCGGAATCTTCTTCTTCTTTGGGCTTGGCAGCTTCTTCAAGCGCCTTTTTGACCGCATTATCAATCTCTTTTTGTTTCATTTTATTGACGGCTTCGATTTCTGACTTCAGGTTCGCTTTGGCCTCGGTGTTGGCTTGCTCAACAGCCGCTGCAACCGCCAGTTTCGTTTCCGTATTCGCAATTTTCTCTTTGCGCTTTGACATGGCATAAATGCCGGTCAGCAGCACCGGCCAGATCCCGACGACAATCGGCACGCCGCTGAGCGCGCCGGCGGTCAGTTTCGGCGCCGGGGTGACACCCAGATCTTCACGCATGCCGACCTCTTTGTAAGGCACTGCCGACAGATACAACCAGCTGGTGCCGCCCATTTCATTTTCGCCGTAGATATGATTCACATAGCGATCCGGGAATTTGGAGATTCGCGCCCGGGCGACTTGCAGCAGGTTGGTGCGCTTGCCGTAAGTTAATGCTTCTGTGGGGCAGACTTCCACACAGCCGGGAAGCAGGCCCTTCTCGATTCGCGGAGAACACATGGTGCATTTCATCACCCGCGGCTCAAAGGCGCTGTCGTATTCGTAAGTCGGTATCTCAAAAGGGCAGGCAATCATACAATAGCGGCAGCCCACACAAACCGAAGCATCGTAAATCACGGCTCCCTTTTTCGTCTTGCTAAACGCCCGCACGAAGCAGGCCGATGCACAGGCCGGCTCAAGGCAATGGTTGCACTGGACCTTCCGGTACAGCGGCCCTTTGATTTTGACATTGCTGACAGCATCATAGCGATTAACGATGGTGTAGGTCTTGGCATCGGTGCGGCGCCGGGTATTCAGCACCGACAGATCATCAAACGGCCGCTCCGGCGCAGGCAGTTCATTGACCGTGTTGCAACCCTCTTCGCATTTGCGGCATCCGATGCAGCGGGTATTGTCAAACAATACGCCCATGCTGTTTGGATAGCCGCTAAAATGCTTGTTTGAGGCCGCGTTGGCGGTATTCCCCAGCGTCGTGCCGGCAGTTGCAGCACCCAACCAGCTTAAAAACTTTCTGCGTGTGATCGACATAATTTCCTCTTCCGCTTCCTGTTCGTTTGCAGTTCCGTGTTACAATATGCTTTTTTTCGGGTGGCAGGCGACACAATTGGTTGCCACCGGTTTTTCAAGGCCCATCGCATCGTGACAATCCATACACTGACGATGGTACGCCGCCATGAGACCCGGCTTGGACGGATCCCGTTCATCAAATGGCCGGCCGTGACAGCTGGCACAGTTAGGCGGCTTTTGGCCCGCCGGGCTATGATGGTGACATGCCTGACAGAGCGTGTTTTTGTCGGCGTGGAAATACGCCACCAGCTTGCTGTTATTAATATTGTTGGAAAGTGTTTTGATAATTTTTCGATGCGGCAGCTTCACCGGCTCATATTGGTTCTTCAACGCTTTAATTTCAACATTTTCCGGTATATCCGAGGCCGCATACATGTCGGTCATAGGCTCGCGCGCGGCGAGATACATGGCGGCCAATTCTTTTTCATCGGTCTGCTGCAGGCTTTCGGCGACCTGTACCGCATCTGCCATGTGACAGGCCTGACAGGCAGAAGGATCTTGCTGCCGGGTTTTGGCAATGCTGACATGACAGCCGGCGCATTCCGGGGCGCGCTGGTTTATTTCATGACAGCCCGAGCAGCTCATATTGACATTGAGACGGTGCATGGAGGCCTCAAGGGTCACATATTTGCCTTCTTTGGTGCCCTGTAAAGTGTGGCACTGGACACAGGCGTTTAAATTGGCGTGATGGCAAACCCGGCAGGTGTCGCTGTATTCTTCATGGGATTGGTGATTAAATGGCACCATCTTCATGCGCGTGGCCTGTTTGAGATCCTTGATTCCGGATTTGCTGGTGCGCACAAAAACCGTATCCGGCTGATTGCGCTGCATGCGGGGGACAACCTTGAGTCTTTCAATCAGTTTTTGCTGGGCGGGATCATGACAACCGCCGCAGGTTATCGGACCGGCATCGTCGAATTTGGCCAGGGTTTGGCGATGGCAATTGATACATTCCAGATGTGAGGCTTGCTGCAGTGAGATTCGGTTTTCTTCGGTGAGGTCCTGATGGCAATACCGGCAGGTGCCCTCCTGGCCCTTGGCGTAAAATAGCTTTTTGGTCACTTCATCATATTGGTGATGGCAGCGTTCACATTTTTCGTTTTGCGCTTTGGAATGCCGGTAGTGCAAAGACTTGTCCATGCCGATCGGCTGCCAGACAGACACAAGGTCTGTCCGCTCCTGGTGGCACTCGCCACAGACCACCGGCCCGCTTTTTTCATTGGCGGCCGCCGTCTGTTGATGGCAGGCAACACAATTGGTGTGGTAAACATCCATCACCGCCTGTTGGGTAGAATCCTCAAGCCGCATATATTTGAATACCTGGCGATCTTTTCGGGTTAAATGGCAGGCGGTGCAATCTTTATTTTTCTTTGCCACCGCCTCGCTGTGCTTCTGGTGCAAAAATGTCACGGCCGGCCGCTCCAATTTGCCGAATTTTTGCATCGCAGCGATGCGGATAATGTCGGCCCGCTGTTGCATTTCGGATTCAGCTGGGCCTTTGGCACCGTAGTTTCCGGAACACGTCAGACAAATGGAAACGATCAAAATAACAAGTACGCTGCCTGTCACGCTCAACCGTGCTTTTACTTTCTTCATATCTTGCTTCCTTGTATTCCTTGTGTTTGCCACTAAAATGCGGGTATCAAAACCTTCTCATTTGCAATTTACATTTGCCTTCTCGTTATCGATGAGATCCTTTATAGTCGTTTCATCGTAGATATTAAATATCGCAGCCTTGACCTTGTTCCACATGGGAAAAAACGTGCATTGTCCTTTAAACGGACATTGCGTCTCCGGTACCAGTGCCGCACAATCAGTTTGATCGACATCGCGCTCCAAAAAGCGCATAATGTGACCCACCGTAATTTTTTCAGGGGGCTGAATAAGGTAGTATCCACCGTAAAAGCCGCGCTTGGAATTCACCATTCCGCTGCCTTTGAGCTGGTTTAGAATAACTTCCAGAAATTTTGCGGGAATGGCCTGTGCTTTGGCAATTTCAGATATTTTGCGGGGCCCCTTACCATTATGCTTGGCAAGTTCAAATATGGCCCGAAGGGCATATTGATTTTTTTTCGTGATAAGCATCGCGCTACTTTCTCGACTTTTATAATCAAGAAATTTGTCGACTTTCATAGTCAGGAAGTTTGTCGACTTTCATAGTCAAGAAAGTGCCAATTGTCAAATATTTTTTTTAAATATTATCAATTTTTATCTTTAATATTTTTAATGGGTTATCAAAAATTACGACGATGTGGCATCAGTTAATATCACGTTGTAGTAGAAGGAAAAACAGGGCAAACAGGGTGTCAGATCACAGAGGTCCGCGGTCAGAGAACAGAACACTGAAGACAGATGGTATAAACCGGGGAATGAATCACTTTGTCGGCAATCTGACCTCTGTTTTTCGTTATCTGTTGACTGATCACCGACACCTGAAACCTATTATCTAAAAAAAAGGCAGGGTTATAACTACCCCTGCCTTTTTTCCAATGTTTAATATATGAAAGATACAGCAAAACGCAACTCCGGTCGATGTTAGTGAATAACTATTTCGTGCGCCCCCTGCATCGGGTCTTTGAAGGGTACCGTAACTTTTAAGACTCCATTTTCAAATTTTGCGCTGGCGTCTTTAGCATTCACCGGACAACAGAACGCGGCCGTGGTGACATAATCAAAGTCTTTCCGGGGGGCTCTTAGGCTGAAACTGTCTTCAAGCATTTTAAGATTGATATCTTTTTTTTCGACCCCTGGAAGACAAATTTCCAGATTTAAATTCTGGCGGTCATCGTCCACATATGAGCACACCTCTGCGGCCATCTTAAATTTATCTTCTGCCATTGCCATCACCTCCCTTGATTTACCGCAGTGACGAATTGATTCGATTAAGATGCAGAACACAATGTCCTGCATGCTAAATTATGGTAATGCACAACCGGTCAAAAGCAAGCACCAGGCAGCCGGTCGGCCCATAGGGCCGCTTAACAGTTCAATATTGACAATAACGCCCGGCAGTTTATTATGGCAATGGCGGGATCAATTTTAGCATCTCAACGAGGAGCAGGGGGACAAAGGTGCTGGTTATCGGGCTCACAGGCGGAATCGCAACGGGAAAATCAACGGTATCCGCTATGCTCAAGAAAGCCGGCGCCGTTATTATCGACGCCGACACCATTGCCCGGGCAGCGGTCAAAAAGGGGCTGCCGGCTTATCGGGAAATCGTCGCTCAATTTGGTACTGCGGTCCTGTTGCCGGATGGTGAGATCGACCGCAATGTGCTGGGTGATATTATTTTTAATGATCCCCCAAAAAAACAGCTGCTCAACAGCATTGTGCACCCGCAGGTCAGCCGCGAAATAAAGCGGCTCCTGAAACAGATCGAAAAAACACATCCGAATTCGATCACTATTCTGGACATACCGCTGCTGATTGAAGCTGACATGCACAAAGGTTTAGGTGTTGTCATGGTCGTCTATGCGCCGCAGCATCTTCAGGTGAGTCGCTTGATGCAAAGAGATCACATTTCAGAAGCCAGTGCCCTTGCACGCGTTCGCTCTCAGATGCCGATAGAGGAAAAGAAAAAACAGGCCACCATCATAATCGATAATTCCGGCACCATCGAAAATACCTGCAAGCAAACCCTTGAAATATTTAAGCGTCTGAAAAACAGCTCCGCCTGATGGATCCAGCCCGCCGTTTTTCAGACCGCGTCGCTGCGTCTGTCAAACAACAGATATTCCGACCACCCTCAGCAGGGCACAGATAACCGCTACCCGGTACAACACAGCTAAACCAGGTGCTCAGTTCTTCCGTGCAGCGGCAAAGTGTTATTGACGCGGAAGAAAAGAAGTCTTAGGTTTTCTCATATTTTACTGCCGATCTGGAAGCAAATTCCCCTAAATTTTGCACGCGCTGGAGAGTTTCATATTCTCATTAATTTTAATGCAAAATATAGGTTATATTTGGAAAGGATATAATCAGACTATGAATATTGTCGTGCCCAGCGAAATTCATCCCGCTGAGAACCGGGTGGCCCTGATCGCCGAGCATATTGCCCGGCTGGTCGAAAAAGGAGCGCATATTTCAGTCGAAACCGGAATCGGAAAGACCTTAAACATCTCCGATGAAGATTACCAAAATGCCGGCGCATCTCTGGAAGCGGATCGAAGTCAATTGTATCAGAGCGCAGACATGGTTCTTCAGATCCGCAAACCGGCCATAGAAGATGTTGCGCTGTTAAAAGAAGAATGCATTTATGTGAGCTTGATGGATCCGTTCAACGAACGGGAATTGATCGAAGCTTTCAGGCAAAAGGGCGTGACGGCCATCAGCATGGAGATGATCCCGCGAATCACCAGAGCGCAGAAAATGGACGTCCTGAGCTCACAATCCAATCTGGCCGGTTACGCGGCGGTGATCATCGCCGCCGAGCGCATCGCTAAAATATTTCCGATGATGATGACGCCGGCCGGAACCATTTCGCCGGCCAGAGTTTTTGTGGTCGGCGTCGGCGTGGCCGGCCTGCAGGCCATTGCAACCGCCAAAAGACTGGGTGCCCGGGTTGATGCATTCGACACCCGGCCGGTGGTCGAAGAGCAGGTAAAATCACTGGGAGCCCGTTTTGTGAAGATAAATCTGGGTGAAACCGGCCAGACAAAAGACGGCTACGCCAAAGCGCTGACCGAAGAGCAGTTACAAAAACAACGGGAGGGGATGGCTAAAGTCTGTGCGGCTTCCGACGTGGTGATTACCACCGCCCAGTTATTCGGCCGAAAAGCGCCGCTCATCATTACCGCAGACATGATTCAGGGCATGGCCAAAGGATCGGTGCTGGTTGACTTGGCCGTTGAAAATGGTGGCAATATTGCCGGCTCACAGCCGGATCAAGAAGTTGACGTCAATGGCGTGCGAATCATCGGAATGACCAATCTGCCGGGCAAAGTGGCGGTCAACGCCAGTCAGATGTTTTCAGCCAACATGCACGCGCTGGTGGATGAATTTTGGAATCCAGATGAAAAGCGCTTTGTGCTGAACTTTGAAGACGAAATTATTCAAGGATGTGTTATCACACACAAAGGTGAAGTGGTAAATCAGATGATTGCGGATCATTATGCTCAAGTGAGTCAGTCCGGTTAATATCTTCACGCCGGCAAAACCCGAAATCCGGAACACAAAATCCGACATAAATTCGAAATTCGAAATTCAAATTATCAAAAATTTTTCGAATTTGCGTAAACTTCCAAGGAGAATAATATCATGTCCATCGGTCTTTTAATCTTTGTGTTTATTCTGGCCATTTTTCTCGGAGTGGAACTGATTAGCAAAGTGCCGTCACAATTGCATACGCCGTTGATGTCCGGAACCAATGCCATTTCGGGCGTCACGATTGTGGGCGCGCTGACGGCAGCCGGAACCGGTGCGGATACCTTTGCCGCCATCGTGGGAACCATCGCACTCGTTCTGGCCACCATCAATGTAGTCGGCGGGTACCTGGTGACCAATCGCATGCTCGCCATGTTCAAAAGCAAAGATCAGGAGCAGAAATGACGGACTACACTGCGGTTTTGATTGATTTCGGCTACATTCTGGCATCTATGCTCTTCATTATTGGCATCAAGATGCTCGGCAGACCCGAGCGCGCCCGGCGCGGCAACATGGTCTCCGCTCTGGGTATGCTCATCGCAGTTGTTGTGGCGCTGCTTGAGTGCTGTCTGTCGTTTTCGCTCGTCATCGGCGGGATGGTCGTCGGCGCGCTTATCGGCGTGATTGCCGCGCGCACCATAAAAATGACATCCATGCCGCAGATGGTGGCCATCCTGAACGGTTTTGGCGGGCTGGCCAGTCTGCTGGTTGGCTGGGAAAACTATCATAGTTCACCCGACGGTAACAGCTTTGTTATCTTCGCCATCGTTCTGGCAGTGCTGATTGGCGGTGTTGCTTTTTCGGGGAGTGTGGTGGCATACGGCAAACTGGCTGAGCGGATCTCGGGCCGGCCTATTTTTTTCAAAGGTCAGAAGGTCGTCAACGCCGCGATCATCGCCGCCATCTTAATCTGTGGCGTTTTGTTTGCATGGAGCCCGACGGCAACTTACGCCTACCCGCTTTTAATTATCATCATCGGCCTCTCGTTGTTTTTGGGTGTACTGGGTGTCATCCCCATCGGCGGCGCCGACATGCCGGTGGTCATCGCCCTGCTCAACAGCTATTCCGGACTGGCAGCCAGTGCCGCCGGCTTTATCATTTTAAACAACGTGCTCATCGTCGCCGGCGCGCTGGTGGGCGCCAGCGGTTTGATTTTAACCGGCATTATGTGCAAAGCCATGAATCGCTCCCTGGCCAATGTCCTTTTTGGCGGATTACAAACGGCAGTCAGTAAAGCCGGCACCGACCAGGTGCAGGGGGAACCGTCTCCGATTTCCCCGGCGGATGCGTATTTTGTACTTGAGGCCGCGCGCTCGGTCGTGTTTGTCCCGGGCTACGGAATGGCGGTGGCCCAGGCACAGCACGCGGTCAAAGAGATTGGCGACATTCTGGAGGAAAACGGCGCCGAGGTTCGCTACGCCATTCACCCCGTCGCCGGCCGCATGCCGGGGCACATGAATGTGCTGCTGGCCGAAGCCAATGTCCCTTACGAGCAACTGGCCGAGATGGATGATGTCAACCCGATTATGGATAGTGTTGACGTTTGCGTAGTTATCGGGGCTAACGATGTTGTCAACCCGGCCGCCAGAGAAATCGAATCGAGCCCGATCTACGGCATGCCGGTCATCAATGCCGATCAGGCCAAAACCGTCATCGTTCTGAAACGCTCCATGGCGGCCGGATTCGCCGGTGTGGACAACCCGCTTTTTGTCAAACCAAATACACGCATGCTCTTTGGCGATGCCAAAGCGTCATTACAGCAATTGGTATCGGAATTCAAGGAAAGCTGACAGCCATACGGCAGAGGCCAGAGGTCAGATGGACGCAATAAAGAAAATTGCGGATAAAATAAAACAGGGCGACAAAAATATCGTCTTCACCGGCGCCGGTATTTCCACTGAAAGCGGAATACCAGACTATCGCAGCCAGGGCGGTATCTGGGACAAATTCCGCCCGGTCTATTTCGACGAATTTATGAGCTCCCGCAAAGCCCGGGAAGAATACTGGCGACGATGGCAAGAACTGTACCGGGGTATCCGGCAGGCGCAACCGAATGCCGGGCACACCTCCATCGCCAGACTTTATCAAACGGGACTGCTGGAGGCGGTCATTACCCAGAATGTGGATGGGCTTCACCAGGAATCGGGCCTTGCGGATGAAAAAATAATCGAGCTGCACGGCAACACCCGACGCATCCGCTGTATGAGCTGTCGCAACATAACGTCCTCTGCAGAAACGCAAAAGCGTTTGCAATCCGGCGATGCCGCTCCGGAATGCGAGTGCGGCGGTTATTTAAAACCCGACACGATTTCATTCGGTCAGGCCATGCCCGTTGTCGAAGTTGAAAAAGCCGCTGCGCTTTCTCAGACCTGTGATTTTTTCATGGTGGTGGGTTCCACCCTGCTGGTACAGCCGGCAGCCCATATGCCGGTTTATGCCAGACAAAACAATGCTTTTCTGGCGATTGTCAACCTGTCCGAAACCCCCTGCGATAATATGTGCGATGTGCTGATTCGGGAAAAAGCTGGTGAGGTGCTGCAGCAGATCGTCAGAGAAGTAGAAAACAGCACATGAAGAACTATTGAACTTTGATATTATCAATAACCTTGACGATACCACCGGTGCTGCGGGAGATTTCAAGGGCACGATCCCTCTGATATTTGCTGCTGACGACCCCGGTGAGCGTCACCACCCCCAGATAGACGTCGACATCAATATTCAGAGAACGGACTTCCGGTTCGGCAATCAGCTTGGCTTTGATTTTATTGCTGACCACATTGTCATCCCAGACATCGCCAAAACTTCTTTGACCGATCTGAATATTATTGGAGACCGACTTTACGCCCGGAACGCGTTGAGCAATTTGCGTGGCGCGCGAGGCTTCATTTTGGGTGGCAACAACCCCTGTGAGTGTAACGTTGCCGCCGATGGTATCCACATCGATCTGGCGGGCTTTGACGGTCTGGTCTTTCAGCATTTCATGGTTGACCCGGGTGGTGATCGTGGAATCATCCAGCATGCTTTCGACCGGGTTTTTACCGGACTCATGTGTGCCGGCGCAGCCGGAGATGGCAAACAGCGCAACGACCGATAATAGCAAAACTTTTTTCATGATCCCTGCTCCTTGAGCGGTTATAGTGGTTGTCAAAAATGTTATGATGAAAAGCGGTAAAAATTTATCCTGACTATGTTATGCAAATTTTATGCTAAAAACTGTAAGCCAAACTATTTATAAATTATTCAACGGGTTATAGAACAAATTGCCGTAAACAAATTTGTAAAGGGTATGCAAAATGACAAATTATGGGGGTTTGAGTGTCAATTTTACGATTCAATACCATTAACAACAAAAAACTTTTATTTGAACCATTTGTTATAAAACATGCTGGTTAAGCGGCAGAATTTTATCCCTGCAAGCTCAAAACGTCAGATCGGTTTTTCAAATTCAACGCCAACGTCATAAGGAAAAATCAATGCAGATTGTCAATAATCTTCACGCATTCGTGTGGCGGTCGCCGACCGCCAACAATTGCAATGCCTATTTCATTGATGGGCCAAGCCGGGTGTTGATCGACCCGGGGCACAGGGCCCTGTTCGACCATGTTGATCTGGGATTAAAGGAGTTGGGCTTGAAAACAGACGATATCGATCTGGTCGTCTGCACCCATGCGCATCCGGACCACCTGGAAAGCGTTCAGCTGTTTAGGAAAAAATCAACCCTGTTTACCCTTGGCGAGATCGAATGGCAGTGGGCCGCAACCATCGGCAAAGACATGAGCGCTGCCTATGGGGTCGATATTGAGGCCATCGCTCCTGACTTTTTCCTGCAGGAGGGCACGCTTTCTCTGGACGGACTTGAAATGCAAATTTATCTCACGCCCGGTCATTCTCCCGGTTCTGTCTGTCTTTACTGGTCGGCACAAAAGGCGCTGTTTACCGGTGACCTGGTTTTTAAGGACGGTCTCGGGCGTACCGATTTACCTGGAGGCGACGGTGCCAAAATCAAAGAAAGCATTCAGCGGATGGCCCGGCTGGATGTTGAGTTGTTGTTGTCGGGACACGGCGAAATCATTTCCGGTGCCCGGGAGGTAAAGTCAAATTTTGACCGCATCGAGGAATATTGGTTCGGGTATATTTAGATCCAGAGGTCAGCAGACAGAAAACAGAGGACAGAGGACCATCAATTTGGGATTTATAGTGGTTGTCATGTCAAAAAAACGTTCCGATTGCGGGACGTTTTTTTGCTACAACACTTATGCCGCCATCCTTTTTTTCGGAACATTATTATGACAAGCGGTATAAATTAGCGTTGGACAAAGATGACTTTACAATAATCAATATAAAACCTGAAAATTTTGCCTGAACAATCCATTTGAGGTATAATTATACATAAGAAAAATTCAAAATATTTTTTTAATCTTAGAAAGAGCATTGATAATTATGATAAATTGCAGCGAGCTCTTTGACCGCTTACAGCGAAATGAAAAAATAGCTAAAAAATTTCACGAAATCGAAATCAAAATCCTTTCGATTTTAAACTTCAAGAATCTATTTGAGGTTCTTTTAACAGAAATTCAAGAACAATTCGGCGTACCATATGCATGGATTTCATTGATTGAAAAAAGCGAGATATCAAACCTGGTCCAAGCTGTAGCAGACTCTGCAATCTTAAAACAACGAATGCGTTTCATCAATCGCAAAAAATTTATGGATCTTGTCGGAAACCGCCGACAACCAATTCTGATAAATGAAAACCTTCAACACTATTTTCAGCTAATTCCAGCTGATTACAGTTATCCAATAAGATCAATGGCTATTGCGCCAATTTCATTTCATGGCAAGATCATTGGTAGTTTAAATCAGGCGGATTATTCAAAAGGGCGCTTTCAACCCGGAATAGATACCAGTTTGCTTGAACAGCTCTCAATCAAGGTTTCTTTATGCATTTCAAATGTGATTGCCCATGAGAAGCTGCAGTTTATGGCTTACCATGATCCATTAACCGGCTTGCTAAACCGCAGAGTGATGAAATCTATTCTCAGGCGGGAATTTAATCGTGTCAAACGATATAAGACTCCGCTTTCTCTAATTTTTATTGATGTAAACGATTTCAAACAGGTGAATGACACCTTTGGACATGATGCGGGTGACGCGTTGCTCAAATATCTATCCTCACTGCTATTGGAAATGAGCAGAGATTCGGATGTGGCAACGCGTTTTGCCGGCGATGAGTTTGTGCTTATTCTTCCAGAAACATCTGCATCCAGTGCTGAAATGATGTTGAGCCGTATGCGAAACTATATAGATGACCACCCATTTGTGATGGAGTCAAATATTGTGCCTTTTTCTGTTAGCTTTGGTATTGCCTCCACCGAAGATGAAACTATCTGTAACCCTGACACGTTGCTCAAAAGGGCTGACGAAGCGCTTTACGAAAAGAAAAAGGCACAAAAGCTAAATGTTTACAATATTGCATAATATTATCGGATTGACGTAACGAATTCATAACAAATCTGAACCCTACCTAATTTTATCCTTCGGCTATGAAGGGACAATCGCAAATAATTGCAGATATCTTCTGGAAAACTAAAATATTTTCACACCAAAAAACTGCCGATACCTCCACAACACACAACTTTCAAGGCTTTAAAATTCTTGTGATACGCGTTTAGTATCTGTAAAATTGACAAACCTTTGTTATTCTCAGTATATCGGTACTTAGCTGATATTTGGTTTTCTGGCGGGATATCCCAAGTTTTGGTTCAGTAAAATTTCCTCTGATTTAAACCTAATCTACAAAACCCCAAAATTTCATATTGCATTAGCACCAGTAGTGTCCAATTAAGATTCGAATAAATTCAACTGGATATGGCCACTAGTAATTTTGTTTTTGTAATCAGTTTCTGTGAGCGCCTGTAAAATGGGCATTTTTTCAAAAAGAGTAATACTAAAAATCTGTAAAATTGTGTAGAGACTCAGATCTAATTTTAACCGTTTCTTTATTATGGCTACCAGAACATACACAGATATTGCAATCCAGATTTGAGTCTTCACTGCATTTTCAGAGGTTCCATAAAAAGCCTTAATACGAAGATGCTGTTTGATCCACTTGAAAAATAATTCAACTTGCCATCGGTATCGGTACAGTTGTGCGATTGTTAATGCCGGCAGCGTCATTTGATTCGTCATCAGATTTAATCGAATGTCTTTATCTTCTTGGACGAATACGACACGACGAAGTTTTTCAGGATAATTCTTTCGCAGATAAAAACCCGTTGGCACAACGATCTGGTCGCATCTTAATCCGCAAGATTTATCCACAGGCATCGAATACAGTCTTCGCAAACTCGTATTGGCTCTTGCACGTACCACAAAGAAACAAGCACATTGGTGTAATGTATAAAGTCGTTGAAAGTCTAGGTAACCACGATCCAAAATATAAATCGCACCGGCTTCCGGGATCAGTTCGTCGAGGATGTTTACTTCATGAACTCTTCCCTGGGTTATGGCGATGAAAGAAGGGATATTTCCCCTCAGGTCTAATAGCGTATGTAACTTAATGGCGCCTGTTCTCTTGCTGTAACGCGCCCAGGGAAAAACCGACAGACACAAGTCAATGATCGTAGCATCCAAGGCGTACACAGTTTCGTCAAGCTGAAGACCAAAATCGTCTTTCGCATATAGCTGTCTGGCTTGATGAATCAGGATTTGAGCAAAATCACAATAGATACGCCAATCTCTATTTTCATTGGCGTAAGCTATTGTGCTGCGCGATACTTTACCCCGAATGCCCATGTGGTAAAGTTTTTCTCGCATAGCGCGCAAGCAGCATTCAATATCGCGAAGAGATTCACGGTAAGTCAGCTGAGCAAAAGCCATGCACATGAACTGATCAAAGCATGTAAAAGAGCGAACGCGGTAATTACCGCCATATCGATTGACACATTGACGAAATTTGTGTTTGGGCAAAAAGTCCATAATCTGTGAGAAGATTGATTTGCCTTGATTCATGTAAGATATCCTTCCGCTTGAAATAATTTCGCGCTAAAGGATTACCAGTCAGGCAAACCAAATTCAAATCGATTACACTCATTTTCGTCAATATATTAAAAATAAATAGATAGTTATAAAGCTTCTTTAATTTTTAATGGGACAGTAGTGCGTGAGCACATCTAACAAATTTTCAACCCTTCCAGATTTCACCATCAGGCACGTAGTCCACAATTTTAGTTAAGCTGAAATTTGTTATATTGGCGTATGTAATGTATAATATATTAGATTTATTACATGATTCCATAACGCAAGGCCAAAGACATATAGAGGCATCAAGCGTGCGTTAATCACGTCGGTTATGAAGGCGTTCGATACGCAAAAAGTTTCCCGTCGAATCTGTAGTGGCAAATGAAATGCAGCGGAAAAGATTTAAACATCAGGCTTATATTTTCTGCCATATGTTTTGTGGTTGGCAGTTATATCCAGATTACCAGAGATTGGCGAAATGGCACAGGGGAAAGCTCTCCATAAACATATTGAACAATAAATGTTTCTTCAATCAGGGACCAACGGAGCCGTTGAGCATAGGCACAGCTCTCAACATTTGGCTACTAAATGACTTGCAATCAAATAATATAGCTCTGAAAACAGTTGATGAAGCTGTCTTGGAAGTGGAATTTGATGTCGCACGAGATCCACGCTCTCGGCGTGGTGTTACTATTATCGATCATAACTTTAACTGTTTAGGAAGGGTGAGTTCCGGAAAGGATTCGTATTTTTGCAGGTTTCGTGACATATCAGGAAACCAAGAAATACTAGAAAATGGTTACCTAAAAAGTGTAATTACAACTGCCTCAAGGGGTCTGCGCCCTGATCGTGGCTAAGCCTATCCGTAATCACATGTTTTATCTACGTTTTTAAACATGAACCCTACTTTCTGATAGATTGTAAAATAAGTTTTTCGGTATGATCAACAAGTGGGACGAAGTCAGTATGAAACATCGGCAAAAAGTTGTTAAGTCTGGAAGGTGGTTGTACGATGGCCAGGTTGAGAAATTCGTTCTAATTATCAAACAAAACTGGGATTACTATTATGATGAAGGTTACGATACGGACCTGCCTGAATTAAACGAAGCGGGAGATGCCTATTATCTAGTTTACGATGAGCCAAATAAGCAAGGGAGATATCATCCACAGTCCAGAACCTGTTTATCACTTCAGGAAGCTATAACGTTAGCTGAAGAGACAATCGTGGGCGATATTTGTTGGCTCAATTGAATTTATTAACTTACAAGGCAAACGACCTCTTGGGCTCGCCGAAAAGCTAATGATTTAAATGATGACCGCAAGCTACAGGTTGAGCAGGTAATGCCTGATATGGTTATGCAGTGAACCTCAAACTTCATTTTAGTTTTATACCGCAGTCCTCGGGATCGATATCGGATAATGAATATTAAATTACCAATCTTTCTATTACTTGGGTGGATTCTCATTAATGTATCGGCTTTAGCAGATCAATCTAATCCAGAATTTGAAGGCGGAATCGATACTACGATAAATGACATATCTACTGGAGGTTTTTGGAAGGTCGGAATGAATTACGGAACGTGGCGTCTAATCGTTAGAAATGTTGGATGGGAACATACGAGAAGCTTTTTGTATCTTCAGTGGCTAAAAATTGATGACAATAATAAAGATTTAAAAGAATTCAAAACTATACCAATTACTGAATTTAATTCCGGCGATTGGAGAAATGTCATTGACGTCAAACACCATGATGAGGCCTTTACCATCGATTTCACGTTACGAAGTGGTAGAGAAAAGATTCGCAAAGTTATACTCAGACCTCAAATACCAGGTGAATATCAGATAGAGTTTTAGCCACAATATAACTAGGGGCAGAAGACGGTTGGATTTACTTTGCACGCAGTTTGACTGGCTTTCACATTTTTGGCCTTAAATTTGACCCAAACCCAGCGGGAGGCTCAAAAGTCATTAAAGGCTGGGCAAATACGGACCCAGATGAATTCAATTCACTTTGTTCTGAAATAAAATGACAACACTGTTTGATTTAGAAAGCTTTATGGATAATTCTGAAAGATCAAAAATATGACATGGTATGCAGATCTGAGCCCATGTAATTATTTCGGCAAAAAACATTCAAAAGTCTTTCGGTCCGTTGGTTGGCTGGATGAAGAGCAAAATTTTGAAAAGGGAAATGTGTCCAACGCATTTTTCACAAAAATGTGTCGCCTTGCTTCAAAGCCACTGCCGGTCTTTATAACAGCAGGTTTTCATGCATGCCCGTTTTGCAAATTTACTCAGGCATTAACAGCTCAAGAATATGATGGTTTTTTTGTAAAAGGAGTGAGTCAACTCAATGTCTTCGTACCGGGCAACGGCTATTTATTTGTCTCTCCAGAATCAATTACTCATTACATAGACGCTCACGGCTACTTTCCACCACAAGAGTTTCAGGATGCAGTGATGGCATGTCCTGAACCAGGGACTCAGACTTTCCGCAAGGCACTTCTGGAAAATGGTGGCAGAGTCCTAATAAAACAGATGGGAGCTCATAAATAGTTTGCATGCCGACCAGCAAAAAGTGGCTCTTTCTTGTTATCTTTCTTGGCTCACATCTAATAATCGGTGAGTTGTCTTTTTTGTTGTCAATCGTGATTCCGGCATTCATGATGTTGTCATTTTTTTCATTTTCTCGATTGGATGGGAATTGAGCCAAATAAGCTTTTTTTTAGAAGAATTTTATAAACTTGTAAAAACATTCAATGTGGCGGCAGAAAATGCCCTCTGATCATCCGTCACTTATGGATAGTCATCATATGGAATATGAATATAAAAAATGCATAAAGGAATCATGTAAGTTACTTCCAGAATTGGAAGGAGCGATGGTATCTGAGATATTAGTGAATATTGTTGATCCAGAATTTAATGCCGTATTTCTTAAAACGGATAAAGGTGTCTTCTCTTTACATGGAGAGATGGGATCCGAGTATTTAGGTGTTCGAAAATTAGAGTCAATGCCGGAGCAAACGGATGATAAGGGTTATAGGATTTGTCCATATGAAACATTTGAATGTTTTGTTGGAAAAAAGATTATTCAGGCGCATCAAATAGGGGAAGCATGGAATGGTCATGGAATCGAATTGTGTTTCGAGAAAATGCCGAATAAGACAATGATTGTTCAGTCAATATACACTGGTGATAAACCCGAAGAGTTTGAAGACTGTTTAAGACTGGGAGTTGGCAATTACCAATTCGAGTATAATAGAACATAACAAATCATTCCATCTGACATTTTTCCGCTTCGCTCCAAAATGAAGGTGAGCTATAGCGTTATCGTTGAAAAAAAATGGGTCATTACATAAGTAATAGAGGATGGCTTGAATCCCCCGAAAGTCAGATTCAAAAAGTGAAGGGGATAATTGCGTCATTTGTTGAAAAGGCAGAGGCTTACGGTCTTACAAAAGATGGAGCGGAAATGTACAACAAAGGCTGGCAGATCCCAGATGGCCATATTAACTGGACCTACTACATGTTCTATGGTGCTGATATCCGAATCCAACAACTAGATTATATACGCGATCAAATAATTACACTCACCAATAACATTTATGAAGTGGATGGTGAGTTTACGGATTACATTGAAGGGATTTTTGACTTGGAAGATGACGAGGAGACAGTATTCCTTACCTGGAAAACACGGGATGGTAAATTCACGGAAATTGAAGAGAAACGATAACAATACCATGCACACGGACGGGAATTACAATGCGCACGCTTCCCGCCGGTGAAGGGTTAGGAGCAAAGAAAAGTCATGCCCGGCCCCTTGATTGATTGTTATGTGATTTCCCCAAGCAGAACGTCGAGTGCCGTCACTTCATTCTTGAATCATTTTGTTTCAAATCATACGGCATCCTTTCACAGACATGATCCTGCAGAAGTATTGGGGCTGCCGCTTGAATTGTCACTGGAAGCGATTCTCGATTTTCTGGAGAAAAACGTGGACCGGGAGTACGCATTTTACTGGAGAAACATGGATGATACAGAACCGTATCATGCTATGGCTGTATTCTGTAAGGATGGTTCCCTGATTCTGGGGCTATCACCAACGATCGATGCCCATGAGGGCGTTGCCAAAGATTACTTAAATCGTATGAAGAAGTTTGTTGCAACGGACACTGGTTACTGTGCCTTAGAATACGCTCTGCCAAGCAGCAGGCAGGAGTTTTACGATGGTTGGAAGACGTGGAAAGACTATTGCTCCTAACAGGCTGAAGCTAACGGGATAATATTACGGAATTTTCACCTAAAAGACCGTGTTAGATTTGAATTCATATAACCCGCAGTTTAGCCGAAACGTAAATTATGCATCAAGAATATGAAAACACTAATTACAATATTCACACTTTTTTTAGCAAACATTAGCTACGCTTCTCCAATTGACTGTAAAGTAACTGATGAAAGCACTGTTATTGTAACTATGGAAATTCCCCATCCAAATCATGCACTAGTATATCGCCCTAATGGCGAGACTGTATGGCTTCAAACATCATCTGAATATATCCACAAGCAAGTTTTAAACTTTAGTGAACTTAAAATTTTGGTAATATCATCTGAATCTAAAGGTACTGTTTGGGTAAATGGCAAGGTTACGGTTCAGCCAATTATTAAGGGTAAAGGTAAGTACCATTTATATATCGCCGAAAATTTAGAAACAGAACCTGAAAATACGTATTTTATAGAATGTTATTTTGTCATCGGGGATGAGTAATGCATAACTATCTGGGCAAGTTGACCAGAAGAAGCGCGGAGGCGTTGAATGAGGCTTTACGCATCTTTAGTCCTCCTGAGTATTGTTCTGTCGGGTTGTGATCCAGCAGAAACTATTTACATAGAGTACCCGAACGGACAACCGGATCTGTGTGAAGACGGGAGGGAGACAACGTATGAGGTGCTTTTTGCGGTAACGCATCCCGATAACAGAAAGGAACTACTGTACGAGGAGAGAGTTCGTTTAACCGTCGAAACACAAGGAGGCTCGTTATCCACGTCTCCGGATCGAGTCTCAGCAGGTATATTGGCGGGTTCCATAGAAAGTGGCCGGGTTCCCTGGGTTCAGTTTTATGTTTACTGCGGTGACTCTAAGGATCCGTTCCTCGTAACGCCAAAAATTACGCAGAAAGATTTAAGGAAGGTCGGTAAGGCAGCCTATCTTTATGTCGTTGAGTGAAGCTATATAGTGCACCCATGCTGGTATGGAGCAGACTGCTTGACGCGCTTGCGATATAACTAGCCCATCGAAACGGACCTTCGCAAAGGGTCTTCGCCCGCTTGCTCGGCCGCTCATGGGCGACTTTATGCAACATGAAGAATTTTAACATGAAGAAGACATTAATATTCTTAGTTCTATTACTTTCAAGTAATCATGCAATCGCTGATTGCTCCGCTCCTGATTTGACATTTGAACAGCATGATGGAAATTTATTTGGATTCAAAGTTACAAAATTGTGGGATGAATCTGAAGCGGATAATATCAATAAAAATTATGATACACTAATTAAATTTGGGGATTATTCCTTTTTAATATCAGCAAAAAATACAGACAAAACACCTATCAAGTTAAATGTCGAATTATCAAATATTTCAAAGAAACTCTTGAATCATTTTATAACAAGCCCACACTACCTAAACCCAGAAAAACAAGTTTTTACGGTTTCAGGCATTGAAGCATATGACTTATCAGGGGATACAAAAGAAGATCTTATACTTTTCAATGTTAGTCCAGGCGCAAATGTATATTCAGGCGCAGTTGGTATTATTGATGGTACATGGAAAACATTGATAAAGCCTACATGCTATTAGCATTAACACATTTATAGCGTATGAACATAAATGACAATGCTTAACAATGGCATTAGAGCGACAGCCACAGGTTGCGCCTTATGCCTGTCTTTATGCCTCTATGAAACGTGATTTTGAAATAGTAGATGGTATTTATCTTGTACAGTCGTCGCATGAACTCGACCTACACAATGATTTCAATTTTTTAGAGTTGAACTATTCGGTTGAGAACCGAACGCTTTCGTTGAGTTGGCGACGTTCCGATGGTGAGTGGGTTGCCCCGGGTACGCCGGAGTCTGTAACTGTAGAGTTTCGTGAAGTCAGAGAGTTTCGTTTTATTCCGAGGAATGAGAAGCTACCTTTCACTGAGGACGATTGTATTAATTCTTTTGGGTATTTGGTGGATGAAGATTGGGCGGAGGGCGTCGTTATTACCGAACCTGGTCAGAGTCCAGACCCAACTTGGATGACAGCGATTGATTTTATGTCTGGTGCTGTAATTGCTGTTCAGGCAACTTCTGCTCAAGCACAAATCAAGGCCTAAAAAGTCAGCCCACTGGGACGCCCCACCGCGACTTCGTCGCGCTGAAGTCGCCCGTGGCCTCAAACGGTCTGCGGCACAGAAGATGATATAGGGCAAAAGTTCGGGCCATCAAATTATTCTCTTAGGAACTGAAACTGAATATTTTTAGGTTTATAGCGATTTTCTTAACCCAATTGCCGATAATCCTTTTTTTAGGCGGCAAATTTGATTTTATTTTCGGATTTAATCGTATGGATTCAGGATTCACCCTTCTCCTTTTTCTGTTTTTATTGGTTCCGCCTCTTAATTTGGTCTGGATTATCACTGAAATCATACGATTTGTTAAATTATCAAGGCATCAGGTTAGAGTTGCAAACTTATTAATGCCGTTTATTGCCGTTTTCTTTTTTGTGGAGTCTATTGCTATAGACCTCTATATAGCATCACATGCGAGAATGTAACTTGCTTTCTTTAGAAGGCCATAAACAGAAATGCATAACAAAACGCATGCACCTGACAGGAAAAACATACCGGGTTTATAGTGAGGCTGTTGAGCTTTCGGAAGGCTGTACTGCCTGCAAGTGATCCGCAGGGTTTTCAATATGACGAACGGAGACATCGAATATGAAGTAAGAAAACCAGGTATATTTGCCGTTTTTGTGACGATTATTTCAGGTTCAGCAATAGCATTCGTACTTGCTACATATATGCTTAATATATCTCCTGCCTGGATAGCGTTATTAGCGGGTGCGGTAAGCAGCTTTTTAGGATTTTTTATCTTGGGCGAAAGTATCGTCGATGCAATAGTGTTTTCCATTGGCTTTTTAGTATTAGTTTTCGTCTTTATTACAGTGGGTCCTGAGATAAAGATTATCAGAATGAGTATTGTTCCAATAGCGACTGGAATCTGTGTAGGTAAATTGATTCACGGAATATGGAAAGAGACAAGGTAAATTTCAACCTGACAAATCGTTCAAGTCCCTATACGCTAAACAGCTTCGCTGTTTTTAGAGCCAATTAACTCAAACGTTATGTTTATGTGAAATGAGACTGTTTGCAATCGTAGTTCTGCTATTCATGCTATTCATTCTAAGTGCTTGTACCGGGCATCATGACGCTGCCGAGTTTGATCTTGTGAAATTGAAAGAGGCGGCTGAACAATTGTTTAACGCCCCGGAAAACGGTAACCGTATTGAAAATCAATGGTGGCCAGCAGAAATTAAAGATTTAAAACCAGAAGCCATAATGAAGAGCGAAAAAGGAATTTATATAAAACTTGACTCGTTCTTTGTGGAAGAAAGCGGTCTTTTCATTCCTTCGCCAGGAACCACGATTGAACCCGGTGCACATTCAGATCCTAGTTATGTGCTATTAGGTGAAGGAATTTATAGTTACTATGTTACGGGATAAACATAACAAGCGTGTCGAAACCGTCGATCTTACAGATGGGATAGGACCTCTCTTTCGTTCGGCCCCCATTGCTTAGCCGAAGAGTTATAAATCAAATGAAATGCTTTAATTTAGTATACCTATTCGTTTTCATCACAGTTTTTATTTTCACTGGTGATTTCGCCCGCGCAAATGATATTGAAAAGAAATTCATTAATGCGGGATTGGTCGATGTCAGCAGTATTGATAATTCAATTAAGGTCGACCTTGTAAATTCAGATCCAAAAAAGAATTATTTTCGAGAAAATTACTACAACGGGTTAAGCAAAGCATATTTGAGAAAAGAGATCGCCCTTAAGCTTTCCAAAGCGCATAAAATGTTAAAAACCAGACATCCAGGTTATTCCTTGCTCATTTTAGATGCCGCGCGACCAAGAAGCGTGTCCAGATTGATGTATGAGAAAATGAAAGGAACCAAATTCGAGAAATATGTCGCAAATCCAAACAATGGCTCAATGCATAACTATGGAGTAGCTGTTGATATAACGATTGTCGATGAAAATGGTGAAGAATTGGACATGGGGTTTTCACCGTTTAGGAAAAGCACATTTGAAATATATTGGCAATTTGTAAAAATGAAATTGAGGTTTGATTTAAATGATAAGCAAATTGGCAATCGAAAGCTATTGTCGGAAACAATGATTAGTGCTGGCTTTTTACCTTTGAGTCATGAGTGGTGGCATTTTAATGGTATGCCTAAGGAACTAGCCCGAAAGAAGTACCAAATAATTGAATAATTTATAGGCTGTTAAGGTATCTAATCCTAAGGGTGTAGATGCCCCGACGCTGAAGACTCTATTCTTCGCTTTCATAACTGATATGACACAACTCATATACCCGTAATGGACTACCTAAATAGAGTGCAATTGTCACTTAAAACTACATTTAACCCACCCGATAGTGCTACTGCCCTACAAATTAGATTATATGGATTGGGCGCATGGTTAATTGGCTTTATTATTATGGTAGTTTTGTGTTTGACCATTCCTGTAGTGGAAAGAATATCATTCAACAATAACTTGGGGATTATTTATATATGCATAACCTTTGTTGCTTTTGGTTTAATGACAACTGGATGTTATAGGGCCTTGACCGGTAAAAAGAGGTCAAAAAGCGTAAATGAATATGAAGTTTCATATACTCGGGTGATAATCGGTGTGGTTTCTTTTTTGTTGTCAATCGTGATTCCGGCATCCATTATGTTGCTATTTTTTAATTTTCTCCATTGGATAGGAATTGAGCCAAATAAGCTTTTTTAAATGAAATTTATAAACTTATAAAAACATTAAGAGCGAGGACAACAGGAACCATTTTTTCCGCGGTGCATCGCTTGCTCTAAAAACGGCTTTTATTATAGACTGCTACGTCTCAATTTGGTTGTCCCTGGCCTCAATTTAATAGGCCCTGGAAGTCTCACAATAACCGGCAAAGAAAAATGCCGCCAGAAGCAGGGTTTGCAATTGGCGGCGTAATCGGTGTTATCTATTGAATCTGTCTTTAAGGATTTTCACTGCATCTACAAAGCCGCAATTACCCACGGTGATAACCATATCGATCGGATTGAAGTTTTTCTGGCAGTCGAAGCATCTGGCCAAATTTGTTTTGTGATTGGTAGCCGTATGGAAATTGTAACACAGGGGGCAACGGAACCTGATTGTTTTGCGGTCCTTTTGCACCTCAAGGTTCAACAGATCGACAATGACTTCATCAATGGGGATATCATTGCGCAGCATCCGGAGAAAATCAGCAGGGTAATATTGTGACATATTGAGTCCTCCTATGGCAGAGAAAATTCTGCCATTGTTTCGTTCACCAGCGGTTCGGTGATTTTTTTGATGTTGCGTGCCGCGGCATTGATAAGGCAAGCGGTGGCCACATTGTTGATCTGCCTGGGCACTCCGCCGGTATAATCATGAATAAGGCTTTTGGCTTCGGCCTCGAAGATTTTGGTAACGCCGCCGGATTTTGTGATGCGATAATCGATATAAGCATCCGTTTTTTCCTGTGACAGGGGTTGCATGACAAACTGCAAGGTGATGCGCTGGACCAGGTCGGCATATGAAGAACGTTTGAGTATCTGGTTGAGGCTTTCCTGTCCGCACAAAAGGATTTTCAACGACACTTGCTGGTCAATGGAAGAGATCAACAATCTCAAGTCGGTAAGGATTTTAGGATCGATCAAATGGGCCTCGTCGATGATAAACAGGGTGCATTTATCGTTGATATTGATGCGATCGAGGATCTGCATGAGCATCCGGTCTTTACCCATCAGGGGCTTTTCCCCGAGTTTGGTGACGATCAGCCGCAAGAAGGCGTTGGCATTCAGGGGTGTGAGGTGCAGATAGACCGGGTGGTAGCGATTGTGGGGCAGCTGGTCGATAAAGAGTCTGAGAAGCGAGGATTTGCCCAGGCCGGTTTGCCCGATGATCAATGCAATGGCGCCCTGTTGCTCAAAGAATTTGAGTCTGGCCAGTGCCTGATCGGTGCGTTCATCGCGCAGCAGCCAATCGATGGGCGGTTTTTCGGCAAAGGGGTGGGCTGTCAGGTCAAAATGGTTAAGAAACATGATTTTTCTCCTTTTGGATTAGATATTTAAGTTCCCGAACGACGTAAGGAACCGTAGGATATGGGGCTTTTTCAAAAGCAGTTTTGACCAAATGCCGATTAATGGCGAGGCTTTGGTTATAGACTTTTTTGAGAGATTCCAGTTCGCCGGCGGTAAGATCCGCCAGGCCGGCCTTTCTACCCATCATCTGTGCCACGGTTTTGGCGAACTCATGAAAGGGCCAGGATCTTTTTGCAACGACTTTGCGGTAATCGATGCCACCGGTCTGCTCGGCGAGCATCTTTTTGTGCTGGCGGAGCAAAAGGTCGGTATAGCTGTGTTTGGGTTTTGCCCGTTTTGGCTCGGGGCCTTGCGGGATAACGCTGGAACGGTCATGAAGGATGCCGGATCCCAGATATTCACCGGCGATCGAGTAGATGTGTACGGTATCGAAGGTTGAGAACGGATCGAATTTGACCTGCACCCGGTCGCCGCGCAGTTTGGGATCGACGCGGTAAAATCGTCTGCTGAGCTGAACATCGGAAAATGTTCTGTTGACGGTACGCAGTATTGACTGCATGAAAGATTCAATCGCCCGTCGCATGTCGACTTGACGGATGACCGTTACCCCTTTTTGATATCGTTGTTCAGGTGGTTGCCCGGTCTGTGAGTGTTTGTCTTTGTGATAACTAACCGCCAGCCAGGCGGACATAAGCCGATTAAGTTCGGCCAGGGTCAACAGATCACCGGCACGCACTTCGGCTTCAAATTGTTGCTGAGCGGTCTGGAAAAATCGTTCAATAAGGCCACCGGGCGGCGGATCATTCGGCGGTCGATGCAGTAGCTTGATATCCAGTCGGTAGCAAGCCGCTTTCAATCCGTTTGCGTGGTAGATCTTGGCGTTATCCACATAAAGCTGCTTGGGAGCGCCATGAGTGGAAAAAGCCCGGATCAGAGAATCGATCAAGACATCCAGATTTTCCCTGAAGTAATATCGTGCTTCGACAACAAAGCGGCTGTGGCAATCGATGAAAGCCGATAGATAGGTTGGGACCACATCGGTGTTGTTGATCACATACGGTCCGTCTTCAAAGTCACCGACCCATAGGTCGTGGGTGTGATTCCTGGACCATCGTTTGCGGACCTTCTTGCGAAGCACACCCAGTTTGATACGGGTAGCGTTGGCCTGTTTAAGATGCCGGTACAAAGTGGATCGAGGTACGGTTTGTCCATACAATTCTTCAAGGAATCGGTTGATGGTGTTCGGACTGCGAAAGGGCTGTTCTTTTTTCAGTTCAATGGCTTTTTCGATGATCTCACCGGCAATGTTGCGAGGTTTGCCACGATCGGATCGGCCCTTACGTGCAAGAGCGTCAAATCCCCCCTGCCGGTAGCGATTTAGTTTGCGTCTCAGCGTTTTTATCGAGGGTTTGCCGACACGTCCGTCGGGGAACTGTATTTGTTCATCGGCCTTTGATTTAAGAAACCGGTTGGTCAGCTCCGGTTCGATCTCTTCGTAAATGACCGGACTTAGCAGATCACACCAGAAAATAGCCCATTTTTCCTGTTTTTTGTCCAAGCGCTTGCCTCCTTTTCATCTCTGGAGGCAAACTTACCTCAATTAAAGGCACAGCGCGTTGCCAACTTGGTGAAAATTGAGGTTTTGAAAGTGGCTTGAAAAAAAGCTTCGATGATCACCAATTGCCGGCAGCCGATAAGCTGTTTTTTCCGGTGATTGGTTCTGTATTTGCGGTGCGCAATAACCAGCCGGGCAAGGTCTCGGCAAATGCTTGAGACCGGGTTTTCCTGCAGCAGCAGGATGAGGGCTGTACGGCAAGTTTGGGTAAAACGGCCCAGGGTTGTGATCCATCGATGTATCGTTGTTGGGGCCAAGGTGGGGGCTTCTGACGAATCGCTTTGCGGATATCCCGGAGCACTGTTATCGACCATCACAGCCTGCTGGTATGTCATGTCATCGGATTGGAGGTAACTGGCAGAAAACCCCGTGATGCTTGGTCGCGTATAGTGTTTGTGGGGAATTGCAAAATCCGGGTAATCAGTGAAAGTCTTGTTGCAACCAGGACATTTGAACCGAACCAGACTGCAGTAAGCCGCTTTGATTAACATCTCGATAATAATTAAAAACCGGCGTTCACGGTATGCGTGAATCTTGAAAAACTCCGATTCAACACAGCAACGTGGACACGCGGGCAAGTTGTCAGGTGTCAATTTATCCTTTTCGACTTTCCTCTGATGTGCTTTAATGTCTTCAAGTGTCGCTGTAGGCGGCATTTGGGTATCCCTTCTGTTTTTAAGGTTAGGCCTGTGAAACCAACCTTCTAATATGGGAGGGATACTTTTTCAATAAGGGCGGGGTAGTTTCTATATTTTTTCTTTAGGCGGG
>CAMYLV010000030.1 GCA_947259495.1 uncultured Desulfobacterales bacterium | reverse complement strand
TGTTAAGTGCGGTTCGCAGTCTGGGAGTTTTATCTAGAACCCCGATTTCGCTGCATCTAAAAGACTTGATTTTTGTCGGCAAACTTGAAATGGTGGTAGACTCTGTTTCACCATCGTAAAACCCGACCCGAGAATGCCAACCGAATTTTAATCGTCTGCTGAATTGGATACAGGAGAGCACGGATGCATCTTAAGCAAGTTCGTATTGTGCCGGAAAGATTTCCCACGGTTGAACAATATCCATTTAATCTGGATATTTTTAAGCATCCCCGAACGGTGAACGTCCATCATCCGATGACGTTTTTCGTTGGAGAAAACGGCACCGGCAAATCCACCCTGCTGCAGGCCATCAGCCACCGCTGCGGTATCTATATATGGCGGGGTGAGCGCAGGGCCCGCTTTCAATATAATCCCTATGAAACCCAATTTTACCGAGGCATTGAGGTTGTCTGGGCCCAAAATACGGTTCCGGGTTCATTTTTTGCTTCGGAGATTTTTAATAATTTCGCCCAAATCGTGGATGAGTGGGCGACCATGGACCCCGGGCTGTTAGACTATTTCGGTGGCAAATCCTTGATGATTCAATCCCATGGTCAATCTTTGATGTCTTTTTTCAGATCACGCTTTAAAATCAAGGGCCTCTATTTGCTGGATGAGCCTGAAACGGCACTCTCTCCCGCAACTCAGATTGATTTGTTAAAACTTGTAGCCAAAATGAGCCATTCGGGCCATGCGCAATTTATCATTGCCACCCATTCACCTATTCTTTTAGCCTGTCCAAAAGCCACCATATACAGTTTCAGCGCATCATCACTAGAGCCGGTAGGCTATGAAGAAACCGAGCATTTCCAAGTATATAAGAACTTTATGCAGGATCCTAACCGGTATTTGCAGGATATATAATCCCCCCGATGATTTGAAAAATGCTATTGCGGAAGCCGGTGGGCGCAATTGGGGCAGAATTTGCTGAATTTTGTCAAAATTTATCTCATTTAAGGCAGCGGCTGAATCCGGAAAATATCATAACCATATGAAATTTATGTGTATATGAGGTTTAGCGGGTTTTGGCTTGGATTTTGCTTCATTGTTTTGGCTGTGCTGATCCCCGTCGATCACCGATGGTGGATTAACCCTTTTCATGTGCCATTGCCGCTAATTGAGCGGACGCTATACGGCCCCGGATGCGCTGAGCCTATGAAAAATTTCCGCTATAAAATCTTGTTTTTACCGATATTTTTTGCAGTAATGTTGTTGTGGAGCCTGCCTGCAGCTGCCGACAGCCTTGCCGCCGAATTTCCTGTTTACGACAGCATTCGTCCCAACGTTTCATTCTGGAAAAAGATATATACGGAATATTCGACGACCCAGGGAGTCATTCACGATAAAAAAAATCTGGCAATTATCTATGAGGTCATTGAGCTCAAAGACCGCAATCGCCATGGCAGCCGCAAAATCAATAAGGTGCGGATAAAAAGGGTCAAAAAGAAATATAAACGGATCCTGGCGAAACTTGCACAGGGGCATACGCCAAACGGGCCCCAGGAGCAACGCGTGGCGGCCTTGTTCGGAACAAGCGCAACGTCCGCCGATTTCCGACACGCGATGCGCAAACTGCGCTGTCAGGTTGGTCAGAACGATCCGTTCAGGCAGGGTATCATTCGATCCGGTGCCTATCTGGCAGAAATGAAGCAGATCTTCCGCGATGCAGGTTTACCGGAGGATTTAGTGTATCTGCCGCACGTGGAATCATCTTTTAATCCCAAAGCTTACAGTAAATTCGGTGCTGCCGGCATGTGGCAATTTACCCGTTCGACCGGTAAAAGCTATATGACGGTCAGCTATGCGGTTGATGAGCGGCGGGATCCCATCCTTTCCACGCGCGCGGCCGCCCGGTTGTTGAAAAGGAACTATAAAAAATTTCGCAACTGGCCGATGGCCATAACGGCTTACAACCACGGCGTTACCGGTATGCTGCGGGCCAAGAGGCGCAAAGGGAACTATGAAACCATATTCAAAGAATACCGCAGTCGCATTTTTAAATTTGCTTCACGCAATTTTTATTCTGAGTTTTTGGCGGCCCGGGAGGTCGCCCTTGAGTATCGTCAATATTTCGGTAAGCTGATACTGGACATGCCTTTGCCGACTCAGGAAGTTGTAATGGCCGGCTACGGCTCATTGCCGGAAATGGCCCGGCAACTTGATCTGAAACTTGCTGTGCTGCGCGACCTGAACCCGGCTTTGCGAAACCCCGTGCTCAGAGGACAAAAATATGTGCCACGCGGTTTTCATTTGAAGCTGCCGGCCCAATCCGGCCGGGACTGGCAAATTGTGATCGCCGAACTGGCTCCCAAAATCTATAAGAACTACCAGAAGCGCAGCCGAATTTATACCGTCCGCAAAGGCGATACTACCGGAGAAATTGCCCGGAACCACGGTGTGAAGTTAAATGATCTGATTGCCGCCAACAATCTGGATGCACGGGCAACCATCCATATCGACCAAAATTTAAGGATACCCCTGCCGGGTGACAAGCCACCCGTGCTGGCCGCTTTGAAATCCGAACAGGCCAAACCCAAAGCAGTTGAAAATTCAAAGGTGCCAGCGGCCAAGCGGCAGAGCGAAACAGCTAAGCGCGAGCCAGAAAAGGGTGATGCGCAAATAGAAACGCCGGTACCTCAGCAGCCTCAGATGGTTTCGAGTCTTGATTTTGACACGATTGAATCAAATCGGGTCATTGAAGCCGCTCTATTGCAAATGCAGCCTATAAGCCCCGGGTCCCCCAAAAATCGGACCGCTGCCCAGCACCTGCCCCATAAGGCCGTCCTGAGCGCTGATGTCGTGCAGGGCAATTTGGCCATTAAACGCATCAAGACCCATCAGGGTCGTCCCATCGGTCGCATTCAGGTAGAGGTTGAAGAGACCCTGGGGCATTATGCCGAGTGGCTGGAGGTTTCCGCCAGTGAGATCCGGCGGCTGAACGGCCTGCGATACGGAAGGCCCCTTCGAATCAATGAATCAATTGAGATTCCACTGCGCCGGGTAACGAAAGAGGCCTTTGAAGAGAAGCGATTTGAATTTCACAAGGAGCTGGCAGAAGATTTTTTTGCATCTTTTCGAATTGAAAAAGTCCAGACCTATACGGTTAGAAGAGGAGACAACATCTGGACGCTTTCAAAAGAAAAGTTTGAAGTACCACTGTGGTTGATCAAAAAATACAATGCCCATCTGGACTTTGGTGAGCTGTATCCGGCGCAGGAACTATTTGTCCCAATCATCGAAAAAAACCAGGTCTAAAACACTTATCTTTTATCCGATGGTAGTGTTACGATTCATTCCAAAATGCTCGTGTACTGTCGTGTACGCTCCGCTTTTGAAATGAATCAAGCCTTGCCCTCAAATAAAGTCTAAATATTTTAAACCTGGTTTTATCTAATAAAGCTTCTTACATTTTATACGAGTCCCGCCTTTTGAACACCTTAACGCATAAAATCAAGACGTGAAATCCCGCATTTTGCGGGAGCTCTCGAGCAAAATCTAACGGTTTAAATACCAGTTTAAGAATTTGAAATTAGGCATTTTCAAGGCAAACCGACTCATATTGGAGGTGCGATGGTGACCAGCAGTCTGAGATTGGTTTTGGCACGCAGGCCATGAGGTTCGGCAATATCGCTGATGACAACATCTCCGGGATTTGCCGGTATCGTCGCATCGCCCTCCCCTAAAAACTCGCCTTCGCCTTCCAGAACAACCAGGCTTAGCTGGCCTTCAATGTCGTGGCTGTGAACCGGCAGTTCCTGCCCGGGTTTGAAATTGAAATTGATGATTTTAAAATACGGTGAGTCGTGCACCAGAAGCTTTTTAAACGCCTTTTCGGAAAAATCGTTTTCCGCGTAAAGATTGAGCTGTTTCATAATAACCTCCCATTTTTGAGAACGCTTCCCATTATCGAATATATAATGTTGAATGTAACATTATAGAAGAGTGTGGGCTGCTAGATCATTGATATAGGTCAAAAAAAAAAATGACCCACAAATGGCCTGAGGCCGGAAAATTGCGGCAGGTCAGCGGGTCATTGTCGCCTGTTTCTCTATATGCGGCGATGTATGGGGGGCGCTGTCTCAGCGAGTTGTTTTCACGTTTGGTGAAATGGTGACATCAATGCGGCGATTCATGGCCCGGCCCTTCTCGGTTGAATTCGAAGCCAGCGGGCGCATGGAACCGTATCCGACCGAGATGATTTTATCAAACGGCAAAATACCGTTGGCGACGAGATATTGACGAACCGCCTCCGCCCGTTGTTGAGACAAATGTTCATTTAATGGTTCAGGTCCTGTGCTGTCGGTATGGCCGCCGATGATGACATCCGGTTCACCAAAGGCTCGAATGGCGCGCTGGACCTTACTGAGCAAGCTATAATTATCCGGCATAATCATAGACTGGCCCACGGGAAACTTAATTGTTTTCAATCGGATAATCAGTTGATTTTCTCTTTTGTAAACTTCCGCCTCATATGGTTCAAAGTAGCCTCTGACCTCGCTGTAAAGCTGGTTTAACTGGTTGTCGGCCATCAGCTGTTCCTGTTGCTGGCGGCTCTGACCTTCCAGGGAAGCGATCTTGTGCTGCAGGTCGGTGATTTCCAACTGCTGTTCTTTGATCTTTTTGGTCGTAAATTCCTGGTCCGCTCGATGGGCGGAAATTGTCGCCAGAATATTGTCCAGTTGCTGCTCTAAAGACTGATCCCGCATATCGGGTGCCGACAGCTGGCTGGATGTTTGATAAAGCATTTCCTCCATGTTCAGGGCGATTTGTTCCGGTGTCATCTGCCGTAGCTTGATGGTTTCTTTGGCGATTTCCATATGGCGGCGCGCTAAAAAAAGAGCTTCATTGGCCAGCAAACTCATCCGCTCCTTTTGGTAAGGATTTTCAGTGATAAACGTATCGGCTTCCGCAAATTTATTTTTGGCAGCCGTGTACGACGCCGGAGCGATTTTATCGGTTTTTTGTTTTTCGGCCGCACGCAGCAGATTGCGCACTTCGCCTATGGTGCGAACTTTAATGGCCCTTATTTCCAGCTGCCGAAATTTTTCGGCCACTTCGGTTTGGTTGCGCTGGGCATAACCGAGATTTTCTTTTTCGATGGCGTGCGCGAGTTCCAAAAAATCTTCTTCAGCGGCTGTATAATCCTTGCCGAGCCCGGCCGCTCCGGCTTTGCGAGCCAGCTCGCGCGCTTCGATGGCTTCAGTCAGTGTGGCTCTGGATACTTTGGCTATTTCTTTCGCACGGTTGAGTTGGGCCTGGCCGGTAGCGATGTTATCAAAAATTCTTGAAAGCTCGGCACCTTCTTCCAGAAGTCTTTTGGACTCATTAAGCGAAGATTCAGCCTGGGTAAACCACGTGGGTGCCAAAACATTTATTTTTTCATTGCGTGCCAGTGCGATCTCGCCGTCCAGCTTGTTGATCAATTCCTGCGGATGCCCCGATTTTGGGATCGATTGAACTTCCAGCTGCCGCCCGGCGCAGGCCGCTAACAAAAACATTGCTATCAGAAACCACACGATTCGTAAATATGGGATCCGTTGCATCATTTTCCTTAAAACCTCTCTCTTTTGATATTAAAATCTGATGGATGACCACCTCTGGCGGATGGATAACCCGGATATCCAATTTTAGACGCTTATTTTTACAAAATAAAATCCAATACAGCAAGTTAAAATTATGGTGTTCCAACAAAGGCGACGCCAATTTTTCGCAAAACGCAGATAGGTGCGATTGTACTTTGACCTCAAAGATATTAAAATGTATGTAAAACATTTGAATATCGGAACGTTTTTTTGACAACCACCATAACGCTACTGTAATGACAACCACCCGCGATAAAAATATTATTCTTTCATATGCCCATACCCGTAACCGCTGTCTATCCTGCGGTACCGACGATAACATGGGTAGACGGAAATACTGTTCAATCGATTGCCGCCAGAAACTGCGTTACAGTTTGAGCATGCGGACGGGTTTATTAAAAGCGCTCAGCACCAAGTATGCGACCTTTTATTTTACGACCGCACTGATTTTTTTGGATGTATTGCCTTATGGGTCTACGAGTTTATTCAGTTTTCTTTTTCCGCGCAGGTCCGGGCGAAAACCCGTTGATGACTTTGGTACGATGGCCAATGTGCTGGGGAGAGCATGGTGGGCTGAAAGGCGTCGGACCAACAAGCGCTATATCGCAACGCAGCATGTTTTGGAAAAAGCCCAAAACCATAATAGCGGCTCCAAATCAATTAAACCGTTCGAAATTGTCAAACCGGCGCGAATGGCCAAGTCACTAACATTCCTTAAACTGGGTCGCGCGGATCTGGATTCACCTCAGTTGCAAAGGATCATCAAAAGTGCCTACCGGCAGCAGGCCAAAACCTATCATCCTGATCAGGGAGGGAATGCCGCCGTTTTTCGTCGGGTTCAACAGGCCTATGAGCAACTTATGGACTGGGCTGAAAATCCGACATTTACCCGCCACCGCGGGTTTCCGGATAAATGGTTTTATGAAGGCAGTACCAATCGGTGGATACAACCCGCCCCTATAAAACTGGATTAAAGCGACATTGTTTTCAAGAAAAAAGTGTCTCTGCGAACTCTGCGCCTCTGCGGTGGAAAAATAAAACGGCACCGAAGCTACCGCGCAAAGACCGCGCCCGTGTCTGCACTGGAAACCATCTGCGCGTAGCGGGCCAGATAACCGGTTTTGACTTTGGGCTCAAACTTGGGCAGCTCGGCAATCCTTTTGCGGATTTCTTCTGCGCTTAATTGAACGTTTAGGCTTTTATGGGGAATATCAATTTCAATGATATCGCCTTCGCGCAGAGCTGCGATTGGGCCTCCGGCGGCAGCTTCCGGCGATACGTGCCCGATGGCCGCCCCGCGGCTGGCGCCTGAAAAGCGGCCGTCGGTAATCAACGCCACTTGCCTATCCATCCCCATGCCGGCCAACGCAGATGTGGGCGACAGCATTTCGCGCATACCGGGTCCGCCCTTGGGCCCTTCATATCGAACCACGAGCACCTCGCCTTTATTAATCTGCCGATCCATGATGGCTTCGAATACATCTTCTTCTGAATTAAAAATCCGGGCCGGACCCGAGTGGGTCAACATCTCTTCAGAAACGGCCACCTGCTTTACAATGGCGCCATCGGGAGCCAGATTGCCGGTGAGGATGGCCAATCCACCGCCGCTGTGGACCGGTTTTTCAATTGAACGAATCACCGTATAATCTTTTACGCCGGCGCCGATTTCCGCCAGCATATTGCCAACGGATTTTCCACGCCGGCATAAAATAGATCCACGACATGGTGGGGTCCTGCGGGAGCGATAGAAGTCAGATGAGGAACTTTGGCGGTAAAGGGATCCAGATCCCTGAGGGCTAAATCCAGGCCGGCATAATAGGCCAGCGCCGGAATGTGCAGCGCCGTATTGGTGGAACCGCCCAGCGCCATATCTGCCGCAATGGCGTTGTGAAACGCATCTTGCGTCATGATATCGCGCGGCTTCAAGTCTTTTTTGACCAACTCCACCACTTTGTAGCCGGTTTCTTTGGCCAGCCATATTCGTTCAGAAAAAACAGCCGGTGCACTGCCGTTAAACGGCAGGGACATGCCCAGGGCTTCCGAAAGATTGCTCATGGTATTGGCCGTAAACATTCCCGAACAGGATCCGGCGCCGGGGCAGGCGGCGCATTCAAATGTATTCAGTTCCTCCTCGGAAATTTTTCCACTTTTGAAGCGGCCGACGGCTTCAAAAACTTTGTCCAGCCCGGTATCTTTACCCTGGACTCTGCCCGGTAACATCGGTCCGCCGGACAAAAAAATCGAGGGAATGTTTAGCCGGGCAGCAGCGATCAGCATGCCCGGTATGATCTTGTCACAGGATGCCAGCAGGACCAGACCATCAAAAGGATGTGCAACCGCCATGGTTTCGACGGTGTCGGCAATCAGCTCCCTGCTGGGAAGTGAATATTTCATGCCATCGTGGTTCATGGCGATGCCGTCGCAAATGCCGATGGTGTTAAAAACCAGCGGTGTACCGCCGGCAGCATATATACCGGCTTTGACCGCATCAACCAGCTTATCCAGATGCATATGTCCCGGTATGATTTCATTAAATGAGTTGGCAATGCCGATGATCGGCCGCTCCAACTCCCAGTCCGTGAAGCCATCTGCTCTTAGCAAGGAGCGATGGGGTGCCCTTTCGGGCCCTTTGGTCATTAAATCACTTCGTTTGCTCATTGTTCTGTTCCTTTAATTTTCATGCAAGATTCAGGTATTATTTGCCAATCGGTTTAAGCAGCTTTTCCACATATACCCTGACGGGGATAAGCTTTTGGGCCAGCATAATCTCTTCGGTTTGTTGCCAGGCGGCCGCATCAATTGTGCCAAATTCAAAATCCGCTGAGGGCATCATCAAAATGCGGGTGGCCGGCAGTTGCTGGCGGACAATCTCTTCAGGCGTTTCTTTGTTGTATTTTAAAACCAGCGCAATCGCTTTTTCTTTGTTCGCAGGGTTCAGAGCCTCACGCCAGCCCTGTAGCAACGCTTTGATGAACCGATGAACGGTTTCGCGACGCTCTTCGAGCATTTTGCGGGTGGTGACCACCGAGTTGGCCACAAATCGTATACCCATTTTGCTGGGGTCCATCAGGTCGAAGCGCTCCCCGGCTTTTTGCAGCTTGACACCGATAATTGGCGCCTGGGCGTTGCGATAGAGGGGCCAGAGGTCGACTTTGCCCTGGTAAAAGGGGGTATAGTCGTAGCGCACACTGAAGAGCGTTACCGCACTCTCCTGAATGCCGTATTTCGCCAGCAGCGCACGCATGATGGTTTCATCATTGCCCCCGTGGGTAATGCCGATGGTTTTGCCTTTAAGATCCTGCGGCGTTTTAAGCGGTGTCTTGTCCGGGCGAAATATCCAATGCATCGGATTGGTCTGAAAAAGCTGGGCGATGACCACAATCGGTGAGCCCTTGGAAACCGCCCGGATCACCTGATCGGCTGACGCCACGCCAAACTGCGCATGACCCAGTTCAAGCTCTTTAATGGCGTCTTTTTCAGGGCCGCCCGGTTTGACGTTTACGGCCAGGCCGTGTTTTGCAAATAATCCGCTGTCAAGGGCGTAAAGGTCACCGACCACGCTGATGTTATATAGCCACTTAAGGCGGTAGTTGACTTCCTCCAGCGGTTTGTCAGCCTCCGGGGCGCACCCTGCCAGACTTAGGATAAGGATCATACCGACCGTCGGCAAACCGATTTGATGAAACAGTTGTCGTTGCATTTATGGCCTCCGGTAGGTGCTTTAATTGGATTATATGCTGCCGATGCGCTCTTTAATGATCCCTCCGAGCCATTCCAGAAACACCAAATAGATTGACGTGCAAATCCCGATTAAAAAAAGCGCAACCAGTATTTTTGCCAGATCACTCTGGTAAAGGGCGATACGGATACTGTATCCGATGCCCGCATTGGCTGCAATAAATTCGGCCACAATTGTGCCCACCATAGCCAGGGTGGCACTTCCAACGATAACGGTCATCAGTTTATGGATATTTTCAAAAGCCCGGATTTTGACCTGCAGCTGCCACTTCATTCTGTGGGTGGATTCAAAGAAATGTTCGATTTCCGATACCGGCTCCGACAATATCCCGATGATAGAGAGCAATAATGGAAAATAGCAGATCATCGCCGCTATGAGTAAGCGTGAAGAAAGTCCGTCTCCCAGCAGGATAAAAATAATCGGTGCCACGGCCACAATCGGATAGGCCTGAATATTGTAGGCAGCCACCCGGATAAAAGAACCGATCCAGATAGTTAAGCGCCCGATGATTCCCACAACCGTTGCCATGCAGATGGACAATACGTGACCCAGAATTGCAATCGACAGGGTGTTGAGCACCGCCAGCAGGTATAACCCAAAATAGCGCCGACAGGCGCTCCAGATTTCAGAAAAGCCCGGGATAACGTAATCGGATAAATCCAGGCTATATTTCACCAGCATCAGGGCGGCAAAGCCGGTAAAATAGATCATTAAAAATTGATAAATACGCCTATGCAGCATTAACGATCTCCAGCATGCATTGCTCAAGATCCCTTACTTTCAGTGACTGACGGCCATTAAAATCCTGACCTTGAAGTAAAACGGCCTGGGGGTCTTTATGGTGGCTGCGCAGAACAAGGATCTGTTTGCAAAATTTTGAAACCTCCGCCACATTATGGGAGATATACAAGAAGCAGCGTTCAGGATACAGGGCCTTGATTTTTAATATTATTTTTTCTTTGGTGCTTTCATCTACATTGGCCAGGCTTTCGTCCATAATTAGCAGGTCAAAGTCCTGGAGCAGGTATCGGGTTAAATTGGTCCGGTTTTGCTGTCCGAGGGACAGTTGGACGAAGCGGGAATTCAAACAGGTCTCAAGCCCGAACGAATCCACGAGTTCTTGCATGCGCTGCTTGTTGGATGCCGGCGTTATTTGGGCCAGATGGTCAAGCACACTGGACCACCCCGGAAGCCGTTCCAGGTTATAAGTGTAAAGAACATGATTCATTTGATGCAAACGAATTTCTCCGGAAAATTCGTTGATCGTCCCGGCAATCATCTTTGCCAGGGTCGTCTTGCCAACACCCGACGGTCCGAACAAAGCGTGAAAGCCGGGCTCGGTCACCTGGCAGCTCAATTGCTGGAATACATTTCTGACAGATCCCGGATAGGTATAATTCAGTTCATTTATTTCAAACCGCATTTTTCCTCATCAAACCGGCTGGGAAAAGCTTTTGCAGGGTGTTATTCCAACGCGGAGGTGTTAAAGGGTCATATAACTTTGTTTAAGGGCCAAAAGCTCCCTGCGACGAATCCGCCCTCGATATTAACCGGGCACCCGCCCGCTGACATTAAAAGTCAATCAAAAAAGGTTCAAATTTGAATTAAAGACTGGTCCGTCAGCGTCAGTCTTTTTAAACCTTCGGATGTCATTAAATAATCATCTTCCAGTCCGACAACGCCTTTTTGGGGGAAAACAAATTTGGGCTCCAGGGCCAGCACCATTCCATTTTCCAGTCCGCCATCAAAACGCCCAGAAATGATGGGGTATTCATCGATTTCCAGGCCGATTCCATGTCCGATGAATTTGACCTGCCCCTCCCCATGTCCCATAAAAAAGTCTTCCAGGCCTTCACGTTTGGCCTTTTGTGCCGCTGTTGCATACAGCTCAGCGCATGAAATGCCCGGTCGGGATTTTTCAACCAGAAGGGTTAGAATCTCCTGCGAACAGGCGTGTGCCCTTTTTAAGGGGTCAGAAAGTGTTCCGATCACATAGGTTCTAAACTGATCGCCGACATAGCCGTTAATCGCGACGCCGTAGTCGACCCCGATGGGTTCATTTCTGCTTATCTTGCGAAATCCGGCGCCCTGAGCCATAGCCGGCGTGTTACCGGTGCCGCCATGGGGGCTGTTCAACAGCGAAACGGTCGCGCCGCTGTCACCGGCCAGCACATGTGCGTAGGTCATTTCCTGGTTCCAGCCGCGCATTCGCAACGTGCCCATATGGCCTTCCCGCCGGGCGATCATGGCCAGATGCCCGTCGATTTCCAGTTCGGTAATCCCCTCTCGAATTACACTTTTGAGTTCCGTTAACCCCTTGTGCAAAACAGCGGTTGCCTTTTTAATCTGTGCAATCTCGTAGTCCGACTTAACCATACGCAATCTGCGGATGATGTTGGATACATCCCTCCAGCTGCATTGCGGAAAGGATTGCTGAAACCAGAGATACAGGTTGGCCGGCAGGACATCCATTTCAAGGCCGGACCGCTCTAATCGATTGAACCCGAAATCATTTAAGATTTGCGGAACCTTATTTTTATTTTTAACCGGGATGATATTTTTTAATGCAGATTCAAGCTCGGCCCGCTTGAGGTTTTTTTGAACCATAAGGATGGGGTCACCGTGAGCGGGTACAAACAAAACAGAGGATTGAATGGTTCCGCTGAAGTAAAACAGATCTGCGTTTTGCAGAATAAAGGCTCCATCCAGCTGGTGGACGGCCAGCTGTACCTGGAATCTGCTGATGCGCTGGTGTATTTCCTGGCGGGGGACGGGTTGCATTATTTTTGCTTCATTTTTTTGCCGACATTCCAGCATTTGGCTACCGTTTGGCCGATCGACCAATACCGCACACTGCTCATATCAAACAATAAGGGCTTTACACTGCCCAGGTCCACCTTGCCGTCTTTCAGCACGGATTCCTCGGCGTAGGTTTCGACAATTTCACCAATAAACAGATCGTGGATGGGGGTGTTGTAGACATCAAAGAGCTTGCATTCCATGTTGAGTGGGCACTCACTGATCATCGGTGCGGTTTCCAGGCGACCGTAAAAAATGTCAAATACATCGGATTTATCCGTTTTCTTGCCGCTTACCAGGCCCACGTAATCGGTGGCAATGACTGAATCTTCCGATGGGATGTTGACGCTGAAGGCTTTGTTTTCCTTGATGCCGGCATTGGTATAGTGGGGTTTACCCATGCTTAACGATATCAGAAAAGGTTTAGCGTGATTAACGATACCGATGTGGGCGATGGTGATGAAGTTGGGTTTGCCTTCAACAATTGCGCCCACTATGGTCGTGGGGGTTGGATAAAGCACATTGATTCCGCCGAGTGTTTTTTTCACCATTTGCCTCCTCTCATGGATTTTTTAACCGTTGCTCGGTTTGCTGCAAATACAGATACAGGCCAATTCCGCCTGCGATCATCAGCGCACAAAGAATCTGTCCCATGGAAAAGGATAGAAAGATAAAGCCGATATGGGCGTCGGGTTGGCGGAAGAATTCGATGAAAAACCTCACGGTCCCGTAGCCGATCACATACAAGGCCAGCATAGCCCCTTTGGGTTTTTTAATTTTGCGGATGCTCCAAAAGATGACAAAAAGAAAAATTCCCTCAAAGAAGGCTTCGTATAGCTGGGATGGATGCCGCAGTGCTTTATCGGGTGCCTGGGGAAAATACATGCCGATCGGTGCGGTGGTTGCCCGCCCGAATAACTCCCCGTTCATAAAATTTCCGAGCCGGCCAAAGGTATATCCAAGGGGCACCACGGTAAGATATAAATCCGTCACATCCCAGAAATCTAGTTTTGTTTTGTGGACATACCACGTGACGGCAAGCAATGCCCCGATTAGACCTCCATGGTAGGACATGCCGGAGATGCCGGTAAAGCTAAAGCCGTTTGAAAACGAAAACGGCAACAAGATTTCAAGCGGGTGGCGCAGATAATAGGCCAAATTGTAGAATAACACATAGCCGATACGCGCGCCAATAATCAGTCCAAGGATGGCGTAGGTGGTGATATCGGTAACCTGATTCTTTGTGAATGTGAAGCGGTTTTCATGCTTGACGCGGTAAAGCACCAGATAATAGGTCAGGGCAAAGGCCACAATATACGACAATCCATAATACTGGACCCTGAACCAGCCGATTTCAAATATAACCGGGCTTATGTGTTGCGGCAGGTGCTGCCACCAATCCCAAAATTCGCTCATCTATAGTGGTCTGCGGCTCCTTTCCTTCATATCTGGCCATAATATGGTATATATTTTTTAATGTCAAAGTATCACCTTGAATCGATTGGTAAAGAATTGATGGACTCAATTTTTAGTTGAAATATTCCTGAGGTGTGGAATACTAGAAGATATCTCAAAAATGCATCTAACGCCCCCGCTTTCAAGCGAGGGGTGAGATCTACGATTTTTGAGATAACTTTTCGCTAGGAACACATTTTGGAGGCAACATGTTTGATTCACAGGAGCGAAGAATTCATTTTGGCCTGCTGATTATTCGATTGGGCTTAACCGCCGTGCTCTTTGTGCATGCCTTGCCAAAGCTATTCGACGGTTTGCTACAATGGAAAAATGTCGGAATGAGTTTCAGTGCCATTAATATCGGTTTTCCGCCGGTGCTGTTTGGCTTTGCCATTTTATTCCTGGAAACGTTGGGCGCCGTGAGCTTTGTTTTCGGCTATTTTTTTAGGGCTGCCTGTATTATTTTATTTATCATATTCGGTTTATATTTTTTCATATATTTTCAAAAGCCCGGCTACGATACACTGATGCTGTGGTCTTTAGGCCTTGCCGCTGTTTTTTTCGGCCTGGTTTATGTAGGGCCCGGACGCTATGCGATAGCCGTAAAGCTGGAAAAGAAATAATGCGGCGGTTTGCTGTCAAAAACGTTGTTAAATTGACATTGCTATAAAAAACCTTTAATATCGATTTTACTATGTAAAACAAGTGATTGTCACACCCAAACAGTGTTCCCGTTTGGCGGTCTAATCCAATTAATAAAGGATCTCGGCAATGGAACTTTCCGACAACCATCCAAAAGGGCCGAACATCTCCGTTGTAACCGCACGCTTGTTTGAGATCATTCTAAATTGGGTGTTTTAAAATGAAAAAGAAAATTTTGGTCGTCGATGATGAAGATTTTCAAAGAGATCTGCTGAATAAACTACTGAGCAAGGTAGGTTATTCAGTGGCCGAGGCTGAATCACCGGAAGTTGCGCTTGCCCTCATGAGAAAAGAGGATTTTCCGGTGATCATAACGGATCTGATTATGCTCGATATGGACGGTGTTGAGTTTTGCCAGCGAATCAGAGAGAAAAATTCACAATCGGTCATCATTGCCTTAACTGGATATGCGGATTTGTACGATCTAAATAAGCTAAAACAGGTCGGCTTTGACAATTATCTGACCAAGCCAATCAAACTTAACAAAATTCAACCGGTTGTTGAAGCGGGGTTTGAAAAAATAAAGCAAAAAAAGAAATTCGGTCGCTAAGTGTTTAAAATTTATTTCGACTTCTTATTGCTTTTCACGCAATATTCAGGGTCAAAAGGTCCACTGACTACCTTATCCCTTCCAGAATTCTTCGCCTGGTAAAGATACTGATCTGCCATTTCGATGAGATCCTCCAGTGAAAAATCTTTCAAGGTCCGACTCTTGTCAATGCCGGTTACCCCGAAGCTGGCCGTGATGGAAACCTTTTCGCCTTCCCAGCTAAATTTCTTTTTTGAGATTTGCTTGCGAAGCCTTTCGGCCAGACGATTGGCATTTTTAAAATTGGTCTCGGGCAAGACCAGTAAAAACTCTTCTCCGCCATAACGTGCAAGCCAGTCCATGTCAGAACGGATCAAAGACAGGATGCGCTGCACAAATTCCTTGAGCACCATATCGCCGCACAGATGACCGAATGAGTCGTTTACCCGCTTGAAATGGTCAATGTCACACAAAGCAACCGAAAGCGGGTGATGATAACGCGAGGCCCTTTTAATTTCATGCTGCAGGTGTTCGTTGAGGTAGCCGCGATTATAGCAGCCGGTCAGCGAATCTTTTCTGGATAAAAGCCTTATCTCGCCATTGGCTTTTTCCAGCGATTTGTGCTTTCGCTTCAAGCGCTCATACAACAGGGTATTTTCCAGTACCAGTGAGTATTGTTTGGCCAGCATTGTCAGAAGCTTTATGTTTTCTTGCGTTATAGAGTTTTCTTTTATGGGTGTTTTAACCATAACCACACCCAGCGTTCTTTTTATGGTGGCAAGCGGCAACATGACTATTGATTTGCCGTCTTCAAATGCCAGGGCGGGTATCAGCGCCGGCTGTCTACGATTGATTATCCAGGAAAATATGCCGCATTCAATTTGATAATCGACTTCTTTTTCACAGATTTTTTTTCTATCATGGGGATAGACATATTCTAAAATAAATTCATGGGAAGCGTCATCAACGACAAAAAATGCGCAAACCTCGATATCGATTAAGCTGCGCACATCATCTAAAAAAACATCCCAGATTTGCCCGATGGTGGCCGGGAAATCGATGCGGTCTTGAAATTGTCCCATGTGCTCTATTTTATCAATGAGTTCCAACAGAGCCGTTCTTTGTTCCGACATGGCCATAATCTCCTAAGCTCGCAATATCTTATCAGAAATAATTTTTAGCGCAAGCCTTTCAGGTCATATTGAAGATCGTTGTCCTGTTTTTTCCGATGAGATTTTGCGCTGGATTTTTTTAGCGGTTCATTGTAGCGTTCACATTTAAAGTGGTTGTCAAAAAAACGTTCCGATTGCGGGACGTTTTTTTACTACAACACTTATGCCGCCATCCTTTTTTCGGAACATGATTATGACAAACGGTATAATTTCGGTTCACGCATCTTCGGCTATTGACCACAGAGATTGAATTCAACCATTACAGAGGCTAATTTTTTATGGTTTTCTCAGTGTGCGTTCGGGCGAATAAAAACATGAAGATTTTACTGAAAAATCTAAAATGAGCAACGAACAGCCGGTTACTTTATTCATCCAGTGTATAGTGGACACCCATTATCCCGCGGTGGCCGAAGCCATGGTGCGCGTGCTTCGTCGCCTGGGGATTTCTCTAACCTGCCCCGGCGATCAAACCTGTTGTGGACAACCGGCGTTCAATTCCGGATATCGCCGCCAGGCCCGGACTGCCGCACAGCATTTCATTGAAGTATTCGAAAATTCAGAAATAATTGTCTGCCCATCGGGTTCCTGCGTGAACATGGTGCGTCACCATTATGCGGAGCTGTTTCAAAACGATTCGCAATGGTTAGCGCGCGCCCGGAATCTGGCACGGCGCACTTATGAATTTAGCGAATATCTGGTAGACGTGCTCCGGGTTGAGGCCCTGGGTGCGCGCTTTGATGGCCGGGTAACCTATCATGACTCCTGTCATTTGCTACGCGGGATCGGTGTCAGGCAACAGCCGCGTACACTTTTGCAGCATGTTTCCGGTATGGATTTTATTGAAATGCGGGATTCGGATTATTGCTGCGGATTCGGCGGTACCTTTTCCGTTAAATATCCCGATATTTCAGACGCCATGGTCACTGATAAGGCTAAAAACATTATGGCTACCAAAGCCGATGCGGTGGTGGGCTGTGATATGGGTTGCCTGATGAACATCCGGGGTAAACTTAGCCGCCTGGGCTCTGATATTAAGGTGATGCATTTAGCACAGATATTAGCCTGCTAATGATTTTTTATATTAACCGCAGACACACGCAGACGTTCGCAGACAGTTTTTTTCCTCCCGACGACCTGTCGGGAGGAAACCTTGCACGTCCTTCGGGCAAAATTAAAGGTGCTACTTTAGATTTGTTTGCATAATTTTAGCTGCGGTGAAGTAATGAATTTATTGTATGAGGGCATAAGCACCCCTGATGCTATATTATGCTATCGCGAAGCGATTGAAATTTTTGTTCGGACAATGTCGGCCGAACAAAAGATCCGCGTAAGTCTGCGGGCGTCTGCGGTTAAAAAAAATATAAAATGACAAAAATAACAACCGAAAATTATGTGGCTGAGGCCAGAAAGGCCATTAAAAATCAGGTCCTGCAAAGGGCGCTGGCGGATTTGCAGAACCGCTTTGGCCGTGGCACTGCCGAATGCTACCGTCAGCTCCCGGAGGGACCGGATCTGCGCTTAAAAGCCCATGAGATCCGGATGAAAACCATTGAAAACCTGGACGTTGTGCTGGAAACCCTGGCGGCCAACATCCTAAAAAACGGCGGTCATGTGTTTTTTGCCAAAGACAGCCGGGCCGCGGTTGATTATTGTCTGGAGGTCGCCCGGCGGCATCAGGTCAGGCGGGTGGTCAAAGGCAAGTCCATGGTGAGCGAAGAGATCGATTTAAACGCTGCGCTTATGGATGCCGGTATTGAAGTGTCCGAAACAGATCTGGGTGAGTACATCATCCAGCTCGCCGGTGAGACCCCATCTCACATCATCGCGCCGGCCATTCACAAAACCCGTAACGATGTCGGCAGCCTCTTTGCCGCTAAGCTCGATATTCCGTATGAGGATGATCCACCGAAATTGACCTGGATCGCCCGAAAGGCTTTGCGCCAAAAATTTCTGGCGGCTGATATGGGCACATCCGGCTGCAACATTGCCTGCGCAGAGACCGGACACATTACAACCGTGTCAAACGAAGGCAACATCCGCATGTCGACAACCCTGCCGAAAGTCCACATGGCTTTCATGGGCATGGAGCGCGTCGCCGCCCGCCTGGAAGATCACGATATCCTTCTAAGACTGCTTTGCCGGGGGGCCGCTGCGCAGAATATGGCCACCTATGTCAGCTATATCGGAGGGCCCCGCCAGGCGGATCAGGTCGACGGTCCGCAGGAGTTTCACCTGGTCATTCTGGATAATGGGCGCAGTCGGATTCTGGCCGATGCGGAATTTCGTGAGATGCTGTGCTGCATCCGCTGTGCGGCCTGTCTGAATGTGTGTCCGGTCTACGCTAAGATTGGCGGGCATTCTTACGGATACGCCTATACCGGACCGGTGGGCGCCGTGGTCACACCGTTGCTGGTGGGGATCAACCGCGCCAAGGACCTGTGTTTGGGAGAGACCTTGTGCGGCGCGTGCCAGGAGGCCTGTGCAGTCAATATCGATCTGCCGCGCATGTTGCTGGCGTTGCGAGCAAAGCTGGCCGAAGGCGACCCGGCCTGGGGGGTGAAGCCGGCGGACCGTAAAGAAAAGCTTTTATGGCAGGCCTGGTCCATGATGATACGCAAACGGACCGTTTATGATTTTGTTCTGCGACTGGCGGCTCTGGTGCAAAAGCTGATGCCGCAGCGAGACGGCATGATTCGCCGTCTGCCGCCGCCCGTCAGTGGCTGGACGCAAGGGCGTGATTTAAGGCCGTTGGCGAAGGAAAGTTTTATCCAACGCTGGAGGAAAGGCTTTTAGACTGGATTTACAGGATTAACGGGATCTGTTTGTATCGCCCCTTTCTGGATTTAACAGAAAAAAAGCAATCCGGCTGCGACGGAATACAAGCTTATTTGCGCAATAGAAATCTCCTTGTGCAATTGGTTGAAAGGTACAGACATCAGATGGGCACAGCCAATCAGAAAGAATTTATCAACCGCATCAAAATGGCGCTGGGCAAACCGTTTGCAGAATCCCGGCAAAAGGCCGATTTGTTCAACAGCGAAATGTCCGCTGAAAGCCGGGCCATATTGGAGCACATCAAAAACCGCAACGCTGCGGAAAGAAAAAAACTGCTCGAAACCTTGATTGAAGCCGCCGGGCCCATCAACCTGCAGGTTATTTCCTGTGATGACATCAGCGCGGTGACCGGTGCCATCGCCGGACTGGTCCGGGCAAAAGATCCCGAATGGGGAGACCAAAAAAGTGTGGTGGCCTGGGCTCATCCGCTTGTTGAACGCCTGAATCTGCCGGCCGCCCTGTCTGAACAGAAGGTACCTATGTTTGTCACCGGGTCGAAGTCAACCGCGGATGAAGATCTCCGGCAGCAGGTTATTGACGCCTACATTGGAATTACATCAGCTGATTTTTGCATGGCGGACACTGCCACCCTGGTGATGCGGGCACGGCCCGGGCAGGCGCGCTCCGTATCACTGGTACCGGCCATTCATATTGCCGTCATCAAACTCGACCAGATTATTGCCGACCTAAAAGAGCTTTTTGCCTTGCTAAAATGGGACCCGCATGAGCGCCGGGAAGGTTTAACCAATTGCCTGACATTTGTGTCCGGCCCCAGTAAAACCGCCGATATCGAGGCCACCATGGTGCATGGCGCCCATGGCCCCCGGGAAGTCCATCTTTTTGTGATATCCGCGTAAGATCGAAAAGCAGCTTAGAAGCTGAAAGTAAAGCGTAAAAGTCTTTACAAATCCTGAGATTGATGTAAATTATCCGGCAATGGCCAAGAATTATTAAAAAAAGCCGATCTGTTTATTTCGAATCAACCCTGTCGACACCGACCTGCATTTAATTAAAACCTGATAAAGAAGCGAGCGCCCTGGCATTCGAGGCGGCATAGCAAACGATTTAAGAAGATATTTGTAATCGGGCTGTTCTATACGGATTGCCTTTCGGGTAAAATAAAAAGCCGGTTCTTTAAAAAAAACCTGATCCTTGATCTAAGTCAAACTGCCTTCAGCTGTGGGGTAATATAATAAGCTATCCTAAAAATAAATTAACGAGACCAGAGACAGATCCTGGTTTTATACCGCTTTCCATAATAGTGTTCCGATTCACGGAATCGGGGCATAAGTGGTTGTAGAAAAAAACGTTGGAATAACCGGACGTTTTTTTGACAACCACTTTAAAACCACAGGAGGTGTAAATGTCACTTAAAACATTAAAATGGGCAGCGATTTTTTGTTTTATTTTCGCCATGGCCGTCCTCCTGGGCGGCGGTGTCGCCATGAAAAAAGACCTGCCGCCGTATCCGGGAAAAGTCGTCGACACCAACGGCAATGTCCTTTTTGAGCGCTCGGATATCATGGCCGGCCAGAATGTTTATCAGCGTTACGGCCTGATGGATCAGGGGGCGGTCTGGGGTCACGGTTCCCAGAGGGGGTCGGAATTTTCCGCCACATCTCTGCATATCATCGCCGAGGCCGTCGGTGATTACCTGGCCATGGCGGAGCACGGCAAATCTTATGCCCAGCTCGATGATCTGCAAAAAGAAATCGTCGATGTCAAAACCAAGACAGAGCTTAAAACCAACCGCTATGACGCCGGCAGCGACACTCTGAAGCTCACCGATGCCCAGGTCGAGGGCCTGGAACGCGTGGTTAAGCACTGGCAAAAAACCTTTAAGGACGGTGAGGTCCGCTATGGTTTTCTGCCCGACACCATCGGCGATGCGCAGCAACGGCTGCAGGTATCCCGCTTTTTTTTCTGGACGGCGTGGGTGGCCTCAACCCTGCGCCCGGGCGAAGATTTCTCATACACCAACAATTGGCCGCCCGACAAACGCGTGGGCAATGTCCCCACTACCCAAGCCTACTTCTATTCCATTGCCGGTGTTCTGGCCCTGCTGCTGGTTTTGGGCATATTTGTCTATCTGATACATCGTTATGGTTTATGGTATGGCGAAGCCAAGGGGACGGCCCTGGCAGAAAAGCTGATCGACATGCCGTTGACCAACAGTCAGTTTCAAGCCGCCAAATTTTTTGTGGTGGTGACGCTGTTATTTTTACTCCAGACCAGCTTCGGCGGACTACTGGCGCATTACACCATTCATCCGGCCAGTTTTTTCATTCCCATTGTGGCCAAACTGATCCCTTACAGCTGGGCCAAAACCTGGCATTTACAATTGATGGTCTTCTGGATCGCCACCACCTGGCTGGCTTCCGCTATCTATCTGGCACCGATTATCGGCGGCAAAGAGCCCGCCAGGCAGAGCCTGCTGGTCAAGCTGCTTTTCGGCGCCGTTCTGCTGGTTGCCGTGGGCAGCCTCACCGGGGAGGTTCTGGGCATCAAGGGGATGCTGGGTGACTGGTGGTTCTGGCTGGGCCATCAGGGCTGGGAATTTCTGGAACTGGGGCGCCTGTGGCAAATTCTGCTGTTTGGCGGCCTGATTTTCTGGCTTTTGATCGTGTACCGGGCCGTTGGCGGCCATCTAAAGCGCCACAAGGATGAATTCAGCGCCTTGATCTGGTTTTACGTCTTCAGCGCCGTCATGGTGGTAGCCTTTTTCGGCTTTGGGCTTTTTTACGGCCCGAGCACCCACCTGACCATGGCGGATTACTGGCGTTGGTTTGTGGTCCACCTCTGGGTGGAGAGTATCTTTGAATTCTTCGGTATTGCGGTCATCGCGTTGCTGATGGTGGCCATGGGGCTGGCCACGGCAAAAGCCGCCTTAAGGGTGGCCTATTTTACCGCAGCCCTCACATTTTTAAGCGGCATTATCGGAACCGCCCACCATTATTTCTGGTACGGCGGTGCTTCTTTCTGGATTGGATGGGGGGCCATATTCTCTTCCATGGAGCCCGTGCCGCTCCTGACGCTGGTGGTACGCGGTTTAATGGAGTACCGCGACATTCGCAAAGAGGGCAGGGCCTTTTCATACAAATGGCCCATGTATTTTCTGGTGGCCGCCTCCTTCTGGAACTTTCTGGGGGCCGGAATCTTCGGCTTTCTGATCAATTTGCCGATTATCAATTTCTACGAACACGGCACCTACCTGACGATGCACCACGGCCACACGGCCATGTTCGGGACCTACGGCATGCTTTCCGTCGCGCTGCTGCTGTTCTCCTGGCGCGGCCTGGTGGACAAGGCTCACTGGAAAGACGGCATCCTGAAGCTTTCCTTCTGGGGGCTCAACGGCGGGCTGTTTCTGCTGGCGTTTGGCACCCTGCTGCCGATCGGTGCCATGCAGGCCTGGGTCTCTTTTACCGATGGTTTCTGGGTGGCCCGTAGTGCGGATTTCTTCGAGAAAAGCTCGGTTGTCCTCCTCGGGACCCTGCGCGTTATCCCGGACGTCATCATCATTGTTCTGGGGGTCCTGCCGCTGGCGTATTTTCTGATTACGACCTACCCGCGCCTCAAAGCGGCGGAAATCAAAGACGATGAGTCCGTGTGGGAGCGATTGGGAATCGAGCTGTGATCTGCATTGTGTAAACCTTCGCTAAATACATGAAGGCCCGGTTCTCTGGAACCGGGCCTTTTATTATAGGCTCATCGCTATTAATTCAATTCGTCTGCTATCCTTAAAACCCCGTCAAAATCGAAATCTGAGGCCATTTGAATGAAGCGATCAGCGATCGGTGCAAAGGCCTCGGATTTGGATCTGAATTCTTCGGCAATCGATTTGATGCGGGTGACATCGCCCATTTCGGCCGCATCGCGAATACGATCGGCGGCTTGCCTGGCCAGTTCAGAGGGTATTTCCGCCAGCGCTGCGGCAGGCGGTTTGGCGGGTTTTTCAGAAACCGGTGTACCCAGAGCCCGGACCGACTCGAGCGCCGCGGGCAGCGCATTTTCCAGTTCAGCGAAAGTCTGATTCAGCTTCTCTTTGGAGAATCCCTTCTGGAGACCGCCTTTTACCAGCCTTTCCAATTCGACGGCCGCCGTCTGTAGATCTGTGGCCGCCAGGCTTCCGGCCAGCCCTTTGAGATCGTGAACCAGGCTGTGGGCCTGCTCAAGATCTTTAGCCTCCAGCGCCTGGCGGATTTCGTCGGCTGTGTCTGCATATTTGACACCAAAATCCAGCAGCAGCTTACGATACAATTTTTCGTTTCCCTGCAAGCGTTTGAGGCCGTCTTCCAGGTCAAAACCGGGCAGGGATTCGGGTAATCCCTCCCCTGCGGGCACTGTCTCTGCCAGGGATTCTGCAGCGCCGGGTTCCCTTTGCTGCTCGACAGTGACACGCTTTTTATCCGGCTGGATCCATTTTTGGAGGGTGCCAAACAGCTGGTTGGGGTCGATCGGTTTGGTGACATGGTCGCTCATGCCGGCTGCTATACTTTTTTCCGCATCGCCGGCCATGGCATGCGCCGTCATGGCGATAATGGGTAGTGCTGAGGACTGAGGGCTGAGGGCCGAACCTTCTTTTCTGTCCTCCATTTTCTGTTTTCTGTTCTCTGTTTTCTGTCCTCTGTTTTCCAGCTCCCATTCACGTATTTTGCGAGTGGCGGTGTACCCGTCCATTACCGGCATCTGGACATCCATGAGCACGGCATCATATTCATTTTCCTTTATTGCATCGACGGCTTCCTGGCCGTTGTTGGCCAGACTGACGATGAGACCGGCGCCTTCAAGAATTTCTCTGGCCACCTGCTGGTTGATTTCGTTGTCTTCCACCAGCAGCACGTGCGCGCCCTGGATGTGTTTCAATACCTCGGCTTTTTTTTGCCCTTTTCGGCCAACCCTTGATTCCTCGGGTACGGCCTGGCCAAAGGCCTGCATGCTGGCGTCAAACAGCAACGACGGGCTGACCGGCTTGAGCAGAAAACCGTCCAGTCCCACCTGTTCGGCCCGTTGCATCAGCTCTTCGCGACCGTAGGCGGTGACCAGGATAATGGGTGGGATTTTGGCTAATCCGGGGTGACTTTTGATTCGCCGGGCGGCCTCGATGCCGTCCATCCCGGGCATCTTCCAGTCCATGACCACCAGCTCGAAAGGTTGGTCTTTCTGTGCGTTTTCCAGCTCGGTGATGCCCTCCGGTCCGGATGCGGCCACGGTGACCTCGAAGGTAAAGGATTCGAGCATATCTTTTAAAATTTCTCTGGACGTTGCGTTATCGTCAACCACCAGGGCTTTGAGACCGCGCAAATCGGGTAAGGGTGCAAAGCGTTTTTTAGCACGCTCTTTGCCCAGACGAAAGCTGGCGGTAAAATTAAAGGTGGTGCCCTGACCGTATTCGCTCTCCACCCAGATGTCACCGTCCATCATGTTGACCAACTTTTTGCTGATCGCCAGCCCCAGACCGGTACCGCCGTATTTGCGGGTGGTCGAGGTGTCGGCCTGTGAAAAAGACTGAAACAGTTTACCCGCCTGTTCCTCGGTCAGGCCGATTCCGGTGTCTTTGACCGAAAATTGTAAGGTGACCAGGTCCTCATTGCGCTTGAGCAGCTCAGTGGACACCACAATTTCACCGGAATCGGTGAATTTGACCGCATTGTTGGCCAGATTGATCAGTACCTGTCCCAGTCTCAGGGGGTCGCCGACCAGGAAACGGGGCACCTCCCAATTGGTATTGAACAGCACCTCCAGATCTTTTTTTTCCTGGGCCTTGACCGTTATCAGGTTGGCCAGGTTATCCATCACATCTTCCAGATTGAAGTCGACGGTCTCGATGTCCATTTTGCCGGCTTCAATTTTGGAGAAATCTAAAATGTCATTGATGATGCCTAAAAGCGCATTGGCCGATGACTGGATTTTTTTCAGGTAATCCCGCTGTTTGGGCGACAGATCTGTTTTGAGCGCCAGGTGGGACATACCGATGACCGCATTCATGGGCGTGCGAATCTCATGGCTCATATTGGCCAGAAAATCACCCTTGGCTTTATTAGCCTCATCGGCCGCTTGTTTGGCTTCGATGAGCTCTTCTTCCATGTGTTTGCGTGCGGTGATGTCCTGTTTTACCGCCACGAAATGGGTGATCTCACCTTCATCATTTTTAATGGGTGAAATCGAGGCGCTTTCCCAGTATTCTTCACCGGATTTTTTTTTGTTGATAAAATCACCCCTCCAGGTTTGGCCGGAAAGGATAGTTTCCCAGAGTTTTTTGTAAAAAGATGTTGGAAGATTGCCGGACTTTAAGACCCGGGGATTGTTTCCAATGGCTTCTTCGGCGGAATAACCGGTGACCTCGCAAAAAGTGGGATTAACATATTCAATGGTGCCGTCCTTGGCGGTAATCACCACCGAAGCCGGACTGTTTTCGGTTGCCCGTGACAGCTTGCGAACTTGCTCTTGTGCGACTCTTCCTTCGGTAATATCGACAATGGAGCCGGCCATGCGGTAGGCCCGGCCGCTCTCATCCCAAAGGGCCTGACCCATTGTGCGATACCAGCGGTATTCGCCGGATTTACATCTCAGTCGAATCACTTCATTGAAGGGGGTGCGCTTGTCTAGGTGGTCTTGTAATTTGGCGACAATGGTGTCGTGGTTAGCGGGGTGCAGGCTGTTTTCCCAGCCGGGGAATGCATCTCCACTTTCATCGCCGGAATAGCCCAGCAATTCTTTGAAGCGCTCCGAATACCAGGTCTTGCCGGTCTGCGGCTCCAGGTCCCAGAGGCCGCCCCCGGCGGCCTTTACGGCCAGCGAGAATCTTTCCTCACTTTCAGACAGCTCGGCGGTTCTTTCCTCAACGCGGAGTTCAAGCTCGTCATGGGATTTCTGCAAGGCGCGGCTGGCACGCTCTTCGATGATTACCGCAAACACCAGTGCGCCCAGTGCCAGCAAAACCGTTATTCCCAGCACCGTCAAAATTACCGTGCGCGTGGTATAATAGGGACCGAGGGCATCGGCCTCATCGATTTCGGTGGCCAGCCCGATTTGCAGCTGGTGGTCCCATAACCAGGCGCCGTATACCCGAATACCGCGGTAATCCCGGTAACCGGCCACGTTAAGACCGGAGTTGCCCCTGGTCGCTTCCCGGGCCATCAGGGTCAGCGGCTGCTGGTATCTGGGCACCGACGGCGTGAAGCCTCTGGTCATATCACCGCCGGGGTCCCGAAGGCTGACCGCTAAAATGCTCCCTTCGTCCTTGCCGATCAGGCCGAATTTGCGCAGATCATCATCAAAACGGCTTTTGGAAAGCAGCTTGCCGTATCTGCCAAAGGAATATGTTTCCCCGCTTTGGCCGATCCTGCCCAGCTGATTGATCCGGCTAAAATCCCGGGCAGGATCGATACGCTGGGCGACCACGGCTATAACCTTGCTCTGTTTGTTTTTAATGGGTGCCGCAAAAAACATGGTGGGAGAGGTTTTGGATTTAACTTCAGAAGTTGAGCTCAATGGGATGTCCGACCATATGGGTGGAATCATAACGGTCTCACCCACGAACGCCCGGTTGAGAAGATCCAACGCCTGGTTGGCAACCAGGTTTTTTTCCCCCATGTTACTGTCGCGCATGGAAGCGATATTAACAAAATCAGGGGAAATGACGAAAAATCCGGCCTCCCCAAACTGATCTCTGTTGCGCTTGAAAAATTCGCGCAAGTTCTCTAAAATTTTGCTTTCCGACAAAGAAACCCTGTTGCGGGGTATCTGCAACTGGTGTTCGGTCAAAGAAATCAGACGCGGATCCTCGGCCAGACGGGTCAGTTGAAATTTATTGGATTCGACCCACAGATTCAGCGACTCCTGAGTGGTCTGCAAAACGATCTGCAGGGCATCACCCACATCGGCCTGAATTTTCTCCTTGACGCGACCAAGAGCAAACCAGGCCAGGGCCGATACCAGGATGATAAAGCAGCCGGCTAAAATGATTAAAATGCTTAATTTTTGAGTCGATCCGCGCTCGGAGGAAAGCAGGCCGCTTCTGGCGCGCTTTAAGCGCCGTCGCAAAAAAACCAGCAGGCTTCCGATAAGTGCTGCGGCGACAACCATCAAAAGCAACAGCACCGAGTGGGTGGCGTCAGGGTCCGAAGTGCCCGCCCCGGCATGTGGTAAAATTACAAAAATTAGTGGTAGGATGATGAGACAACCCATCCATCGCGACATGATGAACCTCTTGCATGAAAATTAATGAGAATATGAAAACCTCCGACTTGTCCGCCCCTGGAGGACGCGTGCAAAAATTAGTTATTTGGCCATAATGGTAAGTCTTCATATAATTTATTGCAATAATCATTACAAGTTGATTATAGTCTGACTAAAAACTAGCCTGCTTTTTGAGGGATTTTGCCATGAACAAAGACGCGATTAATAAATGGGTATTGCTGCTGCTGGTTTTTTTTATATCGGCCCTTTTTTTGTCGATGATCCGCCAGTTTTTGATGGCCATTTTTCTGGCCGGCATTTTTTCAGCCCTGTCCTATCCCTTGTACCGGCGTTTTGAACGCTGGTTTAAAGGTCGGCGCAGCCTGGCCTCCCTTGTGACCCTTTTTCTGATTGTCGTTGTTGTTATTTTACCGCTGGGTGGGTTGCTGGGGATTGTCACCGGCCAGGCGATTAAGGTCGGCGAAGCCGCCAAACCATGGGTGCAGAAGCAGCTTGCCGAGCCCGACGCCGTCTCCACGGCCCTCAAATCCCTGCCGTTTTATGATCGCATCGAGCCCTACCGTAGTCTGATATTAAAGAAAGCCGGCGAAATGGTGGGCCGTATCAGTGGTTTTCTGATCAGCCGGCTTTCATCCGTAACCCTCGGTACGGCCAACTTCATATTTATGCTGTTTATTATGCTGTACACGATGTTTTTTTTCTTTATGGACGGCGATAAGTTGATTGATAAAATTCTCTATTATCTGCCTTTAGAGGATCATGATGAACGCCGGATGCTGAATAAATTCACCTCGGTCACCCGCGCCACGCTTAAAGGCACGGCGGTGATCGGCCTCTTGCAAGGTACACTGGCCGGAGCGGCCTTTGCCGTAGTGGGAATTCACAGCGCGGTGTTTTGGGGCACCATTATGGCGGTGCTATCCTTTATCCCCGGAATCGGTACCGCTCTGGTGTGGGTCCCGGCGGTTATTATTCTGGCCGCTACAGGACACCCGGGCAAAGCCATCGGGTTGGGCGTGTTCTGCGGGGCGGTCGTGGGCAGCATCGATAACCTGCTGCGCCCCATTCTGGTGGGCAGGGACACCCAGATGCACGAGCTGATGATTCTTTTCGGGACCCTGGGCGGCATTATCATGTTCGGTGTGGTGGGCATTATAATCGGCCCGATTATCGCGGCCCTGTTTGTGACTGTATGGGATATCTATGGTGTAGCGTTTCAGGATGTGCTGCCGAATGTGATGCCGTCTCGGTCAGATGAAGACGATTCCCGGAAGAAATCTGCTGAGTAAATTCTGCTTGAGGTGTTCAGCGCTCCTATTCGGAAATGTTGCGGAGTCCCACTTCCAATATGGCAAGGCCTTTTTCCAGCTGGGCATCACTAATCACAAGCGGTGCTAATATACGGATGATATTGCCGTAGCTGCCGCAGGCTAAGATCACCAATCCCTTCTTGAGGCATTCACTGACCAGTTTTTTGGCTTCTTCAGTAGCCGGTTCTTTATGCGGGCCTTTTACCAGTTCCAGCCCCAACATGGCGCCCAGTCCCCGGATTTCACCGATAATGGCAAATTGTTCCTGCCATTTCTCAAAACGAGCGGTCAGCTTCTGTCCCAGGGCGACTGCTTTTTCCAAGAGATTTTCTTCTTCAAATATTTCTAAAACAGCAAGGGCCGCCCGGCAGGCCACCGGATTGGCGCCATAGGTTCCACCCAAACCACCCGGATGAACCGCGTCCATAATATCCTGCCGGCCGACCACCGCACTCAACGGCATGCCGGCAGCCAGGCTCTTGGCCACCGTTATCAGGTCGGGTTCCACTTCCCAGTGCTCGATGGCAAACATCTTGCCGGTGCGTCCCATGCCGCTCTGGATTTCATCGGCCACAAACAGGATGCCGTTGTCGTGACAAATTTGCACCAGTTTCTGAAAATAGCCGGGCGGGGGGGCGATAAAACCGCCTTCGCCCTGGACCGGCTCGGCCACCACCGCAGCCACGGCCTCAGGGTTGACGTGTTTGACAAAAAAGTCGTTGAGCTTTTCAGGCCCGACGACATCGCCGTAGGGCATGCGGTAGACCTCCGGTGCGAAGGGACCGAAACCGAATTTGTAGGGTTTGACCTTGCTGGTCATGGTCATGGTCAGCAGGGTGCGGCCGTGGTAAGCGTTTTCAAATACGATGATGGCCGGCCGTTTGGTATAGTGCCGGGCGATTTTGACGGCGTTTTCAACCGCCTCGGCCCCGCTGTTGACAAGCAGCGTCTTTTTAGGAAAGTCGCCGGGGGTGATTCGGCAGAGTTTTTCGGCCAGTTGAACCGCCGAATCATATGGAGTTACCATAAAACAGGTGTGCGTAAATTTATCAGCCTGATCTTTGATGGCGGCGACGACTTTTGGATGGCTATGCCCCACATTCATGACTGCAATGCCGCCGGCAAAATCGATGTATTCCCGTCCTTCCACATCCCGGATAACGGCACCCTTGGCGGATTCCACATAAAGGCTCGTCGCGCTGACGTGGCCTGATGTGATGACCTCATTTCGTAACTGCTCCAGTTGATCCGTCTTCATTGTCTGGCTCATGCGTCCCCCATTCCAAAGCTTTGTGACGCCCGCGCGCCAAATAAAAGTAAATTTTTTTTAGACACACACTTTTAAAACTTCAGATTTTTTTATTTGGTTATGTAGTTTTCATTTCAGAATTGAGCAATTTTTTGCAAGGTCAAGGAAGAATCAGATTTTAACCGGAGGCATACTTGTAGTATGTCGAAGATTAAAATTTGAGTCTGACGCAGAGATTGCGGAAAAGGGCCATTTCTGAAATGAAAACTTAGATGCCGCAGATATTTTTAACCTCCTCATTATCCACCAGTTCTTCAACCGGCCCCTGGTAGCAAATCCTGCCGTTGTCGATAATGTAGCCGTAATCGCTCAGGGTTAGCGTAAATTTGACATTTTGTTCGGCCAGCAGAACCGTTAAACCGACTTCTTTGAGTTTTTTAATGCGCTCGCCCAGAGTTTTGACCAACACCGGTGCCAGTCCTTCGGTGGGCTCATCGAGCAAGAGAAACTGCGGATTGGTCATTAAGGCCCGCCCGATGGCCAGCATCTTTTGCTCGCCGCCGCTGAGCAGTCCCCCCTTGCGGCCATCCATTTCTTTAAGGGCGGGAAACAAATCATATACTTTTTGTTTGTCCCATTGTTCACCCGCAGTGCTTTTACGTTCGGCAATTTCCAGGTTCTCACCCACGGTCAGATCGGCAAAGATGCGGCGGTCATCGGGCACCCAGCCCATGCCTTGACGGACCAGTTTATAGGGCGGTGTGCCGGTTACATCCACATCATGAAAGTGTATGTGCCCCCGGGCCGGGGCGTTCAACCCCATGATGCTCCGAAACGTGGTGGTCTTGCCGGCGCCGTTACGTCCCAGCAGACAGACAACCTGCCCGGCTTTTACTTTTAAGGACACATCAAAAAGAACATGGCTTAACCCATAGTAGGTGTGAATTCCTTTAACCGTGAGCATCATTCGTCTCCCAGGTAGGCTTCTTGGACTTCGGTGTTGTGTCTCACAGTTTGCGGATCGCCCTGGACGATGGTGCCTCCCTGCTGCATGACCATGATGCTTTGCGCCGTGCCAAAAACTACTTCCATGTCATGTTCGCAAAACAAAATCGTCAGGCCCTGATCGGCGGCCAGGCGTTGAATCAGCGCCATGGTGGTGGCGGTCTCATCCGGTGACATGCCGGCTGTGGGTTCGTCTAAAATCAGCAATTCCGGTTCATTTCCCAGCGCGATGGCAATTTCCAGAATGCGCTTGTCGCCATGGGACAGTGAGCCGGCCAGATCCATTTTTTTATCCACAAGACCGACGCTTTCCAGGATGCGACCGGTCTCCTCAACGGCTATCTGTGATGCCGGCCGAAAAAGTTTGTTGCTGAGTTTCTGCTGGGACAGCACCGATACCTGCACATTGCGGAAAACCGAAAGCCGTGGAAAAACATTGGCAATTTGAAATGAGCGGGCGATGCCTTTACGGCAGATGACATGCGGCGGCAATTTGCTGATATCTTCATCGTTTAATAGGATCCTGCCGCGACCGGGCTGCAACTGGCCGGTAATCAGGTTGAACAATGTGGTTTTGCCGGCCCCGTTGGGCCCGATCACCGCCACCAGCTGTCCGCTTTCCACGGTGAGATGCGCACCGTTTACGGCTTTAAAGTCATCAAATGATTTATGCAAATCCTCAACCCGAAGCATTCGTTACTCCATCTGGCTATCGTGTGCATATTTCGTCCGGGAGCGGAAAAGTTGCCGGTAATTATAGCCCATGATGCCTTCCGGCAGAAAGAAAATCAGTAAAATTAAAATGACGCCCAGAATAAGGGTCCAGTATTCGGTGTAGGTTCCCACGAAAGTCCTCAGGGAAACAATTATGGCTGCCCCTAAAATGGGCCCGGCAAATGTAAACCATCCGCCCAGCAGACACATAATGAAGATTTCAAGGGACAAGACCCAGAACAGCAGGTCCGGGAAAATCGACCCTTCCACCACCACAAAGAGCACCCCGGCGACACCACCGAAAAAGGTGGCGATGACAATGGTTTTGAGCTGGTGGTGACGCACATGGATACCCACGGCAGCACAACGCTCCGGGTTGTCGCGGATGGCCTGCAGGGTGGAGCCGAAGGGTGATTTTAAGATCAAATACATCAGGAACAAACAAATTCCCAGAACAATCAAAACAAAATAATAAGAACCGGTGGTCGATGCGATAAAATCAGGGATCGGTATCCCATGAATTCCGTCATCGCCGCCGGTGAGGCCGTACCAGCGAAATGCAATGGCCCAGATCAGGGATCCCAAAGAGATCTGCAGCATACCGAAATACAGTTTGTTTAAACGGATACAGAACAAGCCGATCAGCAAACCGGCAAAAGCGGCCGCCAGGGGTCCGGCCACAAACGCCATCCACCACGGTATGGAAGTTTTGGCCAACAACAACCCGGCCGTATAGGCGCCGACGCCGTAAAAGACGCCATGATGAAATTGAAACAGCATGCCATGGCCCACGCATAAATTTAAGCTCATGGCCAGCAGCGCAGTTACAAAAATAACGGCCAGAAGATAGATGTAGAATCTGGGCAGGAATGACGGCGCCAAAAGCAGAACCAAGAAAACAGCGAGGCTGACGCCGAACGATTTTTGCCGTATCAACTCACCAAACAACGCCAGCTCCTTTCTACCATACCGATTTCAGCAAACCGGTCGGTTTCAGGGTCAAAATAATCACCACCGCAAGATAGGGAAACACGATGGCAAACTGCGGCCACAACAAGACGCCGAATGATTGGGTGATGCCGAATATCAGCGAACCGACCAGCGCACCCCACATGTTTCCCAACCCGCCGATGGTGACGATCAGAAAAGCTTCGATAATGATGTCGTGATCCATTCCCAGCGTGACACTGATGGTCGGTGAGACCAGGGCGCCGCCCAATCCGGCCAGCAGACAGCCCAGGACGAATGCAAAAGCAAACACCCAGCTGACATTAATTCCGATGGCGCCGACCATCTCCATATCGACGGCGGCGGCCCGGGCGATTTTGCCCATTTTGGTTTTGGTGGAAAACAGCCACAGCCCGATGGCCACCAGCGGACCGATGATCAGCAGAAACAGATTGTATTTGGGAAACGGGGAGTCAAAAATGGTTACGAATCCCTGGAGCAGGCTTGGTGGCATAATGGAGCGATAGTCGGCGCCCCACACGATTTTGGTTAAATCGCCCAGGATCAGCATCAGGGCAAAGGTAAACAGCAGCAGCATCAGGTGCTCGCGCTCGTAGAGATGACAGAACAATGAACGCTCCGCAATCAGGCTGATCAGTGCAACCACCAGGGGTGCAAAAATCAGGGCCAGCCAGAAGCCGACCGAACCGCTGCCGAACAGCGCGGAAATGCTGTAGGCTGCAAAAGCACCGATCATATAGAGGGAGCCGTGGGCCACATTCGGCACCCGCAGCACACCGAGCACAAAACTGAGGCCGGAGGTGACAATGAACAGAATCATAGCACGGCTCAGACCGACTAAAAGTGTAATGCTCAAGGCCGCAAGGGTTATTGTCTGTCCACCTTCCATAGTTGCTAATTCCTTAGCGAATCCTTGTATTTATCGACATGCGTTTTTCAGCCATAATGCAGGTTGGGTAGAGGGCAGATGACAGAGGTCAGAGAGCAGAGATCAGAAAACAGAGGACAGACGACAGATAGGTGCTTCATCCTTCAGTTTTCATCACCTTTCACTTACTCTCTGTCCGCTGGCTTGTGAAATTATGATACGCCATTAATATATTACCTGCCCGTCGGAGCGCTACAGGGTGCGGTCCTGCTCGGTGTCAGTGACTCACCGAGCAGGACCGGCCGTTTTTAAGAGAGCGGGCGGGTAAATGTAATGAACCGGCTGTTTATTGACCCCGGGCTTCCATAATCTCCTGGCAGGACGGCATCACTTCCGTTCCCCGCAAGGTATAGATATCCGAAGAAATAGCAACACCCAGTTCAGGCGATAGCTTGGTTACGCCCAGATACATGGGCAAAATCGCCTGATGATCGCAGGCGCGCATTTCAATCCTGCCCGCCGGGCTCTGAATCTGTAAGCCTTCAAGGGCATCAATAAATTTTTCGGTATCCAGGGAACCGGCTTTTTTGTATGCTTCGGCAATGAAATAAGCTGTGATATAAGCTTGAAAGGCCGGAAAACCGGGCGGGTTGCCATAAGCAGCTTTATAGGCATTGACAAAGCGCCGGTTGGTCGAAATATCCGGATAATAAAAGTGGTAGTCGATGGTGCCCATCACCCCTTCGGGTGCTTCCATGCCCAGCGGTTTTAATACCGCGTGATCGGTGGCACTGTGAATATAAATCGCCACTTTGTCGGCCATGCCGGTGGCCTTGATAGCTTTCATAATATTGGTCATACTGCGACCGCCGGTGGCAAAGATGACCGCGTCCGGTTTGGCGGCCAAAATGGAGGTGATGTAGGGAATCAGATCGGGTTCACCCGGCTTCCACCAGGATTTACCGATGATCTCCACTTCCGGTTTTCGCGCTTTGAGGTTCCTCCAGGCCGCATCGGCAATCGCATGTCCGTATTCATAATCGTCCCCGGCAATCCAGTAAGTGGTATAGGGTTTAGTGGCCAGCGCAACCCCGCCGGATTTACCGGCCATGGCTGTATTTTCGCCGGCCGAGAACACATAACGATGACCTTTTTTGCCGGTGATGTTTTCACTTTTGGAAATCCAGGCGATAAACGGCACTTTTTCTCTTTTGGCCACCGCTTCCGATACGGCCAGCGCCGCCCCGCTGTTAATGGTACCGACGAGAATATCGACATCTTCTCGCAGTACCAATTCTTTTGCAAAGTTCAGTGCCAGATCCACCTTAAACTTGGTATCGCGGGTGGTGAACTCAATTTTTTTGCCCAAAACGCCTTGCTGGTTAATTTCCTTTAAAGCCAGCTTGAATCCGTTGAGGGCATCTTTTCCAAAAACAGCTGCAGGCCCGCTGTAACAGTCGATAACTCCGACTTTGATGTTCTTTGCCCGGGCATCTAGCGGCATCAAAATCGAGGAGATGGCAAAAAGGCCCACCAGCAATGTTAAACTGATGATAAACATATTTTTTTTCATCATGACCCTCCTTCCACGTTTGGGTTGAACGTTAACACGGGTGCCTGATTTGTATTTTGCTAAACCGTTGTATGCTTTTTGCGGTTTAACTGAATGCGATTCATTTTTTGTTTTGATATTCTTTCCTATATAGGTTACACCCTGAAGTCAAGACATATTCAAAAGGAAGAACACTTCCGGGGCCTTCTTCCAGCGCCCACAGGAGGTTAGGTTGAAATTCAATTCTCTGGATCAAAACCATTTAAAAAATTTGCAGGCCATGGTCGCGCGGGATCGCTTTTCCACCGGCGATTCGGTTCTCGACCTGCACGCCAAAGATCAATCGCAGCACCCGGCCCGCCGACCGGAGGCGGTCGCCTGGCCGGTGGATCGCAGCGAGGTGGCGGCCATACTAAGATATGCCAATGCCCACCGGATTCCGATAACCGGCTGGGGCTCCGGATCGAGCCTGGAAGGAAATCCGATTCCCGTTCAAAAGGGCATCGTTTTGGATTTTTCCCAGATGAACCGTATCTTGAACATCCGCGCCGAAGATTTTCAGGCTGATGTGGAGCCCGGGGTCATTTATCAGGACCTAAACGAAAAACTGCGGCACACCGGCCTGTTTTTCCCGCCCGATCCCGGGGCCCGGGCCACCGTGGGCGGCATGATTGCCAATAACGCCAGCGGGACCCGCACGGTTTATTACGGCTCCACCAAGGATTATGTTTTGCGGCTGGAAGTCGTTTTGGCCAACGGCGAAATCATCGAGCTGGGCACCCGCGCAGCCAAAACATCTTCGGGCTATGATTTGATTCATCTGATGGTGGGATCCGAAGGGACACTGGGCGTTGTGGTCGGCGCCACCCTGCGCCTGGTGGGTTTTCCGGTAGAGTATTCGGCCGCTATTGCCACCTTTCCATCCGTCGCAGCGGCCAGCAAAGCGGTTTTTGAAATCATTCGCTCCGGCCTCAACCCGGCCGCACTGGAGTTGCTGGGGCCCGAATGCATTGAACTCATGAATCGCGAAGAGCAGCTGGGCCTGAATGTCTCGCCCACCCTGTTTGTTGAGTTTCACAGTTCCACCGCCGGCCACCTGGTGGAGATTTTGGATATGGGCCGGGAAATTTGTAACGAACAGGGGTGTACGGAATTCAGATCCGGTTTGGGCAAGGCGGAGCGGGACCACATTTTCAAGGCCCGGCATGCGCTGGGGGAGATGATTATTCGCACCCATCCGGATTGCGGTACGCTGGTGGTTGACGTGGCCGTTCCCAATACGGCCTACCCGGAAATGATTGCCTTAATCGGAGAAGAGATGAATGCGACCGGCATTATGGGATATACCTTCGGTCATGCCGGTGACGGCAACGTGCATTTTAATATTCCCGGCAAGAAAGGTGACGAAAAGCAATGGGCGCAAATTGACAAACTGGTCCAACGCCTGGTGTCTAAAGCGCTCGATCTGGGCGGGACCGCCACCGGAGAGCACGGCGTGGGCCTGGGGAAGAAAAAGTACATGACCGCCGAGCACGGCAAAAGCCTGGATTGGATGAAGCAGATCAAGGCGTTGTTTGATCCCAATGGAATTCTCAATCCAGGCAAGATTTTTCCGTGAAATAAATCTGAAGCGTTATTCTTATAAATTTTAGAAGCGGTTTCATTTCTTGTGCTAATTTTTGACAACTCGCTTCCTCGCATGAGTTGTCTTCTTGACCTGGTCAAAGGTATCAGGTATGGAATTATGGTTGCCCATTCTCAGCAGGGTTTTTTAGCGCTCCGCACCGCAACAGGCCGAGCGTGGTCTATCAACATGTTTGCCTTAACTTGACTTATCTCTAAAGGGTTATTTTTTCTTTAATATGCGTGCCGTCTATTGGAGGAAAACCGCAAGATGGGACATCAGCTTGAGCTTATCAATGTCTCAAAATTATTTGGGGATGTCAGAGCGGTTGATAACGTATCCTTGAGCATTCAGCACGGCGAGTTTCTGACGTTGCTGGGCCCCAGCGGGTCGGGCAAGACCACCTCATTGAATATGATTGCCGGTTTTGAAATCCCTGACCGAGGTGAGATTTTGCTGGAAAATGACGATATCACCACGGTTGCGCCGAATAATCGCGGCATTGGCATGGTTTTTCAAAACTATGCGCTCTTTCCCCACATGACCGTATCTGACAACATTGCCTTTCCACTGAAAATGCGCAAAACCCCCGGCAATAAAATTCACCGGGCGGTCACGGAAGCACTCGAACTGGTCAAATTGCCGGGATTTGAGAGCCGTTACCCGCATCAACTGAGTGGCGGGCAACAACAACGCATTGCTCTGGCCCGGGCCATTGTTTTTAAACCCAAAATCCTGTTGATGGATGAGCCCCTGGGCGCGCTGGACAAGAAACTGCGTGACCACATGCGGCTGGAAATCAAGCATCTTCAGGAGTCTCTGGACATTACCGTTATTTATGTCACCCACGACCAGGAAGAGGCGCTGACGATGTCGGATCGCATCGCCATTATGAACGAAGGGAAAATTGTCCAGCTGGATACGCCGGTGGCGCTGTATGAGACCCCGGCCAATCTTTTCGTGGCCGATTTTATTGGTGAGTCCAATTTTTTAAAAGGACAAATTGCGGAAACCAATGGTGACCGAACCGCTGTCGAGACCGAAGAGGGCCTGAAAGTTTGGGTTGCAAAATTCAATCAGGCCGATGCCGGCGAAGAGGTTTCGGTTGCCATCCGTCCCGAAAAAATTCAAATCCTCACCGCCGATGCAGATGATTCCAATGATATTATCAATCGTTTTAGTGGCCGAATCGAAGAGATTGTCTATGTTGGTGAAGCCAGAATTTATCGCGTCAGCCTGGCGGCAGGGATAATCGTCGATGTAAAGGTGCAAAGCGGACCCAGTGTCCAAAATTTCAAGATCGGAGGTGATATTACCATCGGCTGGCGAACACGCCACGGAATTGCTTTAAAGTAAATGTATCGTTGTCCATAACCCGAACAAATAAGGAGGTGTGGAATGAAAAAGAAAAAGGAAACCCAAAACAAGAAGGGCATGACCCGTCGTGAATTTATCGTCACAACCGGCGCGGCGACCGGTGCAGCTTTGGTGACGGCGTCAGTGGGACCATTTGTTCACACCACCATGGCTAAGGGCGGCACCCTGAAGGTTTGCTCCTACGGCGGTTCCTATCAGGAATCTCAACGCAAAGCGCTCATTCAGCCTTTTGCGGATAAATTCGGCGTGAAAATCATCGAAGCATCCGGTCCGGATATTGCCAAAGTTAAAGCTCAGGTCGACGCAAAATCTTATGAATGGGATGTGGTGGATTTGGAAACCCGCCATGTTGCCCGCGGCGAACTGGAAAATCTATTAGAACCCATCGATACCAGTGTGGTCAACCTCGAGGGTATCGACAAGAAGGCCATTCGCAAAGCGGCCATCGGCAACATTTTCTGGACGACGTCTCTGGCTTATAACAAAAAAGCCCTTGGCGATAAGAAACCCTGCTCCAGCTGGGCTGATTTCTGGGATGTGAAAAACTTTCCGGGACCGCGGGCGCTGCAGGATCAGGCTCCATTTAATTTGGAGTTCGCTTTGCTAGCTGACGGTGTGCCCATGGACAAGGTTTACCCCATTCACGTCGAGCGGGCCTTTAAGAAAATGGATGCGATCAAAGACCAAATCACGGTTTGGTGGAAAAACGGGGCTCAACAGATTCAACTGTTGACGAGTGCCGAGGCGCACTACGCATCCGCCTGGAACGGACGCGTTAATGTGGCCCAGGGAAAGGGTGTGCCTCTGGAGATCGTCTGGGAAGGGGGCTGTCTGGATCTGGATTGGTGGGCCATCCCCAAGGGCAACCCCAACCGAGAGCTGGCGATGAAATTCATCAATTTTGCGATTTCTGCAGAGCGCCAGGGCGAGCAAATGCAGAAATTCATTGCCTATGGCCCCACCAACCTCAAAGCTTTTAATTATATCACGCCGGAGAGAGCCAAAGAGCTGCCGTCCTATCCTGAAAACCTGAAAAAGCAGTTTGCTCATGATGCGGATTACTGGGGACCGAATCTGGCACCTTTGACTGAGAAGTGGAAGACCTGGCTAATTTCTTAAGCGCAATGTTAAACCACAAATGAGATGTTTAATCAGACCGGGGGAGGTTTGCTGCTTCCCCCGGTCAGGCAACCCTTTAACGAATTTGAAGCAGCCGAAACATCATGCACTATAAAAGCACCACCAGCAGCCTCTGGCACCGGCAAAGTTTCAGACAGCTTATCCTGGTGATTCCGGCCCTGCTGGCGCTTTTTCTGCTTTTTATCTATCCGATTTCAAGCATTCTGATCAAAAGTTTGTTCAGTCCTGATTTTACCCTAAAGCATTATCTCTATTTTTTTGAAACGCCCTTATATTCGCGGGTATTATGGATTACGTTTCAAATTAGCGTTTTATCCACCTTGTCGGCCTTGATCGTGGGATATCCCATTGCCTATGTGCTGCGGCGCGCCAAACCCGGCATTCGCAACTTTTTCTTATTGGCGATAACCCTTTCTTTTATGATCAGTCTTCTGGTTCGCAATTATTCCTGGATTATCGTTTTGCAGCGCAGCGGTGTGGTCAACACGGTGCTCACCTATCTCGGGTTAGTTGACTCACCTTTTAAGCTTCTGCACAACAAGTTTGGCGTGATGGTCGGTATGACGCATATTTTTGTGCCCTATATCGTGTTCCCCATTTACTCGGTCATGATGGGAATCGATCTGAACCTTGAAAAAGCGGCCCAAAACCTGGGCGCCACCCGCTGGCAGACATTCTGGCGGGTGTCTTTTCCGCTGAGCCTGCCGGGCATCGGTGCCGGGGCGCTGCTGGTTTTTATTATGGCGTTGGGATTTTTTATCACACCGGCCTTGCTGGGCGGGCGCAAGGAGCAGATGATTTCCAACTTGATTCAGATTCAGGTCGTGGACCTGTTAAATTGGCCGTTTGCGTCGGCCCTGTCGGTTATCCTTTTGCTGGCCACGCTGGTTGTTTTTGCGATTTACAATCGCTATTTGGGGGTGGAGCGCCTCTGGGGAGGGCTAAAAACATGAGCAGTCGGTCAAGATGGCCGCTTTGGATTGTTTCCGGATCGGCAATTTTGTTTCTGATTGCACCCGTATTGTTGTTGATTCCTATGTCCCTGGGTTCGGCTGAAATTATCGAATTTCCACCCAGCAAAATCGGTCTGGATCAATATCGCAAATTTTTCAACCACCCGGCCTGGCAGAGCGCGGTTTTAAACTCTTTGCAAGTATCTGTCATGACAGCGGTCTTTTCCACGTTCCTGGGTCTTTTAGCTTCCCTCGGATTGGTCTGGGGCCGCTTTAAGGGAAAGGGCCTCATCAATGCATTTATCATTTCCCCGATGATTGTCCCTCTGATTGTTATGGCATTGGCCTTTTACATCAGCCTTGCCAAATTTGGCCTGCTCGGAACCAAGCTCGGACTCGTTCTGGCTTACACGCCTCTAACTCTGCCGTTTTCAGTTCTACCCATTTCTGCTACGCTGCGCGGGTTTGATCGCAGTCTCGAACATGCCGCCCGCATATTGGGCGCCAGTCGATTTCAAACATTTACGAAAGTTACTTTTCCAATCATCAGGCCCGGTGTTTTTACGGGAGCCATCTTTGCTTTCATGATTGCGTTTGACGAGGTTGTGATTGCCCTGTTTATTTGTGGATCAACTGCGGTAACCCTTCCTAAAAAGATGTGGGATGTCATTCGTTATGAGATAGAACCCATGCTGCCTGCCATATCCACGCTGCTTTTACTGCTGGCTGCTTTGATTCTCGTATTGGTCGGCCTGCTTCAGCGGCGTGTCGCCCGACGCATGACAGTCGGTTAAGCGAATACTTGGTTAAGTTTTATACCGTTTTCCATAATAATGTTCCGGAATACGGAAGTGCGGCATAAGGGGTTGTAGAAAAAACGGTTGTATACCGGACGTTTTTTTGACAACCCCTATACACTGAAAAAAGGCAATTCACCAGCGAGGGCAAAGGCCATGTTTCCCGAATTTAGCATGTCAACAAAATATCAGGCAAAATATCCCGGCGTCGGTTTTGGTCTCGCGCTGATTAGCGGGTGCCAGAATCATGAAAATCCAGCCGGGTTTGATCAGCACAAGCGCAAACTGCTGCGGAAGATGAGAAAGCGGCAAACCCTGGCCGAAATTACCAACCGGATTGACACCTATGCCAATTTTTTTCAAAGCTTCGGATTTGAATGCCCGTTGACCAAACATTTGAAGCGCACCATTCACAGCGGTTTTCCGCGTTACGATCTGATCGTGGATGCGCATTTTATGGCCGAAATGTGTGCCGGCATACTGGTGGCCGTCACCGATTTTGATCGCTTTGACGGCAGCCTGACATTGGATGTTGCAGTTGAGGGCGAAGCTTGTGCCGGCATGGGCGGGCGCGAGTTTATCTGTAAAGCAGACGAGATTGTGCTGCGGGATGAGGCAGAAATTGTCTGCGTCCTGTGCCAGGGGGCTGATGAAAAAACCCGCGTGCGCGAGGATACCGTTCGGGTTCTTTTTTATGCCTATGCGGTCCCCGGTATCGAAAGCCATTTTTTAAAAGACGGACTGGCCATTGCGGCTGAAACCATGGCTGAATACGGCGGGGGAACGGTTGAAGGGGTGGAAGTTTCTTAATTGTCTTTCTTTATGTTCTTCGTGTTCTTCGTGGTTTTTATAGTGGTTGTCAAAAAAACGTTCCGATTGCGGGACGTTTTTTTTCTACAACACTTATGCCGCCATCATTTTTTTCGGAACATTATTATGACAAGCGGTATATCTGTTTGGTTGTGGCACCTTCTCTATACAGAGTTAGCTGCTAATATTAGCTTACCGTAGTTAGGATTCGATTCGCTCCTCAAATTTTTCCAATGCTTCCCGCAACAATTGGCGGATGAACACCTCTTTTTCCCGGGGGATCAGTTTCTGGTAGGTCGTGTGGCCTGGATGGGACGGTGACAGCCCCGGCGGATTATCTCTGCAGTTGTCGCGCATCTGCCTGTGATTCTGGACCAGAGCAATGATGCTGCTGTTTTGACAGGCATGTGCAGCGAGCCATTCCAGACGGCGCATCATTTCAAAGCGCATATGGTCCGCCAAAAACAGATGGATATCAACCACCTGCATCTGTTGTTCGGTCGGCAAATAGTTGAACTTGGTGGCCGGTCCTAAATCCAAAACACCCATTATCATTTCATAATAGGCAATTGAGCTGTCTTCGCCGGGCTGGGCCAGAAAAAAAAGGGTTTTATCGGATAAATCCGACAGGCAGGTCTTGGCATCGTAGACTTCGCCGAAGCGTTTCTGCCAGGGCCCGAAAGCCCGCTGTTCAGCGGCTTTTGTGCGATAGTCAAAAAGGTCAACGATTTTTGGCATAGACGATGTGGGTATCTTGATGGTTTGTGTTCAATCAGACTGGAGCGCGGTCGATCCATCCAAAGCTAAAGAAGTATAAAGAAGTGAAAATGGCGTGTCAATCATTGTTCATTAGTTTTCAGTTGCGCGAATTAGCGGTTTCCAGACACCGCGCAATCCGATTCGCAGCTAATTTACAGACAATGACATAAGGGCCGGCCCAAAACGGCACCTCAAATACAAGCCGGCAACAGCCGGCATCTATGATTTCGATGCGATGACCGGTTGCCCGAATGTTATAAACACGCCATGACCAATATTGCCGATGCGCCCATTCGGTGACGATAAAAGGCGCCCAAAAGCCAAAGAACGTTCTGATGCGACCTGTTGTGCCGGCCCGAATATATCTGTTCTCAGATTGAACTGCAGTGATCGAGGGGCCCCACTCGGTCCAACGCCTCGTGTCGGTAAGCAAATTCCACAATTTTTCAGGTGTCGCATGGATGACGCGGCTCACTTTGATGATGGGCAGGGAAATTTTGAACATGATGTTGTGGCCAAGCGGGTCTTTTTCTCGGTTTTGGGTTTACCTATTTTTTAAGCAGTTGTTCGAGAACATTTTGCACACCTTTTTCTACCGATTTTTGAAGCGCCTGCTGCGCCAGGCTGGCGGAGGCCTTCTGCAAGGTGCCTTTGTCAATGTCCGGATTGGATGAATTGCCGTGGATAGGAACGTCGATGGTGACGCCTTCAAGGTAAGCGTAAGCCTTATCTCCCACCAGCTTGGGGGTAATTGGAAGTTTGGCAATATAGTCAAGGCTCTTATCAAAGCCCACCGAGCCGTGCATCTCGATTGGATAACCATCGATTTCAAGCCGGATGGGAGAGGTTTCAATGCGCCCATTGCGGGCCACAAAGTCGATATCCAGATCTCCAAAATCCATTTCATTTCCGCGAACGCCGACCAAGGCCAGTAGTCCGGTCAGCAGTTTGGTGGAATTGATGCGAACGCCTTTCAATCGCAGCGTCCCGGCAAAATCCGTTTTGTCCCTGTGCTTATTGTCCAGCGGCCAGTTAAAATGTTGCATATACAGATCAACATGCCCTTCAGCCTGCACCGAGCCCCGGAAAACCGGGTGAATTTTGGACATCAGGCGTTCGGCCATGATGTCTGTGATTTCAACATCTTTTAAAATGTAGGTATCTTGCGGCAGCGTGAGCATATACGGTTCTTTTTGCAGATTAAGGGTCGGCTGCAGATTTAACTGGCCGCCGTTGGCCGTAGCAGCCAATTTTGCGATGGCCGATTCATTGGCCACCCGTATGGGAATTTCGGTGGCCGAAATACCCAGACCGAAAGCGTCGATTGAATCTGCGCGAATGGCGCCTGTAAAATCTGTGTGTTTGAACGAATTCGCCCAGCGCTGACCCCCGGAGATCATTTTGAGTTTGAAGGGATTATCACCTTGACCGGTTATGGTAATCTGCTGGGGGCCGGCAATTTTTTCAAGGTAGGGTGAAAGCATTTTCAGATCCAGGTTGATGCTGCCGGTGGCGTCCAATTTGTTTTGATTGTCGGCCTGGTTGAGATTTCCTGCCGCCGAAACCGACAAAGGAGTCGAATTGAGCTGAATGTTTTCGATCGTTAGAACCTTGCTGTCCGGTCTGCGCTTTAAATCCGCCGTCAGTTTAACGTGATCCTCGGCAATCGGGGGCAGGATGTCGGATGTTAGCCGAAACTGAGAAAGGTCGGCGCGAACTTTTAAAAATTGAGCCGTCTTGGATGAAAAATCCACATCAAGGCCAAACTTCCCTTTGCCGGCAACCCGGGTTTTTTCCGGCAGTTCAATAAAATCCCCATAGGCCTTGAACAGTTTTTCCAGGTCAAGTTCTGCCTGCGCCTGTGTTTTCACGTCTTTTTGAAAGTCGGACCAATCGTTGACCGTAAACCGGGGTATGGTGATCGTACCCGCTGAGCCGTTAATGTCAATCGGTGCCAGCCAGGCGGAGCGGGTGGTAAAATTGAGTTTGCCTTTGGTTTGCAGGGCCAGGCGGTCTTCACGGATCGATTTTTTTCCATCGCGGTATTGAAAGTTACGGGTGTCGACGCGGGTGCTGTTGAGCGTCAGTTGTTGGGCATCCAGCGAGCCGCTGGTTTGGAGGTGAGCGTTACCCGCCAGCCGGGTGGCAGCGGAAAGTTTGCCAAAATTGCGCAGCAGGTCTGAAATCTGTTGTAAATTAAAATTGGCGTCAACCGCGAGATTCTTAGCTGAGGGCATATTTCCACTATCATCTAACTGAAAGCGATCGGCCCTGAAATTTCCTTCGGCCAGGGACGATTGAACGGTTAAATTCGGCTGTTGAAATTCACTGGCGCTCAACTGCGCAGCTTTCCGCACTGTGGTCGTTAAATCGGCTTTGACATCCTGTGCAGGAAGGATGGCGCGACCATGGCGGTTCAATGCAAGCTTGCGGATATCCAGATTCAGTGATGCAGCGTTTATATCGGGCGCTGTTTCTTTGATGTCAACTCTGGCAAACAGTTTGCCGGAACCCTCCCATTCGCTGATGTCGACAAATTTTTTTAATTCTCTGAGCGCGGCTGCCAGATCCGCTGTGAGTGTTGCCTGCATATTGGCGAGATCTCCTTGGCCGTCTGCATTGATAAAGGCAGAGCGCAGCGACAGGTTGTCTATATGGATTCCGTTTGGCCGCTTTTCGCCGCGTGCCTTCAGTGAGATGGGTTGATTCCAGGCGATGGGTTTGCCGTTGCTGACACCTTTTAGCCGGTCGATTCTGGCGCTGCTGTCAAATGCAGTGACCGTGTCGGTGGTTTTGACGCTATAAGACAACAGGAGCGTGCCCTCAGACAGCGTCGTATCTTCGCGCAGCTTTAACGTGCGCGGCAGCTGGGAGAAAACCTCGGCCAGATTGATGCTGGCTGAACCGCTAAATTGTTTAGCGCCCTGATCGGCAATGCTACCCTGGGCGGACCCTTTAGCCACAGAGGACTCGAATTCCAATTGCTTTAGCGACAGGCTGCCCCGGGTGATGGCTGCGTCTATTTTCGTAGAGAATACTTTGATTCGGGGATGATCCGTTTTCAGGGGGCCGCCCCAGAGCTCGAGTCGACTCACAGATAAATTACCCCTGAGCTTCAAGGCCTCAGCCGAACTGCCCTGCACGCTCAGGTCGGCATTGAGGCGCCCTTTGCCAAAGGGATAGTCGCCGTGGGAGGCCAGTATCGCCAGGGTATCTTCGAGTTCCCAATTAGTGATTTTCAAGCGGGCATCGGATTGAATGGCACTCAGATTAAGGGGATTATCCGCAGACAGGATCAGGGTGCCTTCACCGGCCAAGCGTCCGATGGTGTCACCGGAGGTCAGCAAAACACGGTAGGTGATGGGCTTTTCGATATCCGATACGTCCAGAAAAAGATCGAGGTCTTTGATAACCGTTTTTTCATTACCTGTAAGATTCACCGTTCGGATGGTGCCATCGGTGATTTTGAGTATGCCGGCGAAGGCCGGCAGCCTGGCATCCCCGGGGGATTTGTCCTTCTTGGATAAAGCAGATTGCTGTTTATCAGAAAGATAAAAAATTACGTCCGGTCTGATGATTTCAAAGCCGCCCAGATTGCGGGCATTGACTATCAGCTGAACCAACCCTCGATATCCCTTTAACGCGGCTACTTCGACAAACAGGTTTTCCTTTTGATGATCGTATGTGATGCCTTTGGCCTCAATACCGCTGAACCATTTAAACCGCCAGTTGGCAACCTGCAGCTTTCCCGGCAAACGCTGATTAACGGCTTGCAGGATGCGGGGTTTTAACATGTCGCTGGACAATATCGCCGGCAGAAACACCAGCCCGGCAAAAATGACAAAAACCACGGCAATCGCGGTTCCGAAAAATATCGGTTTTTTTCTCATCTTATTTAATCAGAGATCGCCTGCTCAGATCTCCGTCCTTTAAATTCAGTAGTTTGTATTCGCGGTCCATTTAATGCGGAATTGCAACTCTTAATGATGAAGGTTCAGATCAGGGCTACTTACAACATAATACACAAAGAGGATAATCAAAATAGATCCACTTGGCGGTTGTAATTTAATGCTTAGTGTATAATCTTATTGGAAAGATTAATACCGCTAAAATATAAGCGCCAAGGTTTATCATGGTTAAGTTTTTTGTCATTTTTTTTGTCATATCCGCCCTGCTGGCGTGCTATATCACCTGGCGTCTTTTTGGAAAGGCATCCTTCAGGCGCCGCTGGAAAATCGCGATTGCGGTGGGGATCGTTGCCACCATATTTGCGCCGGTTTTGACGATTGTGCTGCGCCGATCCGGATTCGACAGCCCGGGCCTTCATCTGCTGACCTGGGCCGGGTATCTGGGGGTGGGTTTTTTGAGCTTCGTATTTTCCTATTTGGTGATCCGTGACCTGGTGTGGCTGCCGGTTGCTGCCTTTAAAATAATCAAGGCGCGGGTTGTCGAACCGGTCCGGCGCCGGGCAAAAACCCGTCCAATTGAAAACCCATCCCGCCGCGGGTTTCTTGTTAACTCGATGAATTACGGGATTCTGGCTGCAGCGGCTCTCTCAACCGGTTACGGCGTTGCCGAAGCCAAGCAGACGCCTCAGGTAAAAAGGGTGCCGATTCCAATCGACAATCTGCCGCCGGAGCTGGAAGGCTTCAGAATCGTGCAGATTACCGACATCCATGTCAATCCCACTTTTCGGCGTGCCAGTGTGGAAGAAATCGTAACGGTGGTGAACACCCTTGATGCAGATATTGTGGCCTTAACCGGCGATCTGGTGGACGGCTCGGTTGATCAGCTCGGATATGATGTGGCGCCTTTGGCGCAGATTCATTCTGTTTCGGGGAATTTTTTTGTGACGGGCAATCACGAATATTATTCAGGCGTGATTGAATGGATTCAGGAAGTCAAGCGCCTGGGCTATACCGTGTTGTTGAATGAACATCAGGTTATTGCCCGGGGTCAGGCCAAACTCCTGCTGGCCGGCGTGACCGACTATCGCGGCGGCAATTTTTTGCCCAGTCACCGCTCGGATCCGCAAAAGGCCATGAATGGCGCGCCACCGGCAGATGTTAAAATCCTGCTGGCCCACCAGCCCAAAAACATTTTTGCTGCCGACCGCGCCGGATACGATTTGCAGATTTCGGGCCACACCCACGGCGGCCAGTTTTTTCCATGGAATTTACTGGTCGGTTTTACCCAGCCTTACGTTTACGGTTTGCACACCCATCAAAACACTCAGATTTATGTCAGTCGCGGCACCGGTTACTGGGGACCGCCGGTGCGCGTGGGCTCACCTTCTGAAATAACCTTAATCAAATTGGTTTCCTCCTAAAGATTCGTACCAAGAGCCCGCTGCCATATTAGCAAAGCGGTCTCTCCCCCCTGAGCGGGAATCAGAACGGCCTTGCCGAGTGATCAGGTCGGGCCGACCAACCGGTACAACCAGCTGCTGTATAAACCGATGGCCTCTTCCGGGCATACCTCATGGCAGCAATAACAGCGGATACACTTGTCATCATCGATGAAAGCGCGCTCCTTAACGAAGCTGATGGCCTCCACCGGACAGCCTTCGATACACGTGCCACAGGCGATGCATCGGTGCCACATGACTTTCGGCCTGACGGTAAACGCATTTTTAAACATCGGTTCAATCATGCGCTGATACCAGGGTGCCGGATCCAGTCCGAATCTTCGGGCTGATGTTTGCGGTTGTTTAAAATCCGGCACTTTCACACTTGCCAGGTCAGCGCCAATGATTTCAATTTCTTCTAAACGATTGGGTTTGAGAGCCCGCCGTTCAGCCTCTACAAGGATGGGATTTTTGGATCGATCCAGGTTCATGATTTCGCCGGCAACCACATCCAGGGCCAACGGATTTTCAGAACCCAGAAGCAAACCGACCGACCGCGGATCTCCCGCACCCGGACCGTTGCCCTCCATAGCCACAACAGCGTCCATGATTGTCAGTCGTGGCGAGAGATATCCGGCCAGATCCAGCAGCATACCGGCAAACCGCTGGACATCATGAAGCTTGGCATGATAACCGGGCTTGGACAAACCGGGAATTACCCCGAAAATGTTTTTGACAGCTCCGGTCATACCGGTAAACACGTGGGTCTTCATCTTGCACAAATTAAATACCGCCTGGGCCTCATACACCGGGGTGATGATGTCAAAGTGTTTGGTGAGCTGGCCCGCGGCGTAGGAAACGGGTCGGGAGGTTGTGTCCCAGTTGACTTCAATTCCGGCCTGCCGGGCAGCCTCGTGCATGCCGCAGGTATGATAGATTTTATCCAGCGTTTTCGCATTGTAGCGGTAGCCCCCTCCAGGAGAATCGGCGATGATGGGTTTGGCCCCCTTTTCTTTGGCCAGGCGGGCCACAGCCGCAACCAGAAGCGGATGTGTGGAGACCGCTGCTTCTGGCCTGGCTTCCCGCAGCAAATTGACTTTCAATACAATGTTCTCGCCCCGTTCCGCAAAACGCTGCATTCCGCCCATCAAATTCATCAGGGTGGTGAGCTTTTCTTCGATTTCAGCATAATCGTTGCACGCAACAATATAAACCTTGTTATCCATTTTTTTGTCCTCTGTTATTTAGCAGTTCGGAAATACCGCAACTACCACAATGTTCCCTAAACATGCCAAAATCTGGGGTCGCTGTCAAACAATTGATGATGGCAAAGGGCTGAGCTCGAGCCTGTAAAACGATACCGGTTGAGCGCAAGGTTTGTGTGAGTCTATCGTCGCCGGCGCATCTCAATGGCATCCAGGAAATCGGCCACTCCCCAACCCCTTTTTCGATATTGGCTATACGGGATGCTGACATGCGCATAGCGCTTATACAGGCGCTCCCGTTCAGCCAGCAGTTCGGGGTAGCAGCGGGCCAGCGCATCCGCAATTTTTTCCTGTGGTTTCCGGACAAATTTACCCTGCCACAAAACCGGGCGGGGATCGGCCCGGTAAGCCCGCAACATCTGGTCCTTCATTTCGAAAGCGATTTTTAGATAAACAACCGTTGTGAAGCGGCGCAGCTTATCTAAAAATTCGTTTCCGGTGTAAATGACACTACCGGTTGTATCGATAACAATTTTTGATTCCGGGTTGACAGGGTCGCTTTCGATGGCTGCAAAAATTTCCTGAAGCACTTTTTTTTCATATTCCAGATATTGGGCTTCACGCTTCTGGTAGCCGAGTTGATACGGAAAGCCCATCCATTCTCCCAGCGACAGAACGGACCCATCAGAGCGTGTTAACACGGGCCCAAATTTTGAAGCAATCATCCGGTCACAGTCAAAATGCCTAAAACCGCGATTGGCCAGTTTTGTCGACCAGTAGGATTTGCCCGAGCCGGACATAGCAATCAGAGAAAATTTCATGAGCTTATAGGTTTGGCATATCAAATCACATTGCGGGATGGGTGATAATAAACGTTAAGTCTCGCAAAAGATAGACTGCTGTTTAGGGTTGGGCTTTATCCCCCGCTGCCGCTTCGTTATGCGGGCAGCGAACCGCAAACACCGAGCAGGGGGCATCCTGGATGACCTGTTGAATCACATTTTCCTTAAAAAAGCGTATCCAGCCTTCACGTCCTTGAGCGGCCATCACAATCACATCCACCTTTAGCTGTCGGGCCTTTTCAACAATGACACGCGCAATCGGTATGCCGATAACCTGAATTTCTTCTACGACGATCGAATCTTTAACGCTCGCTGGAATCAATTCAGGAAGCTCGGCCTGTTCTTTTTTAATCCGCCGTTTCTGGACATCCTCCAATGATCCGGCCGCAATCCGCCCGTGGACCGGAAAGGGCGCTTTGACATGCAGCACATAGAGCTTGGCCTGTTGGGCCTGAGCCAGAGCGGCGGCATAGCGGGTGGCATACACTGCGGCTTCTGTAAAATCAACTGGAACCAGGATATTTTGAATTGTAATCATGACTGGCGTCCTTTATACCGCTTATAGAATTTCCAATTGACGATTTGGATCGGAGGTGCCAAGTATAACCTGAATCTTGCATGAAAATTAATGAGAATATTTTACTTATTGTGTAAATCGGATAATAATCTTTTTTATTTCTCATCTAATCTCACCCTATGGGCGAGCTGGAGCCTTCCATCTGCTGCGTTATTAAGGGCGAAGCATAGTATACTATAGCTTCGCCCTTAAGTGCCTTGCATATGAAAGCCTCCAACTCGTGCAAAATCCAGGTATAACCTGAATCTTGCATGAAAATTAATGTGGAAAGCGGCATAAAAAGGCACATATTCAGTAAGGATCGTATTCATGAATAAGGAAGACATCAAGAAGCTGGCTGAAAACAAAAATTTTATATCCGGAATTTACAATTATTGTGATCGGTGGTGTGAGCGCTGCCCATTTAGCGCGCGCTGCATGAACTTCGCCATGACCCGGGAGTATTCAGACGATCCTGAAGTCAGTGATATAACCAATGAGAAGTTTTGGCAAAGCATTTCTGATATTTTTAAAGCAACACGGGAAATGCTGGAGGAAACCGCCGAAGAGCTGGGCATCGACCTTGATGCCATCGATTTTGAAGAATCATCTCGGAACGAAGCTGTCAAAGACAAAATCGCTAACAATCATGAATGCTGCCGGGCCGCCAAAAAATACTATCAAATGGTGGATGAATTTTTTGAATCGGAATATATTCCCTCGCTACGGATTGTCGACGAAGAGCACGTGCAGAATGCCGCCGAACTGCAAAAAAGTGATGATCTGGATGGGCCGCCCACCCTGGATGAGATGGTCGAAATCATATACTGGTACCACCATTTCATCTACGTCAAACTGATGCGAGCCGTGCGGGGCACGGTGGGTAATTCTGAGGATTTATTAGACGAGTTTCCAAAGGATTCAGACGGCTCTGCCAAAGTGGCACTGATTGCCATCGACCGTTCCATGGCCGCCTGGGGGCATATGCACCGCTTTTTTCCTTCTCACCAGGATCAAATTATGGCCATTATCGTGCACCTTGAGCGGCTGCGCAAGCGGGTGGAGAAAATATTTCCGGAAGCCCGCAAATTTGTGCGCCCGGGATTCGATGAAATTAATACAGAGTTCACACATAAATAATTTCTTCTGCCCAACGGGTCAAGTTTAAGGGGGTGTCATTATGAAAAAATGGTTCGCTGTGCGCCATACTCCTTTTACCTCGAAGCAAACATTTCTTTCTATCCAAAAAGAAGTATAAAAGACATAAATCTAAATGTCTGTTAATCTCTCCGCTTTCGTCCTTAAGTTTTTAAAATAATGGGATAATGCTTGCGTCTAAGTTTTTTTAGAGAAGCGGTAGACAAAACCGATACTAGGCATTACTATTAATTATAGTTTTTCTTTGTGCTATTTTAGTTCCTCGACAATTTGAAAAAACAAACGAAAAACTTTTTTTCGAATGAACTTCGCTAAAGCATTTCCTTGCGTGAGTTTCTAAATTCGAAATTCTAACTTCAAATTAATGCTTGCCCTGTTATTGAAACCTAAAAAGGAGGTGTCACCATGCACTTTAAATCAACTGTTTTTCCAATGGTCTTCGGGATCATGCTGCTCGGATTTTTTGCCAGTACGCTTCCAGCCGCAGAGATTATCACCGAAAAAGATATCGTTGAAAAAGTAATTCAGAAAGAAGACTTCATAAGAACCGCGGACAACTTTATCATTCTATTCGATTCTTCCGGTTCGATGAAGGAATTTATTAACAAAGGCACTAAAGAAACCAAATACGATGTCGTCCGAAAAATCCTCGGAGAGCGGCAAAAAGTGCTGCCGGATCTGGGCTACAATGCCGGTTTATACCTCTACACCCCATTTCAAGAGGTCTACCCCATGGGGCCCTATGATCCTGCAAAGTTTGCCGCGGCCATTGACAGCCTGCCGGCAGAGCCCAAGGGACGAACACCTTTACCGGAAGGAATTCGTGAAATCGGGCCGGTATTGGAAAAGCTGTCCGGTAAAACCGCCGTGTTTATTTTCAGCGACGGTTCTTTCGACAAATTGACGGATGTCAAACTGCCGGAGGATTATACCCAGGAACTCGCACAACAGCACGACGTCTGTTTCTATATGATCAGCAGTGCGACGACCTGGCAGTCCGAAAAGCGATTGGGCGATATGGCAAAGGCCAACGCCTGTTCGCGGGTTATACCAATTGAGGCATTTGTCAACAACCCGGGATATATGACCGGAGCGTTGTACACGGTCAAGGCATCTGCGGTTGTGGAAACGACCACCGAGGCAAGAATTGCCGGCCTCAGAGCGCAGAATGGTCTTTTTGCTTTCAACAGATCCGATATCCGTCCGGAGTTTCAAAGTGAACTGGATGAGGTCGGAACATTTTTGCAGAACAACCCGAATGCCTATGTCATGTTGGTCGGATACACCGACGGTATCGGAAGCGCGGAATATAATTTGGGCTTATCCAAACGCAGAGCCGATAGTGCCGCAAAGTATCTCATGACCAAGCACAACATTAATCAGGAACGCATCGTAGTGAATTACTACGGCAAAGCCAATCCGATTGCGAGCAACAATACCGAACAAGGCCGTGCCCAAAACCGGCGGGTTGAAATTGCAGTGGGTGGCTTAAATTAGATCAAAATTATCAATCAGGGGAGAGGACGTGCGGTCCTCCCCCTGTATCACAGGCCTATCAGTTCATATCCATTGAACCGTTAAATCAAAATTGGGCTTTTTCCGTGGACTCTTCCAGTGCTTCCACGGAACTCTCGCCTTCGGTAATACAGTTCATCACACGGTCATAATAACCGGTCCCAACAAACTTTTGATGGGTAATGGCCATGTAGCCATCCTCTTTGCCATGGGCGAACTCTTCTTGCTGGAATCTGGAGTAGGCCAACATACCATCGTTTTGATAGCTGTGCGCCAGTTCGAACATGCCCAGGTTAAGAGCGTGAAAACCGGCCAGCGTGACAAACTGAAACCGATATCCCATCGCAGCCAGCTCCCTTTGAAATGAGGCGATTTGGCTGTCGCTTAGGTTGCCTTTCCAGTTAAAAGAAGGCGAGCAGTTGTAGGCCAGGAATTTGTCCGGATAGTCGGCCTTAATGCCTTCAGCAAATCGTTTGGCTTCTTCAAGATCGGGTCGTGACGTCTCACACCACACCATATCGGCATAAGGGGCGTAGGCCCGACCGCGGGCAATTGCTGCATCAACACCATTTTTGATGGGATAGAAACCCTCGGAGGTGCGGTTATCATCCATGATAAAGGCCCGGTCGCGCTCATCGATGTCACTGGTAAGCAGACGGGCGGCATCGGCATCGGTGCGGGCGATTAAAATGGTCGGAACACCGCAGACATCGGCCGCCAGGCGGGCAGCGACCAGTTTCGTGATGAATTCCTGAGTGGGCACCAGAACCTTACCGCCCAAATGGCCGCATTTTTTAGCCGAAGCCAGCTGGTCCTCAAAGTGAACACCGGCTGCACCGGCATTTATCATTTGTTTCATTAGTTCAAATGCATTCAGAGGTCCGCCGAAGCCGGCTTCACCGTCGGCAATTATGGGTGCAAACCAATAGGGGCCGCGTTTGCGCGCATCCAGCACCTGAATCTGGTCAGCGCGACGCAGGGCATTATTAATTCGCCGGACGACTTCAGGGACGCTGTTGGCCGGGTAAAGACTCTGGTCGGGGTACATTTCACCGGCCAGATTTGCGTCTGCAGCGACTTGCCAGCCACTGAGGTAAATGGCCTTAAGGCCTGCTTCCACCTGTTGAACGGCCTGATTACCGGTTAAAGCGCCTAAAGCAGGGATGTAATCTTCGGTCTGAAGTAAATACCAAAAGCGCTTGGCACCGGCTTTTGCAAAGGTGTATTCAATTTTCAGGGTCCCGCGCAGTTTCAGCACTTCTTCAGGCGTGTACGGCCGGGTGATACCTTTCCAACGGGGGTCGGTTTCCCATTCGTTTCGCATGGTTTCGGCATCATCCACATCAATTTCATGGCAGGAGAGTCTTTTACAGAGTTCAATGGCCTTTTCTTCGATCGTTTTTGGCATGTTTTTCACCCTTTCGTTGTACTGTTTTCCATATTAATATTCCGATTTACATATTAAGTAAAATATTCTCATCTATTTTCATGCATAATTCAGGTCAATGATTAATCTAGATACTCATAGGCGCGCAGCGTTAAAAACTCTTCCAGCTCTTCATTGGCAATAATGTCGTCGAAAAGCCGGGAGGCCAACGCATAATTGCCTATGGCGAAACGTTCCTCGCCAATCGTTTTTTTGATTTTTTGCAATTCCTCATCCATGATTTCCCGGAAAAGTTCGAGGGTCACTTTGCGGCCGTCCGACAGAACACCCTCGGGATGATGAATCCATTGCCATACCTGGGTTCGGGAGATTTCGGCGGTAGCGGCGTCTTCCATCAGGTTGTATATGGGAACGCAGCCGAGGCCGCTGAGCCAGTTGGCCATGTATTGAATTCCGACATCGATGTTGGTGCGCAGCCCTTCTTCGGTAATGGTACCTTCAGGCACCTTCAGCAGATCAGAGGTTGTTATGGTGACGTCTTGACGCAATTTATCGATCTGATGGGGCTGCGGCATGACCTTGTCGAATTCTTCTTTGGCGATCTGCATCAAGCCCGGGTGGGCCACCCAGGTGCCGTCATGACCGTCTCTTGCTTCCCGAACCTTGTCTTCTTTCACCTTTTTCAGTGCGGCAGCATTGGCTTCAGGATCATTTTTTATGGGAATCTGGGCCGCCATGCCGCCGAGCGCATGGGTCCCGCGCCGATGACAGGTTTGAATGACCAGAAGTGAGTACGCGTGCATGCAATGACGGGTCATGGTAATTTGAGCGCGGTCGGGAAAGATATAACCCGGCACGTTTTTAAAACGCTTGATAAAGCTGAAGATATAATCCCAGCGGCCGCAATTCAAACCGGCCATGTGCTCTTTAAGTTCGTAGATAATTTCATCAACTTCGAATGCCGCCAAAATGGTTTCGATCAATACGGTGGCTTTGATGGTTCCGTTGGGAATGCCGATCATCTCCTGCGCTCGAACGAAGATATCATTCCACAAGCGGGCTTCCAGATGACTTTCTATTTTAGGAAGATAAAAATAGGGTCCGGACCCTTTAGCCAGCAAGGCCTTGGCATTGTGGTAAAAATAAAGACCGAAATCAAATATACTGGCGGAGATCGGCTCGCTATCAACTGTGACATGTTTTTCGACCAGGTGCCAGCCACGCGGTCTGACGATGAGGGTGGCGACATCCTGATTCAGTTCGTAGGCCTTGCCTTGCGGATTAATATAAGAAATCGTATCGTTGACTGCATCGCGAAGATTTATTTGCCCCTCAAGCGTTCCCTTCCACGTCGGCGAGTGCGAGTCCTCGAAATCAGCCATGTACGTACTGGCACCGGAATTCAACGCATTGATGATCATTTTGCGGTCCACCGGTCCTGTGATTTCCACCCGCCGATCCTTTAAATCATCCGGAATCGACGCAGCTTTCCAATCGCTTTCACGAATCGACCGGGTTTCCGGCAAAAAATCGGGTAACTTTCCGCCATCGATCTCAGCCTGGACCTCTTGACGGTGTTGCAGCAGTGATTTGCGCTGAGGTTCGAATTCGCGTGCCAGAGCACCTAAGAATTTAAGTGCGCCGGGTGTCAAGATTTGAGAAAACGCTTCGCTAACGGGTCCAAGAATTTCAATATTGTCAACTTTAAGTGGGCCGCTCATGGTCAATATCCCTCCTTTTCAGCGTCATCTGGGTGTTTCACCGCTTTCCATAATAACGTTCCGACGTAATGACTTTCAAAAATCTTAAGGCCAATTTGAGTTGAAGTCAATGTCCCACTGCTGTTTTAGCCGCCGGTTTTGCGCGTAGGGAAATATATGGGGCAGTTCACCGGCTCTGATCGCCTCCTGGGCTTTATGCCAGAAACCGACATCCAGCAGATCGGAATGGTGTTCTAAAAAAATTTCCAGTAAATGATCGGGTAGTCCCAGAAATCTTTTAAATTCTTGCGGGAAAACATCATTTTCATTAACGAAATACCATGGCTCGGATGCAAGTTCATCATCATAGCAGGAGGATTCCGGGATTTTTCGAAAATTGCAGGCCGTCAGCAGACACAGTTCATCATAGTCATAGAAAACAACACGGCCGTGACGGGTAACGCCAAAATTTTTTAACAGAATATCGCCGGGGAAAATATTGCTGACAGCCAGATCTTTAATCGCAGCGCCAAAGTCAATAACAGCTCTGCGTGCCGCAGCAGGGTCTGCCTCCTGCAGGTGAATATCAAAAGGCGTCACACGGCGTTCCACATAGGTATGGGTTAATATCACATGATCCTCTTTTATTTTCACCGTTTGAGCAGCTTCGGATTGCAGTTGCGTGAGCAAGTTCGGTGAAAAAAAACAACCATCAAATTTTAAATGTTCGAAAGCCTGCGCATCTATCAACCGACCGGCCCGGTCATGGTTGAAAACCAGCTTATATTTTTCCATAACTTGCGGCCGCGTGATTTTTTTCGGTGTACCGAAGCGGTCCCTGATTAGCTTGAATACCAAGTCATCATTGGGCATGTTAAAGACGATCATAACCAGGCCGCTCTCTCCGCGAGAGATTTCGAAGCGTTCATCACTGCACTCCGATAGGTGGCCCAGTAGTTCCCGGTAGAGTATGGTTTTGCCGTGTTTGTTAAAGCCGATCGCAGTATACAGTTCAGCAATGCGCTTGTGAGGTAAGATGGTTTTAAGGAAGCGAATCAAATCAGAAGGTTTTGCAGATGCAACATGAAAATAGGAACGTGTGAAGCTGAATAAAATGCTGATATCATCCTCTTGCAAAAGGACAGCATCCACAACGATGCCTTCAGATGAATTCAGCAAAGCAATTGCAAGCGGGATGAGATTATGACCACAGAAAAAGCGACCCATTAGATAGGCACCCATCCCGCGAAAAAAAACATTAGTGGCCATTTCAATGCGATCGATCTCAGCCGGTAATCCCATTTTATGCAGGTGCACTTCAATTTTTTCGGCCACCCTTCCGGCATCTAACTTGAGGTTCTGAAATCCGGTGGCCAACGGATAAGCGGACAGGATTTTGCGAATCAGGCGAGCTACAGATCTTGCGCCTTTATATGACCGGTGGGCTTCAAATTTTGCCGGAGCGGGGGAGGTGCCAGAATCGGTGTCGACAAATTCAATTTGCGAATCGACACCAACAGTGGCAAATATGCGCCGGGTGACTGAATTATAAAATGTTTCGGCCAGCTCCCGATCATTGCGCTGGTTCACAAGACCGGCGAATGCTGACCTTAAGTTTGCCCAGACCTGTTTGTCCTCAACGCGATCACCCAACAAATGACGAATGGCCGTCTCAATTATATCGACTTCCTTTTTATATATGTCTAGTCTTGCGGCTGCATCGGCCCTCATGCCCTGCCAATCACGTGTCTTAAACCTTAATTTGGCACGTGCTGTGACCGCATCGAACTGGGTCCGGTAGCTTTCATAGGTTTCCCTGATTGCTTTGGCACCCATATTCGCGAGTCGGCTATTGGTAAAGTTTTGCGGCATTTTTTTAATTGCATTGATAAAAGTTTATTTGAATTGTTTACCGCGGTCTAGATTGCGGTACTGGATGGCTTCGGAGATGTGGGCGGAACCGATAGCTGCGCATTTATCAAGGTCGGCAATGGTGCGGGCAATCTTTAGGATGCGGTTGTAAGCGCGGGCCGACAGCCCCAGTTTGTCGATGGCCGATTCCAGCAGCCGGCAGGAAGCATCGTCGACCTGACAATGTCGCTTGATGTGGCGGCTGCTCATCTGGGCGTTGCAAAAAATTTTGGTGCGCGACAGGCGGTCCGCCTGGGTTGCACGTGCCCGGGCCACGCGCTGGCGAATGGTTTCAGAGGGCTCGGCCGCATGATCCTGCATCAGGTCTTTGTAGGGCACGGCCGGTACTTCCACATGCATGTCGATACGGTCTAAAAGCGGCCCGGAAATCTTAGAGCGGTAGCGGTGAATCTGTTGATGGGTGCAGCGGCATTCGTGTTTGGGGTCTGATAAATAGCCACAAGGACAGGGGTTCATGGCAGCTACCAGCATAAAATTAGCCGGATAGGTCAGGGTTGACCTGGCCCGGGAAATGGTCACTTGCAAATCCTCAATCGGTTGCCGCAGCACTTCCAGGACGTGTTTTTTAAACTCCGGCATTTCATCTAAAAACAGTACCCCGTTGTGCGCCAGGCTCACCTCGCCGGGTCTGGGAATATGACCGCCACCGATCAGACCGGCATCGGAAATGGTGTGGTGGGGCGAGCGAAACGGCCGGGTCGTCACCAGGGCCTGCCCTTTGGACAATAAACCGATAACACTGAATATTTTGGTGGTTTCCAGGGCTTCTTCAAAGGATATCGGCGGCAGGATGGTCGGCAGTCGTTTGGCCAGCATGGTCTTTCCGGAACCCGGCGGGCCGATCATCACCAGATTATGGCCGCCAGCGGCAGCGATTTCCAGGGCCCGTTTGGCATGTTCCTGGCCCATCACCTCGGCATAATCAATGGCATAATGACCGTCACTTGCAAATAATTGGGTAATATTGGTCTGCTCTGGTGTGATCTGGGTAAACCCCCTTAAAAACCCCACAATCTCAGACAGCGTTTTGGCCGCTAAAACCTCAATGTCCTGGATCACCGCAGCTTCCCCTTTATTCTCAAAAGGAACGATGATGGCTGAATAGCCGGCCGCTTTAGCGGCCAGTGCCATCGGCAAAGACCCTCTAACCGGCTTAATGCGTCCGTCCAGCGAGAGTTCACCTAATACTAGATAGCGGGAAAGCTGATCCTGGGGGATAATGCCGGTGGCAGCCAGGATGCCCAGCGCGATGGGCAGATCAAAACCGGTTCCTTCCTTTTTAATGTCGGCCGGCGCCAGGTTAACCGTTATACGGTCGGCCGGAAACCGATAGCCCGAGTTGTTCACCGCCGATTTGACGCGTTCTTTGCTTTCCTTGACCGCGGCTTCCGGAAGACCGACCGTTGTGAAGGTGGGCAGACCGGAAGTGATGTCCACCTCCACCTCGACCGGATAGGCATCAATTCCCAGAACAGCACTGCTGAGGACTTTGGCAAGCAACAGCCTTCTCCCTGGCTTGGGTTAACCGGGCTGGCCCAAAGGCCAACCGCAGACTGCTGAGAGCTATAGCACTTCCAACTGTCGGCGACAATCTTTTTGTTGACCACTCAGTTGTTCCCCTGCAGACACAGGCCGATGCGCACAACACGCCGCGGTGGTGGTCAAAATCACTTGCTATTTAAATAGGTTTCAGCTATTTAATACCTAAATCTTGCATAAAAATTAATGCGAAGTTAAGGAAATACCTAAATCTTGCAACCGAAGTAATGTGTAGGCGCCGAGCGGAATGTTGAGCAGCATTTCTAATGTTCATCATTTTTTCGTGACGATGCGTTAACGGATAATGAAGCAAGGGCTGAATTTTAATTAGCGATACCTTTATCAAATGATTTCGTTGCTTAAACGGACACAATCCGTCTTCTTTCTGGTTTTGGGCCTGCTTTTCATTTCCGCCCATGCTGGATATGCCCAGGATGCGACCCTGACCAATATCACTGTCTCCAATACCCGTGAAGATCTGCTGCTTTTTTTGAATCTCAAAGGGGCCTTCCGGGAAGAGATGAAAAAGGCCATTTTAAGCGGCGTACCCTCTACATTTTCTTTTTTCGCGAAATTGAATCGTGTACGCAGTTTTTGGTTTGACAAAGATATCGCCAATCTTGAGGTCACCCACACGATCATTTACGATAATCTTAAAAAAGAATTCACCGTCACACGTTCCTGGAAAGAGAATAATCCCGAAGTCACCGAGTCATTTAATGAAGCAAAGAAATGGATGACGGAAATCGATAGTTTAAAAATTATTCCATTAAACAGGCTCGAAAAGGGCGAGCAATACCAGCTGAGAGTGAAGGCTGAAGTCAGCAAAAAAACCCTCCCTTTATATCTGCATTACATTCTGTTTTTTATGTCTTTATGGGACTTTGAGACGGATTGGTACACCATCGATTTTACCTTTTGATTTCAGCCTGTTGATGAACAATCCACCACGAATGCCATGAAAAGGCCCAGATTTAAAAGGAAATCTTCACTTTCGGAAAAAGAACGCAAACGACGCAAGCGCGAATTTATTCTGATTCTGGTTATTCTGTTCGTGGTTGCCCTTTTGACGTTGGTCGAAAGCCGAATCATCAAATTCGGTGCCGATATTGCCGTCTCAAATACGGTGTTGATGTTCATCCTGATCAACATCAATTTGCTCCTGCTGATCTTAATGATCTATCTGGTTTTTCGAAATCTGGTGAAACTGATCTATGACCGCAGGCGCAATGTCCTGGGCGCTAAAATTCGGACCAAACTGGTCATCGCTTTTGTTTCACTGACCCTGTTGCCGACCATTGTCTTATTTTTCTTTGCGCTTAATTTTATTACCGCCAGCATTGAGTTTTGGTTTAACGTGCCGGTCGAACAGGCGCTTGATAATTCATTGTGGGTGGGCGGACGCCTGTACAGCCGGACAGAGGAGAACAACCGATTTTTCCTTGAACGCATATCTTACCAGATTAAAACTAAAAATTTGTTGGATGATAAAAGCCGCAAAGCCCTTTCGCATTACATTCGAGTTGTCCAACGGGAATTTAACCTTGACGCTGTCGAGGTCTACGCGCGCAATACTGAGCGCCTAACCTTCGCTCTGGCACCCAAGCTAGAAAACGAATATTTTGGCATCATCTCAGCTGAAGATATGCAAAAGGAATTGCCTGCGGACGGGATTCGATCGATTTCGCAAGCCATTCCGTCTGGTGAGTTCATCAAAACCGTGGGGACCATTCCATTTGGGGTGCAACCCGACGAGGCTGTCGGATTTGTTGTAGTCACCATACTGATCCCCCGTGAGCTTTCTGAAAATCTGCAGTTTATTCGCACAGGTTTTACGGAATACCAGCAGATAAAACTGCTGAAAAAGCCGATACAGATTACCTATTACATATCGCTTTCAATTGTTGCCTTGCTGGTTTTATTTTGTGCCGTGTGGTTTGGATTTTTTATGGCCCGGTCGATTAGCCTTCCGATCAAAGAGTTGGCCGAAGGCACGCGGCGGGTGGCAGATGGCGATCTTGGCTATATCATTGATCCGGTGAGCGATGATGAGTTTGGCAGCCTGGTTGAATCCTTCAACCAGATGACCCAGGATCTTCGAATAGGCCGAGAGCAACTGGAGCTCTCTGCCCGGATGTTGCGTCGTCAGAATATTGAAATTGAAGAGAAACGGCAGTTTATGGAAATCGTGTTAAAAAGCGTATCCGCCGGCGTTGTCACGCTGGATGCCAGGGGCATTATATCGACGATGAATAAATCAGCTGAAAAGATGCTGAATCTCAAATCCGAGCAAATCCTGACCAAAAGCTATAAAAACTTATTAGACGGCCCCTTTTTGGAACTGGCCAATGAAATTTTGGATAACCTTTCTTTGTCCAGCGGAGACACTGTTGAATTGCCGCTGAAGCTTACCATTGAGGGCAGACCGAGAAGCTTTCTGGTCTCTGTCAATGCGCTCAAAGACGATGCCGGACGACACATGGGGACCTTGATGGTATTTGATGATCTGACCGAACTGGAAAAAGGCCAGCGCATGGCAGCCTGGCGTGAAGTCGCGCGGCGCATCGCCCATGAGGTAAAAAATCCGTTGACACCGATTATCCTCTCAGCGCAGCGGCTCAAACGAAAGTACGCACAGTTTGTGGATGACACCATTTTTGAAGACTGTACTGAAACCATCATCAGTCAGGTGGAGCTGATTCGCAATTTGGTGAATGAATTTTCGTCATTTGCTCGTTTTCCCAGCGCGAATCCCGTTCCCTGTCATTTGATACCGATAATTGAAGAAACCGTAGCCCTCTACCGGGAAGGGCATCCCAGTATTAAATTTAAAACAAACAATACCCGTGACATCCCGATTCTAAATATCGATCGCCAGCAGATGAAGCAGGCGTTAATTAACCTGATTGACAATGCGATTGGCGCAATAAAAGGCCCCGGCAATATTAACATTAGCGTGGCTCATGATCCGATTTTAAAAAAGGTTCGAATGGAAATTGCCGATGATGGGCCAGGTATTTCCGATGAAAATAAGACCCGCTTGTTTCAGCCCAATTTTTCCACCAAAAAGACGGGAATGGGACTGGGGCTGACAATTGTCAACACCATTATCGCGGATCACAATGGGATGATAAATGTGCAGGACAACGCACCCCGCGGGGCGAAATTCGTAATCGAGTTGCCGGTGTAATCAGCATGGGGCTTGGTGCAGGGCGCATGGTGTAAAATGAGTTTGTTGTCAACACTTCAGGCCCCATGCCTTAAGCAGTACTTTCACTGTCTTAGCTATCGGTATTCGATAAAGTAAATCTTTTTGTAAGGAGTATGGGTAAATGCTAGCATCAGTGTTGATTGTTGATGATGAACAGTCGATTGTTCAATCTTTGAGCGGTTTGCTTTCTGATGAGGGCTTTGAGGTTTCAACAGCCGTCAACGGTTATGAGGCGCTAAAAGCCATTGAATCAGAATCACCGGACCTGGTTTTGCTCGATATCTGGATGCCGGGAATGGATGGAATTGAAACGCTAAAGGAAATTAAAAAATACAATTCCCAAATTCAGGTCGTTATCATCACCGGCCACGGGACGATCGAAACAGCGGTTAAAGCCACCAAGCTAGGCGCCTTTGATCTGGTTGAAAAGCCGCTTTCCATTGATAAGATAATTTTAACCATAAACAATGCGTTAAATTTTAAGCGCCTGGAAGAAGAAAATAAATATCTTCGTACCAAGACGCTGGAAAAACATTCCATTGACGGAGAATCTGAAAGGACAAAGGTTTTAAGAAAAAATATTGACGTCGCAGCGCCGACGGACACCTGGATACTGATTAGCGGAGAAAACGGCACTGGCAAAGAACTGGTGGCGCGCACCATCCACCAACTCAGCCCGCGGGCCGAGCAGCCGCTGATTGATGTCAGCTGTGCGGCTATCCGGGACGAACTCTTGGAAAGTGAAATGTTCGGACACGAAAAAGGCTCATTTCCCGGTGCAACCGCCAAAAAAAAAGGCAAGTTTGAGCTGGCCAATAACGGCACCATATTTCTGGATGAAATTGGAGATATGAGCTTAAGCTCTCAGGCCAAAATACTGCGGGTTCTGCAGGAACAAAAGATCCAGCGGGTGGGCGGAAGCCGACAGATTGGCATTGATGTAAGGGTGATTGCTACCTCCAACAAAAACCTGGAAAAAGAAATCGAAAAGGCGACATTTCGAGAGGATCTCTATTATCGTTTGAATGTGATTCCCATTAATGTTCCACCTTTAAGAGAGCGAATCGAGGATCTTCCACTATTGGTCGAGGCCTTTTTAGTCGAGTTTGCTGTTCAGAATCGCAGCAAGCGTAAAATGATGAGTCCCGCGGCGATCAGCATTTTGAGCAATTATGCCTGGCCCGGAAACGTCAGGGAGTTGCGTAACCTGGTTGAACGGCTGGCTATCATGGTTGATAAAGATGTCATTGATGTGACGGAAATACCGGATTCATATCGTCCCGGTGGTTTAACCAACCCATCGTATGCGGCTTCGGCACCATTTATGAAATTAGACAATTTCAAAGAAGCGCGCAAAGCGTTTGAAAAGGAATTTATAAAAGTAAAATTGGTCCAAAATGAGAACAATATTACAAAAACCGCTAAGGCGCTGAAGGTGGGGAGGAGTTATTTGCACAAGAAAATCAAAAGCCTCAACTAAAACCTATCTCAAAAATGCGTCTAAGACTCCAGGGCTGCGTTCTACCACGAATTGAAATACTCACGTACTACGTGGCGCTCCGTTTTCAATCCGCGGTACGCCTTGCCCTGAACCCTTATCCACTATTTTTGAGATAGGTTTTACTTTTCAAATATAAATTGTAAACTTCTTGTTTTAAAAGGGAAAGAAGTTTTGACCATACGGATCATTGGTGGGGAGTTGAAGGGTAGAAAGCTGGTAACGGTGCCCGGGACAGATACGCGGCCGACAGCTGACCGGGTGCGGGAGTCCATTTTCAATATCCTTGGCGATGGCGTTCGGGGTGCCCGCGTCCTCGATCTGTATGCCGGAACCGGAGCGATGGGTATTGAGGCTTTAAGCCGGGGTGCTCAATTTGTTTTTTTTGCAGAAGATCATAAAGCGGCTTTAGCCGCTTTAGAAAAAAATATTAAAACGTGTTCGCTTGAGAGCCGCGCGAACGCAATTAAATGGAACATATTAGATAACTTAAATATCATCCGTTCGCACAAGCCCGCCTTCAATCTTGTTTTCATAGACCCGCCCTACAATAGGGATATGGTCCAGCCGACCCTATCCAATCTGGATATGAGCCAATGCCTGGTAAACGGTGCCTGGCTGGCCCTCGAACATTCGCCGCTGGAGCCGATTCCAGAAAAGCGGTCTGAATTCAAAATTGCCGACCAGCGAAGATATGGAAAAACGCTTGTTTCTTTTTTAATTTATATGGTATGAATCCAGAATATCAATCAGTCCCATTATGATTTCTTATCTGCCGTTTGCGTTCAGCATTTGCCGTCTATACTCCAAAGAAAAAAGGATTGATGTAAGATGCCTAAAATTGCAATCTACCCGGGGTCTTTTGATCCGGTAACCAACGGCCATCTTGATATTCTTGAAAGAGGGTTAAAAATTTTTAATAAGATTATCGTTGCGATTTTGTATAATCCAAACAAGGAGTATCTTTTTGACCTCGAAGAACGATTGGAGATGCTCAAAGATTGCTTGAAGAAATTTAAAAACGTTGAAATCGATAGCTTTGACGGCCTTTTAGTGAACTATGCCGCCCACAGAAAAGCCCATGCGATTCTCCGGGGGCTGCGCGCTATGTCTGATTTTGAGTATGAATTCCAGATGGCCTTGATGAACCGGCGGTTGAATCGCGAGGTGCAGACGGTGTTTCTGATGACCGGATTGCGCTGGATATTTACAAGTTCTTCGATTATTAAAGAAGCCATTCAATTCGGCGGCAATATTGATGGAATGGTTCCGTCGCTGGTGCAAGAAAAGCTGAAACAAAAATTTAACCTCGTTTCAGGCCCTGAACAAACCGGCAAAAATTAAACAGGGCCTCGATTGCGTTAAATCGCAATCGACGGTTATTGGTTATTGATTAATCGTTTAAGAGGAATAGGATTCATTCTGATTTATCATAACTCGAGTTTCGAACCCTAAACTGACGGTGTACACCAGCCAATACAGGTTTGCTAGATTGATTCGTGAGAAAATGCGTTTTTGTTGGAGGCGATAATTTGTATATCCGCTTCTAATAACGAATAACAAATAACAATTAATGCCTGTGGATCTTTGGCAGCTCAATATATTCTGCAAGGTCATCGAGCTCAAGAGCTTTTCCAGAGCCGGGAAAGCCGTGCACCTCTCTCAGCCCACCATCAGCAGTCACATCAAAGATTTGGAAGATCATTTTGACTGTCGGCTAATTGATCGTCTATCCAAAGAAGCGGCGCCCTCCAAAGCCGGCGAGTTGTTGTATGGCTATGCCAAAAAAATCCTGGCTCTACGCGATGAAACCGAGATGGCGCTGGCGGAGTACAATGGAAAAATTCGGGGGCGCCTGGTAATTGGCGGCAGCACGATACCCGGGACATATATGATGCCCCAATTGATTGCTGACTTTAAACGCCAATATCCGGACGTCATCATTTCCTTAACTATCGGAGATACGGCTCATATTATCGAGGGCATTTTAGATGGAGGTCTGGAGCTGGGGATTGTTGGCGCACGAGCAGAAACCCAAAAGATTGATCAAAAAAAATTAATTTCAGATGAGATGCGTCTTATCGTACCGGCCCATCATCGCTGGGCGGGTAAAAAACATGTGTCTTTGAAACAGCTCGTCTCAGAGCCTTTCATTTTAAGGGAACGTGGCTCCGGGACTTTAAAGTCATTGCATCAAAGCCTCAGCGACCGGGGCTACGCTGTCGAAGATTTAAAGGTTATTGCCGAACTGGGGAGCACTCAGGCAATCTGTCAGGGAATTAAAAACGGAGCCGGTGTATCTGTTCTTTCAACGCTGGCAGTTGCCGAAGATCTTCAGGCAGGCAAATTAAGTGCGCTTAAGGTAGACGGCCTGCATCTTAAACGGAGTTTTTATCTAACCTGGCACAGGCAGCGCAGCTCCTCACCGTTGCATCAGACATTTGTCAAATTCCTCAAAGAAAAGTTTCCAGGCAAATAAAAAATAGTCTTTTCAAACCATGTCTTCTAATGTGTCTTTCCCGAAATAACTTACGAATCCTTAGCCGGCCATGTCATTTCCTGAAAGGCGATATGAATTTTAAAATGCTGGTGACCCGATATTTGGGATTAAACTAACGCAATGGGTCGGCCCAAATACCTGGGGCTAATCATCCCAAATATCGGATCACTGCGTCGCTTATGGGTAATCATCTGCATAGCGCCTTTCATAAAAAACATGCCCGTCAGAAAAATTAAGCACAAACAATGTCTAAGCGAAAGCCAGTCCGATCCGGGAGAAGATAAAAGATATTTTCAGGGTTCTATTCACTGTCTTTTACTCTGGCCAACCGTTCAATAACAATCACCGCCAAAAACCCGATGATTGCCAGACCGATGGCAGCCCACACCTCGGCGTTAACGGTTTCGGGTATTATATTGGAACCCCAGATGACGTGGGAACGCCCACGAATTATTTGGGTTGCAAGTATTTGCTTCCACGGCCAGATTTTTGGCATGGCGCCTACCATCAAACCGGTGAGAAACGCCATTGTCAGACCGCGAAAATGGTTGAGGAAATAGTTCAGCAGCCTGGAAAAACTGAGCAACCCGACCAGGCACCCCAGACAGAATACGATAATAATGATAAAGTGCTGCGGCAAAAAAGGGTTTTTTAGAGTGGCTGTGATAAACTCATATTTGCCTAAAATCAGCAAGATGAACGCACCGCTGATGCCGGGTAGAATCATGGCACAGATGGCGATGATGCCGCACAAAAAAATAAACCAGAGCGCCTCGGGAGTTGTTATCGGTATTAAATTCACGATGAAGGCAGCAACAGCGATTCCAACCACCAGGCTGATGCCGGTACGCAGTGTCCAGAAGGCCACCTGCCGGCTGACCACCAATATTGATGCCGCAATCAGACCAAAGAAAAGACTCCAGGTAAATACCGGATAGTGGTTGATCAAAAAATTCATCAGTCTTGCGAGACTGATGATGGCAATGCCGATTCCGGCAAACAGGGCAAGTAAAAAACGGATGTGGATGCTTGCCACGGCGCCTTTAAGGTCAAGCTTCAGCAGCTTTTTAACCGTTGTGGCATCCAGGGATTTAAGGGCTTTGATCAGGTCTTCATAAATTCCGGTAATGAGCGCAATGGTGCCGCCAGAAACACCGGGGATCACATCCGCTGAACCCATGCACAGCCCCTTTAAAGACAACACCCCGGCTTTTTTAATAGAATCCGGACCCCGACTTGCAAAAAACGCTTCTTTCCACGTCGACTGTGTTTTTATTTTCACCGATTCAATCCGTTCTTTTTTCCTTCCAGCCCTGCGCCCCGATAAGTTTGACAAATCGGCATCCCCCCAGATTGGATTTATGAACTCCCCGTTTATCTTTGATAATTTTGATCAGATCCTGGGAGTGTTGGTTGCCCACCGGCACGATCATGCGTCCTCCTTCAGCCAGCTGATCGAGTAGTTTTGCAGGAACCTCCGGCGCACCGGCGGTCACAATGATGGCGTCAAATGGACTTTCAGCCTGCCATCCCGCCGTGCCGTCAGTGCACCGCATAACGATGTTGTGATAATGCAGCTTATCGAGAAGATTGCGGGCCTGGATATAGAGCGCTCGGATTCTCTCGATCGTGTAAACCCGGAATACGATCTCCGCTAAAACTGCCGCCTGGTATCCCGAACCGGTCCCAATTTCCAGAACGCGGTCGTCTTTGTGAAGGTCTAAAGCCTGCGTCATTTCCGCAACAATGTAAGGCTGGGAAATGGTTTGCTGTTCACCGATGGGAAGCGGGTAATCCCCGTAAGCCTGATCTCTTAAAGCTTCACTGACAAATAGATGCCTGGGTATGGTGCGAAGCGCCGCCACAACGTTGGGGTCTTTTATTCCACGAGATTTGATCTGGTGCCTGACCATTTCGTCCCGTTGGCGTTCATATTTAATGGCTTCCTTATTCATGCTTGCTTATCTACCAACTCAGTACATCCAGGTCAAGATTATCGAGGCGTCAGTCTGATGATTTTTGGAAAGCCGGCCGGAGCAGAGTCGGGTTTGATTAGCCCGGCAATTTTTGTACCCTTAAAAAAAGACCTTGATCCTTTTGTAAAATACTACAATAATTATATGATCCGGTAAATTAAGATGCAATATTGCTAGGATAATGTATGGATAGCACGCGACACCTGGTTTTTTCTATCTTGATATCGATCCTGATTCTTGCTGCGGGCACCTCCGGATATATGGCGATTGAAGGTTGGCCGTTTATCGATGCCCTCTATATGACGGTGATCACCATTTCCACCGTCGGCTTTAAGGAAGTCAATCAGGTCGGTGAAGGGGGCCGCATATTTACGATTTTTCTCGTTTTTTGCGGGGTCGGATTTTCCCTCTATGTTGCCGCAGCCGTCGTGCAATTTATGGTTGAGGGCCGCATCAGAATTATTATGGGGAGGCGCAGATTGAATAAAAAGATAGACCACTTAAATAATCATTATATCGTTTGCGGGTATGGGCGCATTGGCCAGGTGCTTTGCCGTCATCTGAAAGAAGCCGACATCGATGTTGCTGTTATCGAAAAATCCTCAGAACAGGTTCCGGTGATGGATGAAAATGACGTACTTTACATTGCCGATGATGCCACGGATGAAAACAATCTGCTAAAAGCCGGTATCAAGCGCGCCAGGGGGTTGGTTGCTGTTCTGGCGACCGATACGGACAACGTCTTTTTGGTGCTGACCGCCAGACAACTGGCACCGGAGCTGTTCATTATGGCCCGTGCGAGCGAGAGAAACGCCATAATCAAATTGCGTGCCGCCGGTGCCAACATGGTGGAATCACCTTATGTGATGGGGGCGATGAGCATGGCCAATCGCATTATCCGTCCGACCGTGACTTCGTTTCTGGATCTGGCCTTTGCCCAACGACACAAGGACATACAGATGGAAGAAATTCCGGTGAGCGCTGCGTCTGAGCTGGTCAATGTCGAGCTGAAAGACTCCGGCATCCGTAAAAACTTCAATCTTATTATCATTGCCATAAAGAAGCCCGATGGCAGCATGCAGTTTAATCCTTCTTTCGACGCGGTCATCAAGCCCGATGATACGGTCATCGCTGTTGGCGAACCTGCCAGTCTGCAGAAACTGGGTTGGGCGTTAAACCCTCAAGCCGGTGTTCTATAAAAGGGTCTGGCGGTATGGGGGCTGCAAATGACCGGCTAACTTGCGGATAGCCGTTAAGGTTTCGTCGGTTGTTCTCTTTAGATTTTATATATAACACGATCTTCGGTGATGATAATGTCGACGTGCTTGTCGTGAGATTCAATGGGTACCTGTGGGACAATTTGAGCTTCGAGGGCAAGTGCAACCTTGCGGGTGGTGATGGCCAGATTGGGAATCAAGCGGTCATAATATCCTTCTCCGGAACCGATCCTGCCCCCTTTTTCATCCAGGGCCACCGCCGGAATGATTGCGATGTCGATCTTTTCAATTGGGACAATCTTGCAGCGGTTATCATGGGGCTGCGGAATATTGCGCGGTCCCACCTGAAGGTCTTTTTTAAGGTTGTCGACTTTTTTCAGTGTCATCTCAAAATTGTCAGCGCTATAAGCCGGCAGGACGACGATTTTATTTGAATGGAGCGCGCGCAGGAGGATTCTTGCGGTTTGAACCTCATTTTCATTGTTCGCATACATAAGCGCAATTTTTGACTCCAGAAAATTGGCAAAATCAAAGAGTCTGTCTTCGATGGCTTTTGTTTTTTCAGCGACTTCCTTAGCCGATAGTGCAGCAATTTTCTGGGCGATGTCTTCACGAATCTGGTTTTTGGCAATTTGGATTTCATCCATCTGGCAACTCCTGCTACGAGGTTGAATTTAAATCGATGAATAATCATAGGCCGTGCTAATCGTCAATAATCATTGACTATACAGCTCTACCATGCTATCTGCGCCAATGTTTCATCTATCCGCCAGCCCAGTGCGGTCAAATTTTTTTACGTCCTTAGAAACTTTTATTATAAGGAAATAAATGCTGGAAATCAAGTTTGTTAGGCAAAATTTAGAAATCGTCCAAAAGGCTCTATTGGCGCGGGGTCATTCGACCGATCTGAATGCCTTTAAATCGTGTGACGAAGAGCGCAGAATCATTTTACAAGAGCTTGAAGCCCTGAGGCATCAACGCAATTTGGTCTCCGATCAGATTGCGGAAATGAAAAAGGCCGGTGAAAATGCCGACACCGTTGTCACCCAAATGCGTGAGGTTTCCTCAAGGATTAAAGCGCTGGATAAATCTTTGGCTGAAACCCAGGAAACACTTGAGAAAATGTTGCTGGAAATGCCAAACATCCCTCATTCATCTGTCCCGGTGGGCAAGGATGAGACCGATAACCCTGTTATTAAAACCGTTGGCGAACCGCCTGTTTTTAATTTCGAATCCAGAGCGCACTGGGATATCGGAACACTGCTGGGCATCCTGGATTTTGAGCGTGCCGCTAAAATTACAGGGGCCCGTTTTCCGCTTTACTTTGGAGTCGGCGCGCGTCTGGAAAGAGCGCTCATTAATTTTATGCTCGATATTCATACGCAGGTGCATGGCTATACGGAAACACTGCCGCCTTTTATTGTCAACCGGCAAAGCATGACCCATACCGGGCAGTTGCCGAAGTTTGAAGAAGACCTGTTTAAACTGGTAGACTGGGATTACTATCTGATCCCCACTGCCGAAGTGCCGGTGACCAATATTCATCAGGACGAGATTCTGGCTGAAGCGCAGCTGCCGATATATTATACGGCCTATACGCCTTGCTTCAGATCCGAAGCGGGATCATACGGGAAAGATACGCGCGGGTTAATCCGCCAGCATCAATTCAACAAAGTTGAGCTGGTCAAATTCACAACCCCGCAAACCTCCTATGACGAACTTGAATCGCTGCGCGCCAATGCCGAAACTATTTTAAAAAAACTTGAACTTCCCTACCAAGTCGTTGAGCTGAGTACCGGCGATCTGGGATTTTCAGCCGCAAAAACCTATGATCTTGAGGTCTGGATGCCGGGCCAGGGCGTTTACCGCGAAATTTCATCCTGCAGCAATTTTGAAAATTTTCAGGCGCGCCGCGCCAACATCCGCTTTAAGAAAAAAGGCCAAAAAGGCACCGAGCTCGTCCATACGCTCAATGGATCCGGGCTTGCAGTGGGTCGGTGCGTGGCCGCAATTCTTGAGAATTTTCAGCAGGCCGACGGCAGCGTTCTTATCCCAGCTGCACTGCGACCTTATATGAGTGGACTGGAAAAAATACAATCGTGAAACTGGATGATTTTCCCAAGGAGATTCGATCTCAAATCCTTCCCCGTCATGAAGGCCGGTTGGTTTATCGCTGTGTGGGTTGCGGCCGGGAATTCGGGATTGAAGAACTTTTGTATGTCTGCCCGGAATGCGGGCAGGTTTTTTTGATTCATGATCTTAATTTCAGTCGCTTAACCCGGATTTCGAGTGCCACCTGGCGCCGCATATTTGACTATCGCAAGCTGCTCGGCATACCGGCTTTGAAGGGTATCTACCGATATCATGAGTTTATCGGACCTGTGATACCGCTGGAGGCTGTCGTCTATCTGGGTGAGGGCCATACCCCGGTGGTCGAAGCCAATGCCCGTTTACAGGAAAAAGTCGGTTTGCGGTTTTATTTCAAAAATGACGGCCAGAACCCCAGTGCCTCTTTTAAGGATCGCGGTATGGCCAGTGCCCTGAGCTACATTAACATGCTGGTGCGCACCGGAAAAGTGTCTGACGTTTTGGCCATCTGTGCCTCGACCGGTGATACATCTGCTGCCGCCGCGTTGTATGCATCATATCTGGCGCCTCATATCAAATCCGCAGTGCTTTTGCCCTTTAAGAAAGTAACCCCCCAGCAGCTTTCACAACCCCTGGGCAGCGGCGCCACGGTCTTTGAAATTCCAGGTGTCTTTGATGACTGTATGAAGGTGGTCGAGGCCTTATCGGAAAATTACAATGTGGCGCTATTAAATTCAAAAAATGCCTGGCGCATCCTGGGTCAGGAGTCCTATTGCTATGAGATTGCCCAGGATTTTGAATATGAGGTGTCCCATCTGGCGGTGGTGGTGCCGATCGGCAATGCGGGCAATATCACTGCGGTCATGAATGGGTTTTTGAAATTTTTTGAAGCCGGCGTGACCGACGGGCTCCCGAAAATACTCGGTGTGCAATCCGAACATGCCAATCCCGTCTATCGTTATTATCTTGAGCCGGCCAATCAAAAACGCCAGTTTAAGCCGGTGACCGTAAAACCCAGTGTGGCACAGGCAGCGATGATCGGCAACCCGGTTTCCATGCCCCGGGTAATCCATCTGGTGGATAGATACAATCAGCTGGCCGGTCAGCAGCGGGTTTTTTTTGCTGAAGTCGCCGAGCAGGACATCATGGACTGGGAAATCATCGCCAATCGCAACGGGCACATTGCCTGTACCCACGGCGGAGAATCGTTGGCCGGGCTTGTAAAGGCCGTGCGTCAGGGAGTTGTGGCTGCTGATGATGTCGCTGTTGTAAAATCGACCGCGCATGCGCTTAAGTTTGCTGGATTTCAGGAGATGTATTTTGAACAACAGTTCCCGCCGGAGTATAACATCAAATCCGATGCGGATTTGATCAATGCCCCGGTTTATGTTCATCCCAGAGATCTCAGACAGGTGCCGGCACCGGGCAAACCGTTAACGGATAAAGCCCTTAAAATGTTTGTTCACCGGGTGTCGGAAGACATTGCCGGCCATCTGAAACTTAAAAAACGGTAAATTGAGGTAAATGATAATGAAGCAAAATTTGTTAGTCTGGCTCGGATGTATGGTTCTAACTGTCGCTGTTGCAGCGTGCGCAACGACGAATGCTGAAACGAAAAAAAAGGAGGCGGAAGTCACCCGGCGGCTGGGCGAAGCCTATTTGCAACAGGGCAATTTTGCAGGGGCCTTAAAGGAGTTTAAAAAGGCTGAACAGAAAAATCCCAACGATCACCTGCTGCAATATGACCTGGGACTTTTATACGCCCTCAAAGAACGATATGACGAGGCGATCGTGCACTATAAAAAGGCCCTGGAGCTGAGTCCAACTTACGGTGCTGCGATGAACAGCCTGGGTAATGCTTACGCCGGCAAAAAGGACTGGGACCAGGCGATTTTCTATTATCGCAAGGTCATCAATGATATCCTGTACGCTACCCCGCACTTTGCCTATTCCAACTTGGGCAATGCCTATTTTTACAAGGGGGACTTGCAGCGCTCGGAAAGAAATTATCTCCAGGCCCTGAGCATCAGGCCCGATTTTGTCAGAGGGCTCCAGGGTCTTTCTGAAACCTATATCGCCATGGGGCGAATACCGGAAGCGGTTGAAAAATTGGAAAAAGCCGTGCGACTGGTTCCTGAATCTGCGTCCCTGCATTTTCAACTGGGTCGAGCCTATCAGCTGGCGCTGGAGTTTGAAAAAGCCTATCGTTCCTACCAAAAAACTATTGAGCTGGCGCCCGAAACCGGCTTGGCCGACCAGGCTGAGGAGGGGGCCAGGGAAGTCAAAAAATACTTTTAGCGACGATCGTTTTTACCACAGAGATTAAACTTATAGATTTGAGTAGCGCTAGGACTTAATTTTTTTATTTTTCTCTGTACGCTCCATGGTGAATAATAAAAATCAAACCTGAGCGTTCGATTTTAGCAAAAAAAGCGAATGCGGCCTGATAAAACGCAAAGACCGCATTCGCATTTTGATGTGTTATCTTCTGGGATGCTACCGGTGCTGCCGGTCTAGATATTTATTAAAGCCTAAGCTAGGCTATCAAAGGCGTTTCTGCTCCAGCTTTACGATTCGCGGCGTCAAAAAGATCAGCAGCTCATTTTTGGCATCGGTTTCGGCCTGAAATTTAAACAGCCAACCCAGCACACCCATGCGACGCAATCCCGGAATGCCTCTTTCAGCCCACGTAATGGTCGATTTTAAGACGCCGCCGATGACAATCGTATCGCCGTCATCTACTAAAATTTCGGTTTCGGCCTCATTGACCGACAGCGCCGGCACACTGGCGGTGGGGTCCACCAGGTCGTTTTTGGTCACAAAAATCGTCATCGTGATGCGGTCGTCCGGTGTGACCGTCGGGGTGACCTCCAGCAGCAGATCAACATCTTTGAATCTTACCGTTGCGTTACCCGAGGCATCCCGTTCCAGGTAAGGGATTTCAATGCCCTGCTTGATTTTGGCTTTTTTGTTGTCAAGGGTTACAATCTTGGGCGAAGAAAGAATGTTGGTTTTACCTTCGACTTCACTGGCAGCCAGGGTTGCATCTACGATGGAAAAGGGCGTTCCAGAGGTTTTAAAAAGGCTAAACGATAACGATGCCGTGTCCACCAGCGTGTTGGGAATATTGTCGGCCGTAAACACTGTGGGACCCGCCGTCCAGCTGCTGGTGTACGGCAAATCAAACTGACCGAGGGTGACCTCACCCCAATCGAAGCCGATTTCTCTTGAGAAGTTGGTGTTGGCTTCCACAATGCGGGCCTCGATAATCACCTGGGGGGTAACCGTGTCGATCTTTTCGACAATTTGCTTGGCCTGTCGAATTTTGACGGCCGTATCGGTGATGATGATCTGGTTGTTGCGTTCATCCACATTGACCTTGCCGCGGCCTTCGGTCAGAATCGCCTGTACGTGCGGCAACACCTCAGTGTTGGCCTTGGAATAGCTAACCGGAATGTATTCGGTAAACAGCGGTTCAAGCGCCTCGGCCTGTTTCTGGACTTGCTGGGCCGCCTTTAACTGGGCCTGTTTGAGTTTTTCTTCCTGGGCCAGTGTGGCGAGGGTGGCAATCCGGACGATGTCGCCTTCCATGGTCATTCC
>CAMYLV010000029.1 GCA_947259495.1 uncultured Desulfobacterales bacterium | reverse complement strand
ATATTTTGAAGAATTCATTGCTCAGCAAATTAAAACTGGACGGTATGCATCCGCAAGTGAAGTCGTTCGGGAGGGTTTGAGGTTCCTTGAAGAACGGGAAGTAAAACTTAACGCATTGCGCCGTGCATTAATTGAAGGTGAAGAGAGTGGATTTGTCGAGTATTCATTGGATGGACTGCTTATGGATCTTGACAAAGAAGGTGCGAGGTAATGCCGGTCTTTCGTCTTAGCGCAAAATCTCTTGAGGACCTTAAATCTATTGGCCGTTTTACACTGAAATCTTGGGGCCGTGAGCAACGCAACATTTATCTTTCAAAACTTGATGAAAGCTTTCATATTTTGGCTGAGCAGCCTCATTTAGGGAATGCACGTGATGATATTCGGAAGGGCTATCGGGTTTATCATGTTGGACGGCATTTAATTTTCTACCGCCAAAAACCTGCCGAGATTGAAATTATCCGCATCCTGCATGATCGTATGGACGTGGAGATCCACCTGAGAAAAGGGTAACGACCAACTTCGAATTCAAAGAATCCCAATTTTCTTGGCTTTCTCAACCGCTTCACGGCAATTGTTGACTTCTATCTTCTGGTAGATGTTCTGCAGGTGTCCTTTGACGGTTTCTGCTGAAAGAATGAGAGTCAGACAGGGTACTGGGAGATTGGGAAAAAAGGGGGTGGAAACCAAGATATCGGTTGCATTGTAAAGAGAGGCCCGGCGCGGATCTCTTCCGCCAAAGGCCAAACCGTCAATCTCCCTGTTTTGCGTTTTTTTTTGAACGCCGGCCCATGAATCCTCAATGTGAAGGCGAATTCTGGTATTAAGGCGCCGATTGACCTGTTCGAAGAAATCCACCAGCATGCCGACATGTGTGCCATCAGCCCTCTTGGTCACCATGGGCTCATAGCCGGTGGCGGATCCCAATACGATTTCCGGGTTCTCCGCCAGCCAGGCTTATTCCTCAGGTGTGAGGGTTACCATCGGCTCTGGCGCCGAACTCTGTGCGCTCACCAGATCAGCGCTCAACCCCGAGATAAAGATAGAAACTGCCAGGAAGGTGATGGTCAAGGATTTATGCAAAGTGCTCACCATGCTTGGCTCCTCTGAATGGTAACGAATAACAATGATACGCAAAAAGAAATATCATAAATGAATAAAATTTCAATAAACTATTGCATGGGGAAAGGATAAATAGGGAAAGCATATAGCGCTAAAATTAACACTGAAGCCAATAAATCTTACTAAATCCAATCTAAACTATTTTTGAAGCTATCGAATTGTGGACATATCGTGCCTGATGTTGAAATATAAAAAGGCTTAAAATTTGATAGATGTGCTGACATAATATAAGATTTTGAAATTTCGTAGATTCGATTTAAATCGGAGGAAATTTTTCCGAACCAAAACTTAGGATATCATGTCAAAAAAACCAAATATCAGCCGATCGCGATATATTGAAAAACCCCCAAGTTTGGTGGAATTTGAGGTTTATTGGAGCTGTAGAAACTGTAATGTTCGCACTCACCGTCCGCCGAGCGAAGCGAGCGGATCGAACCGTGCAGCAGTCCGGCGGTCCTTACAGAGCGTATTGTTCGGAGGCATTTAGTAAAATTGCCTAAAAAGAAACAGCTTGAAAAAATTGGTTTTTAAGCCTTGGATCAGGTCCAAAGACAAGGCTTTCCGCGGATTGTAAGTGGAACGTACACCTTAGTACGTGAGCATTGCAATCCGCGGTTTAACGCAGTATTTGGGTCTGAGATGAGGCTTAAAAACAAATTTAGATGACCCCTAATTGTTTGCCCACCTTGGTAAAAGCCGCAATAGCCGTATCAAGCTCAGCCGTGGTCAGTGCTGCTGAAATCTGAACCCGGATGCGCGCCTTGCCTTTGGGAACCACCGGATAGGAAAAAGCAATCACATAAACACCTTCGGCCAGCATGGCATCGGCCATCTCCGCCGCAACTTTGGCATCCCCCAGCATAATCGGCACAATCGGATGATCCCCCGAGTTAATCTTGAACCCGGCTTTCGTCATGCCGCGCCTGAAGTAGGCTGTATTATCCGCCAACCGATCCCTGAGTTCGGTTGAAGCACTGAGGGTTTCGAGCGCTTTGAAAACAGCCGCGGCCACGCCGGGTGCCAGGGTATTGGAAAAAAGATACGGCCGGGAGCGCTGCCGCAGGATATCAATAATTTCTTTGTGCCCGGTGGTAAACCCGCCGGATGCGCCACCCAGCGCTTTGCCGAAGGTCGAGGTAATAATATCCACCCGCTCCATGACGCCGTGGTATTCGGGTGTGCCCCGGCCGGTTTTTCCGATAAAGCCGGTCGAGTGCGAATCGTCGACCATGACCAGCGCCTGGTAGCGGTCTGCCAGATCGCAGACGGCTTTTAAATCCGCAACGATACCATCCATGGAAAAGGAGCCGTCAGTAGCGATCATTCGGAAGCGGGCGTCCTGAGCTTCTTTGAGCCTGGCCTCCAAATCGGTCGTGTCATTGTTTTTGTACCGGTATCGGCGGGCTTTACATAACCGGATGCCGTCGATGATACTGGCATGATTGAGCTCATCGGAGATGATTGCGTCCTCAGGGCCCAGCAGGGTTTCAAAAAGTCCGGCATTGGCATCAAAACAGGAAGAATAAAGAATGGTGTCATCGGTGCCCAGAAATTCGGACACCTTCTGTTCGAGCCGCTTGTGCAGTTGCTGGGTGCCGCAAATAAAGCGTACCGAGGACAGGCCATACCCCCACTGCTCCAGACCCGCTTTGGACGCCTCCACCAGCTCCTGGGTGCCGGCCAGGCCCAGATAATTATTGGCGCACAGGTTGATCACCTGCCGGCCATCGGCCAGCTGCACCCTGGCGCCCTGGCGCCCGGCAAGGACGCGTTCGTCTTTATAAAGGCCGCTGTCACGAATCTGCGCCAGTTCTTTAATCAGATGATCTTTTATTTTCCCGTACATCTCTTTTTCTCCTTCATAACCTGAGTCTGTTTTACCGACTTTAAAGCCTTTTATGTATAAGCGTACAAGATTAAAAATTGGTTTAGCCCGTTGGCCCGTTTTGCCCGTTTACCGGTTTGATTTAAATTAACAGTATTCCTTTATTAACCGGCTTAACCGGCTCAACAGGTCAACCGGTTAACCTATTCAGACCAGTTGAGTATCACCTTCCCCGATTTGCCGGATCGCATAATCTTAAAAGCTTTCTCATATTCGGAATAATCAAAGCGGTGGGTGATGACAGGCCTGATATCCAGTCCGCTCTGGATCATGACCGTCATTTTATACCAGGTCTCATACATCTCACGACCGTAAATCCCTTTGATGGTGAGGCCGTTGAAAACCACCAGGTCCCAGTCAATTGCCGTTTCTGCCGGAAAAATTCCCAGCATCGCGACTTTGCCGCCGTGGCACATGTTGGCCAGCATCGATCGCAACGCATCCGGATTGCCCGACATCTCCAGACCGACATCAAAGCCTTCCTTCATGCCCAGTTTTTTCTGAGCATCATCGACCGTCCGGGTGCGTACATCCAGTGCCAGGGTGGCTCCCATTTTTTTCGCCAGCTTTAAACGGTAGGGAATCACGTCGGTGACCACCACATAACGGGCGCCTGCATGCCTGGCAATCGCAGCGGCCATACAGCCGATGGGTCCGGCGCCGGTAATGAGCACATCTTCGCCGAGCAGATCAAATGAGAGGGCGGTGTGAGTGGCGTTGCCCAGCGGGTCAAAGCAGGTGAGGATATCCATCGGAATGCCGGGGTCACAATACCAGATGTTCGTGACCGGGATGCTCAAATACTCGGCATAGGCGCCGGGGCGGTTAACCCCCACGCCGCTGGTGCGCATGCACAGGTGGCGCCGGCCGGCCAGGCAGTTGCGGCACCGGCCGCAAACCAGATGTCCCTCACCGGAAACCAGGTCACCGGGCTTAAAATCATGGACGTTGTCGCCAATCTCGGCCACCCGGCCGACAAACTCATGGCCCACCGGCATCGGCACCGGAATGGTTTTTTGAGCCCACTCGTTCCAGTTATAAATGTGCACGTCCGTTCCGCAGATCGCGGTTTTGTGAATCTTTACGAGCACATCATTGATGCCGATCTCCGGGATGGGCACTTTTTGCAACCAGAGCCCCGGTTCGGGCTTTAACTTCACGAGCGCGTCCATGTTAGTAGCCATGTTTACCTCCACCTAAATTGAGCGTTTCAAATTAAAAATATGGACAACACTATTTAAATTTAAGGAATTCTAGCATTTTTAATATCTTTAATTTGAAACCCCAAGAGGGCTTGCCGATCTTACCACCGCTATGACGAATCGGTTGCCAGATCAAGAATTTCGGCTATATCTTTAACCGCAATCGCGGATGCGGTTTCCTTGACACCGTCATTGAGCATGGTATTGCAAAAGGGGCACGCCGCCACAATGGTTTCAGCATTTGTAGCCACCACCTCTTGAATACGCTCGAGGTTGATGCGCTTTCCGATCTTTTCTTCCATAAACATTCTGGACCCGCCGGCACCACAACACAGCCCTTTGCGGCCGATGCGGTCCATTTCCCTAATTTGAAGACCGGCAATCGAGCCTAATATTTTCCGGGGCGCATCAATCATATCATTCCACCGGCACAGATAACAAGAGTCATGCACGGTGATGATCTCTTCCAGGTTGCCGTTTGGCTTTAATCTTTTATTTTGAATGAGATCCGCAAAAAAATCGGTGTGGTGGAGGACTTCAGGCATCACCCCGAATTGAGGATATTCATTTTTCAAGGTGTTGTAACAATGGGGACAACCGGTTAGGATCTTTGCGGGCCTGTACCTGTTGATGGTTTCCCAATTAGCCTGTATCAACTGTTGCGCAAGATATTCGTTACCCGCCCGCCTGGCAGCATCTCCGGTACACCTTTCCTCCGGGCCGAGAATGGCAAAATCGAGGTCTGCTTTTTTTAGAAGATTGACAATGGCTCTGGCGACCGTTTTACCTCTTTCGTCAAAAGAACCGGCACACCCGACAAAGTAAAGAATCCTGGCTTCCGGGTGGTCGCTCATCAAGGCAACATCCAACCCCCGGCACCACTGCGCCCGTGTCTCCGGAGCAAAGCCCCATGGATTAAATTGATATTCCAGATTGGTGAAGGTTTCCTGTAATTCCTCGGGAAACCTGGATTCCATCATAACCAGGCTTTTCCGTATTTCCAGGATGAAATCCAAATGCTGGATGTGAAGCGGGCAAATGCTTTCACAGGCTCTGCAAGTCGTGCAGGACCAGATGACATCATCGGTAATCGGCGACCCATCTCGAACGATCGGTTTGATCGTATCCTCATTTCCGGAGGATTGCTGGATTAGATCATCTTTCATGTCCACAACGACAGCTTTCGGAGAAAGGGGCTTGCCGGTCATATCCGCCGGGCACTGTTCTTCACATCTTCCGCATTCTGTGCAGGCATACAAATTAAGAACGTTTTGCCAGTTAAGTTCATCTATCTTACCCAGCCCAAAACTTTCAATCGTGTCGTCTTCTAAATCGGTTTTAACCATTGGCTTGGACGTTTCTAAAGGCGCCAAAATCACGTTCGGGATGGCCGCCAGGATATGAAGATGCTTGGACCCGGGAATATAAACTAGGAAATATAAAATAACCGCCAGGTGAATCCAGTAGGAGGCTTCCAGCCCAATGATCAATTCCTGTCGGGTCAGATGCTCCAGCCCTAAAAATCCCGCAATGGGGTTCGAAATCACGTAGTATCTTGTAAAATCTTGTAAGGTCTGCTGGTTCAGCGCAATTCGAAAGACATTGACGGAAAAAAAGCTAAAGATGATGATTGCCGTAAATAAAAGAATCAGCCGCGAGTCTAAACCATTGGTTAAATATTTTGGTTTCAGAATTAACCGTCGGTAGATACAATAAGCCAGACCCAAAAGGACCAGCAAGGCCAGAATTTCTGCTAAAAAGGCATATAATCGGTATATCCCGGGGGCGATGCTCGCGAAACTGAAGCCGGGGAAAATGCCGGCAAGCATAATTTCAATTGTATGGGGCATTACGGCGATAAAGCCGAAAAAGATCAGGGTGTGCGCTAAACCGGGAAACCGCTTTTCGCGCACTCTGGATTGCAGCATGACTTCTTTGAAGAAAATCTTTACCCGTTCGGATAATCGGTCCAGCGGGATGGTGTTTGAGCCCAGCACGCGGGTCATTAACTGAATCAGACGGCGAAATCGGATAAAAAAAAATCCGAAGCTTCCCAAAAGTCCGAACACAACCAAAATAGACTTAATTGTGAAATAAACGCTCATCTCTGTTCAGCTTATGTCAATTGATTCTCGCCGACAACCAATTTTAACTGACGGGACAGTATGGGAACGATTTCAAATAAATCAGCAACGATGTAATAATCACAATTTTTGGTAATGTTTGCTTCCGGATCCGTATTGACGGCCACGATAAGGCCGGCGGTTTTCATACCTGCAAAATGCTGCACAGACCCGGAGATGCCGCAGGCGATGTAAACTTTGGGGCTCACAGTCGCTCCGGTTTGCCCGACCTGCATCGAATGCGGCGCCCATCCGGCATCGACGGCAGCCCTGGAAGCACCCACCGCTGCGCCGATCACTTGCGCACACTCGAAAAGAATAGCGAAGTTTTCCGGTTTCTGCATGCCCCGTCCACCGGATATAATGATATCGGCCTCAGTCAGGTCGATGCCGGTATGGGTTTGCAGTTTGATCTCCTTTACGACCAGCGCTTCCTTATCAACTGTTGTCTGAAAAGGGATGACTTCAGCTTCACATGGATCGGGTTGCTTCTCTATGGCATTGGGACGGATGCCAAATATAAAATGGTTCCCATTGACTTTAATGGTAGCGACGGTCTTGCCTGAAAATTGGGATTTTTTGGCCGCGCGCTCATTCAAAACAACATCCGTACAATCCATGACGAGGGGGGCATCGAGGTCGGCTGCAATTCGCGGCAACAATTCTTTTCCCTGGGCGCTGGTAAGTCCGCAAAGGGTGTTGATACCAAAGTGGTCCATGGCGGCGACGACGGCCCTGGCCCATTTGACCGGGTGCCACTGCAAGGGGCCTTCTTTGGAAGCAATATCAATTATTTTTTTAATACCGTATTGCTGGAGTTGTTCCTTGCATGCGGCTGCGTTGCCGTTTAATACCAGCGCATACAGTTCACACCCTTGTTGGCGGGCAAGGGTGATCACACCGTAATTGGTCTTCTTAATTTTGTCGTCTTTGAATTCGATTAAAATACCAACTTTTTCCATGATCGATTTCTTTTTCAGCAACGCTGGTGTCTTGTACCAGGATCCATCTCAAAAACGTGGATCACTTTTTCAGGTTGGCCGGTTGAGCCGGTTAAGCCAGTTGCGCCCGTAGGAAAGTGAAAATCTCAAGTTTTTTTCTTTAACCGGCAACGGGCTCAACCCAAAATGCATTTTTGAGATAGGTTCTAAAGGACTTTCGCCTCATCCCTTAACACCTGAATGAGCTCCTTGACGATTTCTTGCGGTTGCCCCTTGAGTTCTTTGGGTTGCCGCTGTTCCACGGCGAGTTTCAATTCGCTGATTTCCATGCTTGCAGCGGGTTTTTCAATTTTTAAGCTTGCCAGAACGATCTGTTTAATTTCCTTTTGCTTGGCTTTGCGGATATCGATAAAAGTGGGATATTTGGGCTTGTTCAACCCCTTACCGGTGCCGATGACGCAGGGAAGCGGCATTTCTAAAAGTTGCCTTACACCGGCCTCCATTTCACACTCCACAAAAGCATGCTCCCGGTCAATTGAAAAAGCGACCACATTGGTGGCAACGGGCATGTCCAGTGCGGCTGCCAGCCGAAACATGGTTTGCATGCCCTCGCTGTCGATGGATTCTTTACCGGTAAAGATGATATCCGGTTTACCGTCCTGTTCGATGGCCGCTTTTAAAGCCCGTGCCGTGAAAATACTGTCGGGCCGATCATTGGTTTTGATCAATATCCCCCGGTCCGCTCCCATGGCCAAAACAGATTGAAGGGTATTGATTGCCGCTTCTTTACCGAGAGTCACGGCCACCACCTCTGAAGCTCCTATCTGTGCTTTGAGCCGGACGCCTTCCTCGACGGCATGTTCATCATAGGGATTCAGTAAGAAGGTGACACTTTCATCGATCTGATTGTTTCCCCGGATGGTAATCGTCGCCGCCGAGTCCGGTACATGTTTGACGCACACGTAGATCCGCATGGTGAGCTATCTTTTATCCGATATAAGGTTGAAAAAGGTTCCGGTTGTTAGATGCCAAGGAATTAGGTGTCAGTGTTCAGGTGTCAGCTCTAAGTAGGTTTCAGGTGTCGGGTGTCAGTAGACATAAGACTGAAATCAGAAAACAACTAACGCGCTGCGATCTTAATGACTAGACGCCCGAAACTGGCCACCAAAGGCCTGAAACCTGACACCTGAAAACTTAATTTAGATTAAATGAATGAATACAGAACAGGACTTTACCACAAACTGATAAAGCCCTGTTAATTATTCCAGTATTCCAATGTTCCAACATTCCAGCGCGACTACCCATTAACCGAAAAACTGCTGTCTTCGTTGATTTCACGATTGCGGGAAAAGAAACCCACGTTGATGGTTCGCCCGATATAGCGCAACTTATACTGAAAAGGCATGTTATCATGATCATGGCCCTTTTCGCAGGCGTCGATCAATTCCGCCATCATGGCGCCGACCACCAAAGCATTTTTGTACTGATTTCCGCTGGTGCCGATGGCCATGTAGAAACCTTTCATATCAGACTTGTCGTAAATGGGAATCCAATCGTCTGAGCAATCATACAGATCGCAGACCCCGCGGGGCTGGTTGGGTATCTGCATGCTGGGCACCCTCTTGGCACAGCGGTAGGTTTGGGCTTTCCACTGAGCTTCGCTGAGCTGGTTGTCCCGCCCGGTCCCGCCTTTACCCGCATAAAACTCATCCGGATCGACCCACTCCTGCGGATCACATTCCGGATCTTCACTGCCGATCAAAAACATGTTGCCGACTTCCGGACGGTAATAACAGGCAATGTCACCGTCGGAGGTATGGTAACCTTTATCCAGATAATCGTATCCTTCCGGAGACGGACAGTGCATCACTTCGTGCCGCAGGGCGCGGGTTTTGATGTTGCAGCCCTCGTAAACCCCTTCGGCCATTTGATTGACTTTGTAGGAATGCGGACCTGCCGCATTGACGACCACCGGCGCATCAATTTGCGTCCCATCCTTAAGCGTTATGCCCAGCACCTGGTTGTCTTGACTTCTGACTTCGACGACCTCGGTGTTGAACATAAATTCAGCGCCCTTAGCTTCTGCCGCCCGCATGACGTTATGGGTGGAAAGTGCCGGGTCGTTGACGTAGCCGCCTTCGGGGCAAAAAAGTGCGCCCTCGAGCATTTTCGCCGGTTCATTAAAAAATTCAGGATCTTCGGGCCGTTTGACGGGCCAGTTCTCGTGCATGTCATAAACCGGCACCATTTCTTTGATTTTCTCGTTGTCCCACTCTTCATAGCTAACGCCGACGCTGTCGTAGTGTGTTTGGACCTTGCGCCAGTCGTGCCCCTGGGATTTAATCAGAATGGATCCGGTATTCATGTACTTGGCCAGGCCTTTTTCGTCTTTGACATGGTTCAGGTAATTTTCCCAGTCCAGCCAGTATTTAAACCCCTCGTAGGCCATGGCGACACCGTCCTCTGTCGAATAATGCGCCCGCACGATAGCGCAGGATGCAGCGGTTGAGCCTTCGCCGGCATCTGCCAGCTTGTCGATGTTCAGCGTCTTGTAACCCATCTTGGTCAGTTCATAAGAGATGGGAGCGCCGATGACACCTGCACCGATGATAATGGCATCGTATTTTTGCGTCATAATTATAAACCTCCTTTATTGATTTCGGCCTGCGACAGGCTGCCTCCGGAATGCCGTAAGACCTGAGCCTGTCGAAGGCAAAATAGTCGCTTGCAGATTTATCGTGGTTGTCAAAAAAACGTTCCAATTTTCAAACGCTTTTTCTACAACCACTTATGCCCCAATTCCATATATCGGAACACTATTATGGAATGCGGTATATCAAAAATTAAAAAATGCAGTTCAATCAAGTCAAGTAGCTACACTAAGTCAAATTAGGGATGGATTGCAAAGCTTTTTTAGGTCCCAGGCTTTTATTTTAAATGATTTATCGTGAGCGCCCGGGTTGAAGTATACAAAATTCTTTTTGACCAAGTCCGGATCCATGTAAATCGGCAATGCCGTCAGGTGTCCAAAAGGCGGTACACACCCCACCTCGCAACCCACCGCCTGACTGACCTCTTCGGGTTTGGCAAATGAAACTTTCTTTGTTTTTGCACCGGCGGCGGCGTGTTTCCAGTCTACTTTCTTGTTACCCGGTAAAACCAAAACGATCATGCGGCCTTCTTTGGTCTTTAAAACCAGCGATTTTACCGTTTCAGACTCGCTGACATTTAACGCTTTTGCCATGGTCGGATTGGTATAAACCGGCTCGTGCTCAAACACTTCGTAAGATATTTTCTGTTCATCGAGCACGGTTCGTATCTTGTCTTCTAAGTTCATTGCATCCTCTTTTTAGCGGTCCGCGTTCAACCTGATCATTTATTCACCCAATCACTAAATGCGTTTTCACCGGCAGGATGGAGTTCAAATTCCGCCCCGGCTTCAAGAACAGCCGCTATCATATCCTGCGCATAGCCCCGTGAACAGGTAAACAGAATGGCAGATTTTTCCGGCGTATTTCCTAATATAACCATCTGGCAGGGGACATGTGAAAACGGTCCTTGCAGTAAAAACGGCGCTTCCTTGAGAGGGTCAAAAAAATCAAGGGTGGTTAATTTTTCGGTTATTGAAAAAATTTCCTTGCCTAACAGCGCCAAAAACACGGTCGCATCGGTTACGTCGGTAAAAGCCGGATCATCGGGGATGGACAGGTCTTCTCCGGATAGATGCCAGATCGAGGCCTGGGTCCGGTTCATGCGATTGATCAAAACGCCATTTTCAAACACACACCGGCCGGGTGTATCCGGGATGCTCACGCCCCCCGGCCGGTGCCTGGCAATATCGCTGTCCTGAAGATCCCACCGGATCCGGTGGCTTAAGTCGATCACCCGGGGAGCATCGCCTTTAGCTTCATATTCCTGCATCACGGTCCAATGACCGCGAAGTTCAGTTTTTAGAGGGTTACCTGGAAAAGATATTGGAGATTGTCGCTTAATTTCAACAGCCATTTTTACCTCACATCCGTATTCGTTTACCTTCAGGGTCGTAAAAGGGGGTGGGCACCACCGTTGCATAAAGGTGCTGACCGTTGCATTCATCTTCATAAATTTGCAAGCGCGTGCCTTCCCCGGCCAGTGGTGCATCCACCAGCGCAAGCCCGACGGGTTCTTGCAACGCAAAGCTGTGGCGCGCAATACACACATATCCTCTGATGCGGTTGTCCACGATGATGGATCCATCTTTCGGGACCCGGGAAGGATCCTCCATCTTAAATCCCACCAGCTTCAAACGCGCCTCCTGGTTTTCGGTCTGCCTGAGGGCCACGGCCCCCACGGTTTTTTCCTCTGATTTGTCGCGGCTCCATAGAAACCCGAGCCCGACATCGTGAAGCGTGGTGCGCTGCTCGGATTCGGAACCGATAATCAGGTGGGCTTTTTCCATGCGCAACACATTTTGGGCTTCCAGGCCGAAATGGCGGATGCCAAATTCTTTCCCGGCTTCGGTCAACAGATCCCACAGGGCCTGCATGTAAGATGAGGGAACATGCAGCTCGAAGGAAAGCTCACCCACAAACCCCAGACGCATAGACCTTACCGGTATGGTATCTTTAATCATAAATTCACGATACGCGGCATACGGAAAGGCGTCATCGGAAACATCGGCATCCGTGACTTTTGCAAGCACCTTGCGTGCATTGGGGCCCGCCATGTTAATCACCCCGAAGGCGTCAGTGAGATTGACCATGTGGAAATTCCAGCCGTCATAGCGGGTGTGATACCGGATCCATTCCACCGTGGCACCGGCCCGGGCGGTGGAGGTAGTAAAATAATAATCGTTTTCAGCCCTTTTGACCACCACGCCGTCATCGATAATACAGGCGTCATCGTTGCACATGGCCGAATATTTAACTTTGCCGTTGGTAATCCTGGACATGTCGCTGGCATAAACCCGCTGCAGGGCGTTTAATGCATCGGGCCCCCAGAGCCTAAATTTGCCGAGCGTAGAGGCATCCAGCAGGCCGACGTTCTTACGGACATTTTCGATTTCCGCGCGACAGCTGAAATCCTTGGAAAAATAGCGTGCCCGTTTCCAGACACCAATTCGCCGGATGACACCGCCGGCGGCTTTCTGGGAATCGTGAACCGGCGTGCGCTTGCACATATCGTGGTTGCTGCCGGCATAGGTGGCAATATACGTGGGAACCAGAGGTGCCCGTACGGTGGTCGGCATGGCCGTCGCTTTGATATCGCCATGGTATTGCGCCACAAACAACGGAAGATTGTGCCCGGGGATACCCCCCTGTCCCGGTCCGGTGCCGGCGGCGGTAAAGCGCTTGATGAGTTCGGTGGCATCAAAACCCTTTGCCAGGGCCTGTTTCACGTTTTTTACCGTCGTATCTTCGTCAAAGCAGATAAAGGTTTTGCGGCCCTGAACGGGGGCTGTTACCAATTTACTGCCCTGGTCCGGACCCGGTAATTGATTAAGTTTTTCGCGGGCTTCTTTCAACCGGCTTTCGACGGATACACCGCAGTCGCCGGCAGCTAAAGTGCCGGCGAGCCGACCCGAGGCCTCAATGGTCGCAGGGTGATTGAGTCCCAGCAACCTTCCGGCAACCTGTATTTTGGCCGGCAGCTGCCGGGGGATAAAAAAACCGGTGTAGGGTTCAAAGGCCAGCTTTGCCTGGGCCAATGAAAGCGGGCCGGTCAGTGGCGTCATCCCGGCTGAGGCCACCAGAAGGTCGCAGGAAAAATCCTTCCGGAGGGTCCCCGGGATAGTGGCCAGGGTGACTTTGTGAAGCGTCTTATTGCCATGAGCGCGTGTTGCGACCCACCCCCTTAAAAATGGGATGTTGCGCTGCTGGAGCCCTTCTATCAGTGCGGGGTCTTGTCCATCTTCCCGGATGTCGGCCACACATAAGACCTCAAGGCCCAGGTCAAACAGATCCAGCGCTGCTTCCAGACCTAAATCATGACCGATGCTGAAAACGGCCTGTTTACCGGGAAGCAAACCATAGGTTTGGGCCAGCCGATGCGCACAGCCGATCTGCATGACACCGGGTCGCTCGTTGTTTTCAAAAAGCAGCGGGCGCTCGCTGCAGCCCGTGGCCACCACGACACTGGTGGCCCGGATTTCAAGATAGCGTTCATCAAAATAGTCGGTCTCGCACCCTTTCTGAAATGCGGTGACCAGATTGTTGTTATAAACGCCGACCACCGGGGTTTGCGTAAAGATGCGAACATTGGAGTTTTGTTCAAGCTGCTCCGCCGCCTGCCGGACGCTTTGGGATAGCGATAGCCCGGCGCCATTTTGCGCCGTACGGTAGTCAAAAAAACCGCCCAACCACGGACGGGTTTCCAGGAGGATCACCCGTAGCCCGTTTTCGGCGGCGGCCAGGGCCGCCGACATGCCCGCCGGCCCCCCTCCGATGACGCACACATCCGCTTTGGGATAGATTTCATCATATTTGCCGGGCATTTGAAATTCGGCCGAAATTTTTCCCAGCCCGGCAGCCTTGCGCACCTGTTTTAGCGCAATGGGCCATATGCGGGCCGGTTTGTGCAGGGTGCGATAATAAAATCCCGCCGGCATCGCCCAGTCCAGTTTGTCCATGAACCCCTTCAGATCCGTTTCCGGTGAACCCGCCACATTTTGCGCTTTAACCTCCATGCCATCTGCCAGCAGAGTGGTCTCCGCACATACGTTGGGAATCCCGTTGACCTGCATGCAGGTATTGCTGCTTTCGCCATCCAGGCTGTAAAGACCCCGCGGACGATGATATTTCAAGCTGCGCCCAAAAATGCGAATACCGCTGGCATAAAGGGCGGTCGCAACCGTATCGCCACTCAGCCCCTTAAGATTTTTGTTCTTATACTTAAAATGAAGCGTTTTCGCAGGATTAATCCGCAGGGTGGACAGTTTTTCCAGCCTTTTCATGATTGCGCCTCCGGTTTATCCACCTCAAGATTACAAGTTGTGTCGCGGTGCGTTGTAAACCAGACACCACAGCCATCTTTATGGCACCACCATTCTTTCTGAATGCCGGCCACACATTGGTTCATGTGCACATATTCGCACCAGCTCCGGGGCGTAATACCTGCTTCATCCGGCCGGGGCCCCTTTTCTTCTCCGCCGTAGCGGAATTCATAACCGTTGCGCTTGCCGCACACGGGACAGGTAAGGGTTAATGCCATGAGGTGACCTCCATTTTAATTGAAGATTGAATATTGAATATTTAAGGTCCGTCTCCGGCGGATCAATTTAAAATTAATATGACGGAGCCAAGCGACATCCACAAATATTCAATTTTCAATCATCTAGTTGTCGGGCGTATAATTGACGACCGCTGCGGTTTCCCCCATCAGCCGGTGCTGCTCAAAGCGACGCAGGCTGAAGGGCTTGAGCATATTGGGGCAATTCCCGCTGGCCATAAATTGCGCCATATATTTCCCACTGGCAGCACAGGATTTAAAGCCGAAATATCCCCAGCCGCAATCCATAAAATAGCCCTCAATGGAATCGTTGCCGTCCATGATGGGCGCCATGTCCGGGGTCATATCCGCCAGGCCGCCCCAGTGGCGCATAAATTTGACTCCCCTGAGACAGGGCAGCATCTCTGCAAGCGCCTCGGCCTGATGTTTGATATAATAAGCGGTGGTTTGCGTCGTGTAATTGGGCCAGGAATCCATGTGAGCGCCGGTGGCGATTTCACCTTTAAGGGTCTGGTTTGCATACGCATGATAAGCGCCGGACGAAACCACATGGTTTAAAAGCGGTTTCAGCGGCTGGGTAACCATGGCCTGAATGGTTAATACGCTGATCGGCAATTTTATTCCCAGCATTTGATAGGAAAGCGCAGCAGAATAGCCACCGGCGGCATTCAGCACCCGCGGGGTTTTAATCTGGCCTTTGTCCGTTTCAACGGAAACGATTTTTCCGTTTTCTACACCGATGCCGGTCACTTCGGTTTGCTGGTGAACATGCACGCCATGTTCGGCGGCCCCCTTTGCCAGACCCCAGACGATGGCATCATGGCGTAAAATTCCGCCCGGTGGATGATACATCGCACCAAAAATCGGATAGGTGATGTCCGCCAATATATTAAGGGCCGGAACCAGTTCTTTGCATTGTTTGGCATCAATCAAATGACTTTCCACCCCGTGAAACTGTGCGGTGGCAACATTCATCCGCGCCGCATTCATGGCGGCCTCACTGTGCATCAGGTTCAAATTCCCGCAATTAAAGAACATCAGGTTGTAGTCCAAATCTTTGGTCAATACGGGCCACAGCGCGAGTGCTTCCTTGTAAAGCGGAACATTTTCCTGGGTGCGCTGGTTGGCCCGCACGATGGCGGTATTGCGCCCTGATCCGCCAAAGCCAATGAACCGTTTTTCAAGCACAGCCACATTACGCATGTTGTGATCCCGCGCCAAAAAATAGGCCGCAGCCAGCCCATGAAGCCCACCGCCGATGATAACAGCATCATAGTTTGACTTGAGCGACGACTTTTCCCCCCATAGGGGTTTAACCCTTCCAAACATAAAATCTACCTCTTATGATGATGCGATATGTAAATTTTTAAAAAATCATTTAGTTGGATGGTTTGAAGTCATTTCAAAACCTCTTTGGCGCTAATTTTGCGGACTTTTGTTAAAAAGCGCTTAGCGCCGTGGAGCGTAAAATCTTGAACTGTTTGAGGGCTTTAGACCGAGTTTTCTCCGCCTCAGGCGGATTAGCGTAACAAGCTTAGCGCTTTACAAAAGCCGCAAATCGGCTGGAACGGGGTTTTGAAATGGCTTATAGACATGTCTTCCCGCGCCCGGTTTTGACACGCCTTTAAGATTGAACACTACTTATGATAATGAAACAAATCATGTCAAGAAAAAAATGAAAAATGAAATTTATCATTTCAAAATAGGTTGACAATTCTAAAAATATGGTTGATATTACACAATTCCAATGCATATCCAGTGTGCCGAATAACAGCTATTATTATATAAATATTTAATAATATTATAATATTAATTATATAAGATCCGGGTAGATTTTGGATTTGATTTATTCAGGGCATCCTGTTAATAGACCGCTAATTTTGAAAGGTTTTTGGTCATAACAACTCATATAGAGCGCGTTTTAAGTCAAAATAATCCATTTTAGGTGAAATTTTGTAGAGTTTTACCTCATTTGATTATATATATTTCATTTTTCTATATAAATGTTTAGTCTAAGAAATATGATGCGAGATCAATCATCCCATCCAACGATGCAGGGAATCGTCGAACAACACCATTCGTTGACGCCCAAAGCCCGGATCCTTGGCAACTATATCCTCAACAATCCCCGCAAAGCCGTCTTTATGACAACAAAGGAGCTGGCTCAAGCGTGCGAGGTCAGCGAAGCAACGGTGGTTCGTTTCGTCAGCCAACTGGGATATAAAGGCTATGGTGCATTTCAACAGGCTTTAAGGGATTTTGTGGATACGGAGCTAACGATGCTGGACCGTACGGACCTATCGGGCATGCATCAGCCGGGAGCAGATCGCCTCAGCCGTGTTGTGTTTGAAGAGATGGAAAACTTGAAACTGTTTCTTGAAACCGTCGATATGGATGCACTTCAAAAAATGGTTGATTTTCTTGAAACAAGCAATTCCATCTATGTTATTGGATCCCGTCTTTCCTTTACATTTGCTTACTACCTGGGTTGGTCGCTGACTAAGATTCGCTCGAATGTCCACATACTAAAAGGCAGCGATAGCACGGCGATCGACTGGCTGACAAACGCATCGCCGGAGAGCCTGGTGACCATCATTGCTACGACGCGCTATCCGAATGAACTGATTCGATTGGGCAAAATGGTCCGCCGACTCGGCCAGACCCTTCTCGTGATTGCGGATAGCGCGCTTTGTCCGTTGACTCAGTTTGCCCACCTGTCGCTGATCGCGTCGTCAAAAAACATTCCTTTTATCGGAAATCCAACCACAATTTCGTGTATCGTAAACTATCTCGTCCTGGAGCTGGCGAGCCGCAATGGCGGCCGGCTCAAAGCGCATCAGGAAAAGCTGGAGCAGGCTTATTATGAAAATGATATCCTGTTTAACCTGTATAAAGAGTAGTAAGAAAATTCTTTTCGGATTGATTGTCATATAAATATCATATAGATTGCCACGGTTAGGTCCTTTTTGCACGATAGTCTTCGATAAGGCATCCAAATAAAGCTGATGGTGTTTTTCAATATTTTATTTGTAAAGGAGGCAACAAACATGAGTGAATTATTCGGAACAATGGCAGAGTCGTTGATCGCCGGTAAAGTGGATGAAGTTTCAAGTCTCACAAAAGAAGCCTTGGAAGGGGGCCTATCGCCCCAGGATATTTTGGAGCAGGGACTGCTGGCCGGAATGGATGTAGTGGGACAGCGCTTTAAAGCCAACGAAATGTTTATTCCGGAGGTGTTGCGGTGTGCCAAGTGCATGCATGGCGCCATGGAAATCTTGCGGCCCCTGCTGGTAGCATCCGGTGTGAAGACGGCCGGCACATTAGTGATCGGTACCGTAAAGGGCGACTTGCATGACATCGGAAAGAACCTGGTGGGCATGATGTTCGAAGGTGCCGGCTTTAAGGTTATTGATTTAGGCATTGATCAGGAGCCCCAAGCGTTTGTTGATGCGTTGAAGGATCACAAAGCAGAGCTCTTTGGTATGTCGGCGCTTTTAACCACCACTATGCCAAAGATGGGCGAAACCATCAATGCCATCAAAGAGGCGGGCATCAGGGACCAGATCAAAATTATGATTGGCGGGGCTCCCGTGACGGCCGAGTTTGCCAAAGAAATTGGCGCCGACGCCTATGCCTCAAATGCCGCCAGCGCTGTTGATACCGGCAAAGAGCTGCTGGGTTTGTAAATTCGCCTGGTTTTTTAAAAAAAAATTGGGGTACCCATAGCCGCGGGCCGCTGTTTTAAAAAACAAAATAGGAGAGAGACCCATGTTAGAAAAAACAATGCTCATCAAAATGAATCAACAGGCCTATGGTACAACGATGTTTCAAATCCTGACCGACGACCAAATTGAACAGATTTATTTTGCGGCCCTGGACGTTCTGGAAGTTTCCGGGGCCCGCATATGTCACCCGGCGGCACTGGAGCTGTTGAAAAACAGTAATGCGGTCGTCACAGAGAATGATCGTGTCCGTGTTCCCACCTCACTGGTAGAGCGCGCGCTCCAGAGTTGCCCTTCCAAAGCTGCCCTGACGGACAGAAACGGAAAACGTGCGATCAAACTCCAAAGAAACGAAGTGGCTTTTGGAAGCGGGGCCGATGCCACTTTTGTGTACGACCTCAAGATCGGAGAGCGTCGCAAATGCACATTTGCTGATGTGGAAGCCGCCGCTAAAATCGTGGATTCGCTGCCTCGCTTTGATTTTTGTATGTCATACGGTGTGGTGTCAGACGCCCCTAACACCAAAACGTATGATCGGCATCAATTTATGGCCATGATCAAAAACTGCGCCAAGCCGTTGATCGTCACCAGCGTCGATGCGGGCGGATTAAAGGACCAGTGGGAGATGGCCTGTCTGATGCGCGGTGGAGAAAAAGAGTTTCGCTTAAACCCTCTGTTTGCAACCTATATCAAGTCGGAATCACCGTTGGTGTACAGCAAAGAAATGGTAGACCGGCTATTTTTTGCTACGGATAAAGGCATACCCGCTTTATACTCGCCATGTGCCGGATTGGGCGTGACCGCGCCGGCCACCATCGCAGGGATACTGGTCCAGACCCTGGCCGACAGCCTTCTGGCCGTCGTGCTGGGCTACCTGCAAAAGCCGGGGATGCCCCTGATTTTAGGCGGCGTTCAGACGGTTATGGAAAAAGAAAAGAAAAATCTATATTACGGATCACCCGAGCTCCATTTGGCTTCGGCGGCAATTAGCGAAATTTATAAATGGCTGGGGCTTTTGAGTTCCTCACCCGGCGGGTGCACGGATTCGAAGCTTGTCGACGAACAGGCGGCCTCAGAATCTGTGATGAGCATCTACAACAGCCTCATGGCCGGCACCAACCTGATCCACCATGTGGGCAGCCTCAACGGCGGGCTGACCGCATCGCTCGCAAGTCTGGTCATGTGTGACGAAATCATCGCAATGGTCAAACAAATTGCCAAGGGCATTGAAGTCACGGATGAAAGCCTGGCGCTGGACATTCTCAACGAAGTCGGACCGGGCGGTGAATTCTTGAGTCATGACCACACCTTTGACCACTTTAGGCAATGGTTCCAGCCGACCATTATTGATCGCTCAAACTTTGAAACCTGGACAAGCGCCGGGAGCAAAACTTACCAGGATCGGCTCGAACCCGAAGTTGACCGCCTATTGGAAGCCCACCAGCCTGAACCGCTGGACGAAAAGTTAATTCAGGAGATGAAAAAGATCATCAGCCTGGCGGACAAAAAGGAGGTTGGATGATGAGCACACGAACCAATCAGACAATCAATCAGACAGCACGGTTTTGCATCTTAGCACCGGATCAGAAACAAAGAATTTTTGAAGGAATGATTGAAACACTTCGCAACACAGGTGTGCATCTTCATCATGAGGAAGCCCGCGAGCTGCTTAAAAAGCATGGCGCCCTGGTAGATGACATAACTGTCAGGATTCCTCAAAATCTGGTTGTGGATGCCCTGGCGACTGTTCCGCCGGTGACGATCGTGCAAAGCTGGGACGGTACCCGCAAAACCCGTATCGAAAAAAACCAGGTCCTATTCGGCCCCGGGCCCACACCGCCGAACTATACCGATCCTGACACGCTGGAGCGGCGCAAGTACATCAGAAATGATGCTTCCGTGGTGGCCCGTGTCTGTGAAGCCCTTCCGAACATCGGTTTTGTGCAGTCTCTGGGCACCATCAGTGATGTGACCATCTCTTTGGCGGATGTGTATGAGTTTGCGGAGATGATTCAGAACACCACCAAACCCATTTTATCCTGGTCATACACCCGCGATACCTGCAGCGACATTCACAAAATTGCCATCGCCATGGCCGGTGGTGAAGATGCGTTTAAGAAATGCCCGAATTACGTCTTTTACGGCGAACCGATCTCACCGCTGTTAAGCGACTTTCACGCCATGGACAAACTCATGTACAACGCCAAACACGGCATCCCCCAGGTCTATACCCCCTGCTGTATCGGTGGTGCTACCGTTCCGGCCACCCACGCCGGTCAGTTGGTGTGTGCCTTCTCGGAGTCAATGCTCGGCGTGGTGGTGGCCCAGCTGCTCAATCCCGGCACTTGCGTTATTATGGGCGGTGTCCAGTCAATCATGGACATGCAATATTCGGTTTACGCCTATGGGTCGCCGGAGCTGAGCCTGATGAGCGCAGCCCTCACCGAGATGGCGCAATATGCGGGACTGCCCATGTTCTCCACAGCCGGCTGTACCGACACCAAGACCCTGGATGTCCAGGGTGCTATCGAAGCAGCCACTTCGGTGCATTCGGCCATGCTCAGCGGCGCTAATTTCATTCACGACGTCGGATACTTCGAATCGGGCATGACCGGCTCCGTGCTCCAGCTGGTCATGGCGGATGAACAAATCGGCATGAGTCATGTGGTCGCAAAGGGCATCGAAGTCAACGAAGAAACCCTGGCCGTAGAAGAAATTTGCCAGGCGGGACCGGGCGGCGATTATTTTGACAGAGATCACACCAAAAAGCACGCGGCCGCCCTCTGGATGCCCACCCTCATGGACCGCCAGAATTATGAAGACTGGGCGGCCCAGGGCCAGACCACCATGCGAGACCGGGTTATCGAGAAGGCCCGCGACATTATCGCCAACTTTGAGGGACCCATATCCAAAGTGCCGCCAGACGCACAGAAGAAAATTGGAGAAATCCTGCAAGCGGCGGAAGCACGCGAGGCCAAAAAGGCTGCGGCTGAAAAGAAAGCAAGTTAGCCATTAGACCTTTGACGTTAGCCAGTCACCGTTGACGAGCCGGAAGGATCGGCGCACGACCCAACCGGCTCGATATCCTTGAGTGCGTCCGACGGAGGGTCTTTCTTTTTGGATAGACAGATCGGTTAGTTTGACAAAAAAACTCCCCGACCCCTCAATTAAATGTAAACCTATGCGCACATCAGGCGAATATGTCGTCGGGATCGACACGGGAGGCACGTATACGGATGGTGTCCTTTTGGACTACCGATCCCGCAAGGTTATGGCTTTCAGCAAGACGCTGACCACCCGGGAAAACCTCGCCCGCGGAATTAGCAAAGCCCTCAAAGAACTCTGCATCGCGAAACCCGCCAGGATCAGACTGGTGGGAATTTCCAGCACCCTGGCAACAAATTCAATCGCTGAAGGCAAAACACGCAAAGTTGGCCTGCTGCTGATCGGCTACGACCGAGAGCTGATCGCCACCTATAATCTCGCATCTAAATTTCCAACCCGCCAATTCGCACACTTTAATGGCGGTCACACCACCCAGGGTTTGGAAAAAGAACCCCTCGATCTGAAAAGCATCGAGACCTGGGTGGCGCGACACCGGCAAGAAGTGGATGCCCTGGCGATTTCCGGTTATTTCAGTCCCCTTAACCCTTCCCACGAAGAGCGTGCCCTGGCGATGGTCCGCAAAATGTGTGCGTTGCCGGTGGTTCTGGGAAACCAGCTTTCCACAAAGCTTGATTCCATCAAGCGCGCCACCACGGCCTGCTTGAATGCCTCGCTGGTGGCCGTCATGCAGGAGTTTATCGAAGCAGTGCGTAAATCTCTGGTGGCCCTGGGAATCCGGGCACCGCTGATGATTGTCAAAGGCGATGGATCCCTGATGCCTTACAGGGATGCCGTTTATAAACCGGTGGAAACTGTTCTATCAGGGCCGGCCGCCAGTGCGATTGGGGGGCGCTTCCTTTCGGGACACGGCAGCGCACTTGTCATCGATGTGGGCGGCACCACCACCGATATGGCCCTGATGGACAATTTTAAAATGACCATTTCAGAAGACGGCGCCCGGGTGGGCGCCTTCGAGACGGCGGTCAAGGCCGCCCGTATTCGAACCACCGCCATTGGCTGCGACAGCCGGATTACCTTCAAAGTCGGGGCAAATGTTCAGGTGGGTCCGCACCGTGTGGTGCCTTTAGCGCGTTTAGCCGCTCGTTTCCCTCGAGTTGAAAAAGAAATTTGTCACCTGGAAAAAAAGGGCGAGCTCGATCGGCGCGCGACCGATATCGAATACTGGTTTTTAAACAAAAAAATCGATTCTCAAAAAAGGGCGGTCGAAAATACAAACCATCATCAGTTGATCGCCCTGATTGAAGATGGCCCGCTGAGTCTAACGCAGCTGCTCAAAAAAATGGATGTGTATCACGCCTTACAACTGAATGCGGATTCCCTGATCCATCAGGGAATCATCGAACACGCAGCCCTGACGCCCACCGATCTTCTGCATGTAACCGGCCAGATGGATACCTGGTGTGTCGCAGCGGCCCGGCATGCGGTGGACTATGCATGTGCCCTGCACGCAAAAAATCAGGCGATCTTCGTGGAGCAGACGCTTGATTCAATTGGCCTTGACATCGTCAAAGAAGCCATCGTTTTTTTGGCACGCCAGATCAGTGAAGATCAATTGCCGGAACATATTGACGGCCCCTGGGGGCGCTGGTTGGTCAATGAAGCCCTCACCGGAAAAAATCCGTATCTGGCGGTCACCATAGCCAGCCGCTATCCCATTATCGGTATCGGTGCACCCGCTCAAATATTTATTAAAAAAGTGGCCGCGTCCCTGGGCACCCGTTTTATTTTGCCGGATCATGCGCCGGTTGCCAATGCGGTGGGCGCGGTGGCCGGTTCGGTGATAGTGGCCAAAGAGGCTCTCGTCTATCCCCGGGAAAACGAAGGCGCCCGGGCATATGTGGTGCAAATCGAGGGAAGCAACAAACGCTTTCTAGAAATTGATGATGCCTGCAGGTATGCCGAAAAAATTGTTGCCCGGCTTGCCCGTAAAAGTGCGGTTGCGGCAGGTGCCGCAGAGCCGCAGGTCATAGTCGAAAAGCACAGGGAAGGCAGCCTGGAAAGAGTCGTGGCACACGCAGCTGGAAACCCCAGATTGTCCGAAGTGCAGGGAAACCCGTCTTCATGAATCGCTTCAACTTAAAGGGGCCGGCCGGTCAGGTTTTATTTCTGACGTGGCTGTTGTTCGGGCTATACTATGCCAGCCGGTTTAATTATGCGTCGGTTTTGCCGCTCATTCGAGCCGATCTGGCGATTTCGAACGCCAGGGCCGGATGGCTGATGGCCTTGTTCTTTGTAGCCTATACGGCCTTTCAGCTGCCGTCGGGTTATCTGGGAGACCGCTTCGGGCCCCGTAAAATCCTGACCGTTGGCGCTTTGATATCCATCGCCGGCAATCTGATTATCAGTCAGGGGACGATCTTTAGCATCCTCGCCGTCGGTCAGGTGATTAACGGTCTGGGGCAGGCCATGGGCTGGAATTCCGCGCTTAAATTGGTTGTCAACTGGTTTCCGCGCGCAAGACGGGCAACAGCGATCGGATTTTTTGCAACCTGTGTCAGTGCCGGAAGCAGCTTTGGAATTCGGTTTTCCGGATATTTAGGCGATCATTTGGGATGGCAAAGCGCATTCATTGTTCCACCCGCTTTGCTGGCAGCTGTGACCTTGGTGTTTTGGCTCGTTGTCCGAAACAGCCCCTCCGAAAAAGGACTTGCAGATTTTGATGACGACACCCGGTCGGAAAACATCTCGAGCAATCCTGCTGAACCAAACATCCGGCTGGTGTTGACCCATCCAACCCTATGGGCCGTGGCGCTGGTATATTTTTGCTTTGTGTATGTGCAGTTCGGTTGCCTGGTGTGGATCCCCACTTTTTTAACGGAAAACTATGCCCTGTCCATCGATCGCGCCAGCATGATTGCTGCCGTTGTGCTGATCCCCGGAATTTTCGCGTCTCCCGTTGCCGGTTTTGTATCCGACCACTATTTCAGCGGCCGACGCAAGCCGCTATTATTCATTGGGCTGGGGACCCTGGCGCTGACAACGTTTTTGCTTTCCAGCGGGATAAGTCTTGCGACGGCTATCGCATTGCTGACCGTAATCGGGTTTATGATTATCATGCCCGATATACTTCTGGCGACCTACCCTGCGGATATTCTATCGCGCAAACTGTCGGCCACGGGTATGGGCTTTCTAACGACTTTCACCAGCCTGGCGGGTATTTTTACCAACGTGGTTTCAGGCAAGATCGCTGATATGTTTCAATCCTTTAACGCCGTTTTTTTATCATTTGCGGTCATGGCCCTTATCGCTACAGTTTTATGTTTACGAATTTGTGAAAAAGAGATTCACCCAATTGAAAGGAGGGCAAAGATATGATGCAACAGCCGCCGCTTTATTTTAAACCGAAGCTTCAGGTCATCAATGAAGACCAAATCAAACAGATTCATATGGCTGCATTGGAAGTTTTAGAGCGAACCGGCGTTAAGATGACCCATCCGCGGGGTTTGGAAATGCTGGACGGGGCAGGTGCCCGAGTGGAAGGGGATCGGGTCCGCATACCGGCCTGGCTGGTGGAGGATGCCATCCACAAAGCGCCGTCGCGCGTCACATTAGGAAATCGCAACGGCGACCGCTGTGTCTTTCTGGAAGAAGACAAATCCTGGTTCGGGCCCAGTTTGGACTGCATTGATTATTTGGATCCCATTACCGATGAGCGCATGCGTTTTACCAGCGAGCACTGCCGCATCACGGCCACCCTGGCCGATGCCCTGCCCAATTTTCACTGGTCCATGATCATCGGTATGGCCGACGATCAACCGCCCGACATCGCTGACCGCGTTATCGTGCGACAGGCGCTGAGCTATTGCGAAAAACCGCTGGTCTTTTGCTGCAAGGATGCCAACAGCGAGCGCGACATTTACGAAATGGCCCTGCTGATTTGCGGGGGCAAAGAAAATTTCGAAAATGCGCCGACGATTGTTCAATATTCGGAGCCGATTTCACCACTGGAGTATTATGATCCGGCTGTGGATAAAATGCTTTTCACCGTCGAACACGGCATCCCGTTGATCAATTTCCCGGCACCCCAGGCCTGCGGTTCCGCTCCGGCCACCTTTGCCGGCACAATTGTTCAGGGAAGTGCCGAATCCTTGAGTGGGTTGGTCCTTGCCCAAATTGCCCGGCCGGGGTCACCCTTTATTTATGGCGCCTTTACAACCATAATGGACATGCAAACATCGATTTTTTCTTATGGCGCACCTGAAATGAGTCTGATGGTCGGCGCCATGGCGCAGATGGCACAATTCTACCGACTTCCTTTTTTTGGCACAGCCGGCTGCACCGATGCTAAGTTCTGCGATCCCCAGGCGGCCGCCGAAGCGACCTTTCAGTGCCTCAGCTCCGCAGCCATTGGATCCGGCTTAGTTCATGACTGCAGCAGCTGGATGGACCACGGGTCGCTGGTATCGCCCGCGTTTATGGTGATGGTTAACGAAATCCTTCATAATGTGAATCAATACATGAAGGGGCTGCCGGTAACGGAAGAAACCCTGGCAATTGATTTGATCGATCGGGTCGGACCCGGCGGGCACTACCTGCAAGAAGAGCACACAATGGCGCATTTCCGCGAGGTCAGGTATTCAAAGCTTTTTGAACGGGCTGTTTATGATCAATGGAAAGAAATGGGCGGCAAACGCTTTGAAGAGCGGCTGCGCGATCTCACCAAAGAAGCCATGGCGCACCGGCCGGCACCGCTGGCTGAGGATGTCATCAAAGAGCTGGATCGTATGCAAGCAAACTGGGCATAAGCGCAATCAAATCCCGATCACATGAAACCCATTTGGGAGGCTATCCTAATTTTGCGATGAACGTTTGCAAATCCTTATCGACATCGGCCGGCAGCTCCGGGGCTTCATAGGTTGCCAAAATTTCTTTAACCTTTTTATTGGCTGTTCCCATGCTCTGGGGGGATCCGCCGGCCTGCCAGGTTACAAAGTCGTCACGGTTGGATAAGCGGGGTTGATAAAATTCGGTTCTAAAATGGTCGAAGGTGTGGTCTTTGTCCAGAAAATGACCCCCGGGCCCGACCGCCTTGATAACATCCAGAGCCAGGGTAGCCGGATTGACTTCAATTGCTCTCTGGATCCTTTTCACCATCCCGCACATTTCATCATCGATGATAAATTTTTCATAGGACATGCAATTAAAGGATTCCAGGATGCCGGCACTGTGCAGCACAAAATTGACGCCGCAGACCAGGGCCATTAAAAGGCTCATCATGGACTCATAAGAAGCCTGGGCATCAGGTAATTTGGCGTCGCAAACCGCCCCACCGCCTCGTGCCGGCAATTTGTAATAACGGGCCATCTGAGCCGTCGCCGCAGTATTGATGGCCATTTCGGGCGAGCCGATGCTCAACGTGCCGTTGCGCATCTCGGCATTGGAAGATGCACCACCGAAGATTACCGGCGTGCCCTCGCGTATCAGCTGGGTCAGTACAATTCCAGCCAGAACCTCAGCGTTCTGGAGGGCCAGATTTCCGGCCAGCGTAACCGGCCCTGTTGCCCCGGCGATCGCCAATGACGTTATCAGCGCTGGTTGACCGGCTGCAGCATATTCCATCAGGGCCCCCAGCATCCGGGCATCGTATTTCAGGGGTGTCAGCGGTCCAATGATACCGATGATTCCAGGAGCTGACTCAATTTGATCCCGACTTCCGAACAGGATAGTCGCCATTTGAATACATTCTTTGGCGGCCCGGGCTCCCATGGTGCTGCCCATGAAACATTTATCCGAATATTTCACGGCGGTATAAGCCATATGGGCATGGCGGGTCTCATAGGGCACATCGGTGGGTTCGACGACCGTACCGCTTAAAATATCCTGGTTGGCGCTGGCACCGGTTAATTTGACAAAGTTTTCAAAGTCTTTCAGAGTTGCTTTGCGCCTGCCGCTTTCAAGATCAGTGACAAAAGCAGCACCGTAACCGGGGGTAAAGACCGTGTTGCCGCCGCCGACCACAACATTGTTTTGCGGGTTGCGAGCATGCAGGGTAAAGCGGCGGGGCGCTTTTTGAATTTGTGCTTCGACCAGCTTGGATTGGAAAAAGACACGCTGGCCGTCGACTTTTGCGCCCCCTTTTTTAAGCACCGCCAGAGCCGGCGGATAGCCAAAATCCAATCCAATTTGTTCCAGAATCCGCAATGAGGTTGCATGAACCTTCTCAACCTGAGTTTTGGTCAAAATTTCAAAACGGTGCATTCCGTTTATCCGTTTACCCTTTCAGCAAAATTTTAAGACCTATTATTGAGATATGATGTTCAAGTCAAGCGAAAAGACGGATAACACCTGTTTTATAAAATAGAAGTATTACTTTAAGGATTTGACAAGTAATATTACCTGTAATATGTTTTATATAAAATTAGGGAAAAGGTAATATTTATGAAACCATTAAATTTTTCAATCACCATTAACCTCTCACTCACTTTCAAAGAAGATCGAGCAAGCATCAATATTGAAAATGTCAATCTAATGCCGGCTGTCATTTCATTGCCGGTCCGCTTAAATTCCCGGAACAGCAACGCTTCGTCCAGGACCAAGAAAAAGACAATCCATGCTATCATCCTGCAAACGGCCAAAAAGTACGTGTTAGATTCCGGCCAAAACAAGTTTACCGGTGCGAAGCTTTTCAATCTATCCCTCGTGCAACACCCCAGCTTAAAACGCAACACATTTGCAGCGCAGGTGATTGCAGCTGCACCCAATCACCCCTCTCACCGGCACTCCTCGAATCGCAAGGATTATTTTACCTACCTGGGTAAGGGTTGTTACAAACTGAACCAAAAGTATCTGGGCATTCCTGCAGACCAGATATTGCCTCCTTCAGATCGGGTTCGGGACCATGTCAAGCGCAAATATATCGATCCTGCCAAAAAAGCCGGTAAAAAAAGTTTGTCCATACGGGCCGGCAACATTCACAGGGAGCTCGGATTCTTACGGCGCATCCCGGTCGTCTGTTCGGCACTCAGGTCCCGAAAATTTCAAAAAAATTGTGGCATCGAACTCTCTTATATCGACGGCCACAACAATACCACAACGGCAACATTTACCTATCGACTTAACAAAGATTAGCCCCATCACATCTCATCCACTGCAATTGGAGGGCGAACCAAGCCAACAACTCATCACGATTCTTTTCCTCGAATGTCGTCATAATTCAGCCGGTAATCAAATGTTTATCCTTTTTAATTCAATCAACGATTTCGGGTTTCGGTGGGCAAAATAATTGCCTGATAAGAGGGAATTCGCAAAATCTTGCGTGGAAAAAATCGAATCGCTTTAGGTGGCGATGAGGCTTAGTTAGATAGGCTCGATTCTACCCCGACATGCCACTTGTGCAAAAACTTCCGCAAAGTCAATTGCTCGTTGACGGTTGCAGACAATTAACCGATCGAAACCTCACCAACTTTTGTTCTTTCTCATCCCAGAGCTTCAACCGCAGGCAGCTGAGACTTTTGCGGAACGTAAGCGGGGCAACTGTTTCTAAAGCCGGCGTTTCATTGTAGCAGCATTGTAAATTATAATTTGGAATCCGAGCGCGAAGATGGTGAACATGGTGCAACCCGATACTACCGGTAAACCACTGCAACACTTTAGGCAGTTTATAGTATGAGCTGCCTTGCAATGATGCGGTCATCGAATCCCATTGGTCATGACGCTTCCAGCAAACGCCTTCAAACTGATGCTGAATATAAAACAGCCAGGTGCCAATCATACCCGCCATAAAAATTACCGGAAACTGAATCAATGCATACGTCTTAAAACCGATGGTCAGACTGGCGACCACGATGATGGCCATAATTGCGGCATTTGTGATGATGACGCTATAGTGCTGGCGTCTTCGCGCGCCTTTATGCGGGTATCGGTAGGATACTAAAAACAGATAGGCGGGGCCCAAACCCAAAAGCACAAAAGGATTTCTATAAAACCGGTACCAGAAACGCTTTAGTTTGGACGCCGCCATAAACTCATTTGTTGTTAACGTCCACACATCGCCATTTCCCCTGCGATCAAGGTCACCGGCAGTGTTATGATGTATCCCATGGGATTTGCGCCATTCTTCATAGGGCGTGAAGGTTAATATCCCACACACATATCCCAGAACAGTGTTGGCCTTGCGGGAAGCAAAAAATGAATGATGCGCACAGTCATGGAAAAAGATAAAAATCCGCACCAGCAGGCCGGCGGCCACAATGGCCAAGCCCGAAATGACCAGGTAGGAATAGCCTGCTGTAAGACTTAAATACATCAAAATACACACCAAAAAATAGGGAATGAAGGTGTTTATAAGCTGCCAGATGGCCTTCCGAAGATGAGATCGTTCGTATCTTCTAGTGCTGTGGTACCAATCTGGTTTGCCCCTTTTAATTGTTGTTGAGACAAAACTATCAGGCATTTCGTGCCTCCTTGAATTCAAAGCCCGGCAGGTTTAGCAGTTTTCAATCTTTGAAGAGAGCCAGGGCTTCATCCAATTTTTGTTCCATTTCATTTCTTTCAGCTTCAGAGAACATGCATCCGAAATTTTCTGATCAGGTCAAGAGTTATTGCGCGGGCCCTTAAATTTCTAAATATAAACCAAGACCGATGCGCCTAAGAATAGAATCTGCTCCATATAGAGATGCTAACATGTTGAAACCTCTTTTCTCCATCTCAATACGGACCTCAATCCTTCCTGTGCGACCCTTTTCCCTTGGAGCTCGTCGAAAATGGCAAAATTTAAAGCATTTATTACATCAATGTTCCTCTCCTTCTGGTTGGTAAAAGGTACAAGATTAAGAGTTTCACGGAAAATGGCTTTAAATTCAAGTATCCGATCTTCTGTAAACACCTTTTGAAGTATTTCGTATGGTTGTTCTACGAAACCGACTTCATCGAGACGCCTTTCGATGTAATTTAACGTTCTGGGCGTAACCTTAAACCCCAAAATCTGTTCCAGGTACATCTCAACAGTAAGCGCTAATGGTTTCTGACGGGCCTCATTCTCGTCAATATCAATTGAGCCGGGCTCAACTACAAACGGAGTCTCTTGTTTCCCTTTAAGTTTGGCGGTCTTCTTTCGACTGTGAGATTCTGCCAGGCGACATAAATCCTCTGCCTGAAGAGCGGCGACCTGAAGGTAGGCACTTAAATTATAGAAGCCTGTGTGTATATACTCAGGGAGAGCTACGCCATTTCGACTGCGCACGTACCTGTATTTGTGATCAATTTCGCCCCACGCCTCCTCGAGAATCGTCCTCAATTGGAACTCGAATTGAAGATCCTCCAATCCAGAAGGCGCATCTGAATTCTCGCCCAACTCTACCTGGTAATGAATTGATGAGTATCCGCTATATGTTAGATCCATGCCATCTGATATCGACTCGCCTGGGTCAACCGGGAGGATGAAGGATCTCTTTTGATCGGGTCCTTTTACAAAACGCAAGATTTTCTCATCGGACAAAAGCCCAAGATATGCCTCGACTTTCCCGATATCTGAAAGACGCAGGCAGATTATCCTAACGCCTAATAGATCGCTAACTCTCGCCTGATAATTTTTTTCCGTAATTGGCGGTGCTCCAGCCTCAAGCGCTTTATTCTGCTTATCAATTTTCTCAATAATTCTTAACTCATCCTTGATGCGATATATAATTGTATGCAAACTTTCCTTTGGTGATGAAGGATCGTCGCTGATCAGATGAACAATGTATTCTGCGAGCCTCTTATATCTTTCTTTTTCATTCAAAAACGAAATTAGAATGGCTTCCTTTTGATATTCAATCATGCATTAAAATCTCCAAAAATACAAATTTGTTCTGAAATTAGTAGCGCCCCCTGCCGCGTCTGTCTCCACGTCCTCCTCTGTCTTTACCTCTACGGTCGTCAGACTGAGAGCGAGCTTCATTGACGGTAATCGTTCTTCCTTTAAGAGCCTGTCCATTTAAAGCAGCGATTGCAGCCTGAGCCTCTACTTGTACGGGCATCTCCACGAACCCAAAGCCTTTTGACCGACCACTTTGTTCATCCTTGATAACAATTGCGGACGCGACCTGCCCGAAGGCCTCAAAAGCGTCGCGCAAGTCTTCTTCAGTGACATTATATGAGAGGCTGCCAATGAAAATTTTCATTTTAATCCCCCGTAACCAACCGTTTGAAGTTTTGGGTGCGCCAACCTTAAAATCACTAAGCTACCGCGCGCATACAGTTAAGCAACTCGTTGACTGCAACGGTTGCTATACCGGAATTGATATCGGACATGGCGTAGGGAATGACCAACTGGTTGTTATGAATTAACGCACCGCAGGAATAAACAACGTTGGGAACATATCCCTCGCGCTCTTTCTCATGCGGGGCAAGCAACGGCTCATCCATGCGGGCGATGATTTTTGTTGGATTTTCAAGATCAAACAACATGGCGCCGATGCAATATTGGCGCATGGGCCCAACACCGTGGGTGAGCACGATCCAGCCTTCATCGGTCTCGAGGGGGGAGCCGCAGTTGCCGATCTGCATGAATTCCCAGGGATGCTCAGGCTCCTGGATGATTTGAGACTCCTGCCAGAAATGGATATTGTCTGAGAACATGATATGATTGTTTTCACCGTCCTGGCGCGAGAGCATGGCATAGCGGCCGCCGATTTTCCGCGGGAAAAGCGCCATGCCTTTGTTTTTTACTGCTTTACCGTTGAGCGTTAAAATGTTGAATTTGATGAAATCCTTTGTTTCGATCAACTGCGGTAAAATCGTCACGCCGTTATAGGCGGTATAGGTCGCAAAATAGACGACCTCACCGTTGTCATTGAAAAATTGAACGAAACGGGCATCTTCAATGCCCCTGCTTTCGTTTTTCGAAACGGGAAAGATCACCCGTTCGGATATGCGGTGATCGGGGTGGAAGGCCACCTCATAATTGGAATCCGCAAGCCGGCGCATGATCTCGAAGGTTCTGTTTTGGATCCTTTCAGAAAATTGCGGTTTTGCGTGAAGTATTGCAATTTTTTGTTTTAATTCATTATACTTAAAATCTTCCGGCAATTGGTTAAGAATATAAACGGCAATCTCTTTGCTGGCCCCCATCTCGATCAGTTTACGCTGAAAAATATTGTTTTTGTAAACCGGGTCCGGGTCTAATTGGAGATCCGGCGTTTCCACAAAATCACTGATCGGGTCGAAATGGAACGTATTGTGCCGGTCAAGGACGCCGCTGCGAAAGACAATTGACGAAACATGACCGTCGCCGGTTGCCCGTAGACTCATGACAAAGCGCAAGCTGCCTTTATTCAGATCGCTTTGATCAGGATGGGGGACGATGGAAGGGTTGAAAAGGGCGGCTGATTCAATGGCATACTCTTTTGTAAAGTAAGCCCCGATGATAGCCCTTTTAACTTCGCTGAGCATTGCATCCCGGGGAAGATAACCTTTCACCTCATTAAGATGCCGCTCAAAAATGAGTCCGATGTCTTCGTGTCGTCCGGAAAAGTCAATCATTATTTGAGCAATTAAATTTTTAGCCGCTGTTTCAGACATGCTCATTATCCGCTGAATTATTCTAGATATGCGATGCCTGTCATCGGGAAGATGAAGAAGGGTAATTACCCGTGATGTATCCCCTAAAATCTTAATTGCTTTTCTTTTAACCTTCAGTCTTTCATGATTTTTTGCCTGCATATCATTGTGTCCTTAGCGTTGATTGAAATTTCATGTTGTGCATCGAAAGTCTGTTCATCAGGGCAGATTTTTCATTTATACCGCCTTCCATAATAGTGTTCCGATATACGGAAGTGGGGCATAAGGGGTTGTAGAAAAAAACGTTGGAATAACGGAACGTTTTTTTGACAACCACTATAAGCCTATCTTCGAAAGCGTATCTGGATCAGTTCATAAAACTAAGGGCAGCTTACTCGGTCTGTCTTCAGCCGGAAAGGATACTCTACAACGGCGGACGGGAAGCCGAAAGGCAAACCGATACGAGATCATCGATCAAGGCTGTGCCGGCGCACATAACCGTATCCGCACCGCCCCAGTATATTTTTACCGTACCATCAACTTCCGGAACAGCACCGCAGGTAAAGACAACATTGGGGACATAGCCACTTACCTCCCAAGGATCCTCAGGCTGCAATATCCACTGATCGGAAACGCCGAGGATGTTGGCCGGATTATCAAGGTCATGCAGAGCTGCGCCGAGTCGATACACTGTTCCAGACATCGTCTTAAAAACCCCATGGTAAATATGAAGCCAGCCTTTGTCGGTTTTAAATGGCGGTGCACCGGGCCCGATTTTCATTTCATCCCAGTGATAGGCCACCGGCTTCATGATCACCCGGGAATCGCCCCAGTGCACGAGGTCGGGAGAATAGGAAATCCAGATCGACCAGGACGAAATTTCGGAATGCGGCCGGTCCAACCGCACATACCGATCGCCGAACTTTTCAGGGAAAATGACCACGTTGCGCAGGTCGGCCTGGGTGATCAGCGCAATACGTTCCACTTTTTCAAAGTCCCGTGTGCGCGCCAGGGCAATCCGCACGCCGTGACGGGAATAGGCGCTATAGGTCAGCAGGTAATCATTTTCTACCAGGGAAATCCGCACGTCTTCGACGCCGAACGCTTCATATTCGGCAAAAAGATTGTCCGTTGCAGGTATCAGAAAGGGTCTGGGATGAACCGTAAATGAAAAGCCATCCTCGCTGTCGGCCCTGCCGATGATGGAGCGCCCGTTTAGCAGATGCGACCTGAAAAGCATAATGTAACGATCGTTGTGTTTGACGACGCCCGCATTGTGAACGGTAGCTACTGGATAGGGCACATCCTTTCTTGTCAGTATGGGGTTTTTTTTACAACGTGTTATTATTGGATTATGCGTTTTCATATGGGTCTGTCCTATTAAATCATTTTAATATTTCAGGCGCCCGGTACCGGCTATCTGTTCCCGATTTTTCGAGGCCATTCTACAGTCTTTCAGAGTCAAGAATCATTTCATAGACTTGTATGTATTCATTGATCATGCGGTCGACTGTGAAATGCCGTTCAACATGGCGACGACAGGTTGCGCGGTCAGTTTCTTTAATACGTGCAACCGTCGCTATGGCCTCGTCCACGTTGTTGACCAAAAAACCACTTTTTCCGTTTTTGATAAGTTCAGGCATGCTGCCCCTGTCAAAGGCAATCACGGGCGTCCCGCAGGCCATGGATTCGATAACGGACAGACCGAAGGGCTCATCAAACTGGATGGGGTGCAATAGCGCGACAGCTTTGCCGAGCAGCCGGTTGCGCTCAGCTGGTCCGACGCTGCCGGCATAAATCACCTTGTTGTTGTCGATGTGAGGGGCCACATATTGGTCATAGTAAGCCTGGTCCTGGATAATACCCGCCAGTATCAGCTTTTTATTGCAGGCCCTGGCGATTTCAATGGCCTGTCGGGCTCCTTTGTCTTTGTGAATGCGCCCAAAAAAAAGTAGCGTATCATCCTGCTGGGACTGAAAATCAAACTGCTGGATATCAATACCGTGATGAATGGTTTTGATATAATCAAGATCCGGCGATCGGTCGGCATCGCTGATGGAAACATAAAAGACTTTGCCGCTGTATTTTTTGTAAACGGGTAGAATCCCGGGCGATGAAAAACCGTGAATGGTGGTCACCACCGGGGTGGTGGTAAGGCCGGTGTAGGTCAGTGGCAGATAGTCAAAGTGGTTATGGATTATGTCATACCCATCGGCATTCTCAAAGAGTTCTGAAATGTGCAAGCACTCCCAGACTTTTGGTATGAGTGAGCGATCTTCTTCATAGCCCTGCGGGCAAACGGCATGCAGCGTGCCGCTGGTTTGCGAATCCGCGGTTGCAAACAAGGTAACATCATGACCGCGCGATACCAGCCCCTCGGTCAAAAGGGACGCCACGCTCTCCCAGGGGCCGTAGTGACGTGGCGGCGTGCGCCAGGCAATGGGTGAGAGCATGGCGATATGCATAGCTGATCCTTCTGTTAATTGGTTTGCCGGGACGACGGCTGCTTTAAAATCTCGTCGGCATAAAGCTTTTGCAATGTCATCAGCGAAAGCAGCCAGGCAAGGGAGGACTCGGCGCCTTCATTCTGGTTGATGCCGTCGGCCATCAACCCATCTCGGCAGCCGCCGGTCTTGGGATCATAGAGCGGCAAGTTGAGGTCGTTGTCTCCAAGATACCAATTAAAGCACATGACCGCATTCTCAAACCAGGTATGGTCCCGGGTGACATTAAAGGCTTCCACACAAGCTTCGACCATGGCATTGGCCTCGACGGGCTGCTGGTCAAAACGGGCTCTGGCGCCGCCTCGTTCATACCATCCGTTGCTGCCGATGGGCACAAAGTGATTATCTTCGGTTTGGATGGCAAGCAGCCACTTGAGGGAGTTGAGTCCCATGTCGATCATGTCGTTGCGCTGCAATCGGTGGCCGGACAGCAGCAGGGCATGCGGCAGTTTGCCGTTGGCATAGTTCAAAGCGTTTTCAAGCCAGGGCCAATCGTCGGTTGCATTGTTTTTAAACTGATCGAAAAGCCTGTCGGCAAGAGCGTCCCGGATTCTGCGCACGTCACTGTCGCCGGAAAATTTATGAAGGTAGGCATGCATGCCCACCAGGGAAAAAGCGATGGCGCGGGGCGAATGAAAATTTTCTGCAGCTCGCAGTGCCTTTTTGAAAAGGGTCGTGCACATTGCGAGATGCCCGGGATTTTGAAGAAAAGCCACCGCTTTGCCAAGGCTCCAGAGCGATCTGCCATGCGCATCCTCGGATCCGATCTCCTCCAACCACTGCCGCGAATAAGTCATGAAATTGCGAAAGCGCCCATTTTTTTCATTATAGGCATACAGAAGAAATCCGAGATAATGACCGCTGAGAAAATCAAGCCCCAAGCCGTTTGTTGGCAGGTATTTTTGACCCATGGCGGCAACCAGTAGCGCTCTGGCATTATCATCGGTGCAGTAGCCATGGGTGCGATCGGGAATGGTATAGTTGGCATGT
>CAMYLV010000028.1 GCA_947259495.1 uncultured Desulfobacterales bacterium | reverse complement strand
CTGCCTTAAGCTTCTTGATTGTCCGTTGACTTTGCTGGATAAGGGTTCCATCCCAGTAAAATAGAACGGCCTTTATATGAAACGATCGATTTTTCATAACGCTTTTAAATTAGATGAGAACCATTCGATACACATAAATTTATCTGCATGACAGAATGCGATTGAAAAGTCAAATTGCCTGCGTTGCCAATGCCCGGGCATATTTGGGTCTGGGCATGCTTTACCGGCAAAGTAGAGCCTTCGATGAATCGATTCAAATCCTTACAGCGGGCATTGAGATTTTTCCGAAAGCCGAACAATTGCACCTCTGTTTGGCCGTCAGTTACATGAACGTTGGAAACTATCAGAAAGCGCTGTCCTTCCTAATAAAATTACAGCACCTGAAAGAAGGGATCTACTGTATCGCGAAATGTTGTCAGGCCTTATATGATGTGCAAAAGGCCAAACTGTACCTTAAAAAATACAAAGCATTGTGATAAAAAAAACCCATCATAGAACGATCGGAAAAGCCATTAGTGCCATCCATTGCAACAATTTCATTTTCGAACAGGATCGGCTGGATTTTGAATTGGCCGACAATTTCGGTTTGTTCAGGATCCTCAACGCCCCACCAATTATGCTTGGCTTTAACATTGCTGGCAGTGTCGGCGACCTTAATTGCCCAGTTGCCGTTGTTTACGATATTGTTTTGCTCAATTTTGGCTTTTGATTTCTCCAGAATAAATCCGCCAGCGTTATTTTCTGTAATGACCGAGTTTTGAACGAGCAATTGCGCTTTGCGGGCGGCAATCCCAATTTTGCCGGAGGTGCGCACAAGCGTGTGATGGATTTCGGCCTTGCTCTGCTCGAGAACGATTCCCCAGACATTATTTTGAAATATGCAATTTTGCAAATTGACCGTCGCATCCGTCACCCGGAGGCCAAATTCGGCATCGGAAATTTGACAGTAATTGATATTTGTGCCGTTTTTGGTTTTATCTAAAAAAATGCCTTTCCAACTGCCGGCGCCCAAACTGGCAAAGCGCACCGGTTCTGCTTCGGTACCGTTGATCTGAAGTTCGCCTTTTACGATCAAGCCCAGATTGAGAAACCAGATGACCGTGCCGGGTTGCACGGTGAGCTTTGCCCCGGGTAACACCACCAGCGCGTTCTCAACCAGGTAAGGGCTTTTAGCGGCGGTCAGCACTGTATTTTTGGTGATTTTAGGTGGCAGCACCGTCGGCTCGCCTATTTTAATGGGACCCAGGGTATCCACCCACTGGCTTGCCGTGCCGGTTTGAGATCGTAAATATCCGATGATCACTCCATGGGGCAGGCGATCTTTGCGCCGGATCCGATAGGCCCCGATGTAGACGCCGGGCTCTTTTTCTTTTAATAGCAGATTTTTAGCCAGCGGGGGAATACTCCAGCTGGCCTTTTGGTTTTTTTCCCCGATCATGGCGACTTTCAGCAGATCTCCCGGGCGCAAGAGTTTGCCCCCCGCGTTGTGAACCAGGGCGACGATTTTGGGGGGCGGTTCGCTTACCCCTTCGCGGTCCGGGATCGTGGCCACCATTTGCATGCACAGTTCGGCAGCGGCCTGAAGGTGAGAGGCGTTATGATGCGTGATGGCTGTCTTGACAATCGTTGCCGCCAGCCCGGTCAGACTCAGGGGGACATCGCCATCCTGAATATGAATGTTGTGTTCAAGTTCCCAGATGGTTTGCTCTGAATCACAACGCACCATTTTGGCTTTGAGTCCCGCAGAATTATCCGAGTAAACCAGCGCATAGGTTTTGCCTAAGCTGAGAACCTCGCCGAATATGACCGCGTCAACACCCAGCAATTCCCCCAGTTGCGCTGCTGAAACGGCTTCACCCGATACGATTGCCTGATAGAGTTCGTTTCGTTTCAGGTTATCGTCAATGACAAACGGCTCCAGATCCAGGTAGTTCAACGAACTGAAAAAGTTGTAAAACATTTTACGAACGATGCTGCCGGCTTCAGGATTAGATGTCTTGTTGACAAACGGCACAATGGCGACTTTGTGCGGTAGTTGGTCTTTTTCCAGAACGGCCGGCTCGGGCTCGGGCAGCAATATATTTTTGAGGGCACAGGAATTTATGCCCGGTGCCAGACAAACGACGGTCAAAACGATAATCGCTGCTTTTTTTACTTCCATTTAGCCAGTCTCATTTTTTTAAAGAATTACCAGGGGGTGTCGGGGTCTGTTTCGCCCTCTTTTTCTTCAAATAGATATTTCATAATCCTGGAACTTTCGGTTCCGGATTCTTCCAGAAGGCGCTGGATTTCTTCGCGTTTTTCTTTTTCTTCATTCGTTGCGAGCTTGTTGCCACGGGTGTCGGATGCGCGGCCATCTTTTTGGGCAGAAACCATTTTCTGACGGCAGGCCGTTATTTTTGCTTTAACACCCTTGGCTTCAGGGTCAATGATGCTGTAGCGTTCAAAATAAAAAAGGGCTTTGGACCAGATGCGTTTTTTAAAATACCCTTCTCCATGCTCCCGGTAGAACGTTTTAATTTGTTCAATACGCTGAAGCGCCAATTCATGTTTGGGATTGAGCGCAAGAACAGCTTGGTATGCAGCAAAGGCATTTTTATTGACCGGTGTTAGATACCGTTTGGCTAGAAAATGCGTCTCGGCTTCTTTAAGCAGCTGGGCGACATTCTGTTTTTGACGATTTTTCTGCTGATAAGCCAACCAGATTCGTCGTATGGCTTTCTGGGCCTCTTCGAAGTACAAACTGTCTTCCCGAATGGAAGAATATTCCCTCAAGGCGGATTGATGTTGATTGATAGATTCCCGCTGTTCGCCGAGGGTTAAGCGATAATAATCCAAACGATCCCAGAGCGCTTCGGCTTCTTTCCCGTGGCCATATTCCGCCAGGTAATTTTTTAAAATTATCTTGGCGGCTTCTATTTTTCCCTTTTCGGCTTTTTGCTGTGTGATGGCCAAGGTTATTTGTGCCAGCATGTGCTTTGCAGTCTGGGCATTGTCCGTAGAAAGATCGTTGAGCAGCAGTTCTTTGATTGCATCCCTGGCTGGCAGGTAATCACCCAATTCAATCTGACCCGCAATCTCGGCAAGTTTTTGCTGGGCTCTCCAGGGCATATAGGCGTGCATATAGAGCAAGTATCCCGAAAAAGTGAAAATCAGCATCGCTGCAAGCCATAGGCCCCGGCTTGAACGTTTCGCGGGGGTCATAATTTTTTGGGTCGCCTGACGGGCATCGGATGGTTGATCAGAAATAAAGGTGATCGAAAACGTTCCCATGCGGAGCTGGTCTCCCGAATAAAGGCGTTGTTCGGAAATCATCTGATCATTTAGGTAAAGGGGGTTGGTGGTACTGATATTTCGGGCAACAAAACTATTGTCGTGCTTTTCGATAACGCAGTGTTTACGGGAGATCGACGGGTGCATCAATTTTAGGGTGACTTCGTTAGATCTTCCGATGATCAGTTTTTCCAACTTCAGAGGAATGATTTTACTTTTGCCGCCAGCGGTGGTGCACACCAATCGCGGCCCCAGCGATTCATCGCTCGGGGTGTCCAACACCATTGTTTTATCTTCCGTCGGTGTTTGTTCGGATCCTGGGCGCCCTTTCTGCGCTAACTGAATGACAAATTTGGATTTGCCAAGTGCGAGTTCGTCTCCGTTATTTATAAATTGACCTTCGGTTGGGTGCCCGTTTACAGAAATCGGTTCGGGGCCGAGGTTTTTGATGAAATAGCGGTTGTCTTTTGTGCCGACCTTGGCCTGAACGTCTGAAACTTGAGGGTCACCGATTACGATTTCACACTGTTTTGAATTTCCAACCAGGAAACTTGTCTTTCGGGTTTCGTGATATTTTTGTGGATTCGATTTTTGAACTAGTTTAAACATGGACCACTCAGTCTTTTTTTGCGGTCTTAGCATCGTGGACCGCAATCAGCAGAAATTATGGTGAATTTGTATGCTCCAGGTATATGTTTTTTATCGGCATTTTCCAGAAAGGCTTTAACCCAATAACCGCTTTTTATGTAATTCATTTTTATTTTCAGATCGCTCTTGGACCCGCAGATGCTGCCGGTGTGATGCGCGTTATTTTGTCGCAAAATCTGACAATATTTGTTATTTTGGGGCCAGAATAAACACAATATTTATATAACCTTCTGAATTAATGTTAATTTTGAACCTGTATGCCCTTGGAGCTGTTTATTGCAAGACTATCATACAAAATGAAAATTTTTCAAAATATCGAGATCCATTTTCGTCACATGCTGGACCATTTCTATGCCCGCTGGCCGCAGACAATGCCTACTGCAGATCGTTTGCAGCAATGTAAAATTATATCTCATCGGGGAGCTTACGACAATCAGCGTATTTTTGAAAATACGGTTGCGGCATTTGACAGGGCCAGCGCTGCCGGTGTTTGGGGAATCGAGTTTGATTTGCGCTGGACAAAGGATCTTCATCCGGTGGTCCTGCATGATACAAATCTGCGCAGGGTGTTCGGTGCCGATTTAGACATTCACCAGGCCACCCTGGCAGAACTAAAATCCGAATGCCCTGTGGTCCCCATGCTGGCCGAACTGATCTCCAGATATGGCAAAACGATTCATCTGATGATTGAGATCAAGGCAGAGGTGTATCCGGATCCGGCTCGTCAGAACCGGATTTTAGAAAAACTGTTTTCCCCTTTGCAGCCGGTGCAGGATTATCACCTCCTCACGATGACGCCGCGGATGTTTAACGTAATCGAATGTGTCCCCAGAACCGCATTTCTGCCGGTTGCCCATTTTAACTTCTTCCAACTCAGCAAATTGGCAATAGAACAAAACTACAGCGGATTTGCCGGTCATTACGTTCTGCTAACCCGGTCACGCCTAAAAAGGCATAAAGCATTCATGCAGAATTTGGCGACCGGTTATGTGAACTCTAAGAATTGTTTGTTTCGTGAACTGAATAGGGGAGTGGAGTGGATTTTTTCCGATAACGCTGTGGAACTTCAGAAAGTCGTGAACCAGTTGCTTGAAAATCGGTAGCTTTCAGGTGGCTTGCGGTTCTCGATGACAAGAACCATTTTATAAATGCTACTCGTTTTCGTCTTCGGATGCCTTTTTAGCTCGCTAAGTCCACGTAATTTCTATTTTGCATTGCACTAACTATATTTCTTTATAAAAGTATTTATAGACAGATGATTTTCGTTGTGTTACTGAGCCTCTCTATTGCGATTAAAGACGGAACGTTTTTTTGACAACCACTATATATGGGCAACAGAGGCCCGCTCTGTACATAATGTGAACGAGGAGCTAAATATGACCGATAATGGTGGAACCCGTATCGGAATTGACAGGCGAAAATTTGAATACACCGCTTATATCCCGGAAAAAAGATCGGGTATTGACCGTAGAAAAGGATTTGATCGCAGAAGTGGAACAATACAAAGAAGAGAATCTGAGCGTAGAACTAGCCTGAATCATCGAGGATGTTACCCCATAGAACGAAGAGACATATTCAGAAACGAATCTTAAATAAATGTTAAATGAGATTAATCCGCTTCCAGCAATGCAGCCTGTTCCCTGCCTTTTTCTTCGTCTACAAAATAAAATAGAATTCCCCCGACAATAAAGAGAATTAAAATGGAACCAATACCCCAGCGGGATGCCAGCTGGCCAACGGCGATCACCTGCTCGGGCGTGGGTGCCGGCGGCATCAGGATGCGTTTGGCGATCAGTCCGACAAGTCCCATCAAAACCGGTCCCAATATGACGGCGAACTTGCCCAGCATGTTATAAAACCCGTAATATTCGGCCGCTTTATTTTTGGGAATCAGGCGGGAATAATAGGAACGGCTGAGGGCCTGAATACCGCCCTGCACCAGTCCGATGACCACAGCCAAAATGTAGAACTCCATTTTATCTGTCATCATCGTACCCCATACGGTGATCCCCATGTAAATGGCAATAGCGAGATAGATCGATTTGCGAACCCCCCAGCGCTCTCCCAATTTGCCGAAGATCAGGGCCGCAGGGAATCCGACAAATTGAACGATTAAAAGCGCGACGATTAAATCGGTTGGTTCAAATCCGAGAGAAAGGCCGTAATCTACCGCCATTCGGATAATGGTGTCGACCCCGTCGATGTAAAACCAATATGCCAGCAGAAAGAGAAAAACGACTTTGAGGTGACGAATTTTGTTGAATGTTCCGGCGAATTGCCGGAAACCGGCGGCGACAATACTTTCACCGTTGTTATCTGCCGAGGCGCCTTTTTGTTCCGGTACCCAGAATATGGTAAAAAAAGTAAACAGGCCCCACCACAGGGCAACGGACAGAAATGATACCCGAACGGCGGTTGCATCGTCGGGCAATCCGAATTTTTGAGGCATCATCGTCATGAGCACATTGACGAGAAACAGCAAGCCGCCGCCGAGATAACCCATGGAAAAGCCCAGACCGGAGACGTAGTCGATTTTTTCCTCGCCGACGATACCGGGCAACAGGGAATCATAAAAGACATTGGCACCGGAAAACCCGATGATGCCCATCGCATAGACAAATATGGCCCAGACCCACTGCCCCTCTTGAACCAGGAACAACGCCGCCGTCATCAGAACACCCAGATAGGCGAAAAAAACCAGAAATTTCTTCTTGGTCGATCCTTTATCGGCAATCGCGCCCAGAATAGGGGCCATCAAGGCCACCATTAGACCGGCCACTGAATTTCCCAATCCCAGCTGGGCGGTACTGACGTTAACATCCGCGCCGGCGCTCCAGAACCCTTTAAAGAAAAGCGGAAAAAATCCGGCCATCACGGTGGTGGCAAACGCAGAATTTGCCCAGTCATAAAGGGCCCAGCCCCAGATGGCCTTTCTATTCACTTTCATAACAGCGTCTCCGTTTGCGGCACCAGCAGGAGTCGGGTGTCAGTTTTCAGGAACCTGAAACCAAAATTTTAAATGAATATGCTATCTCCTTCAAAAGCATTAAAATTCGCTGACTTTAAGGCCATGGTATGAGCTACCGCCCGACCGGCACAAAATACAGGGGCTGCTCATCTGCGGGCAGATGAGCGATCTCTTTGACCGCGTCATCCCGAAAGGCTCCGATTACCGCTGTCTGGAGCCCTAAGGCAATCGCCTGCAAACACACGTTTTGAGCCGCATGGCCCACCTCCATGTGAACATAGCGGATACCGCGCTGACCGTATTTGGCGGTCGTCCGTTCATACACTGCGCAAAACAACAAAACCGCGGGTGCTTTTCTGATGGCCCCTTGGCGCAGGGCGGCACGGCTGAGCTCGGACCGCTTGTCGCCGGAGATGATTTTGATCAGTGCATGCTTGCCGGGGCTGTATTTATAAATAGCCGAGGGGAGGTCTTTGATTCGACCGGCTATGACATAGAGTTTTAGCGGGTAAAGGGCTCCGGCAGAAGGTGCCGTTCGGAATCCACGCGGACGGGTAATACCCTGGGCGGACCATACGATCTGGGAAATCTCGGCAAGGTCCAGGGGGTCATTTTTATAAGAGCGCACCGATCGTCTTGCCTGCAGCGCCTGTTCGACCGAGATGTCTCCATCGGAACGCGGTTCAGGCAACTGAATCTTCTGACTCGGGATTACCGGCGACATCGATTCACATCTCCCGGGTGCAACAGGATTTACGGTCAGCCACAGGGCGACTGTCACCTGGGCCACCACCCCAATATAGGCCGGGCGCATAGGTTCCTATCCTTGCTTTATATGAAAGCCTCCGACTTGTCCGCCTCTGGAGGATGCGTGCAAAATTCAGGTGATACCTTAATGCGGACCGGACTGTTTCGGGTATTTCATGATGCGCTGGTGCAACCTTTCGGCCCGTAAACAAAACGTTTCCAGCTTCGCATCAATGAGTTGCGGAAAAGGGGAGCCATCGCTTTCAATTGCCAGAAACGGAAGTTGCTCGATGTCGGTCAGAACGGCTTTCAGTTGCTGGTTTGCCGGCTCTGTTGCCAGCTTTTCTTTAGCGGTCATGGCTTCGTTTAAAATGGATTCCGACAACCGGTTGGGCATGCACCCAAACGGGCCGATGGCGATGACGCCGCAGGATTGGGAAACGATCTCGGTCAAAGAGCCGCCGACAGTCAGTACCGCTTCACCCGGAAGGTTTTTGGATATGTAGGCCGAGGAATTATTGATGAAGGTGTCGATATCGAGAGGCTCGGCGTGCACTATACCCGATTCGGAAAGAATCGATTTGATTCGTTTTTCATAACGGGCCTGAAATTTGCTACGGATCTTAAATTTTAGCTTTTCCATCATCTTCATGGATTCGGAGCATTGCAGCCCTTGATCGACCATGTAGTTGCAATATAAAACCCACTCTGCAACCGGTGAACAAGTGGTGGCAAACCCTTTTTCAGCCAGACGTTCGGTGATATATTGACGCGAAAGCGCATCCCGGCGCACAAATATTTCTCCAGAGAGGGTGATTGTCGGGACCGTTTCTAGCGGTCGCTTCATGGGAATGTGGCCCAGATGCCTTGCAGTGCGTATCAATTGCCGTTCAAGCCCGGAAAATGCTCCGGTTTCCAGCGCGGTTAAAATTGGCGGCCACACCGCCGCAAATATCTCCAATGCGTTTTGTGGGTCAACGGCATTGGCCAGAATCATCGATCGAATATCTTCCATGACGTCGGCAACAACAACTGCCCACCAGGCCCGGGTGTCAAAATCTTTATCCATTCCGATGTAGGAGTTTTCGGCAGAAAGCGTAAACAAAGCCACATCCGGGATTTGAAGCCGTTTGATGAGATCCTCCATAAAAATATAATATTGCCCGAAGCGGCAGGGTCCTGAGCCGGTGGCAAAGAAATAAACCAGAACCTCGTCGTCGCGCTTACCGTTATTGACATAACTGAGCAACGTTCCGGTGGTCAGAATCAGGGGCAGGCATTCTTTGCAGGAGGTGTTGGCACGACCCAGTTTCAACACGGCTTCATCGGCGGGCGGATGGGCTTTGGCATTAAACCCCGAACCTCTGACCGCGGCAGCAAATGCTTCGGAGAGCAATTTGCCCATGGACGGCAGCAGTACCGTAACACGCGGATCGGTCATCGGCAGAGCTTCACCCGAAGAGGTCAGCACTTTGGCCATTCCGTTTTGATAGGTGATTTTGGCCGGTTGAAATATTTGCTGCGGCTGGCTGATTTTTTTCTGGGCAACCAGCTGCCGGTAGGCCTGCACGATATCCAAAAATGCTTCGACGCGGGTTTCCAGCCCTGCGTCGGCCGTGTGGCTGTCGAGTTCCAGGGTCAGTGATGGTTTGCGGCCCATAATTTCTCTGAAATATCCGACCACAAATGAATCCGGTCCGCAGGAAAAATTGGTGATATAGGTGCCGAACAGTTGGGGGTGGCCTTTGACCAGCCGACCCGCCTTCATCATTAGTTTCCCCATGCCCCAGTACATATGACGCTTGGAACGCTCTGCGCTGAATTTGAGAAAATCCAGCGGTATCACCAGAATACCTCTGGATGCGAATTTGTGAGGGATGCCCATATGGGCCTCGTCCGCGTAACCATTATAAGGACGGGAGAAAATAACCACCGCGAATTTTTGCGGATCCGCTTCCAGTTCGGTCAGGGCCCTTTGACCGATGGCCTGCATCTCCGCCATACAATCCATTTGTTTTTGCAAGGCGGCCTCAAAGGCAGCTTTGGCCTTTTTGCGTTTGATGCCCATTTGCAGGGCAGACGTTAGCAAGGGTTTCCTGGCTTCTGCGATGCCTTCGGAAAGATCGATCAGGGGGGTTAACAGCTTTGTGCCCGTTTTGGCAAGCAGCCCCAATTTTTTGCGGAAGGTGGTTTGCAGATAAAACGTTTCCCCCTGAACCAGGGGACACACCTGAGATTGAGAATCTCGCGTGCCGTTTTTTTCATCGGGTACGGCTTTGAAATGCGGCAGAAAAATAAAATCGGGTGGCGGTCGGGTTTCAATAAGTGAATAGAAAAATCCGTGGGCCAGCTCAACCGGATAGCAAAAAGGCGCGTTGCGCTGGTCAATGCCTTCCTGGGAAGGCTCCGGTGGTAAAATAACTGCATAGCCCAGCTCAGCGAAAAAATTAGAATACAGTGGATAGTAGCTATTGATCAAAAAGCTGCGGTTAAAACCGATGGTCCCCCGTTGTTTGCGGCCCAAATCGGCCGGCGTGCGCGCGCCGTATTTTTCAAATATAAGCTGCTGGCGAATTTGAACCAGATCCAGTTTGGCGACATCATATTTCACGTTGTGGCGCAGGTTATAATAGCGATTGCAGGCCCCGCCAAAAGGATATTTTTTGCCCTCGACCTGAATCATGGCAATTTCACAGCGGCGGTCGCATTTTTCTTTGCCGCCTTTGCAGACAAATGGTTTTTCGTAGGTGACCTCGCGGTTCGCCAGCGTTGCCAGATCAAATTGGGCAGCGGACATCAGTCCGGTATCAATTCGATTTTTGACGGCCAGCGCAACACCATATGCCCCCATGAGTCCGGGTTCCGGGGGAACCACGATGGGTTTGCCAATCAGGGAGGCCATAGCCAGCGGAACAGCTGTGTTGTAACAGACGCCGCCCTGCATAAACACTTTTTCACCCACCGGCCGATTGCCCTTGACCCGGTTTGAATAATTCATACAGATGGAGTAGACTAGCCCGGCAACAATGTCTTCGTGTCGCACCCCTTCATGAATGGCGTTTTTTATATCGGAGGCAATAAACGCGGCGCACTGGTCGTTAAAATTTGGCGGATGCATTCCTTTCAGGGCCACACCGGCGATTTTTTCCATTTCAACCCCAAGGGTTTCATAGGCCGATTCCTCCAAAAATGAACCGGTGCCGGCCGAACAGGCTTCGTTCATCGCATAATCGGACGGCACGCTATTGGTGATGTAGGTGTACTTGGCGTCCTGACCGCCGATTTCAAAAATGGTGTCCACTTTGGGGTCGAAGTACACGGCCGCCGTTGCATGGGCGATGATTTCGTTGATGACGCCATCGGTAAGGGCGTGTAAACCGGCAATCTGGCGGCCGGAGCCGCAGACACCGAGGCCGATAATCGATAGTTGCGCCGGGTCCATCCGGGTCTGGATTTGCTCTAAAATGGATTGATAGCAGAGCCGGGAAGCACCGACCGGGTCACCATTGGTGCGCAGGTAAACCGAGGCCAACATGGCATCATCTGAATTACGCAATAGCACCGCTTTGGTTGTGGTGGAACCGACGTCCAGGCCTAATATGCAGGTGTCTCCGGGGTTGACGTCTCCTTTTTCAATGGTTTTAAATTCGACCTCAGCGGCGAAATCATTCAGCGGCGGCAACGTGTCGAATGAGTTGACTTCTGAATGGAACAACTTTGCCACGCCCTGCAACGCTGCGGTTTCATGCTCCAGCGCCCATAGTGCGGCTCCCAGGGCTTCAAAATAAGAGGCTTCATCCGGCACGATCAGTCCCGGGATATCCTGTTTCAGGTAATCGACCATCATGCGGTTGCTGGCGGTGCCGCCGGTGAGCAATAAATTGCGCCGCTCCACCTTTTTTAAAAGCTCCAGAATCTTGCTGGCCATCATTTTACATAATCCGGCGGTAACCTGGGATTTTGGAATGCCTTTATTGGTGGCATGGGTGCAATCCGATTTGCAGAATACCGAACAGCGACCTGAAACATGGTGCGGTGATTCAATGGACGCCCACTGAGCGGCTTCATCCAGTGAAACATCCATGCGCCGGAGTTGCTGCAAAAAGAATTCGCCGGTGCCGGAGGCACATTTGTTACCGGTGATGACGTTGGCAATGCGCCCGGAGCGATCCAAAACATAGACCATAAAAGTCTCGCCGCCGGCGGAAATTACCGCCGGGCAGTTAACATCCGGTGGTTTAACGAATTGATACGCATATTCGACGGCTTCGGGCTCGGATATAGATGTCAGATTTACAAATTTGCGAAATTTGCGACCGGTGGCAGCGATTCGGTCAAATGAGCTCAAATCCAGCTGTTCAAAGGCTTTTAGCAGCGTACGTTTGGGATCACCTTCGTGGGGATAAAGGGCGGATTCGATCAACATCGGTTTGGGGCGCTGCGGTGCATCCTTGCTCCCGAAAGGGACCGACGCCTGTTTTAACTGGGCGATCGATACGGTTGATGCCCCCAGACAGATTCCCAAAGATTTTAATGCTGCAACCATCGATTAAGTTTCAACTTCCAGTCGATTTAATTTATTCCTGTAATGATGAGCCGGTATCCTAACAGTTTTCCATTGGGAAGGATTGTTGTGGCCCAATATTCGGTTCATGCCCAAGCAGGCCTGTAACCTGATGATGGAATTCATCGTCCAAATATCCGGTCACCCGAAGGCTGGTAAAAAACAATGCCCGGTCTCTTGGCGTTAGCGCCAAAATCAAAAGGCCGGGATTTCCGGAAGGGCTTTCTAAGCGGCTGCCCGCATTTTCGAGGCCTAACTGTTGCCTCTCGGGGCGGAGCCCTGACGTGTTTTTTTTATTACTTTAATTTCAATCGACTTGCAAGGCTTATGTTCTGTGACGATAAAATTTGACGAATCTGTGAAACATATTGGTTTGACAGCTTCTGATGCCTTCGGTTGATACCGTCTGGCCATCAGAAACGATCATTTTATAAAGTTCTATTTATTTCAATAAGATAGATAACAGATTGGGCTTTAGCGGGCCATCTGTTCAAGGGCAAACCCAATGTCGGGCTTGACTTTAAAAAAGAGGTTTTATACAACCCTTATGATGTTGATAATTAAATAATTTCAATGAATTGGATACCAAGCCAAAGGAGACAGAGCCATGATGCAGCGATATCTTCTGATCAGCACGGTTGGCATTATGCTTACAGGGCTGATCGGATGTATTAATTTGGGCCCGAATTATCAGCGCCCCGATGTCGATATCGACATCCCGGAATTTTATCAGAGCGATTCGATGCAACCAACCGCCGATGCGGTGATTACCGATCGCTGGTGGCAGGATTTCAATGATCCTGAACTCAACCGGCTGGTTGAGGAGGTACTGTTGCGTAACTGGGATCTGGAACAGGCCGCTGCCCGGATTCTGGAAGCCCGGGCTCAGTACGTGCAGGTCAGTGCCGACCGCTGGCCCCAGGTAAATTTTGATTATGACTGGGATCAACGTCGCTTCGGCGGCGTCAACGTCGGACGCGGTCAGACGATTACCACCCACCAGGTGAGTTTCCTGGCGCTCTTCGAAATCGATCTGTGGAGCCGGCTGGCCAAAGCCTCCAAAGCGGCCTGGAATGATATCCTGGTTGACGAAGAAAACCGCCGGACGGTTGCCCAGACCCTGGTCGCTGAAACCGCCAACCTGTATTTGCAGATTGAAGCCTTTGAACGACGACTGCAAATTGCCACTGAGAGCATAGCGGCGTTCAGCCGCAGTTTGCAGTTTGTCGAAACCCGTTACCGCCGGGGCCTGACGTCTGCGTTGGATGTTCGACAGGCACGGCGAATCCTGGCCGGGGCCCAAACCCGTGTTCCCGAATTGCAGCAGCTATTGGGAATCACCCAGCAGCAGCTTGCGATTTTGCTGGGCCGTTATCCGGAAACTCGGCCTGCTCGACCCCAGCCTCAAGATTACTACCGGCAGCAGAAACCGGTACCGACCGGTCTGGCGTCCACCCTGCTGCGCAAACGACCGGATATTCGTGCAGCAGAGTTGCGGCTGCAGGCCTTAAACCAGCAAATCGGTTCGGCGAAAGCTGCCCGCTTTCCGCAAATTACCCTAACCGGCACATATGGCTGGAATGCAGACGGTAAAGACCGGCTTTTTAAAAGCGATAGTGTTATCTGGAATTTTGGCAGGGGCGTCGTGCAACCCCTGGTGGATGCCGACCGCCTGAAAGCCCGCCAGCGGGGCGTTGAAGCCCAATACCAGCAAGCGGTTTCGGATTATGCCAACACCGTTTTAAATGCCTTTGCCGAAGTGGAAGGTGCTTTGCTGACCCGCAAAAAACAGCTTGAGCGCCGACAGCGCGAGGTGGTTTTTTTAGAGGAGGCCCGCGCTACCCAGCGGGTGGCTCAAAACCGCTATATTAAAGGATTGACAGAATATTTGGATGTGCTCGACGCCCAGCAAACGCGCTTTACAGCTGAAGACAATTTGGCCCAGGTGGATTTGAGCATTTTAACCAACCGTGTCAATCTGCATCGCGCTTTGGGGGGCAGCTGGGCTGTGCCGGAACCGATTGTGGTGCAGCGTGATGGATACTTTTTTGATTTTGAAACGAAAGACGTCATCGTTCCATGAGCATCCAAATTGCATCACGCACGCCACTTGGGCGACGCCTCATTCAATTTAGGCAAAGATCGAAAATTATTTCCGGGACACGACATTACGGTAAAGCGGGTTTGGTCCGGGTTTCTTGGGCAGCGATATTCGGATCAATGCGCCAGGTGACGATGGGTGAAAGGGTGTAAAGCAGCATATAAATCAGACTGGCTTGACCATAATAGGGTGTAAAAACAGAGCAAATGACAATCAGCGTGCCGCGTGCGAACCAGGGGTGCCGGCTCATGAAACGACCCAGATGCAGATAGCGGACCGGATACGCATTCATCAGTATGGCGGCGACAATTACCAATCCAAAGCTAAAAATACCCCAGAAGCGGATCCAGTCGGAGCCATCATTTATCGCCTGACCAAAAATGATCAATCCCGACATCACCAGCAAAGCGGCTGCTGGTGTCGGCATGCCTTTGAAAAATCCGGGTATCGGTGCTTTATCTAGGGTGAAATAAATCAGGCGGCCAATTCCCAGCAATGCGTACAGCCAGGCAATCCCGCCTATCGGCAATTTTTGAATGACCGGATCCGAATGGCCAGACAGTGTTACGTAAAAAATCCAGGCCGGTGCGATACAAAAGCTGACCGCATCAGAGATGTCGTCGAGCAGACTTCCGAAACTGATGGTCTCTGGCGGTATTTCATCATCTAACTGTTCTGTCAAACCCAGCTTGCGCGCAACTGCGCCGTCGAGTTTGTCAAACAGGGCCGCACCGACCAAGAACAGAGATGCTTCCCGGATGCGCGACTGATACGCAAAAAATACCGCCAGCAGCCCCATCATGGCATTCATCAGGGTCAAAACATTGGGAAAGAAGGCCAGGATACGCCGCCGCATTTGCTCATTTCCCAGACACAGTTCGTCCAGACACAACCGGCCATACTTTCGAACATAGCCGGCAATAGAGCTGAAATTAATGATCAAAAAGATGATTTCAATAAAAAACAGCCCCCGCAGTGGCAGGTTTCCCAAACCCGATATCCAGAAATATATTTTTGAAGGCGGCCCTTCGGGCACGTAAAACGCGTAGGCATAAAGCAGAGCGCCCACCGGTGCGGCAACAACCGTTCGCAAGCGGGTAAACTCTTTGTATTCAAGTTCCTGGTCATAGCGGACGGCGAATCCACGCATAAAGTGCGCAAAATTGTCCCGCACCAGAACGGTTACTGCCAGAAACAGCACCAGAATAGCATGCAGCATTTCTCCACGGGTGGGATCCGGCGAACTGAAGTGAACGCGCCACATGACACCGACCGCCAGCAGCGGAAAGATGATCGAGTAGACCAGTTTGTCCATCAGGCGGTCGGCCAGTTGCGCCAAGTTCGGGTGTAGCTCAAAACGCGCAGCAAACCAGCCATCAACCAGATCAAAGCTCATTGAAATAAACAAAAACAGCACGCCGATCGTATACATGATCGGGTTTTGCGTCCACATGACAGCAATGGCGCAGATCAACCCGGCAAACACCAGCGGCGGTCGTCCGTAGACGAAAAGTGCCGTTATTTTCTGTGATAAAATTTCCCTTTTAGTCATGACGATTTTAATCTTAAAAGATCTACCAGAACCTGTCAAGAATTGGCCTTTTCTGCAGCGATCAAACCGAAAAGCCGGCCGATCTTTGTGCCCGGTCTTGGCGCTGCTAAAAATATTGGGTCAAATGTCCTGAAAAGCAAGCCCTTAATTTTCATCAGGCCGCCTTGACGAAATTGACATCGAGCGCAACAGGGACAGATGATGTTTTGCCTTCTGTGATGCTTTCTGATAAAGCCATCTGAACCTCTGCGGTAAGATCTATAGTGGTACATGTCAAAATGGCGATCGGGATGTCACCTGCAATCTATAAAAAATTCGGAATTGCCGCGCTTATCATGATGGCCTCTGTTTTTTTAAGCCGTCTGGCCGGGTTTTTCAGGCTGATGGTTATCGCCTATATCGGCGGCCGCAGCGCTGAAGTCGATGCCTATCAGGTGGCATTTGTCATTCCTGAAATATTAAATCACATTGTGGCCAGCGGCTTTCTTTCGATTACCTTTATTCCGATTTTTTCCCGTTACATTGCAGCAAATCGGGAAGCTGAGGGCTGGAAAGTTTTTTCGATTATTTTCAGCAGCTTTGGAATCCTTCTGCTTTTATTGATTGTGATCGGGGTCCTTTTTGCACCGGACATCGTCGCCCTGATTGCTCGCGGACGAACGGAACCGAGCTTTCGGCTGGAAGTTATCAGAATGACCCGGATTATTTTGCCCGCACAATTTTTTTTCTTCGGCGGCGGTCTTTTTATGGCCGTTCAATTCGCCAAAGAGAAGTTTTTAATACCAGCGCTGGCGCCGGTAATCTATAACCTGGGCATTATTTCCGGTGGTCTTCTGCTGGGGCCTCAAATTGGGATGGAAGGTTTTTCCTGGGGCGTGCTGGCAGGTGCGTTTGTCGGCAATTTTGCGCTTCAGTTCTGGGGGGCTAAAATGGTGGGTTTGCGATACGCCCCCATTTTTGATATCAGCCATCCGGATTTGAAGAAATACATCAAGCTTACCCTGCCGTTGATGCTCGGACTGACCCTGTTTTTTTCCATGGAAATTTTCATGAAATTTTTTGGCAGCTACCTGCCCCCGGGCAGCATCGCAGATTTGGAATACAGTTTGCGGACCATGCTCCTTTTGGTTGCATTTTTTGGTCAGGCCGTTGGTGTTGCATCCTATCCATTTATGGCCCGCTTGGTTGCCGAGAATAAATTGGAAGCGCTGAACCGATTGCTGAATGACTCGTTACGCTATCTGTCTCTGGTCATTCCTTTATCGATGCTGTTGATGGTGCTGCGGCATGAGATAATTTTAATGCTTTTTCAGCGGGGTAAATTTGATGCCACCGCCACCGGCGAGGCATCTTTAGTTCTCATCTTTTTTTTAGTGGGCGCTTTCGCATTTGCAGCGAATACCATTGTGCCCAGAGCGTATTATGCCATGCAGGACACACTTTTTCCGGCAATTTATGGAACCCTGGCGGTCGGCTTGAGTGTTCCGCTGTATCTGGTGGGTCTAAAGGTGCTCGGTACCCGGGGTGTTGCGCTGGCAGCGTCGCTGTCGGCCATTTTTCAGGTGTTTATTTTATATGTTTTTTGGAACAAACGCACTCAAAACACCGGAAGCAAAGATGTGTATCGAGCTTACCTGAAGATCATTTTTGTGAGTGCCATACTGGGGCTTGTTTTGGTCGGATTTAAATTAACGGTCTTCAGCGAAATGGCTACCGCAACATTTGGCGGCAGTTTACGGATTGTGCTGATAACCGGCATTGTTTTTGCCGCCCTCATGCTGTTGGCCGGCTATGTTTTTCGCATCAAAGAAATCCGTGAGGTGATCAACCGACTTTGGAAACGCACATGACCAAAAAACTACCACCGGATCAGCGCACTGCCCCAGGTCAACCCGCCGCCGAAAACCGGCAAACAAATTAAATCGTCAGCCTGGATGCTGCCGTCGCGGATAGCTTCATCCAGGGAAATCGCACAGGAGGCCGAAGAGATATTGCCATATTTTTGCAATGTCAGATAAAAGCGTTCAAAGGGGATCTTTAACGATTTGGCAATATTTTGAAACATGCGGTTATTGGCTTGATGGGGAATAAACCAGTTGACGTCATCAACATTTAAGTTGTTGAATTCAAGGGCTTCATTTATGGCGCCGATAAAATGCCGCACGGCCACGCGAAAGCTCAAACTGGCTTCGATCATGTTGAGGGTGTGCAGGCCCTGATCGACACTTTCATGAGAAATCGGCGTGGTTTTTGAACCGCCGCCGGGCAGCAGTAGATTCTGACCGCTGGCACCATCGGTGTGTATGTGGGTGGAAAGAATCTGGGGACCGTCCGCTCCCAGGCTCAGTATGGCTGCGCCGGAGCCGTCGCCCCACAGAATGCAGGTCGATCGATCTTTCCAATTGAGGGTTCGGGTCATGATTTCAGAGGCTACCACCAGGACCCTTTGGTAGGTTTTGTTTTTCAGGTATTGTTCGGCAATATTTAAGCCGAAAATAAAGCCGGAACAGGCTGCTGTAACATCAAAGGTCACCGCCTGGGGGGCGTCCAGTTTGGCTTGCAGCCAGTTTGCAGCCGACGGACAGCATGTATCCGGCGTAATCGTGGCCATGATAATTAAGTCGATGTCTTTGGCAGTCAGGCCGGCGGCTTCCAGGGCTTTCTGTGAGGCCGCGCACCCCAGATCGGCTGCCGTGACATCCGAGTCTGCTATTCTTCTTTCCCCCACACCGGTGCGCTTGCGGATCCATTCATCGGTGGTATCCAGCCCTATTTTTCCCAGATCAAGATTCGTCAGCCGTTTCGGCGGGACATGCGAGCCGGTTCCCAGAATGCGAATTGAGTCCACCTTTAAGCTCTCCAGAAATAAGGATTCGCTGTCAGTTAGATAACAGGTCGGCGAGTTGTTCTGCCGAACCATCGTCTAAAGCGGGATGAATCATCAGCGACCCATTAAAGAAAAATACCTGCCTCCACAGTTCGGTATCTATTTGGCACTAAATTTTGGAAATTTATACCCTGTCAGATATAGCGGTCGCCCATTTCAGAAATCATTTTTTCAACGCCCTGCGGGCCTTCGTCTTGCTCAACCGTTTGAATCAGGTTTTTGATTTTTTGATAGGTTGCCGGATCGCGCTTTAAGTCATCGGTTGAGCGATAGGCACCGCCGCGGCGGCCGGCGCGATAAATCAGTCGGTCGCTTTCCGATAGATCCTGGTAGGATTGAATGACAGCCAATATTTTTTCCTTATCATCCGGCAGAGTGCCACTGGCCTCTTCCAGCAGATTCATGATATGATCACTGGTTACGGTACTGGTAATGCCGTCGAGGGTTTGGATGAATAGCCCAATTTCTTCGGCCAACTTATCATCGGTTTGCATCGTAAAGCTTCCATCTTCCAGCCGTTTGTGCAGCGGTACGTGGTCCGGCACCCGGAGGCTGCGAAGCCGGATAAAATGAGGATTGATTTGATTGAGCACCTTGGCGGTTTCGATGGCATGGTCGCGCCACATTTCCTGGCCACCCAGGCCTGGCATAACATATTCGGATACTTCCACACCGGCTGCCATTAGCCGCTTTCCGGCTTCAATATGCTGCGCCCCGGTGACGCCTTTTTTCATCAGCTTCAGCAACGGATCATATCCGCTCTCCAGCCCGATATGAACGCGGTCCAGGCCGGCTTCGCGGATTTGCTTTAATGCATCAACTGATTTGCGGATAACGGTTCTGGATCGGGAATAGGTGGTCACGCGTTTGATTTCCGGAAATTGCGCTTTTAAAAACTGCAAAACCGCCACCAGATCTTTTGTGGGCATGATCAGATTATCGGCATCCTGCAAAAAACAGGCATCCGTCTGGTAATACAGCCAGGCAGCAATGCTGCGGTATTGGGTGGTGGTGTCGGTCTGATTGAAGATGGTGCTGATGACCGCATCATTGACAGCTCCGTTGTGTCCCAGTTTCCATGAAAGCGCTTTGATGTCATCGGCCACCTGCTTCGCAGAGAGAATATCCTCTTTGATTTCATCGACTGTTCGTAGGGAAAATTTGTTACGCTTGTATACCGGGCAGAACAGACACTGGTTCCAGGGGCAGTTACGCGTCAAACGCAGCAGCAGGCTGCGGGCTTCATTGGGCGGTCGGATGGGGCCCTGTTCAAATGTGGGGGGTTTTGCGTGCATGAAAGTGCTGCCATTTCCTTGATAAGTCTATCTATGGGTTAGAATTTTCGATTTTACAATAAAAAAAAGACGACCTGCTTCAGCCGCCCTTTTAATTTTTTTGGGTCTATGCAATTGGCGTCGGCTTGCAAAGATGTTCCTGCTCCATTGCCACACGTCCGCAACCGCCGCATACGAATTTCATTGCTGCCAGCTTGTCTTTGCACTGGTGGGTGTGATTCGTTTCGGTTTCGCCACAGAAGCTGCATTTGGCCTTATCGCCACACGGATTGCACAGGTGGCCCGGTGCGTCAGCTAGCGCTCCACAATTTTTACATGTATAAGCCATTGTTCATCTCCTTTTACGTGGGTTTCAAAAAAGTAGAATGGCGGTCATTATGCGAATAAACATGAGTATGGTAGCTGAAAAAGTCAAGAGAAGTCGGCATTCCTTTTAAGGCGATGGATGGGGCGGCTTTTTATCTTTTGCCCCCGGTTTGTCTTTTGAACCGGGAAGAACCGGCTGGATGATGGTGATCGGCAGTTTGAGTGTTCTTTCCAATATGCCGAGCAGGCCGGAGCCCACCGCGGTTGGTGACAGCGGTATGACATCCGGATCCCCTAAATCGCCAATTGCCCTGAATGGAATCGAAATCAGATTGCCCCCCAATATGTTGCCGACCAGAGGGATGATCTTGACAATACGATCGACGGTTTTAAACGGGGCGACCAGCACGATAAGATCGACCTTATTCTTGCTCAAATCGATATCCCCTTCAATGGCGATTCCCATGGACGGGCTGTCGATGAAGGTCTCGGTGATAATCAGCTTGCCGTCTTCAAATACGCCGTTTGCCGTAATCAAATTATAGGCAAAGCCTTCGCCTTTCAGATCAGGAACTTCGCCCCTGTAGATTTCGGTGACATTCAGCAATGCAAATATTTTGGCCAGCATGCCGAAGCGATAAATTCGGCCCTCAGCGGAGTTGAATGCCAGATTGCCGGTCAGAGATTTGGGAAATTCACTGGGTCGGGTCTTGGCCATGAGTACCCCGTCTAGATTAAAGCTGCCCGCCATCCAACGCTGTTTGTCGAACAGACAGGCAATACTTGTGTCCAGGTCTTGATCTTTTGCAACCGGATTAAAATTAAGCTCAAACGTATCTCCGGAAACCGTAAAAATGCCGGGGAACTGGATGTCACAGATGTCCGCCTTGCGAATGACAATGCGGGTATCGGTTTTGTTAAAGGAAATGTCGGCGTGAACCGGGCGCCAGGTAAAACTATCATATGTAAAATTTTCTAGTTCAACCTTCAAATCGCCCAGTAGTTCCATCTTTTCGCCGGGCGCTGTCGCCTTCTCGACGCTGGTTATCTGGTCAATTTGTTCCCAGTTCAACCGATCGGCCGTCAGCTGTATATCAAGAGATAATTCATCTTCAGAAAAAACGGCACCGCCCTGAAGATTAATCTGACTATCTTCCCATTCGATTTGCGCTGCGCTCAGATCGATACGACCGTTCACGTCCGCAGCTCCGGGGATATCCTTGGCAACAAAATCGGCTGTTTTGATGCGAACGGGCGCTTTGAAAAAATCTGACTCCAGATCCAGGCCCATTATGTCGCCGGCGAGCTGAAATCGCCAGGCCTGGCCGGCGCCAATCGGCCCTTTAAAATCTAAAGCGGTGAGCGCCAATTTGCCCTGGGTGGCTTCGTAACCCGTGAACATCTTGTCCAGCGTTTTAAAAGATACAAGCCAGGGATAGAGTTCTGCGATGTTAATATCTGCGGAATCGGCCTTGAGTTCAAATAAGGAAAGCTTGCCCCATTGTTTGCCTAAAGATAGTCGGTTAATCGTTGATGCGCCGAATCTGGCGTTGGTTGCCTGCAGGTCGACTCGCGTGCGGCGCCAAAACAAATCGCCACCACTTAACTCTATATCGGTCGGAAATTTCGTTGAGCGGATATGCCATTTTTCAATGGCACCGCTAAGGTTCAATTTTTGATTCGATTTGGCGCTGATGGGGCCTTCAAATTTCAAATTCGTAAATGCCAGTGTTCCATTTAAGACGGGCACTTCCCTGACGTGTCGTTTCAAGGTCTGATGGGATTGCAGCCAGGCATAAACTTCATCCAGGTTAACCACGCTTGTACCGGCGTTTGCGGTCAAAGACGCCGCTTTGCCCCAATTGAGTCCGACGCTCAGGCCTGAAAATAAAGATTGACCCACCTGGGCGTTCAGTTTGTTTATTTTCAGCTGGCTCTTTTCACAACTAAATCGTCCCCGGGCGATCTTCAACTGACCGGGCAGCAGCGCCGAACTCAGCACGAGGTTTTGTATCACACCATTGGTTTTCACCTCCCACCGGGTGGGTTTCAAAGGCGGCCCCTTCAGGTTGAGGTTTTGCAAAGAGACGATACCGTCGATCGCCTCAATCTTTCTCAGGTCATTTTCAAATGATGGGTGTTGCACTATCCATGCATGCAATTGGGCCAAATCAATCTGGCCAGATGATGAAGATGCTTCCAGAATGGGCGACTTTTGCCACCCAAATCGGGTTGACAGGCTGGATAAGCTGGATTTTCCAAAGCGGACATCGCAGTTTGTCAATGCCATTTGCGCGCCGTCTAAAACGAAACTGCCGCCTTTAATCATTACCGGATAAGGGATTCGCTGATAAACTGCATTTACAGTGAAGTCAGAAGCCATGACTTTGACATTGATGTCGCGTAAATCCTCACCAATAACCAGCATACCGATGGCGCTGCCCTCAAATTTTTCTAAAAACTTCAGCTCCTTTTGGAATTTTTTATTTTTAATCAAATTGGTCAAAACAGGGGGCAGCTGTGACAGATCAGCCTGGATGAGTCCTTCAACATGAAATGGGGCGCTATCTTCCGTCAGGGATATGGACAGCTTTCCTTTTGTCGCAAACGAATTTCCCATTTGCGCTTCGACATTTTCACCTATCAGGATGCCGTTTGCCACGGTTGCATCACCCCGCACATTTTCCAGCTCAAGTGAGCCCACCGGGATAGAAATTTTGCCACCCGCGAGGTTTCCCCGGATCACCAATTTTTTTTTGTCAGCCAGTTGAGTCCAATCCGGAGCCTGGGTTTTAAGGGTGATTCGCTGAATATCACCGTCATGCAATATGTTAAAGATATCGGATACGGTATCGGAATTATCGGTTAATGCCAGCGCGATTTTTTGAGCTGTTGCCACATTGATCCGCCGGCCTTCAAGCTCAAGTTGGATGCGAGGCTGCCGGGGATCGATGTCGAGCCTGCCCGCCAGGCTCAACTGCGGGTCTGTTAAATCTAGCTGCAAAAGGTTCAGCGATAGGTTGTCCTCATCGAATTGAAAATTGGCCTGCAGACGGGTGTCGTTTATCTTCAGCTCTTTATTCGCGCGCCGCCAATACATATACGGTATTGAGCCTTGAACATCTGCCTCAAGATGATCGGGGCCATCGGTTTTCAAGTCCACTGTCAGGTTTGCCCGGGCATTTGTCAACTTCAGGCTGGATTCGGAAACTAAATATTCAACCACAGCATGCGGCCGAAACTGATTTAATTTAATCTGGCTGTTAAACTTAAAGCCCGGTTCTGTGTACTGGCCTTTGATGGTGATGTTCTCCCAGAAGTTCGACTGGCATTGAGCGGAAAATTCAATAGTTGCGCCTTTATGTTTTATCTTGCCGGTCACACCCTGAAGCCCTAAAAAACGTTGCTGACCTCTAAAAAAACGAATCCGGCCGTTTCGGACGGTTATGGTAATGCCTGGGATCTTAAATTCCGGTATTGATTGAACTATCGATTTTAACCAGTCGCCGGGAGTCTCCAACGAAAAAGGCCTGCGGGCAGTTTGTTCCTCTTTTAACGCTTCCGGATATTGAATGGTAATATCCGGGGTTCGTGAATGGATAAAGCTAATTTCAAGATCACCGGTGAACAGCGGCAGGATTTTCGGATAGACCTTAAGCCTATCCACTGTGCCCTGGACCTTGTCGGGAATGGTAAAACTGACGTCGGATATAACGACGTGCGGGCGCGGGAAAAAAGCCATATTGAGACGCTGGTATTCAATTTTTCCCCCTAAATCCCTGGCATACAGACGTTTGACTTCCTGCTTAACGGTCTCCAGTTTAATCAGCTGGGGCGTAACGGCCAGAAGAATTATCAACACGCACAAAAAAACGGCTGCCAGGCCGATGAGTGTAGCCCATATTTTGCGGCGTTTAGGCATCAGGGTCATTCTGTTTTATGTTAATATCAAAAACCTGATCCTCTGGGTCAGGTCCTAAATTACCGGCTTTACTGTAACCCAATGCCATGGGTTACATTTCCATTAGTCTACCATATTTTGACGATACTACGACCTTTAATGTTTATGGGAAATTGAATGCAGGGCTGGCATATCATGTTTTAAAATAGAAGGCAAAAAATCATAAAAAACCCCCCCCGCTAAATACTGTTGAAAAGCAACGGGGAGGTAGAATGTCTTTAATACGTTATGGATGCATTTATGCTAAGGTTATTTTTGGTTTGTGCCCGGCAGCAAAACGGTTACCATCAACAGCAGCGTCATTTAGACAGTATTCGCAATCTCAATTATTTCGTACCGCACCTTCCGCCGACCTGCATATAAGCTAGGGTCTTCGCAGGTGATGTCAAGACCTCCGCAACTGCTCCCGGCCGGTTTCACGCGTTCGCCCCATGAAAATCGCTAGCGCTGCTTATGATGCCAGCGTCAGGGTGCTTGCATTTCGGCTGTACATTTTACCTGATAAATTAAATTAATATTATCAAACACTTAACATTCTTGACAATAGGAGCTGGCATCATTAGTTTCACTTTTAATCTATTTCTTCTGCAAGGATAGCCTGTTTTGGCGACTATTTACAGGGCAGAGTAACCCTTAAGAATAGGTATTGCAGAATTAGACCAAAGATAATACAACCCGATTTGATCGTAAGCAAAAGAAAAAAAACAGGGATAAGATTATAAAATAGTTACCATTTCAAGGGAGGATGCGGGGGCCGTGAAAGCAATGGTGTTAAAGCAGCTGAGCACTATCGCTGATAATAAAAACCCCCTAGCGCTTGTGGATCTGCCGAAACCGGTCCCAGAGAACAACGAGATTTTGATAAAGGTGTCCGCCTGTGGCGTGTGCCACACCGAACTGGATGAAATTGAAGGCCGTACACCCCCGCCGAAATTGCCGGTAATTTTGGGTCATCAAATTGTCGGCCGGGTGGCGGCGGGCGGAGACAGGGTCGCAAAATTCAGGAAAGGTGACCGCGTCGGTATTGCCTGGATCCATTCGGCCTGCGGTCGCTGTCATTTCTGCAGAAGCGACGCTGAAAACTTATGCGCGCATTTTAAGGCCACTGGCAGGGATGCCCAAGGCGGTTATGCTGAATATACGACCGTGGACCAGGATTTTGCCTATAACATTCCCGAGGTCTTTACCGATTTGCAGGCGGCACCCCTTTTATGTGCCGGTGCCATCGGCTATCGCTCGATGCGACTCAGCGGGATTAAAGATGATCAGAATCTGGGGCTGACAGGCTTCGGCGCATCTGCCCATCTGGTTTTAAAAATGGTACGCCACAAATATCCAGATACCAAGGTGTTTGTTTTTGCAAGAAGTAAAAAAGAACGCGCTTTCGCCCGTCAGCTGGGAGCCTTCTGGGCAGGCGATACGTCCGCCGAACCTTCTGAAAAGCTCGACAGTATTATTGATACCACGCCGGCCTGGAAACCGGTCGTTGAGGCCCTGAAATGCTTAAAGCCGGGGGGCCGCCTGATTATTAATGCGATTCGTAAGGAGGAAAGCGATAAAAAGGCCTTATTAAATCTGGATTATCCGGGGCATCTCTGGCAGGAAAAGGAAATTAAAAGTGTGGCCAACGTTGTGCGCACCGATGTCAGAGAATTCCTGCTGCTGGCCGCAGAAATTCCGATTAAACCGGAGGTGCAGGAATTTGAATTGCAAGATGCCAATCGAGCCCTGGTCGAACTGAAACAAGGGGAAATCCGGGGTGCCAAAGTACTAAAAATTGACTAGAAGCCATTTCAAAAGCCCGCAAAATTAGCGCCAAAGAGGTTTTGAAATGACTTCTAAGTCTTATTTAGGCTTTAAACGGTTCCTTAACTTTTATATTTTGCGCTTACCGATCAACCGGAAGCTATGAATTTATTCGGATAAAGGAGGAAGCTAGTATGTACAACAAAACGGTTATGGACCACTTCCGCAATCCGCGCAATGTCGGTGTAATCGAAGATGCCGATGGTGTCGGCGAGGTCGGCAATCCGCTGTGCGGTGATATGATGACGATTTATCTGAAGATAAAGGATGAACACATCGAAGAGATCAAATTTCAGACGTTCGGCTGCGGTTCTGCTATTGCCGTATCCAGCATGATTACCGAAATCGCCAGGGGCAAAAGCCTGGCGGAAGCCAAGCAACTCACCAATAAAGATGTCGCAGCGGCTCTGGAGGGCCTGCCCAAAAACAAGCTGCACTGCTCCAACCTGGGAGCAGATGCCCTGCAGTTGGCCATCCAGGACTATGAGGATAAATTAGCCGGCGTGAAGCGGCCGCAACCCATCCGCAAAGAAAAACACGAACATTCGCATGGGCAAAAATGTTATTGTCCGTATTGTGATATCGAAATCCAGGCGGACATAACATTTTGTGATGCGTGTCAATCCAGTCTTGAAGACGAACATTAAATCTTCGGTGATCAAGTAAGGTAGGTCATTATGAAAGTTATCAATCTGGACCACATATCGGCAAAGCCCTTATTGCCTGAAGTCAAAACAGTGATGATTGAGGCCATCGAAAAGGATTATCACAACCCTGCCAGTCAGCATAAATCCGGTGAAGAAGCCGCCGCTGTGCTGCAGAATGCGCGCAAAGCTGTGGCCCAGCTGCTGAATTGTAAGACTCCCAAAGAAATTGTTTTTACCTCCGGTGGGACCGAGTCTGTCAACCATGCCATCAAGGGCGTGGCTTTGGCGAATGAAGACAGGGGCAAGCACATCGTCACCTCCAATATCGAACACAATGCGGTCATCCGCAGTTTGCGCCGTCTCAAGTCCGCCGGATTTGTAGTCACTTCTCTACCGGTTGACTCCAGCGGCCGCGTTAAGCCCCGAGATGTGGCCGATGCGATTACCAAAGATACGATTCTGGTGTCCATTATGCACAGCAATAACGAAACGGGAACCATTCAACCTATTGAAGAGATTGGCGCAATTACCCGTGAAAAAAAGGTGATCTTCCACACGGATGCCGTGGATTCGGTTGGAGTGCTTCCGATGGATGTCCAAAAACTGGGGGTGGATTTGCTCAGTTTTGCCGCGAACACTTTTTATGGCCCAGCAGGCGTCGGCGGTCTTTATATTCGCCGTGGCACCCGAATTTTTCCCCTCCTGGATGGTGGCGTTCAGGAAAATAATAAGCGCGCCGGCGCCGAAAATCTTGTAGGAATTATCGGGATGGGCAAAGCAGCGGAGCTTGCACTGCGGGATATGGACAAACGACTGGCGCATCTGCGAACCCTGAAGAACAGGCTGTTAACCGAATTACCCAAGACGATCGATGAATATATCGTCAATACGCATCCGGAACATAGCTTGCCCAATCTGCTGTCGATTTCAGTCCAATATATTGAAGGGGAAAGCGTCATGTTGATGCTCGATGACGAAAATATAGCTGTATCGACACGCTCAGCATGTGCAACCGGTTCGTTGCGCGCTTCTCATGTGTTGTTATCCCTGGGACTCAGTCATGCAGATGCCCAGGGAACGCTGGTCCTCTCATTCGGGATCGATAACACGGAAAATGATATTGATACCTTTTTAAAGGCACTCAAAGCGGTGGTCACGACCCTGCGTGATATTTCCCCCCTTTATCAAAAGGCGTCCAAAGCTTAGCCGTCAAACGGGCCGACGGACCAACCGATCTATTCAGCGCCGCTTATCAAGCTCGCAAAATAGGTATCGATGTGAAATTTTATTTAGATGTGGAAACTTTTACGGTTCTGTCCGCCAGATCTGCAGCAGCGGCATTGCTTGCGCCCGTTGACTTGATTTGAAGCATATGTTTTCCGATAGTGAGGGTATCCTGTGGGGCTAAAATCGCTTTTTTGACCGCTTTGTCGTTTAAAAAGGTGCCGTTGGTGCTGTTGAGGTCCACGACCTCATAATCGTTTTTTAGTTTGATTATTTTTGCATGCAGTGTTGAGACGGCCAGGTTATCAATCTGGATGTCGTTACCGTTGCCTCGCCCTATGGTGATTTCGTTTTTATCGGTTTCAATCTGTTTCAGAATTTTGTCTTTGAACTTTAACTCTATTTTCAACATGGTGGCGACCTCCCGATTCACTATGCTGCTTTACTGCCTGAATTATGCATGACAATTAATGCGAAGTTGCAAATATATTTACGGCATCTTGAAATTATCTTACCATGTTTTTCCATTCCCTGCAGCAACATTTTAAGCGGTTTTTAATTCTTGCTGGCAATGATTGATTTGTTTGACGACCTGGGCGGCGGACTGATAACGCTTGCTAACTCCAGTACGCAACAATTTATCAATCAGCTTTACACAGCATTTCGGTGTCTGGGGAGCCACTTGCGACAGCGGCGCGCAGTTGTTGTGGGTGATGGCATACATTAAGGCCGTAATGTTTTCACCTTTGTAGGGTTTTTCAGCGCTTAGCATCTCGTATAAAACAACCCCCAGCGAAAAAAGATCCGAGCGGCCGTCTACCTTTTTACCGGCCACCTGTTCCGGCGACATATAGTTTGGCGTACCGAAAATAACGCCCGTTTCCGTCTTGGTTGATGAACTCATGACACGCGCGATGCCAAAATCAGCGACCTTGACCTGATCATTTTCCAGCAAGATAATGTTGGCCGGTTTGATATCCCGATGGACAACGCCCTGCTGGTGGGCATAAGCGAGCGCTTCTGCTACTGAAAGCCCCACGTTGAGAACGCGATCGACCGCCAGCAAACTGCTTTTATGGCAAAAATGGGTCAGCTCTTTACCCTTCAGTAATTCCATGGCGATGTAGGCCATATCATGGTCTTCGCCGACATCATAGATCGTAACGATGTTGGGGTGTGAGAGTTTTCCGGCGGCTTCAGCTTCCCGGAAAAATTGATCTTTGACTTCCGTGAGCTGCTGGGCTTCAACTTCGCCATAACTGAGCGTTTTGATGGCCACCTCACGATTGATGCTCGGATCTTTACCCAGATAAACAGTGCCCATGGCACCATGACCCAATTCTTTGATAATTTCATAACGACCCAGCGTGGGTTTGGTGGTTGCATCGGCCCATATGAGGCTGGTATCCTTTTTCTTCTGACCGGCAGGCAACGCCAGTGTATGCTCAATTTGTTTCAGGTGCTTTATTCTGCGCTTGATGTCCTTAAATGCTCCGGCCTTTAAAATATGGTTGTAAACCGCCAGCGCCTTGTTAAACATTCGTTTTCGCTCGAAATCCAGGCCCAGGTTATAGAGCAATGCTTTTACCGCTTTGTCGGTTAGCGGGCATTTCAGAAATTTTTCAAAGGCCATATCCAGCATACCTTGACCTTGCAGCGATAACCCCAGCGACTTGTTTAATTCGACACTTTCATCTTTTTTTTCATCCGATATTCGCAACCGACCGGTTATCGCAAAGCCAACAACGGCAAAAAGTGTTGGTGTAATGCTGCGCAGCCATTGGCCCTGAGTAATCAACAACAACACAGCAACGCCCATCCAGGTGGCTAAGAAAATGGCGAAGATGAGCATCCCGATTCGCGGCTGCACCTTGGGAATGACAACCAGCAAAAAGAAGCCAAAATATAAAAGCACCAAAATCTCCAGCGCCGGAAACCATGCGGGCCTTGAAATATGTTTGCGGTTTATGATGTTTTCGACAGCACAGGCGGTAATTTCTATTCCGGCGGCCGGACCCTGTCCCGGTATTTGATAGCGGGGGCTGAATGCATCAGCGGATAAGCCGAATATTACAATTTTATTGCGAAATCGTTCGGGTTCAATTTTTCCTTCAAGTACATCAGCCGCTGAAATTTTTTGAATGTTGGCTTCCTGACCGCTGAAATCGATCAGCATTTGATGGTGACCGAAGGTTGGAACAGACAGTTGCTTAATTTGCAGACCGAAAGAATGCTCACGCAGGTTTCGGATATGGGCACCATAATATTTCATAGCGACCTGCAAGGCAAAAGAAAGAAACGCTCTGTCTTGAAAGCGGATCAACAGGGGAACATTGCGGGTCACATTGTCCGGGTCGGCGATCAGGTTGATGTGTCCTAAAGCGCCCGATTTTCTTGACAGTTCGCGGTAGGGTTGTTGAACCTGTGATACGCTAAAGGGCTTGCCGGGATGCGGATTGAATAAAAATGTGGCCGCCTTGACCGGCAGGTTTTGCCCAGCCGGTTTTGCACTGAATTCGATCGAATTCATTTTCAGCCAGTCCGACAACGCAGGTGCATTTGCGTCACCAGATTCGGAAAGAATGAATCGAAGGGGTAAGACGACATTGCGCGCTGTGCGGACGGCAGAAATTAACTGGGCATCATGATCCAGCCGGCTCTGCGTTTGCGCCAGAAGCCGGTCGATTTTCTTAAGCGTCTGTTTTTTACCGGGCGGTGGATTTTTGCGAAGTGTTTCTCTGAGATTTTGAATTTCAACCCGGCCATCATTCAGCTCCCGGTTGCGGTATAGAATGGAGACGCCCAGGGTGTGGACATTGTTTTTTGAAAGGGTGTTGATGACCTCCGCAATATAAGAACGTGGCCAGGGCCAACCACCGACTTTATTCAGGCTCTTATCATCGATGGCGACGATTATAACCGGCACGCCGGTTGTTCTGCGCCTTAACCGCGACATAAGGTCATATGCCTTGTATTCCAAAAATAACAATGGCTTAAAGCCAAAAAGCATTCCCGCCAGAATTGCAATCATCAGCAAAAGGCAAACTGACCGGCTGGAGCTGAATACTTTTTTAATATCCATAGGCATATGCAGTAGCGGTTCGCGCATCAAACAAACCGGTCTTTTTTAAAAAGCGGCCGCTATGGGAGATGCTTATCTTAATCTGAATTCGAGTTGCCAGGACTGGCTGCCGTCATTGACGATGACATCTTCCTGGCGGATTTGATTGATGGAAAAGCCTTCTACCGATTCGCCTTCGCGAACAATACGGTCGTTGATGACCGCGATCCGTTGCGCAGCGTCATTTGACCAGGCAATGGCCTGTAGTTTTAATTTCGAATTTTCCAAGCGCTGGTAAGACCGCACGGCCCTTGATTTTTTCGCTGGCGCAATTGTGGGCGGTCGGGTTTTACGTTGATCAGAGCTTTTGGCAGCCGCCACAGGTTTGCGGGATATGCCGGATTTGCCTGACGGGGTTGTCTCCGGGGCCCGGGTTTGCGGAGTCGATGTCGTCATCCGAGCTGGTTTATTTTTCTGCCCTAACGGTCTTCGGCGCAACTCTGCCGACGGTTGTTCAGCGCTGGCCGAGTCGCGCCCAGATTTTACGCGGGATGAGGCCTTCTGGCGATTTAGAGAGATTGCCTGTTGGGGTACAGGACGATCCGCTTGGCGGGCAGGCGGTTCTATTTTAGACTGGAAAACCGGGGGCTTTTCGGAACGATTTTGGGACCCTATTTTGGATAGTAACAGGTGCTTTTGGCTGTAGACCAGCAATCCCGCTGTGATAACAATCACGGCAACTAAAAGTGCCAGAACCACCTTACGGTATAGCCAGATCCGATAAAGACGGCCCTTTACCGCTTTTTTCGTATCAATTCTCGGCGGCCAGGACTGCAGATCTTCCGGTGGCGGTGTGGTTTGGTCAACTCGTTTCAGCGCTTTTAAAATCGTACTCAAACTTCTAAGTTCCTCGGTATTTATGGGTTAAGCGCCTATTTTCAGCATAATGTTGCTTGTACCGTTTTCCATAATTATGTTCCGGAATACGGAAGTGCGGCATAAGGGGTTGTAGAAAAAAACGTTTGAATACCGCAACGTTTTTTGACAACCCCTATAAATGCCGGGACGCTTTTTTGACAATCCCTATAACGCACCCAAGCTTGAAAGTATAAAAACACGAAAAAAAGAACCTTATTTTCGTGTTTTCACGATGAACAAATCGCTTCGGTTTTTGCAGGGGTAAGTCTATTCAACTCAACGGTTGACGCACCTATTTTCAGCCAAAATGGGGTTACCTGGGTTTTGACAGCTGCGGCATCTTAAACGAATTTTTCTCTCTATACAGGATGATTTTGGTCAGTGGGCCAACATATCCGTCTACAGGAATTCCGTATTTCGTTTGAATAGACTCCACAGCGTTTTGGGTAAATGCATCATATTTTTCATCGATAACCACATTTTCAAATCCAATTTCCTGCAACAGCAATTTCAGCGTGATGACCGAATCTTTGTAAGATTGTGTCGGTATCGTCCCCCAGATAGAATGAAAATTTTTCCAGGGCAAGTAGGCAACTCCGGACCAGTAAAATTCCAGTTCCTCTAAATCGGTGACAATCCATTCCGTTTCATTCTTACCCTTTAACGTTATCTCGTCGCCGTCTAGACGACTCAAAGTGAGATACCCCGGGCTTGGACTGCCGGGTGGATAAAATTCGAGGATAGCTGGAAGGTTTAATTTTTTTATAAAGGCCATATCCGTCTCGAGTCGATGGATGAACATTCCGTTCGGTTTGGCAGAAAGACGGAAATAGGTCTGATCATCATCAACATCTTTTAAATGAGGTGTAAACTGGTCGCCTGTTTGCCATAGCTTCATCGCCTGCAATAACGCCGGCTGGCGGGAGCTGCGCCCGTCCATCGTCATCAGGTATTCGGCCAAACTTATGTTCGAAACGCGGTTTTCCTTCGGAGCGGCTGTCACCGAATTGACTGAATCGCTGATCTCGCCTGTTGGGGTAACGTCTTCGCTTTCGGTGTTAACCGGCTCCGTGCCGGCCATGACATTGGTTTGCACGTCGACTGGGGCTATAAAAGTGGCGGTGATTTTATCCCGAATGGGTTGATAGAAGACAACGATCAGAAACATTATGCTCAAAAAAGAAATGCCGATTAACGCCCAGGTGCCAGCTGCAAATCCGTAGTTTTTTGCCTGTCCGCGCGTGACAAGCTCTTTCACGGATGCTTTGGCGACACCGGTTGTAATTTTGAATTGATTCAGAACGAATGCGGTAAGCAATGATCGGTCACAAACGATGTTTATTAAGCGGGGAATGCCCTTTGAATATCTATAAATTTGACGATAAGCCGAGCGATCAAATTTTATGACAGATTTCTGAGCGGCGATATTGATGCGATACTGGATATATTCTTTGCATTCATTAAAAGTTAAGGGGCTGAGTTGATAGCTGAGGGTGATTCTTTGTCCCACCTGCCTGAGTGCATGCGAAGTGAGCATTTCTGACAGTTCCGGTTGTCCGACCAATATAATCTGTAACAGCTTATCGCGATTGGTTTCCAGGTTGGAAAGCAATCGCAACTGCTCCAATACGTTTCGATTTAAATTTTGGGCTTCGTCAATCAGCAGAATGACTTTTTTGCCGTCGGCCTTCTTTTTAATCAGGAAGGCATTCAACATGTCGATCAGATCTTTTGTGTTGTCACTGCGGGTGTTGATGCCAAATTCTTCGATGATGGTTCTAAGCAACTGTTTAGGGCCCATTTTGGGATTGAAGATATAGGCCGCTTCTACACTGCCGTTCAGGCTTTCTAGAAAGGTTCTGCAAAGCGTGGTTTTGCCCGTACCGACCTCACCGGTAATTTCAACGAACCCGTCCCCCTGAGAGATCGCGTAATTTAAGTGGGCCATCGCTTCCTCATGGCTTTTACTTAAATAAAAATAGGCCGGATTTGGCACCAGTTTGAAGGGCTTTTCTTTAAAGCCAAAAAACTTATTGTACATCACAAACCGCCTTCAAATCCTTTGGTATGGGTTATTGGGAAAAAATAAAATCCGTAAAAGACCGTTTCCTCGTGAATTTCTTCAGATCCACATGTCTGCGCAGGTTTTTGAGTGATCGTTTTGAGGATTCAGATGTAAAAATCAGATACAGCGGAACAATGTATTTCTTTGTAAATGGTCTGAAATTCTTTATAATTTTGCATTTGTCATCTTCAAATAGTTTAGTTGAAAATGCGTTATCCGTCAACCTTTCAATCTATCTTCAAACGGACAGATACTATATTTACAGCAATTTTGCAAATTTTCAGTCGTCATTCGACAGTTTCCGTGCGGTGTTCAGCGGTATGCGCATTTTGGAGGTAATCCGTGAGTATGCGATGTCGCTCCTGGGGCTCTTTTTGCGATAGTTGCCGGCATTTTTGGTAAAAGACCTCCAAATCTCCGCCGATATCAGACAACATCTTGCTGAATGCCGGTACCCAGTCATGATAGGTTGATACACTGATCAGTTGCGCATTGTTTAACGGTCGATTAAACCAGGCATCATAGACGGCCATCTCGTGGAATTTTGATTTTAAAGCTCTAAATTCGGACTGCATGCGGGTGAAAACGGCTGCTTTTTGGCTTCGTTTCTCGTTCGTTGGCAGGCTGCTTTCAAACACATCCTGTAGCTGGGCCCGGTATTTTGAAACCAGGACAGTGAACTTTTGACGCTGATGCTGTTTGCGTTTCCATTCTGCATAACCCTGGGGTTGGCTGGTGGAAATTTGCCAGCGCTTGAGACCTTCCTGTTCAATCGCGGTTGCAAAGCTTTCATTAAAGGCCGTATCATCCGGTATATATAACACCCCATGAGCCAGTTCATGAAATAGTAGCGCAGCCGTATCCGGTGCGCTCAGATTTGCAAAGGTACTCAAGACCGGATCATCGAACCAGCCGAGGGTCGAGTATGCAATCGCGCCGCCGATGTACACATCATACCCCTTTTGTGCTAAAGTGTCGCCAAAGCGCTGGGCACCTGCCTCCTTAAAATAGCCGCGATAGGCCACGCAGCCCACAATGGGAAAACACCAGGTTGCGGGCGTCATTGACAATTCCGGGGCGGCAAAGACATTCCAGACAACATAGGGGCGATTTAGCTCTACATAGCTTAAATAATGATCGTTGACTGGAAGCAGGAGCTCTTTTTCGGCAAAATTTCTTGCAGACTGAATAAATAAAAGTTTTTCTCGCAGCCCCGGCGATGTATCTGGATCTTCAATCAAATCAGAGATTGGCTGTCGTTTCTGTAAAATCTGCATTTGACCGTTGATGGCCTGTTTATAATAGGGCAACGATCGACACCCCTCGGCGATGATCGCCAAAGCGATGACCAGCATGATTGCTGAAATCGGTTTTAGCCTGTGAATAATGGATCTCATAATGGATGTGCGTTTCGCGATGCCCGATAAGCCTTGTTCAAAGCCCTAACCACGATTCGCCGTCTGGCAGGTGAAATTAATCGGCGCGGCGTGCACAGGCTTCTTAGAGCGCTTCGAATATCGGGTATCTGCAGGAATCAATCGGGTTTGTTTGTTGTTTTAACAAATTTTTAGCGATTTGGCGCTAGAAAGTTTTTTAGACGAGACTATAACAGAACTTTTCGAAAATTTTGCGATCAAATTTTCCGGCTTCCACGTCTGTCTTCAGTAGTTTCAGGGTGTCGAGCGGACTTTTGGCTCTGCGGTAAGGCCGTTCTTCGTTAGTTAAGGCCTCGTAGCAATCGATGATACCCAGCAATTGACCGACAAACGATATGTGCTGGATACCCTGGGGGTAACCGCTGCCGTCCAGCTTTTCATGGTGCTCGAGGGCGCCGCGCGCAATGCCGCCGTCAATGCCGCTCTTAACCCTAATGATATATTCTCCGAGTTTCGGGTGGCGCTTCATGATGTTGAATTCTTTGCGGGTTAATTTTCGAGGAGCTCTGAGAATCTTTTCGGGGATCTCAGTTTTACCGACATCATGCAGCAAGGCGCTTAAACCCAGGCGTTTGGTTTCATAAAATGACATTTTTGAGTAGAAGCAAAAACCCAGCGTCAAGGCCATTACATTGACCGAATGGATAACCGTACTGTAGTCTTTAAATGAAATTGAGGCAAAAGTTTTTATAATTTCAGGATTTTTGGAGTATCCGCTGACCAATGTATCGACAGTTTCGGGCAACGCCTGCAGGGTGCCGCTGCGGGGTTCCGTCAGGGTTTCTTCCACCAGATGGCACAGGGTCGATTTGACCGCCACTACGTTTCCTGTTTTGATACTCCGGGAAATATGCCGATTAAAACCGGCTTGCAGCTCTTTTATTGCGACTATTCGATCTTGTTGATGGATATAAAGCTCGGGTGGATGCCTTTCTTCCTCCAGGCGTAAATCCGTCATCAATTTACCCGGCGGCTTATATAGAACAAAAGAGCCGTTTTCGGCATAATACAGCCCAACGTTCTTATAGTAATTAATCTGGGAATTTCTTATGGCTATGTAATTTTTTTCCTGCAACACTGTATCGTACCTTCTAATATCAAACGCAGTGATGTTAAGGCGCCGCCGTGGGCGGATGTCTCGATATATTAATCGGCATATTTGATGTAAAAGTTTATACCTGAATTTTGCATCAAAACAGATGAGAATCTATTTAGTATTTAATTACAGCAGGTTTGCAAAATAATAGCGTACAAAACATTTTAATAAAAAACGGTCATGATCTTTTTTTATTTCTCATCTATTTTCACCCTGTGGGCGAGCCGGAGGCCCCCATATGCTGCGTTATTAAGGGCGAGCAATAGTTCACTATGGCTTCGCCCTTAAGTGCCTTGCCTATGGAAGCCTCCGACCCGTGCAAAAATCAGGTAATACATAAATCGTCATATTCAAAAATCGAAAAGAGAACGAATGTTCTTGTACTTATGGGTACAATTTTTTTTGTTATGCAGCTTTATATTGTAAAATAATTTACAAAATTGAGGCCATAATCACTTGCATGATGAATCCTATTTGGTATGGTAACCAAATACTTTTATTGTCCCGAATTCGATGGTCATATACTAGAATCAAACTAGGATGTTATCCCACAAAAAAGGTTTAAATTCTAAGAGCGACCCCCTAAAAAGATCAGACGGTCAACCGACTGACCGTAAGGTTGCGGAGCAGGCTCTTGCCCGGGTCAAAGCTTTTGCCCGAAGGTGCTTTGACAAGGCCTCAGGAAGCCATGGCTGGGATCATACCCTCAGGGTATTTCGGCTGTGCGAAATGTTGGGGCCGGCTGAAAACGCAGACATGAATGTGTTACGGGCTGCTGCCTATCTGCACGACATCGGGCGTCCGGTTCAGGATGCTTGCGACGGTGCCGTTTGCCATGCTGCTAAGGGTGCCCAAATGGCAGAACCGATGGTTTATTCGCTTCCGCTCTCAAACGAACAACAGCAAAATATCATTCATTGTATACGCTCCCATCGCTTTCGCAACCATCACAAACCGGCCACAATCGAAGCCAGGGTGTTGTTTGATGCCGACAAACTGGATGCCATCGGCGCCGTTGGGGTGGCCCGGGCCTTTCTTTTTGCAGGCGAGCTGGGCGCGCGGCTGCATAATCCTGACCTTGATGCTGAAAAAACCAGGCCTTACTCTGTCGATGACACCGGATACCGGGAGTTTAAGGTCAAGCTCTGCAAAATTAAAGCGCGAATGCTGACCACAGCAGGTCGCAAATGGGCGCGCGCGCGTCATGCTTTCATGGAAGATTTTTTTAACCGCTTTTTAGCAGAATATGAAGGAAAGAGGTAACCATTATGAGCATTAATGTCGTTGAAAGGGTAGATGATTTCGTCAAAGTACAGAATATTCTGGTCAGTGTTTCCGACAAACGCGGACTTGAACAGTTTAT
>CAMYLV010000027.1:92026-96788 GCA_947259495.1 uncultured Desulfobacterales bacterium | reverse complement strand
CATCTGAAGGCAGTTCTAGAAGTTGTCACCGATAGACAGCTGCCTCCCGGCTCCGCGCTTCAAGAAGTTGCTTTCAATGTAGTTTTGCAGATCTTCGAGCAGTGCCATCTGCTCTTCATCCAAACCGGCAGATTTTCTCAGATGCTTGATTTCTGCCAGAGCGGCAGTTGGTGTCATCCGGGATGTTCCCTTATAATCCACCAGGGCTTGATCCTCGCTGCTCGGGTTTACCCGGCGCATATAGGCTTCGAATTCTGCGGCTGATTCTCCGGATAACTGCTGCGGAAAATTCCTGCCGAATACTCGATTGGCTAAAATGCGGGCATCCGGGCTTGTCAGGCGATGGATGATGGTTTCTTTTTCGTCCAACGGCGCTGTTTGAAATTCTTTGAATAAATTTTCATCGGAGCGGGAAAAAAAGCCAATCTGATAAAGGGCCGCATCAGGATCCAGATTCGGGATAAAGGGATAGGCGTAATTGCGGTGATAACTTACAATTTGCTGAAATATTGAAGGGTTGGACTGTAGCCAGTTTAAATTGTCAGTCGCAATGGCTTTGCGCTCAGCGCTTAATAATTTCAAATAGCGCCGGTTGGGCGGCAGCAGGATACCGGGCTCGCCATATCGTTTGCGCACAATCCAGGTAGACGCATCGATGGCGTCGGCCCTGGTCTCTGTTAGCGCTGGCAAGTCAAGTCGCAGCCACAGAGTCTGATTTGAATAAGGGATGGAGCTTCCGATCGACAGCACCGGCACCTGATACATCAACTGGGGACCGTATTCGCTGCTCACCATCAATGCCCAGCGGTGATCACCCAGCGCACTTTGAAAGGAGGCCGGTATGTCGGTAATTCGATGCGCATCCGTCTCTTTTTCAAAATAGCCCATCAGGTAGTTCCACATCTTTTGGCTTTTGAAAAATCTGCGGGCCAACTCAAGGGTTGCCGCCACATCAACAGTTGCTTCATGGGCAGGCCCGTTGGCAAGCTGATTGACTTCGCTAATATGTTCCAGTTTCAATGATGGTTTTGCATTAATCTGGGGCCAGGCGATGACCTCTCGTTTGTAAAGCCAGAACATGACGGTTATCGGAAGCAGGTCCATTCGGCGGCAACCGTTCTGAAATTGATGCGTATACGGGGGCAGCAGATTGCGATGAAATGAAAACCGTAAAAATTCATCATCAAACCCCAGGGAGTTATATCCCAGGCTGATGGTGTTGCGCTGGTTCATCAGCCGATGAATCTGTCGAATCGCTTCATATTCGCACAGCCCGCTTGCCTGATCTTTGAGTGATATGCGGTTTGTGATTACGGCCCCGGGAGAAGGAATGACATCCGGACGCAATTGCACCTTTAGGGTGAAGCGCTCAATTTCATTCAATTGCCTGTCTGTGCGAACCGCAGCAAACTGCAACACCTGGTCAAAGGCCTTGTTCAACCCGGTTGTTTCGAGATCATAGAAAAGATATGTTTTGGTCATTTTCTGAAAGCTTTAGTCGGAACATTATTATGAAAAGCGGTATAAACTTCATCCTCTTATTTCAATTTGTCAAGATTAAAGACGCACCAACCCATAACCGGTTATATGCAGCAGTTGCAGACGGGCGCTGCGGGCGGGTATTTGATCGGCAGCGGTCTGAGTAGACTGTCAGGTAAAAAAAAGAGACAGACGGCAATCGGACCCCGGCGAAAATTGAAATCGGTTGATTAAAAATGTGGGATTAGCGGACGGTTATGGTTAAATCACCCACTTCATAACCAAATTCGGTTAGGAGACTTCTGGAGGTTTTTACGATTTCGTCAGGACCCAGCTTGGTTTCGACGTAAATGTCGGTACCTTTAATTTTTTCAGGGATGCGTAACTGATCCGAGTAGCGGGAAAAGTAGGTTTTATCCTCACCTGAGATCCAGAGTACTTTTTCAAAATCTTTCGAATGGATGGCTGCAAAATAGTCACAAAGATTGGTCAGCAAATCTTCCCAGTAGCGAACCGGGTTTGTTTTACCGTTAAAGGTGAAAGATTTGATCTCTTTATCGGCGTAGTTTTCTGGTTTAGGGATCGACTTTTTGGGTGATTTCGCTGAATAATTGGCAACGGTCTTTTTTTCCGGATTGGGAATTTCAATTACTTTAGGCGGCGGCCCGACGGTGACTGCCGGACGATTGGTAATTAACCACGTGTCTAAATGTTTTTCTAAAAAGCGTTCAATCAGCCTTACTTCGACCTTACAACCACAAATTTTTTCGGTGGATTCCCGCAACAATTCGACCAGAATCAGATTGGGCTGGGTAACCAGTTTATTCCAGGCCTCGGGGATCACATCGGCGGCCATTTTCTGGTTTTTGTTCTGGTTCAGGGCTTGTGCGGCTTTTAATGCCTGACCGTTGGCGACATTATTTTTACCGAGCAGGTCGATCAAATTCGGGGCAATCGCATCTTCATTCTGCTTTAGCATGTCGGCGGAATAAAACCATTTATCCTGTGAATTCCCATCTGATTTGGTCAGGTAGAACCACCAGATAATTCCGTTGGTCAGGACCGATATATCGACCTTTTCCTGTGCGGCTAAACTCAGCAACGGTTTTTGATGATTGTCCAGCTTTTCGTGGACGCGTTTAACTTCGATTAGAAGTTTATTGGAATTTTTATCCCGCAGGGCATAGGAGGCACTGTGGGAATTGACGGCATAGTCCGGATAGACTTCATCGACATTGAAGATGTCCCAACCTAAAAAGGAAAGCAATCTGAGTACCACCGCCTGTTTGGTGGAAGCCTCATCAAATTTCTCAAGCTTTTTATTGGTTTTTAGACTTTTGATAAATGAAACAATCTCTTTTTTCATGCTGTCCTCAATCTTAACCATACGCAATTTTTCGGTATTTATGTAAAGGTCGTATACTCCTATATCGGTCGGTCGCCGCCAAACTTAAATTATTTTAATAATTAAAGTTTCTGACCGAGGTGGCCGATATAGTGGTTGTCAAAAAAACGTTCCGATATTCAAACTTTTTTTTCTACAACCACTTATGCTCCACTTCCGTGTATCGGTACACTATTATGGAAAGCGGTAAAATATCCTTGCGGAGCAATGTTTTTGGAATGAGAGCTTGAAACCTGGAACCGGAAAAACGATCATGAAAACCAAGTTGTTATTTTTTTGCGGCATTATCTTTTTGCTTTTGGGATGGAACACAAAGGATGGGATTTTATTTTTTTTCTTTGCCATTCATCTTTTGACCCTGGCAATTGGCGTCGTCGCCTCTCGATATGACCAAAAGCGGCATCCCGTATTAACGCTTGATACCCTTACCAAAGCTGATTCTTCCAAGTCATAGCGGCCAGCAATCCTGCAAATTGGGTAACGCGATCCAATCGACCCCGTTTATAGTGGTTGTCAAAAAAACGTTCCGTTATGCCAACGTTTTTTCTACAACCACTTATACCCCAATTCACTATTTGGGTGTTTTTAACCGGGTGCTTTGCACCCGGCTACACCCGCACCGATTAAGGCACTACCGTGCCTTTGGTTTTTCCGCTGATGGCGGAAAAATCCAAGCCACCCGCTCTGCGGGTGATCGGTGACTCGGAATATTAATATGGAAAGCGGTATAAATAAACCTTTCGGCTATTCTGATATCCATCATTTGGGCTGTCTTGCGCCGGAACACCGTTCTTCCGGTGCATTTTTATATAGCGCAGAACAGACTTGCGTTTTATAATTGATTAATATGGTTATGCAGAAAGCCCAAGTTAGTCTTTTCAACCACGAAGGGCACGAAGGACCCGAAGAGGGTGGTGTCAATTTATTCATTCTGCCTTTGTGATCTTCGTGATCTTCGTGGTGAGATCACTATCGAACCTAAACGACTGGAACTTTCCAGATAACCACTTTAATTAATTCATGCCTGGATTCAAGCAGTCCAATTCGTTTGCCCCAACCGGTGCTATTGATCAGGGTTCATCAGGATTATGCGATTTCTGAAAAAAGCGCAGACCTCATATTTAGCTGATCCGGACGTTAAACGTATGCTGGCGGCTAAAAAAGGCGATCGAAATGCGTTTGATGATCTGATGCGCAAATATTACCCGCGGATATTAAATTTTGCCTATCGCCTGAGCGGCAACCGGCAGCTTGCGGAAGACCTTACCCAGGATGTTTTCATGAAGGTCTATAAGAGCGCACCGCGATACCGAGCGCAATCTAAATTTCAGACCTGGTTGTATACGATTGCCAAAAATACATGCTTCAATGAATTGCGGCGCAAACGGTGGCAGATGGTATCACTAGATGAGCCGGTTGATGCCAATGCTGGTGAGCTCAGAAAAGAGCTGCCTGATCCCGGCGCCGATCCGGCCACCGAATTTCTTCAAAAGGAAAAAGAAAATCAGGTCTGGTCGGCTATTAATGATTTGCCTGAAAATCAGAGGATGGCTGTTATTTTAAGGCGTTATGAAAATTTTTCTTATGCCGAAATTGCTGCCACCCTGGCTGTGACGGACAAGGCGGTCAAATCGCTTTTGAGTCGCGCCAAAGTGAATCTTAAAAACAAACTGGCCGGCTCTGTCGATCCGGATTAGGGGGCGCAGATGGTTATAGTGTAATTTGTAAAACGCCTTTATTGACACAAAGACACAAAGTTCACAAAGGGTTTTCAAGTGTTTAGAAGCCATTTCAAAACCCCGTTTCAGCCGATTTGCGGCTTTTGTAAAGCGCTAAGCTTGTTGCGCTAATCCGCCTGAGGCGGAGAAAACTCGGGCT
>CAMYLV010000027.1:0-91983 GCA_947259495.1 uncultured Desulfobacterales bacterium | reverse complement strand
AAGGCCCTCAAACAGTTCAAGATTTTACGCTCCGCTGCGCTAAGCGCTTTTTAACAAAAGTCCGCAAAATTAGCTCTAAAGAGGTTTTGAAATGGCTTCCAGATCTTTTTCTTTGTGTTCTTCGTGTGCTTTGTGGTTTGATTACCGCAACTTTTCAGTTTATTGAGTGTTTAAAGGATTGGAGCAATGCAGACATGAACTGTCAGGAAACAAAAAAATTAATTCCGGTTTATTTAGACCATGAGCTTGAAGCCGCAGACCGTCAGCGGGTCGCTGAGCATCTGCGGGCCTGTGCCGATTGTCAGGCGGAAGTCCAGGCAATCGAAAAATCCTGGGAACTGCTCGGCGCGATCAAAGCAATAGAGCCGGATCCCAATTACAGGGTCCGATTCTGGCGATCGGTTGATACCCGCAGTCCATTGCATGCCAGAATCTTGCAGCATGTTCAGACCGTCTTTTTGCAGCGGCGCTGGGTCCCAGCTATGGCCGCTGCGGCAATTGTTTTGCTGGTCAGTGTCATTTCCATCGTTCAATATCTGCAAAAACCACAAGTGCCGGCGGTTTTGGCGGCGCTCAATGACACGGAGCTGGAGATGGTTGCCAATATTGAATTGGCAGAAGATTATGAGATTATTGAGGACATGGATTTTTTTTCGGATTTTGAAATTATTGAGAATATGAATGGGCTCGAGGCTTCCTGAGTGCACCATTTATCGCAGAAGGCGCTTGCATGAATTTAAAAAAAATCATTTTGGGGATTGCGGTTTTGTTTCTATCGCAGGGATCTGTCGGTTTTGCCCAGGATGAAGCACTTTCAGATGAAGATTTAGAGGTCATTCAGATGATAGAAATTTTAGAAAATCTGGATTTCTTGGAAGAAGATTTAGACCTTCTGGAAACCATGACCGAAATTGGAGATGACGATGACAGTTAGACAACCGCGGGCCAAAATCTTGGCGTTTGCACTTGCAATCTTGTTGATCGGTGTGTTGATGAGCGCGACGGCCAATGCGACCCCAACACATCTTGCGGGAATGGAACCATCTGCGGCGCGACGCCTTACAGGCCTTATGGATTCATCCATAACGCAGCACCGTCAGATGAGTGATCAGCCTGATTATGTTCGTTATTATTTGGCCCAGAATACGGAAGCTCGGTCAAGCGCTCGCCAAAAATGGCAAAGCCTTTCTCCCGAGCAAAAACGCAAATACCGTCAGCGTCTGAAACACTGGAAACAATTAACGCCCGAAGAAAAAGCGAGAATAAAGGCCAGATATGAGCGGTTTAAAAATCTGCCACCGGAAAAGCAGACCAGAATTCGAAATAACTGGCGGCGTTATCAACAATTGGATGCAACTCAACGCCAATCTGTGCGGGACAGATATCAACGCTGGAAAAATTTGAGTGATGCCGAGAAACAGCGCATTCGGGAGCGTCGTCGCCGATTTGAAAATATGACCCCGGAGCAACGCAAGCGGTTGCTGGAAAAAAGAAAAAGGTGGCAAAATCTGTCACCGGAAAAAAAACGCCGGTTGCGAGAGAAATATCGCCAAAAGCGCCGCATGAATCAGGACAATCCAGGGCAGTTGAATCGAAATGACCGCCAGCGGCGTGGCGCTCGAAATAACTGATCTCCATCCTGCCCCCGTAGCCCTTTGCGGCATCGGGGATTCTTCTCTTAATGCCTGACGTGCCCGAACGGCGCCCGTGGATATGCAATATGTCGATATATATAGATAAACAGACTATATAGATATATAGCTATGAGCATATTTTGAGTTGACAATTCTGCACTACTGTGGCTTCAATGATACTTGCCAATCGTCAATTTAATGAAAATCCAAGAAGTTGACGCTTTTTCCGGTATTCCCTGAGGAATCATTTCCGCTAAAAATTGGTCCCAATTGCGCACATATCCGCTTTTTCAATTAACCAATTGAAATTTTGATATGCTTTGCGATCTGTCCGATGCGGCAGTCACCGATACTTTCACCAACAAGAGGTGCGCTATGTTTGCCGATATGCAACCCCGTAATGTCAACCGGCAGCGGGCCGCTGTTGCGGTATTAGCGGTTTTTGCGGTCTTACTGTTTTCAATTCTAACGGCCCGCGCTGCAACCCCCAAACTGGTTTTAAATCCGGCGATGCCGCAGATCCTGCAGCAGGTGGTGGAGCAGTTGCCCGATTACTGGCACCCCAGTCAGATGCGCAACGGAGACGTCCAACTGCGCAATCCGGTGCAGCGCCTGAATGCGCGCATCGATCGGCAGGGTATCCGCCTTAGGGCTGCAAACGGATTCACTTTCAGCATGCAGCTCACTCATTTCGGGTTCAATGGTAGCTTAAAAACCCCACGGTCCAGCAGTTTACAAATCAACGGTGTGCGGGTGGAGATGATTCACGACCCTGATCTGAGCGAATGGTTCATCAACACGCCGGTGGGTATCGAACAGGGGTTTTGCCTGATGCGTGCATTTCAGGAACCGAAAAATGGGGCCGGTTCGCGCACTCAAAATAATTTCGAGCTTCATTTTAAACTTGGCGGAGATCTGATCCCCGAATTAGCCGTTACGGGGCTTGATTTCAAAGACCCATCCGGTCGGGTTCAAATACATTACAATCAACTGCTGGCTTTTGATGCCAACCATCAGATCCTGCCGGCCGGATTTCAGTTAGCGGGAAATCATCTGAGCATATCCGTCGATACCACCGGTGCGGTCTATCCGGTGACTATTGATCCGATGTTTAGCTCTGAGCAGCCTTTAAGCGCCTCCGATGCGGCCGTAGATGACCAGTTCGGCAGTGCGGTGGCCGTAGACGCTGATACCATCGTGGTCGGCGCACCGCGACTAAATTCGGGCACTTCATTTGATATCGGCGCGGTTTATGTATTTGTGCGGGATCCGTCAACCGGGATTTTCACCCAGCAGCAAAAATTGACGGCCAATGATGCCGCCGCAGGGGACCAGTTCGGCAGTGCGGTTGATGTGGACGGCCATACCCTGGTCATCGGTGCGCCCCAGGTGGATACGGGCGCTCTATTTGATACCGGTGCGGTTTACGTGTTTACCCGAAACCCACTGATCGCAAATAATCCCTGGACCCAGCAGCAAAAACTGACTGCCGCCGATGCAGCCGCTAATGATCGTTTTGGCAGCTCGGTGTATGTGGAGGGCCATACACTGGTGGGCGGCGCCCCCCGCAAGGATGTCGGCCCGGCAACTGCCGCCGGCGCAGCCTATGTATTTACCCGTGATCCAGACGGTCCGGGCTTTCTCTGGACCCAGCAGCAAAAGCTGACAGCCACCGATGCGGCGGCTGAAGACGAGTTTGGTGCGTCTGTTTCGCTAAATGGAAATACAATCGTAGTGGGCGCGCCCCTGGCGAATTTGGGCGCCTCTTTTGATGCCGGTGCACTGTATGTGTTTACGCGCGATCAAACCGGCAACCCGGACCCCTGGAATCAGCGACAAAAGCTCAGCGCCACTGATGCCGGTGCGGATGACCGCCTGGGATCTTCCGTGTCCCTGGATGCCAACACCGTTCTGGCGGGTGCGCCGCGGGCAGATACCACCGGTGCCAACGATGCCGGAGCAGCTTATATTTTCACCCGCGAATCGGCATCTGCTGCTTTCAGCCAAAAACAAATTTTAAATGCCAGCAATCCAGGCTCCGATAATCAGTTTGGCACGTCTGTTTTTGTGGACGGCCCAACGGCGATGATCGGTGCTGCTCTGGCGCGTGTATTGACATCAAACTCCGCCGGCAAGGCGTATTTCTTTGCGCGCGACGCGCTTTCAGGCGACTGGCGCCAGCAGCAGGAGTTAACCGGCAGCAATCCGGCGGCATTGTCCGAATTCGGCGGGGCCGTGGGATTCAACGCCGTTACCGCTATCATTGGATCACCAAAAAGAAATCAGGGATTATCCACTTCTGCAGGTGCTGCGTTTGTGTTTGTGCTGCAGCCCGAAGACAATGACATCTCTCAGGAAACCGACATATTGACCGCCACCAATGCCGCCGCAAACGATCGGTTTGGCAGTGCGGTGGGGCTCAGCGGGGATAGTGCGCTGATCGGGATTCCGGATGCCGATCCGGGGGGGGATATTAACGCCGGGGAAAGCGCTGCTTTCGAACGCGATCCGGATACCCAGGTTTTCGATGATGAAATCACGCTGACGGCCGCCGACAGAGCCACAATGGATAATTTTGGTGCAGCTGTTTCCATTGACGCCGACATCGCCATAATCGGTGCGCCGGATGCTGATATCGGCGGCGATCCCAATGCCGGCAGCGCTTATGTGTTTAACCGGGATTCGGCCACAGGCAACTGGGATCAAGCGGTCCGATTGACCGCTGGAGCCGATGTGAACGCCCTGGATAACTTCGGCGCCGCTGTGGCGATTGACGCCGACATCATCTTAATCGGGGCCCCCTTTCACAACCCGAATGCAACACCCAATGCCGGTGCCGCATTTCTTTTCAGTCGCGATCCGGACCAGGCAGCGCCCGATCAATGGAGTGCAACGGACAAACTGACCGCCGGAGTCGATAAGGATATGGATGATCGCTTTGGCACTTCAGTGGCCCTAAACAGCGATACGGCTCTGGTAGGCGCACCATTTGAAGATGGCGGCGGGGCGGTTTTTGTATTTGTACGCGATCCTGATGACAACAGCTGGACGCGTCAGCAAAAACTGACAGCCTCAGATGCCAGCCCGGGGGATCAGTTCGGGTATTCCGTCTCCGTGTTCGGCAATACGGCCATAATTGGTGCGCCCCAGGCGGATCTCACTGGAGTGCTGACAGCCGGGGCAGTATATGTATTTACGCGTGATCCAACGGATGCCACCGATCCGTGGACCGAACTCCAGAAGCTGGAAGCCTTGGATGCGGCCACCGACGATGCGTTTGGCACCGCTGTGGCCCTGGCCGGCAATATGGCTGTGGTCGGCGCTCCGGGTGTCGATTTGCCGCCGGAGGGCATGATGATGCGGGTTGATGCCGGTGCGGCCTATGATTTCAGGCGCGATCCGGACACGGGGTTGTTCAGCCTGCGGACCAGACTGACCGCATCGGATGCGGTCGCCGACGAAGCTTTTGGCGCAGCGGTCATTCTGGCGTGCGATACCATTATCATTGGGGCACCGGATGTCGATCTGGCCGGTTTGCTGATCGATGCCGGCGCCGCCTTTGTTTTTCAAACATTCAGAGCCCGGGATGATTCGGAAGGCACCAGCAGAAGTAGCGGCCTGAACTGCTTTATCGACACGGCCAGGTCCGGTATGCAATTTAACACCACCTGGTGCCTGCTGGGGGCAATCATCACAATCGCTTTGGCCTTTCTGTGGCATGTAGGGCGCAAAAGAAGTGATCTCAACCGGCAGAGTGGGGTCCAGACGATGGGATCCAAATACTGAATCCCGATATTGAAGGAGGTCGCATCTAAACGGCTTAATTTTCGGTGCCGGATGACTTTTGCCCGAAAAATGCAAGGCCGCCCTCGAGAACTCAAACCACCCACCACCCGCAACTCGTATCTCCCAGCCGAGATTCCTGAACCCTGGTACCATTGGACCCTGACCTTACGTTCAGGATCTACCGCGAAAAATTTTCCCGACTGACAATTTTTTGACCCTTTTTTTGACAACATTTGTCACATTTTGCCGATCGGAAAAACGGTCAAACTCATAACTACTCGAAATAATGTGGATTAAAAAATTAGGCGAGGTTGGCATGATAGTTGTATGGCTATGTAGTTCATTTGCCTGAAATGATCCTAATGCTTTCATGCCCAATGACCGATATTAGGATTACAAGATGTGCATGAAATTGGCCAGCAACAAAAACCTCAAATGATAAGGTGTTAAAAATGTTAGACAAAGCAGCAGACAATCACAATTTTGATTTCAACATTGGTCATCTTGTCAAAAGCCCCTGCAAAGCATGCCCGACCAGAGAAGATTTCCCCGGCTGCATGGAAGAATGCGAGCTTTTGGATCAAATCCAGACAGTTTTGTCTGACTCCATTTCCAGCGCCAATAACTATTCCGTCATGGAGACATTCGACGTACCCTCAACTGTGCTGGATCAAATCTGAGTTTTAACCGGCCTCAGCCTGTGGGCCGGGGCCGGTTGCTAAAAAACTGAAAACGCCGTCCTGACGGTCCTGGCTTGGCTTAATTTATCACCGAAACGTATCCCTTTTCTGGTTCGCACGGTTATCCATTATTGAGGCGATTCTCCCAGTCATATTCAGCTGAAGTAACGATATGCTCCATGCGCTGGATGCGGCGCTGCAGGTTTTGATATCGCCTTTGCAGCCGCTGCACGGCGCTGTGTCGGGAGTGCGTATAGCTGTCATAAAATTCCCTTTCCGCTGAATCCTTAATGGGGATAACCGGTTCGGGCTTCATCAGTAAGGCGGCCAGCAAATACAACCCGATGGCCGGCAGAAAACCGGCGACAAACAGCACAATCAGGGCGATTACCCGGGTCCACAAAACTGAAAAATCAAAGTGTTCTGCCAGCCCTTTGCATACGCCCAGGATCATTCCGCTGCGTGAACGATAGATACCATTGCGGTCTTTGCGGGTATGAAGTGTCATGGTTTAGCTTCCTTTCGGTGCCGCTCGTTTCGGCCCTTTTTGATCCAGCAAAATGGCCTCCAACGCGTCAACGCGATTTTCCATGCGCGCCAGCCCCTTATAAATTTCCTGAATCATTTTGGCCTCCTCGGCTTGATCATCTGCAGATAGACCACCGCGAAAGAATTTTATCGCCAAAAGAATCGTGCCCGGGATGATGGCCAGCGCCAGCAGGATGCTTCCGAATACAATGGCTACAATCAATACTTCTTTCATTTTTGCATTTACCTTGGCTTAATCATTTAGGTTGTCTGCAACCGTCGAAGGTGCCCCCCGAATCCTGGAGAAGGTTATAAAATTATTCGCGCAAAACGATCAATAAAAATCTCAACAGAAATTCGAACGCACCGATCATCCATCTAAAGTTTGTGTTTCATTGGGTTTTGAGACCGAATCCGGCGTTTTTAGCGCCTGCAGTTCTTTCTCGATTTCTTCATCCACATCCAATGTGTCGAATTCGGCATCCAGAACCGACTGTTTCCCGAAATTGACCAGATCGGCTTCAGCTTCCATGCGTTCGATACGGTTTTCAAGTTCATCAAATTTCATCATGGCCGCGGCACCATCCACCCGTCTGATCTCTTCCTGAGCCTGCATTTTTTGACTGGCATGAATATGGCGCTGGACGAGCAGGCGTTGTTTATCACGGGCTGATTTCAACTTGTCTTCCAACTGGCGAATGTCCGCCTGATATTGTTCGACCAGAAGATTGTGTTCGCTGAGCTCGTTTTCAAGGCCATCAATCCGGCGGGTATAACGGCGCTTTTCGACCAGAGCTTCGCGAGCCAGATTATCTCTTCCTTTGCTGACTGCCAGCTGGGCCTTTTCCTCCCAGTAATGAATCCTATCCTGCAATGTAGCCTGCTGGCGTTGAACTTTTTTGCTGCTGGCCATAGCGCCGGCGCAGGCCGCTTTGATCTCAACGAGCGTATCCTCCATTTCTCTGATCATCAGCTTAATCAATTTTTCCGGATCTTCCGCTTTATCAAGGATCGCATTGATATTGGAGCTAATGATATCACGAAAGCGTGTAAAAATACCCATGGTGACCTCCCTGTTTGCCAATTAACGCCCGAATTGCTCATAAACGCTCAATTTGACGTTAATTGTTATCTGTTAAATGAATAACTTCCAATTGAGCATATATCGTGCCAGGGTCGAAATTGGCTTTAAATTACCGAATTTATATTTAATACTGATTTAAGACCCTTCTTGACAGATGAGCGAAAAATACTTATATATAGTAATAAAAACTAAAAATTGGTAAAATTAACTATGGCACATACGGCAACAGCCGTCACAGAGGCCCTGGGCCAGTCGGAGCCGTTTTTGGCGTTCCAGGAACGGCTCTCCCGGGTTGCTCCGGTAAATCGACCCGTTTTGTTAATCGGTGAGAGGGGAACGGGAAAAGAATTGGCCGCATCGCGGTTGCATTATCTGTCGAATCGATGGCAGGCCCCGATGGTGGCACTGAACTGTGCAGCTCTGTCGCCGTCTCTAATCGAGTCAGAGCTGTTTGGTTATGAAAAAGGCGCATTTACCGGCGCTTTGCAGAGACGGGTTGGTCGATTTGAGGCCGCTGATCGCGGTAGCCTGTTTTTAGATGAAATTGGAAGTATACCGATGGAAGTTCAGGAAAAAATTCTAAGGGTAGTGGAGTATAATGCCTTCGAGCGGGTTGGCAGCTCGGAGAGCGTAGAATCGGATGTCCGCATTATTGCCGCTACCAATGCCGATTTAAAGTATCTGGCCCGTAAAAACCGTTTCAAACAGGATTTGTTGGATCGGCTTTCTTTTGAAGTTTTGTTTTTGCCGCCCCTCAGAGAGCGTAAAGAAGATATTTTTTTAATTGCCAGTCACTTTGCCGGCAGGATGGCGCTGGAACTCGGGTGGGACGAAATCCCGGTTTTTAGTGACGAAGCCGTCGAGGCGCTGGAAAATCATATCTGGCCGGGCAACATCCGGGAATTGAAAAATGTTGTTGAGCGGGCGGTTTATCGTTCCGACGCGGCCACCATTACCGAGATTGACTTTTACCCCTTTCATTCCCCTTATGAAAACACAGCGGCCCCCGCAGCCGCAAAATCGGCTGCGGATGAAAGTGCCGGCGGGACGGATCTAGGTAAATTGCTGCAGGGTCCCCTCAAGGAAGCCGTCTGGCAGCTAAAGGCCACCATGATGCAAACCGCCCTGCAAAAAGCAAAGTACAATCAGAAAAAAGCCGCCCGGATTTTGGGACTGACCTATCATCAATTTCGCGGAATGTACCGCCAGTATAAGGCGACCCAACCAGACACGCCTTCCCCTTAAGTTTGATGGTGTGCCATCTCAGGAATATTTTCTAAAAGTGATACCGTTTTCCATAACAATGTTGCGGAATGCGGAAGTGCGGCATAAGGGGTTGTAGAAAAAAAACGTTTGAATACCGCAACGTTTTTTGACAACCCCTATAGGCCGGTCATTTAATTTTCCTTAGCAGGCCTTAAAATCAAATTGCCCTTATGATTCTGCCGGATTTTAATTGCGTTCATCATCTGGGGTCGCAATTTTCCAGTGTTGAATAACGTTGTCTGGTCGTCGTAGTGGCGGCTTAAAAAATAACCTGACTGCCCGGTCGGGTTTATCCCCAGGGCACCGTCGGTTTTGGAAAAATCGACAACAAAACGCATGGCGGGTCCGTAGAGCACCGGGTAGCGGCCTTCGGTGTTGAGCCGAAAGGCCAGATTGGCGATCACCTCATCGCCCCCCTGTATCGAAAACGGCCCGACATTAAACCATTTATCCAGCGGTTTTTTCCTGCCGAGCAGGTGCTGATGTTCCAGGGTGTGGACTTTCCCCCAGTGCCAATCGGAAATGACAGGGCCCAATTGTTTTTCCAAATCCTGCAGGGTCCGCTCAAAGGATTGAGCAAAGACCATTTTACGTGTCTCTTTGATGTCTTGAGTGTGGATGTTATCCCACCACAAAGATGAATTGTTTTGGAGAATCACCGGCAGGGAGCGTTTCATCAAATGGGTCGTCATAAAGGTTTGATAATCATCCTTTCCCAATTCGTCGGCAAACGTGTTTTCAGCAATATGAGCGAGAAGTTTATAGAAAATGGTGGGGGCCACATCATCTGTTTGATGGTCGCCATCCCATTGCTCCAGAACTCGATAGGCTTTTTCAACAAGTGGCGATTTTGCATTGCGCTCTTTATCATAAACGGTATTTAAAATTTCACGGGTCATTTCAGGCGCTGCCGGTGATACACTATCGGTTCCCATTTCTTTTACGGCCTCAACCGACCAGACGGTGTCTGATTCCAAAAAGGCCACAATGCGTCTGGCCCGATGGTCCGGCACGTAATAACCGGGGTACAACCGGTCTGTCAACGGTTCCGGTTGATTGTTGGCCGAATAAACAAAGCCGCTTGGCGGGTTTTCCGATTGGGGGTTTTCAGTGAAGTCATAATAACCGAGCGGCTCATCTTTTCCGCTGGCCCCATCCAGAAACAGTTTGGGATTCACGTGTGCCGGGCGCCTCAACAGACGGGCGGCCGCCCACCAGGCAATATTGCCGTTTTGGTCACCATACATGATGTTGACCCCCGGTGCATCAATGAGCGCGGCGGCCCGGCGCATCTCTTCGATATTCCGGGCGCGGGAAAATTGATAGGCCGCCTGGATGGACGTACTCGGAAATTGATTAAAGGTCCACCATAACGAAATGGGGTCGGAAGTTGTCGCGGCCACGGTTTCATCAACCGAATTCAGCAGGGGGCCGTGGCGCGACACCCGCACCTTAAAGCTCACATCCTCAGCATTTCGAACCTGAATCGTTTCTGTTCGGATTTCCAGATTTTCCCAGTGATCATCGACCCAGACCTGATCGGCGTCCTTCGGGTTGGCCCGCTCCCGAAAAAAATCAATGTCGTCATTGTGGAGCATGGTCAGTCCCCATGCAATCGAGCGATTGCGGCCGACAAGGCCAAAAGGGATTCCGGCTGCAAAAAATCCGTAGAAGCTGGATCCGGGATATTCAAGGTGGGCTTCGTACCACACCGAAGGCTGGGTAAACAGAATGTGGGTGTCATTGGCCAGAAGAACCTTTCCCGATGTGGTTTTTTGGCCGGAGATCACCCAGCCGTTGCTGCCGATCCATGCCGCAGCTGGCAGCCGGTCGATGATGGGCATGATTGCAGCAATTAACCTGGCAGCTGATGGACTAAAATTTGATCGTTGAACCGGAATTTTCAGGGCGCCTTCAGGCCACCCCAGCCCCCAATCTTTCAGGTAGGGCCATCCGTAATTTTGGTGAATTTTGGCGACCAGCGGATCAGTCCGAAAGCCCTGGGAAAAACCGAATGCCATAATCCCCGCCACCAGGTAAAAATCCTGAGGCGTAAATTTTTCTTTGGGGATCCTCAGGATGCGAAACTCAATCGGCGTTTTTCCTTTTGCGATGTACTGGTTGACCCCGGCCAGATAGGCCCGCCCGGCTTTTTGGTATGACTTTGCATCTTTGCTAAAAAATTTTTCTGCCGACCGTTTGGCACTCTGATCGATTCCGATGGTTCGGAAAAAGCGGTCTGTTCTAACCAGCTTTTCACCGAATATTTCGGCCATGCGCCCGGCGGCAATCCGTCGCAAGATCTCCATCTGGAAAAGGCGTTCCTGCGCATGGACATATCCCAGCGCAAAATAGGCATCCGCTTCGTTCAGGGCGTAGATATGCGGGACGGCCCATGGATCAAAATAGACTTCCACTTTCTGGTGAAGGCCCGGAAGAACCCGTTCGCCTGAATATTGCGGCTTCAGTTGCTGCAGATAAATACCACCACCTGCAATCAAAATCGCCGCCAGCAGGAAGGTGATGAACATAATTTTGTACAACCGCTTCATTTATACCTTTTTCCATAATAATCTTCCGGAAGACGGAAGTGCGGTATAAGGGGTTGTAGAAATAAACGTTTGTACCGTTTTCCATAATTATGTTTCGAAATACAGTAGTGCGGCATAAGGGTTTGTAGAAAAAAACGTTTGAATACCGCAACGCTTTTTTGACAACCCCTATAAATACCGCAACGCTTTTTTGACAACCCCTATAAATATTACCGAATTCCGGGTGGAGAGCTTGACGCTCTATCGTGTTTTCTCTATAATCCCCAGAACCTGAACAAACCTCTCGATTAATTTATAACTATTTGAAATTAAATATTTACGGTTATGCAGAAAGCCCAAGTTCGTCTCTATCAACCACGAAGGGCACGAAGGACCCGAAGAGGGGGTGCCAATTTATTCAGCCTGCCTTTGTGATCTTCGTGATCTTCGTGGTGAGATCACCATCGGACGTAAACGACTGGAACTTTCCAAATAACTACGTAAATATTTATAGCAAAATCATAGTCGGTGCCCGGTGCTCTTAACGCTGGCCGACGGAATTACCCTGTAATGATCGGAACCGTTAGCATGTTGCTTTCCGATTCGCAAGGATATACCCTCTGTTAAGTAAGCCCGTCATGCTTCAGGTCGGGTTACGGGAAGAACCCTATTTCGAAATGCCTTATTTGCACGCCATCATCGCTGAAATCGGATTAACCAATTTGCTCCTGATTCTGGTCGGTGTCATTTTGGCGGCCGCCCTTGTCTTACTGATCATTTTGGTTCGGCGCCGCGAGATCAAGTCGCAGGATTTTTTTGCGAGCCTTGAAAAACAACAGGAGCAGGCCGAACGCATGGTCAGCGATGAGTTCGCGCGTAATCGTCAGGAATCGGCCGGCAGCGCCAGACAGGCCCGGGAGGAAATCGGCAGCACATTGAAATATGCCAGTGACTCCCAGCTTAAACAGATGCGTGAGGTTGCCGGCATGCAAAAAGATCAGCTGGATAGTTTCTCCAAACAGCTGCTGGAGATGACGCAGCTCCATGAAACAAAATTTGAAGCGATGCGAAAAGCGGTTGAAACCCAGCTGCGAACACTGCAAGAAGACAACAGCCGCAAATTGGAGCAAATGCGCGCGGTGGTGGATGAAAAATTACAGTCGACTTTGGAAAGAAGACTGGGCGAATCGTTCAAACAGGTCAGTGAGCGCCTTGAGCAGGTTTATAAAGGCCTGGGTGAGATGAGAAGCCTCGCCTCCGGCGTGGGCGATCTGAAGAAAGTGCTGACCAACGTCAAAACCCGGGGCACCTGGGGTGAAATTCGGCTCGGCCATATTCTGGAGCAGATCTTGACCCCGGACCAATATGCGGCCAACGTGGTCACCAAAAAATCCAGCAGCGAGCGGGTGGAATTTGCCATTAAATTGCCCGGTCCGGATTCGTATCCGGAAAAAGCCGTCTGGTTGCCCATTGATTCCAAATTTCCCCAGGAGGATTATCAACGCCTGATGGATGCCCAGGAAGCGGCCGATAAAAACCTGGCGGAAAAATCGGTTAAAAATCTGGAGATCCGGGTTAAAGCCGAAGCCAAGGCGATCCGGGAGAAATACATCGATCCGCCGCAGACAACCGATTTCGGGATCATGTTTTTACCGGTGGAGGGCCTGTACGCTGAAGTCTTGAGGCTTCCGGGCCTGTGCGACAGTCTGCAAAGAGAATATCGCATCGTGGTTACCGGGCCGACAACGCTGGCCGCTCTTTTAAACAGTCTTCAGATGGGGTTTCGCACCCTGGCCATCGAGAAACGATCCAGCGAGGTCTGGGAACTGCTGGGGGCGGTTAAAACCCAGTTTGGCAAGTTCGGTGAAGTGCTGGCCAAGACCAAAAAGAAACTGCAGGAAGCCAGCAATACCATCGATCAGGCCGAAGTGCGCACCCGGGTCATTACCCGCAAACTCAGCAAGGTCCAGGAGCTGCCCGACTCGGATTCGGCCAAATTAATGGAGCCGGTAACCATCGATGACGATGAAAGCGTCGAGGGCGAATCCTGACGTTTTTGGAAATTGAGACATTAGCCACCAAAGGGGCTTGATGATACCGAATCGATCTGTAACGCTCGATCCGCACGACCGACGCATCCTGCTGAATACCTGCTATGGCCATTTCATGAGCCATTTTAACATGCTGGTTTTTCCGGCACTTGTGCTGCCTTTGATGGCGCGCCTGGACATGCAGATGGCACAGGTACTTTCGCTCAGCTTCTGGATGTATCTACTTTTCGGACTGACAGCCCTGGTGTGGGGGCTATTGGCAGACCGTTTCGGTGCCCGGGTGCTGCTGTTTCTTTTTTTTCTGGGATCCGGTTTTTCCAGTGTCGTTGCCGCCCTGTGGCTGGACTCTCCGCTCATACTGCGTTCTGCGCTGGCAGCCCTGGGATTTTTTTCCGGCATCTACCATCCGGCCGGACTGGGCCTGATTTCCAAAGAGATGTCGCGCGTCAGTATTGGGATGGGCTATAACGGTATGTTTGGCAATTTGGGTCTGGCCATGGCACCGCTTTTAACCGGCATCATCAACTGGCTCTGGGGGCCGGCGGCGGCTTATCTGTGTCTTGGCGGGCTGAATTTAGGCGGTGCCGTGCTGATGATGGCGCGTCCGGTGCCCGAATCCGGCACCGCCGCTGCAAAAGATACGGGCTCGGGCAACGGCATCCTGGGAGCCTTCGTCATCCTGCTGGCCGCCATGATGCTCGGGGGTATCGTTTATCGGGGTGCCACGGTTATTTTGCCGGCTTACTTTGAATTAAGGACACCCCTTCTCTATCATTGGTTGGACGGGGTCACCCGGGGCGCATTTTCTCAAAACCTGGTGGCGACGACGATTACCTCGCTTATTTTCTTGATCGGCGTTGTGGGGCAATTCAGCGGTGGGCGGTGTGCCCATCGATATGACCCGGGCATATCATACCTGGTTTTTTTTGGGACTGCCGGCCTGGCGGCTTTCTGTATGGCTTTGGCGCAGGATCTGCTGCTGGTCGGACTGGCGGTTGTTTTTTTCTTTTTTTTGCTCGGTATGCAGCCGATTGAAAACACGCTGGTGGCCCGTTTTGCACCCAAACGATTCCATCACTCGGCTTTCGGCGCCAAGTTCGTGCTGACCTTTGGTGTAGGGGCCCTGGCGGTAAAGGGTGTTGCGGTGATTGAAACAGGCTATGGCATCGAAACGATTTTTATTTGTCTGGCATTTGTTGCAGCTGTGGCGCTGGGATTCATCGGATGGCTCATTGTAGAACGCAGCAAGCGTGATGCCGCCGGAGGGGGGATTTCCGCAGACGTTCAGCTGCCTTCCGCCAAAGCATAAATGAAGTGAAGTGAATGTAAACCAAAATGCTTATCTAACCACAAAGCGCACGAAGAGCACAAAGAAAAGGATCTAATAAATTGAAGACCCTTTGTGAACTTTGTGCCTTTGTGGTTGACGCGTTGGCAGATAAATTTCCAGGAGTAAAGTATGCCTTTATCCACTTATTGGGCCGACAAATATGTTGAAAACAGACGAACGGCAAAAGAGGCGATTGCGCTGATTAAACCGGCGCAGCGTGTGTTCATCGGTTCATCCTGTGGAGAGCCCCAGCATCTGGTGCGGGCCCTTTCTGAAGCATCCAATTACTTCAAAGACATTGAAATCAACCGGCTGTTGACCATGGAAACCGCGCCCTTGACGCTGATTGCCAATAAAACCCGGGATCAAAGCCTCAATATCCGGTCGTTTTACCTGGGCTCGGCAAAACCCCAGGCTATTGCCCGCAACAAACGGTTTATCACGCCGATCAATCTTTCAGCGGTCCCCCGTTTATTTAAAAGCCGGCTGCTGCCGATTCATGTTGCCCTGATCCAGGTTTCGCCGCCGGATGATTTTGGCTGGGTGAGCCTGGGCGTATCGGTGGACATTACCCTGGCGGCGGCCCTGTCGGCAGACCTGGTCATTGCCCAGGTGAATGCACGCATGCCCAGAGTACTGGGGCAAAGCTTTCTGCACGTCAATGATGTGGATGTGTTTGTGGAACTTGACGAGTCGCTGCTATCCATCGGGGAAACACCGGAGCTCAATGCCGCCAATGACATTGGACGGCTGATTGCGCGCCTTATTGAAGACGGTTCCACCATGGAAATCGGGCTGGGCGCCACCCATCAGGCCACCTTACTGGCGCTGGCCCATAAAAATGATCTGGGCATCCATACCCAGAATATGACCAATGATATTATGCATCTGTTTTCCCGGGGGGTCATTACCAATCGGAAGAAGGGATTCAATGAAGGCAAAATGGTGGCTGCCAGTGCCATCGGCACCGAAGAGCTGTATGAATTTTTAAATGACAATCCGGCCATCGAATTTCATCCTTCCGACTATGTCAATGACCCTGCTGTTATCTCACGCCACAACAAAATGGTGTCCATGTCTGTTGCCATGATCGTCGATTTGACCGGTCAGGTAGCCGCTGATGCGCTGCCGTATAATCATTTTTCGGGGGTAACCGGCATGCTTGATTTTATGCGTGGCGCCGTCCAGTCCAATGGCGGCAAGTCGATCTTAATGTTGCCGGCCACGGACCTGCAGGGAAAAAAAAGTCGCATCGTCCCGCAGTTAGTAGATGTCGCTGTGGTCGTTCCCAGAGGAGACGTTCATTACGTTGTCACCGAGTACGGGGCGGTGAATCTGTTTGGCAAAAGTTTGCAGGAACGGGCGATGGCCATGATCAGCATTGCGCATCCAGAGTTTCGCGATGAATTGTTTTACGAAGCCAAAAAGATGGGGCTTCTCAGCGCCGAACGAACCCTGAACGAATCCATCCACGGGGTTTACCCGATTCACCTGGAAGAAAGCGTTCAAATTGGCGGCGAAGCTGTCACCATCAGACCCGCCAAGCCGGTGGATGAACGCCGTATTCAGGAACACTTTTACAGTCTGGACAAAGACGACGTGGTTGCCCGTTTTTTTCACGAAAAAACCAGCTTCGTCCACGATGAAGTCAAAGGGGTGTCGTTGATCGATTACATCAAAGATTTGACCATCGTTGCGGTTGTCGGCGAGTTTGGCTTCGGCCGGGTGATCGGAATCGGTGAATGCTTGATCGATCCGGCAAGCAATGAGGCCGAGATCGCGTTTTCGATCAGCAAACCCTATCAGAAAAAGGGTTTGGGCAAGTTGCTGCTGGACAAACTGGCCTTTGCGGCCCGGGAAAATGGTACTTCCGGCTTGATCGCCTATACATCAGCGCAGAATAGAGGGATGATCAAATTGTTTAAGTCGCTGCCCTATAAGATCGACAGTTTTTTCGACGGTGAGATGCTGAAACTGAGCTGTAAGTTCGATCAGTCCATCTAGTTTCTAATCCATAAATGGTCTTTTTGCCGCTGAGCTGTGTTCTCCGCGGGTTTATGACCTCAACGTACTACAAGCACGCCTCGATCATAAACCCTTGTGCGGCCGTGCTCAACAACAAAAATCCTCATTTTTGAATTAAAAACAGGACTTTAATTTTGAAGAGGTTGCAGCGAAAAACAGGTTCTATACTCGAAAATTGATAATCGAATTATATTCTAAAGTTGCTGGCTACTTCTTTCTGGCCAATTCAAATCGCCACACGGAGCCCGTAACTCGCAACCATTGAACATAAAATCCTGAACCTCTGAACATTGGAACCCTGAACATTGGAACCCGATAATTGACGCCAAAGGAAAATTGAAATGACAACCCATAAGATCACTTTCTTACCCCATGAAACGGAAATCTCGGTGCCCGACGGCGAAACGATTATTCATGCCGCCATGGAAGCCGGTGTGCACGTAAACGCCTCCTGTGGCGGGGAGGGTGTTTGTGGAAAGTGCCGCGTCCGGATCGAGGAAGGGACGGTTGAAGGCGGAATTAGCGAAAAAATCAGTCAGGAAGATCAGGACAAAGGCTTTCGATTGGCTTGCCAGTCCGCCGTAAAAAGTGATCTGGCCGTGCGCATCCCGGTTGAGTCTGCCGTGGATGCCAGTGTGCTGCGAACGCACATGACCCCGCGCAAAACCGCCCATATCAGCGAGATGAACTTTGAGGAGTTAAAAGAAAAGGGATTGTTTGTTCCGCCGGTGGAGAAAATTTTTTTGCAGCTCCCGGAACCGACGCTCCAGGACAATCTGGCAGATATCACACGGCTGATCAGTTACTTAAAAGCCCAGCACGATGAACACCGGCTGGATGTCGCCCTGTCAGTCATCCGCAAAATTCCGGATTCGATTCGCGAAAAAGATTTTGAGTTAACCGCCACCCTCGTGCGTCCGGTGCGCGATGTCGGCAAAACTCGCCTGATCAATGTCCAGGGGGGGGATACCACCAGCCGCAGCTATGCGATAGCAATGGATATCGGGACCACCACCATTTATGGTCAGGTCATTGATTTGGTCAGCGGCGATGTTCTGGCCGAGTACGGCGATTTTAACGGTCAGATCAGCTACGGTGAAGATGTCATTTCCCGGATCGTTTATGCTGAAAAACCCGGTGGTCTGCAGCGCCTGCATGAGGTCGTGATGAATACGATCAACAAAGTGCTCGCACAGATTATCAAACGATCCGGCATCGATCATGAGGATATAGCGACCATTACACTGGCCGGCAATACCACCATGACCCAGTTGATGCTCAAAATCAACCCGCGCTACATCCGCCGGGCACCGTATGTGCCGGCTGCGACCCTGTATCCGCCCACCCGGGCTAAGGACCTGGGCATGGCGGTGGGCGACCATGTGTCCGCCCTGGTTTATCCGGCGATTTCCAGCTATGTCGGCGGAGATATCGTCGCGGGTGTAATGGGGTCCGGTATTTACCGAACGGAGAAACTGACGCTCTATATGGATGTCGGCACCAATGCCGAAATTGTCATTGGCAACCAAGACTGGCTTGCCTGTGCAGCCTGCTCGGCCGGACCGGCCTTTGAAGGCGGCGGCCTCAAGTACGGCATGCGCGCTGAAAAAGGCGCCATCGAAGATTTTTCAATCGAGCCGATTACCTATGAGCCGATGCTCATTACCATCGGCAATGTCCGTCCTAAAGGCATTTGCGGATCAGGCCTGATTACCATGGTAGCCACCCTGTTTGAGATGGGTATCATCAATAACCTGGGCAAATTTAATCGCGATTTAGCTACAGACCGCATCCGGGAAAATGAGGGTGTCTATGAATACGTACTGGCATGGAAGGATGATACACAGATTGATCGCGATGTTGTTCTGACCGAAATCGATATTGAAAACCTCATTCGGGCCAAAGGCGCCATCTACAGCGGTTGCATGACCCTGCTGACCGAAGTCGGCATGCATATTCAGAATATTGAACACATTATCCTGGCCGGCGGCTTTGGCAGTCATGTGGATCTGGAAAAGGCCATGGTCATTGGTCTGCTGCCCGAAATGGACCCCGCTAAAGTGACATTTATCGGCAACGGTTCGTTGATGGGTGCCCGCATGAGCAGTTTGACCAATCGGATCCGCAAAGATGTGGTCGAGGTGACCAAAAAGATGACCAACTTTGAGTTGTCCGACACCGCTTCCTACATGGACAATTATATCGCCGCCCTGTTTTTGCCCCACACCAACATCAATCAATTTCCCAATTTAAAGGCCCGCCTTAAAGCCCGTCAGAAAAACGGATAGTGAATCGGATTTATTAAGAAATTTTTATTCATCGGGGCTCTGCTCTTGACAAAGCTATCCACTGCTTATAAATAGCAATATTCTGCATTTAGCTTATGCTGGGCGGACCCCCGACGCGGTTTGACAGCGCTTGCGCGTCTGGTCCACGCAAACGAATTTTTGGGGCGCGATTTACCCCACCACCTGCGATAAAGACAGTAAATCTACCGCCTGTAGATTCACAAATAAAATAAAAATGAAAGGGGGTTTGATAAAGTCTGGAGTATCCGTATGGGCGCGCTCTGCAATGGATGGGCGTATCGTTACGAGAAGCATTTAATCTTAATCACCTCAATAGCTGTTGGAAAGAGACAAGGAGGTAACATTGGGTTTTGAATTCACTAAAGAAAAATATTCCGGCGCAATAAAGGAAATTACATTAGGACAGGGAGATAAGGCCGTCACCGTCGGCGGTGCCACCTGTTACCCGTTTTATAGTTTCGAAGGCGAAATGCCCCATAAACCCAGGGTTGCCATGGAAGTATGGGATATGGAACCGGAGGAATGGCCCGAAGCCGCTTTGAGCCCGTTTAAAGATGTGATTGCGGATCCGGCGGCCTGGGCAAAAAAATGTGTTGATAAATACGGGGCGGATATGATCGTGCTGCAACTAAAAAGCACCGATCCCAACGGCAACAACGCCGGCGCCGATGCGGCGGCGGCCACGGTCAAGAAGGTCCTCGACGCCATAGACGTGCCGCTGGTCATATGGGGCACGGCCAATGTGGAAAAAGATGAGGAAGTGCTGAAGAAAATTGCCGAGGAATGTCAGGGCAAAAACTTGATTCTGGGCCCCGTGGAAGACAAAAATCACAAAGGCATCGGTGCGGCCGCCATGGGTTTCGGGCATACGATTATTTCTTCATCGCCCATTGATGTGAACCTGGCCAAACAGTGCAACATTCTGCTTGAAAACCTGGGGGTCTCGATGGACAAATTGATCATCGATCCCACCACCGGCGGTCTGGGTTACGGTCTGGAATATTCCTATTCGGTAATGGAGCGCATTCGCATGGCGGCGCTGGCTCAGGGGGATGACAAACTGCAGTTGCCCCTGATCAACAATCTGGGCAACGAGGTTTGGAAATGCAAAGAGGCCAAGCAGCCGGTGGACGAGGCGCCGACTTTGGGTGATCCCGAAAAACGTGGCATTTTGATGGAGGCGGTGGGGGCCGTCGCCTACCTGATGGGCGGGTCCGATTTGCTGATCATGCGCCATCCCGAATCGATTCGGCTGGTCAAATCCTATATCGATCTGGTTTACGACGGCGGTATGGCGACCGCTGTGGCCGGGATCCAAAAACAGCTGGATGATGTGGATATCGACCTGCTGGCGCTTTCACCGGAGCCGGATCTGACCATCGCAGAGGAAAAGAAGGCGGCACCGGCCAAAAAGGCGGCCGCTCCGAAGCCGGAGAAGAAAGCCGCACCGGCTGCTAAAAAGGAAGCGGCGCCCGAGCCGGAGAAGAAAGTAGAGGCACCGGCGGCACCGGCTGAAGCGCCCAAAGCCGCAGCGGCACCTGAGGTGGATGCAGCCGCGCAGGCAGAGGCGGCAGCCAAGGCCGAAGCCAAAGCCAAAGTCGATGCCGAGGCGCAGGCCAAAGCGGCTGAAGAGGCCAAAGCCCAGGCTGAAGCTGAAGCCCAAGCCAGGGCCGACGCCGAAGCCAAAGCTCAAGCCGAAGTGGAGGCCAAAAATGCTGCTGCAGCGAAAGCCAAGATCGAAGCCGAGCTCGATGAGATCAGGCAGAAACGGGCCAAAGAGCGTGCCGATCTGACTGCCAAACGCTCAGCTGCTGATAAGAAAGCGGCCGAAAAGACACCGGCAGCCGTTCAAAAATCGGATGTGGAAAAGCTGATCGATAATCTGAAATGGATCCACAAACGATAACCAAAACCGGCCGTCGATCAAACCCGATTTTAACAAGCATCGACGGTCAAATTCAACACCATTCGTGGGGAGGAACCACATATGCCAGAAACAATTGATAAAAAACTAGCGAAACCCGAAAAGGCCAAAAAAGTTGCTGACCCGGTGGCGGCCACCGTTGACCAGGCCACTCAGCAGATGATCCGGCGCGCCCAGGAACTGGGTGTCGAGACCATTTTTGATCGAGCCGTCACCATGAAACCTTGTAACATCGGCATCCAGGGCACCTGCTGTAAAAACTGTGCCATGGGCCCCTGCCGCCTGCCGCTTCCAAAATCCGGAATCGAAGGCGAAGACGAGCGCAAGGGCTTATGCGGCGCTACCGCCAATACCATCGCGGCCCGCAATTTTGCGCGCATGGTGGCCGCCGGCGCTGCGGCCCATTCGGATCATGGGCGCAATGTCGCCGAGGTATTTTTATCGGTCGCCAACAAAGAAACCGGTGACTACAAAATCAAAGATCCCAACAAACTGCTGGCGATTGCCCCCCATTTCGGGGTGGACATCAAAGTCGAAGTAGATGGTGAAGAAGTCGACCGTAATCTGGATGAAATCGCACTCGAGGTGGCCCAAAAAGCCATGGCCGAGTGGGGCAAGCCCGAAGGCGAGCTGGATTATCTCAAACGCGCACCCAAACCGCTTTATGAACGCTGGCAGAAACTGGGCGTGCTGCCGCGCAACATCGACAGAGAAATTGTGGAGATCATGCATCGCACCCATATGGGTGTTGATCAGGACTACAAAAACATCGTCAAACAGTGCACCCGTGCGGCGCTGGCCGACGGCTGGGGCGGTTCCATGATCGCTACCGATCTGCAGGATGTTATGTTCGGCACGCCGTTTCCGCTTCAATCCGAGGCCAATCTCGGCATCATGAAAGAAGACCAGGTCAATATCATTATTCACGGGCATGAGCCGGTTTTATCCGAGATGATCGTGGCGGCGGCCCAGTCCAAAGAAATGCTGGAGTATGCCAAGACCAAAGGCGCCAAGGGTATTCAGCTGGGCGGTATTTGCTGCACCGGCAACGAGATTTTGCAGCGTCACGGCGTACCGCCGGCCGGGACTTTCCTGCAGCAGGAGCTGGCCATCGTGACCGGCGCCTGCGATGCCATGGTGGTTGATGTTCAGTGTGTTTTTCAAAACCTGGCCAACGTGGCCAAATGTTTCCACACCAAACTGATCACCACCCACCCGATTGCCCGCATGGAACAGGACAACGTCACCCACATCGAATTCGACGAGCACCACGCCATGGAGGACGCCAAAAAAATCGTTAAAATGGCCATCGATAACTTCGAAAACCGAGGCGCCGACGTGATGATTCCCGGCCAGAAAGCCGCGCAGATTGCGGGTTTCGGCGTGGAGTCGATTCAGTATCATCTGGGGGGCTCCTTCCGCGGCTCCTATTACACCCTGAATGACAACATTATCAACGGTCGCATCCGGGGTGTTGCCGGCGTGGTCGGTTGCAACAACGCACGCAGCCGGCACAACGAAGCCCATCTGACGCTGGTCAAGGAATTGGTCAAAAATGATGTGATCGTTCTGACCACCGGCTGCAACGGAATCGCCTGCGCCATGGAAGGCCTGCTGACACCGGGAGCCGCGCACGTATATTGCGGGCCGGGTCTGGCCGAGGTCTGTGAAACCGTGGGTATCCCGCCGGTGCTGCATCTGGGCTCCTGCGTGGACAACAGCCGGATTTTGCTGGCGGCCAGCGAGGTGGTCAAAGCCGGCGGTCTGGGCAATGACATTCAGGATCTGCCGGCCGCCGGTGCCGCTCCGGAATGGATGAGCGAAAAAGCCATCAGCATCGGTCAGTATTTCGTGGCTTCCGGCGTGTACACCCTGTTTGGCGTTAATCTGCCGACCAGCGGCGCCCCGGTTTTTCAACGGTATCTGTTTGAAGAGCTGGAGAAAATATACGGTGGTAAGTGGGATCTGGCGACCGATCCGATCGAAATGGCGCGTAAGATGATTGCCCATATCGATGAAAAACGCAAAGCGCTGGGCATCGACAAAGCGCGCGAGCGGGTCCTGATGGACATGGCGGATCGCCAGCGACTCGAAGCATAAAAACAATTCAGGGATTTAATCCCTCAATTAACAATTCAAAATCCTCAAAAAAGGAGGCAACTGTATGTCTAAGTTAGTTGCATTTGCCGCGATTCAAGGTGGCTACAACGTTGTGTCGCAGGTTGAAGGTGAATATCAAAAAGCGATTTATTCGCTGTTGGGAATTAAAGTTGAAACCCTGGAAGACATTCAAAAAGCGCTGGATGTGACGCGCAAACTTTTGCCGCCGCACATCAAAGGCATGAACCATTTGCCCTACCTGGGGCCGCTGCTGGATGCCGGTATGGCCACCCTGTTTGCCTTTGAGATCAGGGAGGCTTTACGCTACTTGAACGAACCGGATTTTTACCTGCATTCCGAAGATATCGACGAGGAAGCCGGAAAAATCTGGCTGGGGGCCGCCGATGACACCGTCTTTCGTAAACGCGGGGTCGAGTTTGTGGACGGTTCCGCACCGGGCTTTGCCGCCATTGTAGGGGCGGCACCGGATCCCGAGATCGCCAAAATGATTGTCGAGGAATACCAGAGACGCAGTCTTTACATTTTTCTGGCCGCCGGTCACAATAACACTTCGGTGGCCCAGCAGTTGCTCGAAGCCGATGTTCAGATCGGCTGGAACACGCGAATTGTGCCCTTCGGTCCCTATATTTCGTCGGCTATTTTTGCCCTGGGCTTTGCCAACCGGGCGGCCATGGCCTTCGGCAATGTTCAACCGGGGGATTATAAAACGATGCTGCTGTACAATAAGAACCGCATCTTTGCCTTCGTGAATGCCCTGGGTGAAGTCGGAACCGATTGGGCCGGTGCGGCTGCAGGATGCGTCAACTGGGGTTTTCCGACCCTGGCCGACACCGACATCCCCGAGGTTCTGCCCACCGGAATTTGTACATATGAGCACGTGGTGGCCAACGTGCGCCATGAAGAAATGGTCCAAAAATCAGTTGAAGTCCGCGGCTTGAAAGTGAGCGTGTCTTCGATCGAGATTCCCTGCTCTTTCGGGCCGGCCTATGAAGGTGAGCGTGTGCGCGGTGCGGACCTGTATGCGCAGATGGGCGGGGGTAAAACCCAGTGTACCGAGCTGGTCAAGATGGCTGAAATGAATGAAATCGACGACGGCAAAGTTGAGGTTATCGGCCCGGAAATCACCGAAATTAAAGAGGGCGAAACCATGCCGCTGGGCATTTATGTCCAGATTGCCGGGCGTGAATTTCAGACCGATTTTGAGCCGATCATCGAGCGTCAGATCCATCACCTGATCAACTATATTCAGGGGATCATGCATATCGGCCAGCGCGACATTTCCTGGATCCGGGTCAGCAAAGCGGCCATCGAAAAGGGATTCACCTTAAAAGATATCGGCACGGTGCTGCACGCCAAGTTCCACCAGGATTTTCAGAAAATCGTCGACAAAGTCCAGGTCACCCTTTACACCGGGAAAAAGGATGTGGATGAACTGACCAAGCGCGCCCGGGCCGAATACAAAACCCGCGACGAGCGTGTGGAAAAGATGACCGATGAAGATGTGGAAACCTATTATTCCTGCACCCTGTGCCAGTCATTTGCCCCCAATCACGTCTGTACGGTAAGTCCCGAGCGGACCGGATTGTGCGGGGCCTATAACTGGATGGACTGCAAGGCGTCCTTTGAAATCAATCCCACCGGTCCCAATCAGCCGATCGAAAAGGGCGAATGCCTGGATCCGGTTCTGGGTCAGTGGAAAGGCGTCAATGAATTTGTGCAAAAAGCTTCGCGCGGGGCCGTGGACCACTACAACTTTTATTCCATGGTCTATGACCCCATGACCACCTGCGGTTGCTGTGAATGCATTGCCGCCATGTTGCCGCAATGCAACGGCATCATGACGGTTGGCCGGGATTATAGCGGGGAGACCCCTTGCGGCATGAAGTTTACCACCCTGGCCGGTGTCATGGGTGGCGGCGCATCCTCTCCGGGCTTTGTGGGCCATTCCAAATTCAATATCACCCAGGGCAAGTTCATCCTTGGGGATGGAGGCATTAAACGCCTGGTTTGGATGCCCAAGGTCCTGAAAGATGAAATCCGCGAACGGCTGATTAAGCGGGGTGAAGAAGTCGGAATGCCGGACCTGGTTGACCGCATTGCGGATGAGACCGTCGGCATAACCGAGGAAGAGATTCTGCCCTTCCTGCAGGAGAAAAAGCATCCGGCCCTGGAAATGGATCCGCTGATCGGGTGATAAAAAATCAGTTGCGGGCATACGGGTTGCGGGTTGCGTGTTTAGCAAAATGAATGCGCCATTCGCAAACCCGACCCGGAACCCGAACGCGTAAAACGCGACTCGTAGATAAGGAGATAAAGATGGCATTAACCGGTATTCAGATTTTCAAATTACTGCCGAAAACCAACTGCAAGGAATGCGGTGTGCCGACCTGTCTGGCATTTGCCATGAACCTGGCTTCCGGCAAAGCGGAATTGGACAGCTGCCCGTATGTCTCTGATGAGGCCCGGGAGCAACTGGCTGAGGCCTCTGCTCCGCCGATTCGCCCGGTGCCAATCGGAAAGGGTGTTCGTGCGGCTACCACGGGTGGGGAAACGGTTCAGTATCGTCATGAAAAAACCTTTTTTAATCCCACCCTGCTGGCGGCTACCGTTCAATCCGACGTGGCCGAGTCGGATCTCGAAACCAAACTAAAAGCCTGGAATGCATTTCAATTTGAACGGGTGGGCTTGAATCTTCGGCCGGAACTGGTGGCGCTCAAAGATGTCAATGGCGACAAGGATGCATTTGCCAAGGCAGCCAAAAAAATTGCCGATACCTCTGAGTTCAACCTGGTGCTGATGACTGAAGACCCCGGCGTGATGAAGGCGGCCGTTGATGTTTGCGGATTCAAACGCCCGTTGCTGTATGCGGCGACCAATAACAATGTGGATGAGCTGGGTGCACTGGCCAAGGAACAAAATTTGCCCGTGGCCGTGCGGTCCGATTCGGTGGAAGGTCTGGTACAGTTGACCGAAAAACTCAACGAGATGGGGGTTAAAGATATTGTTCTGGACCCGGGATCCCGCGAAATTAAACAGGCCCATCAGGACCAGGTAGCCATTCGCCGGGCGGCTCTTAAAGACCTGAACCGCTCAGTGGGCTATCCGACCATCCTCTTTCCGAGCGAGATGGCCTCAAATCTGGACATGGAGACATTGATTGCCGGAACGTTTGTGGCCAAATACGGCGGCATCGTTGTCCTATCGGATTTTGCCGGCGAAAGTTTGTTCCCCCTCCTGCTGGAACGCTTAAATATTTATACCGATCCCCAGCGGCCCATGACGGTGACCGAAGGCATTTATGAAGTCAATAATCCGGATGAAAATTCACCGGTGCTGGTGACGACCAATTTCGCGCTGACTTACTTTATCGTTTCCGGTGAAATTGAAGGCAGTCGGGTTCCGTCCTGGCTGCTGATCAAAGACTCCGAAGGGCTTTCGGTCATGACGGCCTGGGCCGCCGGTAAATTTGCCGGTGATGACGTCGGTATGTTCGTCAAGAAATCCGGAATCGCAGACAAGGTCAAGCATCAGGAACTCATCATTCCGGGGTATGCCGCCGCCATTGCCGGGGAAGTTGAAGAGGAACTGTCAGGCTGGAAGATTACGGTAGGGCCCAGAGAAGCGGCTCATATCCCTGGATTCCTCAAGGCAAAATAGGACCACGGGGATTGCAGGAATACCGGAACAATGGAAGATGGGGCATTTTTTAGTTGTTTATGAGCCAGGTCTTATAGTACAGGTGGCTCATTTGTGCGAAACCCATTCTTCCACTATTCCATGATTCCCATTGAGGGAATCATTATAGTTTGATAAAGTAGCACTCACCATTCACCATGTTATAAATTTGCCAACCTAATGGGAGGGAGGGTGTATGTATTTAATCGGAGAAAGCTTAAACGTCATATCGAAAAAGATCGGCGCGGCTTACAAAGAAAGGGATCCCAAGCCGATCCAGGAGGAAGCCCTTTTCCAGAAGGAAAAGGGGATGGATTACATCGACATCAACCTCGGTCCGGCTAAAAAAGACGGCCATGAACTGATGCCTTGGGTGGTGCAGACGGTTCAGGAAGTTGTCCCGGATGTGCCGCTGGCATTGGATACATCCAATATCGATGCCATCGGGGCTGCACTCAAGGTTTACAAGGATACATCCCGGCCACCGCTGATTAACTCCATTATGGTCCGCCCCGAGCGATATGAACGAATGGTTCCACTGGCGGTTGAACACAATGCGGACTTTATCGCCCTGATGTGGGGGCCGGAAGGCTTGCCGCGGGATGAAAATGAACGGGCGGCGCTGGCTGTTGAGCTGCTTTACTTCGCCAATGAAGCCGGAATTCCCAATGATAAGATCTGGGTTGACGGAATCGTTACCCCCGTTAATATTCAGCAGCCCCAGCTGATAAGCCTGATGACCTTTCAGCAAATGCTGCCCGAAATTGCGCCGGAGTCCAAAAGTACCTGTGGGCTTTCCAATATTTCCAACGGGCCGCCGGACCACCTGCGCCCGATTTTGAATCAGACCTATATGGTCATGCTTGAAAAGTACGGCATGTATTCGGTAATTGCAGACCCCCTGGATGACACCCTGATCGATATTGCCAAAGGCAAGCGCCAGGACATCGTCGATCTGATATACGGGATGCTGGACGGCAACGATCCGGACATGGCGTCACTCTCCGAAGAGATGCAAAATTACGCCAAGACGGTGGATGTCATTCTCGGTAAGTCATTATATTCAGACTCATGGCTCGAAATATAGCGTTTGTACAAGCCGATTTGAGCTAAAAACGCTTAATTCGGCGTTATTCGTTAATGGAATTTGATCATCTAAAAAGCCTCTCCCGGTATGGGGGGGCTTTTTTTATCATCTGTTGGTCGTTTGTTGTCCATATAACGAATAACAAATAACCGTCTCTTTCATTTCGCTGATGATTACCGCAGCGCAGTGTGCCGGATTAGAAGACCGGGAATCTTTCTCCCGATTGCGTTTCCTTGAAATTGGCTGTGATCTTTGGTACGCTTATCAGGGTTCAGCGGTTCTGTTCCCGGGTTCAGGGTTCAAAGGTTCAGAGTTCTGGGTTCTGAAGTTTCAGGTTTTAAGTGCCAGGTTCCGATCTGTTGTTTGTGGCAATCGCCTACATGGACAGGACTTAGTCCTTAATCCTCAGCACTCAGTCCTCTTTATCCAGTTGTCTAACCTTTGAACGTTGAACCTTTGAACCAGTGGACGAACACCTGAAACCCGAAACGTGAAAGCTTTTTGTTTGGTTGGCTGTTTCGTCGAGGAAGGTTAAACGGTGAAAGTTAAATCCAAAGCGCTTGAAGTTAATCTGGCGGATTATCATGTCGATGTCGCCATAGATGCCAAATATTCAACCCTTCAGGAAGTCATGTCCCAATATTACGGACTGATGGACGGGTTGAACACCCTTTTAAAAGAACTGTCCCATCCGTACAAAAACTGGCGTTTCATTGTGACCGAAACCCGCAAGTATTCCCTCGAATATTTTCATCTGATTAAAAATCATCGCAAAGGCCCGGCCGCAGCAAATCTATTAATCGATATATTCTTTGACGCCGTTGAGTCGGATGTTGAAATGGATGTCAAGGTCGATGCCATTGATAACCTGCAGCTGTTTTTGCAAAAAGTCGTCAGGGATTCCGACTCGGATCTGAAGGCATTTTTGCCCTGTATCGACAGCGCCTTTTTGAGAATCGCCCATCTACCCGACAACCTTTTCGCCCTCTTTACCCGCAGCTATTATCAAATCAACCGGTTGGCCGAGACCTTTCTAAAGTGCGCGCCCAAATCAGATGGTGTTTATAGAGCAATCAACCGGTTGTTAATAAAATTTTATAATTTTAGCTATGGTTATTGGTTGGGCGAAAGTGATCCCCGGGCATGGTTTGAAGGGGAAGTTTCCGAGATTGATCAGCGCAGCTCATTTGCCGAAGTTTTTAAAAACATTTCGCATTCGCAGCTGGCAGACTGGAATCATCAGCTGGAGCGGATGACACGTGATCAACATCTGAAATCCGACCAGACGCTGGCTTCGCTCCTTGAGCTGCCCGGATTTAATCAGATTGTCGAACAATACCGCCAGATCCCGCTGCGTCTGCTGAACAAATCAGGCGAAAGCGGGCGCGGCCGGCATCTCAAGCTCATATTTTTGTTTCACATTATGAGCATTGCCGGTTTAGCGCTCATTCATGAGGAAACCTTACGGGATATCAATCAGACACTGGGCTGGATTATCGAAAATGAAAATTACCGTGACATCCAGCACCTGATCCAGAAAACCTTTTCCATTTTAAAAGAGCGCGCCAGCATGTACCCGGCCACGTCGCTAAATTGTGTGCTCAATATGGGAAAAGGTGTTTATAAAACCGACGATATCGACCTCATTAATTTTTTCATTGATTCGGTCATTGATCTGGGCTTTGCCGCGCCGAACATTCAGGGTGTAGACAATAACTGGCAAATACAGGTCAACAAAACCCACATTTTAAATATCCGGACCTGGCTGGAGTTAATCGAATTAGATCCAAAGCGGTCCGTCCGCCTGCTTTCCGCCCTGATCATCCATCTGTCCCTTTGCGGTGTGTTCATCAAGGATATTGATCTTTTTCCACGCGATATTACCCAATTGTTAAACAGCAGTATCGGTCCCGTTTTTAACCTTGCCAAACAGTTGACGCGGCTGTTTCCGGTTTATTTCAATGATATTGGTGCCGAAGGCAGGCTGAGAGACATTTCCACGCGCATCGATGAGATTTCCCGACGCCGGGATATTCTCATCCATTACCTCAGAAAACAAAGCCATGTGGAAAGCAGCAACCGCATCATCGATCTGATGGAGGCGGTCCTGTATTTCTGGCAAACACGCGATAAGAGACGTCTTGCGCCCTATGTGCCGCCTGTCATTTATGATCAGATCGAAACCCAGGGACCTTTCATTGACGGTGTTTTTCAAATTATGAGCTGTTTAACGGAAAAAGGTATTCGCAATCCGAATGATCTGCTTGCGGTGAGCGAAAAAAACCTCTCGCAATGGCTGGCGACCATTGAAGGGGTGCCCGCACTCGATCTCGAGCGGATTGAGCTTGCGGCGGCCTTTTACAAAATGCTGAACCAGAAATATAATTTCGATTTAAACGAGCTGGATGCTTACCTCGCCCAGCTCCGAACAGAGGCATTGCCGGATTTAAACCGGCTCGAAATGGCTTTCGTTGAACCGGATTTTCATAAACGCCTGTTTATGTTGCTCGAGTATATGGAAAAATTGCAGGCGGTCATTGTGTCTGATGAATCATTTGAAATCCGACAGGATATTTATAAAAAAAGACATATTACCATCGATATACCGTCCATGTACGGCAGTTATCATGAAATGAAGTTTGACTGCCTGGGGCTTACCTTTCGAATCGAGTCCTTGGTCAATGTCCTTTTTGAGGAACTCATCGAGAATATTGACCTGAGTCTGATTACCAAAGCCACTTTTCATCAAATCTACAGTCTATTACGTCTGTTTGATAGAGCCTTGAAACTGGACGGCATTTCATCCAAGGAATTCGAACGCCAGCTTGAGTTTTTGGCTCACTCTCTGGAAGACAAAGGCTTCACGTTGACCCAATATCTGGATATTTTTAAGGGATTTGCCCAGGCCGTCAAGAACATGGTCAATGACTATTTTAATAATATTCATGGCCAAAACCTCACCCGGATTTTTGTCCAGACACCGCTTGATACGCTGCTGCCGAAATTTCTGCCATCTGATGAGACCATTAACAGCGAAAACCTGCAGCTCCGCGTTTCAGAAATTTTTTTCCGTGACCGCATTGCGCTGAGTCTGGGATTACAACAGCTGGATCTGTTCTTGAGCCGGATTTTAAGCACCCTTTTTCAACAATCCTATAAGCTACCCAAAGAAAAGCTCCAACGACTACTTCTGTACGATCCTCAGAATGCCATCACGCCGATTGACTCCTCTTTAGCGCGCTTAACCGGGATCATTTATCTGGGTAATAAAGGGCTCAACATGGTTCGGCTGAAAAGTTTCGGGTATCCGATACCGCCGGGTTTTATCATCACCACCGAAGTGTTTCGTTGCCGGGAGATCATTGAAAGCTATCCACCGGCTCAGCAAAATTTTAAAGAAAAGATTATAGGCAATATTTCAGCCCTGGAGAAGGTGACCGGTAAGGTTTTCGGCGACCGCCAAAACCCGCTGCTGCTTTCGGTGCGCAGCGGCTCTTCCATATCCCAGCCGGGGATGATGGATACGCTGCTGGATGTCGGCAACAATGAAGAAATCTCAGAAGGCATTGCCGCAAAGTCAGGCAATGTCTGGTTTGCCTGGGATAATTACCGCCGGTTCCTGCAGTGTTACGGAATGGCTTTTGGCTTGGAGCGTGATGACTTCGATGCGATTATCAGCGAATCCAAACAGCGGCTGGGAATTCCCCTCAAAAAAGAATTTACCGGAAAGCAGATGCGTGAAGTGGCCCTGACGTATAAACGTCTGATTCAGGACGCCGGTATCGAGGTGGTTGAAGACCCTTATGAGCAGCTCCATCTGGCCATCAATAGGGTTCTGGCCTCCTGGGAATCATCAAGGGCCATGGCCTATCGGCGGATTATCGGGATCTCCGAGGACTGGGGGACAGCGGTTACGGTTCAGGCTATGGTCTATGGCAACATATCTCAGCAGTCCGGCACCGGTGTGGTGTTTACGCATAATCCCCGGTGGTCCGGCGATACGCTGAAACTCTGGGGGGACTTTACCATCGGCAACCAGGGCGAAGATGTTGTCGCGGGGCTGGTTAAAACCATGCCGATTTCGATTTTCCAGCAGGAAATTGAAATGCGGGAAACCGATGTCACCATGCAGACGCATTTTCCGGAAATTTATCGGGCATTAGAAGGCTGGGCCCATGACCTGATTGATGAAAGAGGGTGGAGTCCGCAGGAAATCGAGTTTACTTTCGAAGGACCGTCACCGGATGATCTGTATTTGCTGCAAACACGCGATATGGCTATTCGTGAACGGAAGCAGGTACTGACCTTCGATTTTGAGGAAGACCCCCAAGAATTGTATCTGGGGCACGGTGTCGGCGTTAGCGGCGGTGCCATGAGTGGTCGCCTGGTGTTTTCGCTCGAAGAGATTGAAGAGTGGCGGGTGATGGACCCCGGCGCGAATCTGATTCTCGCCCGCAACGACACCGTCCCCGATGATATCCAGGAAATACATGCCGCCGACGGGTTGTTGACCGCACGCGGGGGGATGACCTCCCATGCAGCCGTTGTCGCCCACCGGCTGGGCAAAACCTGTGTGGTCAGCGTGACCAATCTGGATTGCAATGAAAAGGAAAAATATTGTGAATTTAATCAACTCAAAATAAAATCCGGGGAACACATCAGCATTGACGGTCACGAGGGTCCGGTTTATCAAGGTTTGATCAAAGTTAAGGAAGCCAGGAAAGGAGCCAATTAGACATGGGCAAGAATAAGTTGCATTTAGACGGCAAAAAGTTGGGTGTAAACGGGTTTGGCCGCATAGGCAAACTGACACTCTGGCACCATGTCGGCCGCAAATTTTTCGATGAAATTGTTATCAATATCGGGCGACAGCCGGGTTCAGGCCTAGAAGACATTGCCCATTACCTTGAACGGGATTCAACGTATGGCTGGCTGCATGGCTACCTTTACGGTCATCGTGGCCGGCCGGTTATCGAAGATCTGGATGAGGCCGGTGGCTCGATGAATGTTGATGGCGTCAAAGTGCGTTTTTTAAGATCGCACCGCAACCCGGTTGAGATCGGCTGGCGCGACCACGGCGTGCGGCTGGTCGTTGATACCACCGGTCAATTTCTGGATCCGACTTTGGAACCGAATCATGAAGGGGGTGCCCTCAGGGGTCATCTTCAGGCCGGTGCCGAGAAAGTGATTGTTTCGGCCCCCTTTAAGCTAAAAGACAAACGTGTTTCTGCGCCGGATGATACGGTGACCACTGTGATGGGCATTAATGAAAACGACTATGACCCCAGACGTCATAGAATTATTTCAAATGCCTCCTGCACGACAACCTGTTTGGCGCATATGGTTAAGCCCTTGATCAATGTTTTCGGTCCTAAAAAGATCATGTCGGCATCTATGGCCACCGTTCATGCCGCCACCGGATCTCAGGAGGTGCTGGACCGGCTTCCGAAAACCGGCAAGACCGATCTTCGCAAAAATAGAAGCATAATGAACAACATCATCCTTACCACCACCGGCGCTGCCAATGCATTGAGGTTGGTCATTCCGGAAATGGAAGAAATCGCCTTCATTGCTGAATCGGTTCGTATTCCGGTTCAAACCGGATCGCTGATCATTCTGGTTCTCAACTTACAAGAAGAGCCGAGCGGCCCCTTCATCACCCGGGATACCATCAATGACATATTTGAACTGGCGGCCCGGGAAAACCCCCAGGGCTACCTTCACTTTACCAATAAACAGAATGTTTCCGGCGATATTATCGGTATGCCGCAGGTTGCCACAACAATTGAAGGTCACGAAACCCATACCCGAACAGCAGAGGCTGCGATTGATTTGAAAAAAGTACCCGGATTGGAAAAAAAGGCTTTCGCCAATCTGCATGAATCCATTATCCGGGTGCCGGTCACCCAGGCGGTCATCTATGGATGGTATGACAATGAAATGGGAAGTTATGTGAATATTCTGGGAGATCGAACAGTATCCATAGCGGAGAGTATGTAAGGGGGTCCCTCCCTGGACATCAACCATTCGGTTACAGAATAAAGCTCAAATAGAGCACCGTGCCTTCACTTTCAGGATTAATGGAGTGCTGGAGTAGTGGAGTGTTGGGTAGTGCGTCAAGTCGGTTTTTCATCACTCCATCACTCCAATACTCCATCACTCCGGCTTTTCGAGGGTTGTGAGCTAGATCATCCAAATTGTCAGGTAATAGCCAGTGCAGGCTGGACGGGTTGACCGCTATTCCGCAAAGCCATAGTGAAAGATTTCATATTCGGTTTTACCGCCCAGCAGGGCATCAATTTGGTTCTGGATCTGCTGGCGCGCATTGCTTTGCACCCACCGCTTCCAGTCTTCCGATGTTTCCCAGGTACTGATCACCAAAAACTCATCCGGTTTTTCATGGTTTCGCATTGTTTCTCCGGTAATGTAGCCGGGCTGCTGATTTGCCATCTTGCGCATTTCCCGGAACAGCGGTATTATTTTTCTCGCCTTATCTTCCGGTACCTTCCGCCGAATTAGTATTTTAACGGCCATTGAATCCTCCTCATTTATTGTTGAACCCTCAAAATTCTTCCTGCGCGCATTGGTTATTATTTTCACCACAAAGGACACGAAGATCACAAAAGTCTAATCGGATCAAAAAGTTCGAAACATTCAGTTAAACATAATATGCCTGTCTAACGGGGTCAAGACTCATTCAGATAAATATCGACACCAACCAGTGGCTACGTTGATTTCTGAACCTGGGCCAAACTGATTTGAAGAGCCACAAATTCAGCCGCATCGAGGGTTTCTGCGCGCCGCCCGGGATCGATGCCTGCTGCAATCAGTGCTTGCTGTGCCTTCAGCGGCTCGACCTGAAGATCACTGTTCGACAACGCATTTCTAAGTGTCTTCCGCCGCTTGCCAAAGGCCGCCCTGATCACCTCAAAGAGCATGACTTCATCATGGGGCGGATATTCGCGCGGAACATTAAAATTGACCTCCACGACTTCCGAATCGATTTTGGGTGCCGGATAAAAAAGCGCTGCCGCCACAGTCGCGATGGATTTGATTGCGGCGCAATACGCGAGCATGACGGTTAGTCTTCCATAATCTTTGTTGCCGGGGCTTGCTGTAATACGTCGTGCCAGCTCTTTTTGAAACATCAAAATCGCACGGTTGACATTGCTGCGGGCTTCAATCAATTTCACGAGGACCTGCGATGAGATATTATAGGGCAGATTTCCAATCACAACCAGCGGACGATCCAATTTTTCTGCCAGAAACTGCATATCGACATTCAGTATGTTTTTTTCAATGATTTCAACATTGGTCAGTTTATGGACCAACAATTCGGTTTTAAGTAACCCGGACAAATGTGAATCTTTTTCCACAGCATAAACACGCCGTGCAATCCGGGCCAGCGGGATGGTGAGCGCCCCCAACCCGGCGCCGATCTCGACAATCGTATCTTGTGATGTAATCCGGGAATGTCGCACAATCATACTGGCCGTTGAGGGGTCTACCAAAAAATGCTGCCCAAGTCTCTTTTTAGGTCTCAGATTCCAGGCGTTCAACAGGGCTTTGGGAGATGTCATATCTTGACTTTCTGAGGTTTTATCATTAGGCTTTACCCCAAATTCCATAGGTTTATCCATTGTCACCGTGTCAGCAAGCATATAGCCGTTCAGTGAGGAGGATCCCATGTCAAGAAAAAGGGGCAAGGGCATCAGTTTCGATGCCATGGTAAAATTTTTCATGCAGAATTACAATATCCCGACCAAAAAAGACGTTGATCGTTTGATGGCAAAATTAGATCGGTTGGAAAATCTAATCCTAGCGAGTATGGCCGGTGGCGGACATTCAAAAGGACAGATGGGACGCCCCAAAGCTGCCGTCACCGCAGTAGATATGGTATTTGACACCATCAAGCGCTCACGCAAAGGGCTGGGCTTTGCTGACATTCAGACCAAGACTGGATTTGGTGAAAAAAAAATTCGTAATATTATTTTCCGATTAAATAAAATCGGCAAAATTAAGCGCAAAAGCCGCGGCATTTATGTGGCTGCCTGAAGCTACGTTCATCATCTGAACTGCAGTTTATTGTTACCGGTATTCTAAATCTTGAATTGATACAGCGAATAGCTGAACAGCTGAAATCAACCACGAAAGCACGAAAGGGCGAAAACACGAAATAGAATAAATAATTTCGTGTTTTCGTGATTATATCTTCTACCTTGAAAAGAGCTAAAATTACGCCAAAATGGATAACACTTAATTAAGAGAGCTATGATTATGAGCAAATTTGTGGATTCACGGAATTCAGACCTTCGTCAGGGTGAACAGGTTGGCAACTATGCGGTTAAACGGGTCGTGCCCCTCGAGCGGATTCGATCCTTTTTTTATGATCTGGAGCATTTATCAACCGGAGCACGGCACATTCACATCAGTAACGAAGATGCTGAAAACACATTCGGTGTTGCTTTTAAAACCGTACCGGTTGATTCTACCGGTGTTGCCCATATTCTCGAACATACCGTGCTTTGCGGTTCCCGTCGATTTCCGGTCCGCGACCCCTTCTTTTCGATGCTCAAAAGAAGCCTGAGCACCTTCATGAATGCCTTTACCGCTTCAGATTGGACCATGTATCCTTTCTCTACCCAGAACACGAAAGATTACTTCAACCTCCTGGATGTTTATCTGGATGCTGCCTTTTTTCCGAAGCTGGACGAACTGAGTTTTCAGCAGGAGGGGCATCGTCTTGAAATTGAAGGCGATTTAAATACAGATGATCCTGACCGATTGCGGTTGGCCTATAAAGGGGTTGTCTACAATGAAATGAAAGGGGCAATGTCTTCACCGGATCAGGTCATGGTTCGCTCGATCCAGAAAGAACTGTACCCGTCCACAACCTACCATTACAATTCCGGTGGAGATCCGGCCGACATTCCGTCGTTGACTTATCAACAATTAAAAGACTTTCACCGTCGCCATTACCATCCCAGCAACGCCTTTTTCTATACGTACGGCAATGTACCCTTGTCTGAAAGTCTGACCGCTATTGAAGATACGGTTTTGCGGAAATTCAAGCGCATCACGCCCGATACGGAAGTGGCTGCACAACCGCGATGGCACAAGCCGCGGGCAGCCTCATTTCCATATCCTTTCAACGCCAACGAAGATCCAACCAAAAAGTATCAGGCATGCGTTGCCTGGCTTGTCGGCGATATTAAAGATGCTTTTCAAGTTCTATCCCTGACGCTTTTGGAACAAGTTCTGCTTGGAAATTCTGCAGCGCCGCTGCGCAAAGCCCTCATCGACTCTGAACTCGGCTCTGCCCTGTGTGACGGCTGCGGTTTGGATGCCGATAATCGGGATACCGCCTTTGTTGCCGGACTAAAAGATGTTGAAGAGGGTGCTGCTGAAAAGGTCGAAGCCATCATTTTTGAAACGCTGACCGATCTGGTTAAAAACGGTATCGACAAACAATTGATTGATTCAGCGATTCACCAGATCGAATTCCATCGCAAAGAGATAACCAACACGCCCTATCCCTACGGTATTAAACTTTTGCTGGCATTCACCGGCCCATTGTTGCATGGTGGAGATCCCGTAAAGATTTTAAAATTTGACGATGATCTCAATAAATTGCGCGAATTGATGAATCAGGAACCTTTTTTTGAAAAGCTGATCGAAAAAAGGCTGCTGAACAATCCGCATCGAATCCGGCTCACCATGATCCCGGATCAACAAATGGAGCAAAATGAAACCGTTCGGGTGCAAAACGAATTGGAAAGAATTAAAAATGGACTGCCGCGCCCTGCGCTTGAAAAAATCCAACAGGACAGCAAATCCCTTCAGCTGCAGCAAGAAACCAAAGATGATGTGTCCAGTTTGCCCACCCTGGAACGGGAAGATATTCCTGCTTCGGTTCCAATCGTTAAAGAATCAGAATATGATCGGTCCTCCGGCACCACCTTATATCGTCAGCCAACATCCGGGATTTTTTATTTTGCAACTTCAGCCGGTACCGGCAGTCTACCCCGGGAGCTGAGTCCGTGGGCACCGTTTTTTTGTTATGCCCTGACCCGCTGCGGTACCACGATACACGATTATACCGAGATGGTACGGCGCATTGATGCCTATACCGGCGGTGTCGGTTTGGCGACACACGCTCGTACCCGTTATGATCAGGACGGGAGATGTTTGCCGTTTATTTCATTCAGCGGCAAATGTCTGGTCCGCAATCAGGAGAAGATGTTTGAAATCATACAGGAGTTCATTTCTGCTTTTGATTTCTCCGATCATTCGCGCTTAACCAGCCTCCTGAAGGAATATCGTGCCGCGCTCCAGTCCATGATTGTCCACAACGGTCATCGGCTGGCGATCTCGGCCGCATCCAGAAATTTTTCACCCGCCCGCGCCCTCAGCGAATCCTGGAGCGGCATCCACCAGCTGAAAACGATCCAGCAACTGACCGACGGTCTCAATACCGAAAAGCTAAACACGCTGTCACATGACCTGGTTGCCATCGGAAAGCACGTTTTCGTGCGCAACAATTTTCAGATGGCGCTCATCGGAGAGGAAGAGCCTGTGGCGGCCGCCGGCACCGCGGCTGCCGGCATTTTTCGGCAGCTGGCAGATAGTCAGCGTGACGGATTCGGTCCGCCCCGAATGCGGGTGCCTAAAGAAACACTGCGCGAAGGTTGGAGCACGGCGACTGCCGTATCGTTTGTGGCCCTGACATTTGAGACCGTCCGCATGATGCATGCGGACGGTCCGGCTTTGACCGTTATCAGCAAAATTTTACGATCGATGTATCTGCACCGTGAAATTCGCGAAAAAGGCGGGGCTTATGGGGGGTTTGCGATCTACAATCCGGAGGATGGATTATTTTGCTTTGGTTCTTATCGGGATCCCCATATCGTTGCGACCCTAAAGGTCTATGCCGCCGCAGCAGCATTTGCCCGCGGCGGCTCCTATTCCGAAGAGGATGTCAAGGAAGCTATCTTGCAGGTGTGTTCCGAAATAGACAAACCGGATCCACCGGGCCCGGCCGCCCGCAAAGCATTTTACCGCAAGATTGTTTTACTTTCTGACGACATTCGCATGCAGTTTAAGGCCCGGTTGTTATCGCTGACGCGCCGCGACATCCAGCAGGCCGCCGAAAAATATTTTGGCCCCCAATGCGAACACGGTTCAGTCGCTGTCATTTCAAATGAAGAAAAACTGAAAGAAGCCAATCAACAATTGGCTGACCAGCCCCTCAAGATTTATCAAATATAATTTTTCAACCGCAGACGAACGCGGACAGCCGCAGATTCATTTAGCCCGGCCGACCCGGCCGGGCTAAAACTCCTGCCCTGCGGGAAATACAGCTAAAATACTCGGTAAGCTTTAAACGATATGTCAATTGTAAATTGTTCAGGGGAGTCCCGACTTGCGCTATTAGCTTTATAAAAAACGGATGATTTGTATCAGTACGAATGAATATCCCGCGAAGCGGGGTGAAAGTTTTTGGCCGAGCGAGTCGCTCGGCCAAAAGGTCTGCGATCGTCTGCGCGGGTCTGCGGTTAATAAAATATTCAAATCTAACGCAAAGCGGTTCTAAGAATTAATCGGTCATTTTTTTGAGTTGCGTCAGCGTCTCTGCGGACATTTTGAATGAATGCTCCGGCCCCGGGAAATCCACTGCCTGCACATCTTTTTTATAGGCCAGCATGGCGTCCAAAATGATCGTTCGAATCTGCGTATACTGCTTGACAAATTTGGGTACAAACTTGTCGAACAGCCCGATCATGTCATGGGTGACCAGCACCTGGCCATCCACGTCCGGTCCGGCACCAATGCCGATGATCGGAACCCTGACCGCTTCCGAGATCATTTTGCCAAGAGGGGCCGGAACGGCTTCCAGAACGATCGAAAATACTCCGGCGTCCTCCAGGCCCGCGGCGTCATCAATGATTTCTTTGGCCGCCGCCGCGTCTTTGCCCTGCATTTTAAAGCCCCCCAGAGCGCTGGCTGTCTGGGGCGTCAAGCCGATGTGACCCTGCACCGGTATGCCGGCTTTTACGATGGCTGCAACGGTGGGGACGAAATTAAGGCCGCCCTCCAGTTTGATGGCATCACAACCACCTTCTTTCATCAGGCGGCCGGCGTTATGGATCGCTTCGCGGATAGACGTATTATAGCTCATAAAGGGCATATCTCCGATCACCAGCGGCCCTTTGCAGCCCCGTACAACCGCTTTGATATGATGGATCATGTGTTCCATGGTCACTTTAACGGTACCGTCCATCCCCATGACGACCATGCCCAGCGAATCGCCCACCAGCACCATGTCGATTTCCGCCTGATCGGCCAGCAAACCAAACGGATAATCATAGGCCGTGAGCATCACCAGTTTACGGCCTTCGACCTTGGCCTGTTGGATGTCTGAAATCGTAACGTTTTTGCTCATTTGTTTGTTCCCTTTCCATTAGATTTTGGTTGGAGAATTCACATTTCAGAAGGCAGAGGCCAGAGGACAGAAGACAGACCAGAAATGCTGAAAGATGAGACATCCCTTCTGACATCTGTTTTCTGTCCTCTGTCTTCCGTTATTTATAATGTGCCTCCATCGTCTGCACCAATGCTGTCAGCGTCCGGTTGACCGGGGCGGAAATGCCCATGCTTTCGGCTTCACGCACCACAAACCCGTTTATGGCCATAATTTCAGTCGGCCGACAGTGATCCACATCCTGGCCCATGGAGGATCGGTTGGCTGCAGTGGCTGCAGCGACCTGAAAAACAGGGGATGCCGGATCTTTGCGCATCTGGATTCCCCGGGCCTGTGCCACTGAAGCCGCTTCTTCGATTGCAGCGCGGCTAAGTTCCCGGGTCAGCTCGAGATCCAGTATCTGTCCGTTTTTAATGCCCGTTAAAGCGGTGATGGCATTGATTCCGACATTAACGAGCAGCTTGTCCCAGATCACCGGACGAACATCTTTAACCGCAGTGGTTTCGATTCCGACCTGCGTAAATTGATCAGCGATTTGCCGGGCGTTTTGAAATTCCTTTTCACCGTCGGCCCACATCCCGACAGTTGTGGGGCCGGCACCGGCGTGCCGAATCGATCCGGCTTTCAGCATTGTGGCACCATGCGCCGTCGTGCCGACCAGGATGCGCCGGGGCGTGATGATGTGCGCGATTGTCTCGGCGTTGCCCATACCGTTTTGCAGGGTCATTACCAGACCTTTGGAGCCCGCCAGTCGAGCAGCTGTTTGTGCGGCGGATTTGGTTTGGGTCGCTTTTACAAAAACTAGCACCAGCTCTGCTTCTCCGATTTGCAAAGGATCCGTGGTGGCCTCCAGCCTGACCCGGCGGATCTTGCCGTCAAACTCAAGCGTGACCCCATCTTGGTTGACTGCATCAATGTGTTCTTGCCAGACATCATAGAGCCAGACGGCATGGCCGCCTTCAGCCAGGAGGGTGCCGAACAGGCTGCCCATCGCTCCGGCACCGACAACGGCTATTTTCATGTTTTTTCTCCCGTATGGATTGAATATTGAATATTGCAGATTGAATATTTAAGGAATTTTGCCTTTTTTATTTACAGTTTTTTACTCCGGGCACAACGCATGATATGGTCATTTCTCAATGACTTGGAAGACCATCGAGAAATAATCTTCAATCTTCAATTTTCATTATTCAATACCCAGTCCTCGGCTGTTGTTCAGCCAGCAGGCTACGAAATGTTGCCGTGCCGTTTTTACCAGTGAGGGCTTTTCAACCCGGCAGCGCTCAAACGCGTGCGGACATCGGGGATGAAAAGCGCAACCCGGCGGCGGATCGATCGGGCTGGGCGCATCACCCTCCATGGGAAACGGCTCGGTTTTTCGGTGCGGGTCGGGCATTGGCACGGCTCGCAGCAGTGCCGCCGTATAAGGATGACGGGGGGAGTCACTGAAACTTACGGCCGGTGCCAGCTCCACGATCGTTCCAAGGTACATGACAGCGATGCGGTCGCTGATGTGCTCGACCACACTCAAATCATGTGAAATGAAAACATAGGACAGCTGGAACTCTTTTTTAAGATCCGCCATTAAATTGATGACCTGGGCCTGAATGGAAACGTCCAGAGCGCTGACCGGCTCATCGGCGACAATCAAATCCGGGCGCACGCACAGCGCCCGTGCAATGCTGATCCGCTGACGTTGTCCGCCTGAAAATTCATGCGGATACTTATCCAAATCTGCTGCCCGCAGTCCGACTTTTTCGATCAGTTCGGCAGCAACCTTTTTGCGTTCGCTTTTCGCAAGATTTTGTATCGCGCACAACGGTTCGGTGACGATGGCGTTTACCTTCATGCGCGGATCGAGGCTGGCGTAGGGGTCCTGGAAAATAATCTGCATGCGGCGCCGCAGCAACCGCATTTCTTTAGCGCCTAATGCCAGAATATGTTGACCGTCGAATTCGACATCCCCGCTGGTGGGTTCGACTAACCTCAGAATCAAGCGTCCCAGCGTTGTTTTGCCGCAACCCGATTCCCCTACCAGGCCAAAAGTTTCACCGCGTGACAGCGCGAAGGAAACATCATCGACGGCCCGGACCCGGGCCCTGGGTTCGGCAAACAAGCCACCGCCCAGCGGAAATTCCTTGATCAGGTTGTTGACCTTTAACAGGGGGACTTCAGGCATCTGGTTTCCTCCGATCCGGGTAGCGCTTCAGCCAACAGCGCGCGCGCTGGCCGGCACCGATTTTAAAAAGATCGGGTTGCTGTTTGCGACAGACGTCAAACACGTGCGGACAGCGGCCGGCAAACCGGCACCCGCTAACGGCTTCAATGAGGGATGGAACGGTTCCGGGAATTTCATTGAGCCGGGGTGGACGTCCGGCCCGACGATCGCCCAATCGCGGCATCGATTTGAGAAGGCCCCGGGTGTAGGGGTGAAAGGGTTGATCAAACATGTCCGTCATACGCCCCTCCTCAACGACCTGACCGGCATACATGACCACCACCCGCGAGGCCATCTGGGCCACCACCCCCAGGTCATGTGTAATCAGCAACACAGACATATTCAATTCTGATTTTAACATCAGCATGAGGGACAGGATCTGGGCCTGAATGGTTACATCCAGCGCGGTGGTGGGCTCATCGGCGATCAGTAATTTCGGCCGACACACCATCGCCATAGCAATCATTACCCGCTGGCGCATACCACCGGAGAGCTGGTGGGGGTAATCGTCAAGCCGTTTGCGGGCAGCCGGGATTTTAACGTGATCCAGCCATGCAGCCGCTTCTGCCATTGCTTCCGATCGTGAAAGTGCCTTATGGACCATCAGCGGTTCGGCCACCTGTCGTCCGATGGGCAGCACCGGATTTAGAGACGTCATGGGTTCCTGAAAAATCATTGAGATGTCCCGGCCCCGAATACGGCGCAAGCCCTCGGCATCCAGCCGCAGCAAATTCCGGCTTTCAAACAGGATACGGCCGGCTTCGATCCGGCCCGGCGGAGACTGAACCAGACCTAAAATGCTTAACGCGGTGACACTTTTGCCGCAACCGGATTCCCCCACCAGCCCCAGGGTTTCGCCGGGTTGCAGATCAAAGCCGATCCCATCCACCGCCCGGGCGACACCTTCGGGAAGGTGGAAGTGAACACTCAGAGCTTCGATTGTTAAAAGTTTAGGATCCATTTGCTTTATCCGGCCCGGAGATATTGCAGCGCTGTCAGGGCATAAACCCCGGCGGTCTCAATCAGTTGATCCAGATCGACCCATTCGTCGATTTGATGGGGAATCCGGCGGTTGCCCGCGCCCATGGTGACGATCGGTATGTTTTTCATGGACCACAGAAAGGTCCCGTCGGTTGCGCCGGGCACCCCTCCAAAGACCGGTGTTTTACGGCTGATCGTTTGGATGGCCCAGGCTGCCGCTTTAACGATGGGCTCGGCCGCATCGGTCAGCGTACAGGGTCTGTCGGTTAAAATGTCAACACGCACTGCCAGGTCTTGACGCCGTTGCAAATCAAGCAGGTCGTCGTACTGTTTGTAACTTTCCCGGACCTTTTGGGTAACATTTTGGGCCAGTGTTTTCAGCTCCGTGGTGATTTTTTGATGGGACTGCGCGGGCGTGGTGCGAATGTCCACCAGCACCTCGGCTTCCCCGGGCATGACATTGAGCTGGGGCGCGCCGGCCGACGGGGCCTGGATGACAGTTGGTGTGAAGCTGGGCCAGCCTAAATGCGTATCGCATCCGACAGTGGTTGCCGCCTTTTTTTCCAGCTGGTGCAGGCCATCAATGAGCCGGGCGATGGCCGGCGCGCAGTTCAAACCGGATAGCGGCATGGCACCATGGCTCATGCGGCCGGTGATCCGATAGCTGGCGCGAACAGCACCTTTCTGAGAGGTACAGATCATGCCGTCTTGCGGCTCGCAGATCACAGCTGCGGTTATCTTATCGGCATGACCTCTTTTTATAAAATCCGTGACGCCGAGCATCTGATCTTCTTCGTCACACAGAGCCCCGCCGACCACTGAACCGGAAAGCTCAACCGCTGCGGTTTTTAAAGCTTTCATCGCAATCAGCATGGCCGCCAGGTTGCCCTTGGTGTCGTTGGTGCCGCGGCCATACATCCGGCGGCCTACAATTTCAGCGCCAAAGGGGTCATATCGCCAGGCCGAAACATCCCCCGGGGTGACCACATCGGTATGGGCCTCAAACATGAGGGTCCGTTTTTCCGATCCGGTTGGCCCGCTGATGATGATATTGGACCTGTTTGGGGCGACTTGGTCGATCTGAACCACAAAACCCTGCGATTGCGCCCAGCGCGCGACTTTTTCTGCGACAGCCTGTTCACTGGTGCCGGCTGCCGGATCCCACACCGAGTTGATCCGCACCAGATCAGCCGTCAAAGCAATTAGCTCGTCTGGATCAATATGACTAAGGACTTTTTTGATAATTGCTGAAGGTAACATTGCTATGTATTGCTTAGTTTACCGAATTTAGATTTCGAAAATATGTTCTTTATATGTATATTTTGTTTCCAGATGAAAACTATCTGATTCGGACCATTTTGGGATCCAAAGTATCCCTGAGTCCATCTCCCAGTAAATTAAATCCTAATACTGCCCAGGCGATGGCCAATCCGGGAAAAATAGCCATCCACGGTGATAGTGACATATAGGTCTGAGCTTCATTCAACATTCGGCCCCAGGAGGCGTGTGGGGGCTGGGTTCCCAATCCAAGATAGCTCAGCCCGGCCTCGGCCAAAATGGCCACGGCAAATTGAATCGTGCCCTGGATCAGCAACGTTGAAAGAATGTTGGGCAGCACATGGCGCCAGGCAATCTTCCACTCGCTGATGCCGGCCGCACGGGCGGCCACGATAAACTCACGCTCCCAGATGAGCATGGCCACCGCCCGGGTCAGGCGGGCGAACACCGGGATATAAAAAATGCTGATCGCCAGCATGGCGTTGATCATGGAAGGTCCCAAAATCGAGGTTATCAAGATAGCTGTCAATACGGCTGGAAATCCGAATAAAAAGTCTGAAAATCGCATAATCGTCTCGTCGACCCATTTACCGTAATAGGCTGATGCCAGTCCCAATAGCACGCCGACACTTAAACCGATTGCCACCGTCATGAGCCCGACGATAATCGAATTTACGGCGCCCACCATCACCCGCGAGAGCGTGTCCCGGCCGTACTGGTCTGTTCCCAGCGGGTGCTGCCAGGACGGACCCTGCAGACGCAGTTTGGCATTCATCCTGTTGGCATCAAAGGGTGTCCAGATCAGACTGATGACAGCCGCGATGATCACAATCAACGACAAAATAAATCCAACGGTAAAGTTTTTATTTCTAAAGAAGCGTTTCATAAATGCGTTATTCAAATCCAGATGGCTTCAACCAACGCGGATTCAAAGATCCAAGAAAGTTGCCCTTTACTCCAGCTGTATTCTTGGATCAATAACGGCGTAGGCTATATCGACGAGAAAATTGACCACCACGACGGCAGCCGCCATAAACAATACGATATCTCGCACCACCGGCAAATCTCGCTGGCCGATGGCGTTAAAAACGAGCCTTCCCAGACCGGGCAGAAAAAAGACGTTTTCGATGATGATCGCCCCTGCCAGTAGCTGTCCCAACTGAAGCCCCATGATGGTCAGGACCGGAGCGAGTGCGTTGCGCAGTGCATGTCCATAAACGACCGTCCGTTCTTTGAGCCCTTTGGCGCGCGCCGTGCGCACGTAATCCTCACTCAGAACTTCCAGCATGGAGGAGCGCGTCAGCCGTGTCAGGATGGAGGCGCGGATGACGCCCAGGGCGAAGGCCGGTAAAAGCAGCGCTTTGAGCGAACCCCAGCAATCGGTGCTCCAGCCCGGGAAGCCGCCGGCGGAGAACCAGCCCAGCTGAACCGAAAACAACAGGGTGAGCAGAATCCCAAACCAGAATTCCGGGGTGGCGAGCCCGAGCTGGGTGCAAACCATAACCACCACATCACCGGCTTGGTTTTGATGCCGGGCGGCGTAGATGCCAAAAGGCAGCGAAATAGCGAGGGCGAACAGCATGGCCAGAAGGGCCAGCGGACCGGTCACCGCCAGGCTGTCCCGGATCAACTCGTAAACGGGCATTTTGTAATGGATGGACTGTTGGCTCTGGCCCAGCAGAAGGTTTCCCATCCAATGCGCATATTGTCCCATGAATGATTTGTCCAAACCCAGCTCGGCGCGCAGCGTCGCCAGCGACTCGGGGGTCGCATTGATCCCTAAAATAATCTGAGCCGGGTCGCCGGGAAGAACGAAAAGAACCGCGAATACCGTAATGGAGACAAGGCCAAGCAGAATCAATAGGGTTATCAGTTTTTTGATCAGGTAGCGGATCATGGATACTCATAGATGCTTGGAGTGGTGGAGTGCTGGACTGCCGGGGATGATGGGTGACATTTTCAGAAAGATCATCCCAATACGCTATTACTTCATTACTCCATTACGCCAGTGTTCATCACTCCGATGTCATTAAAATAAAAGAACCGGTCTATTCATTTACCCACACAGCAAAATGGACTAACGCTTCCACCACACTTCGGTGCAATCGAGCGCAATGGTTGGATAATTCTCCCACCAGTTCATCAGCTCGACTTTCATTGCCGAAAGTGCGGGTGAAAGGAAAAGAAAGCCGTTGACGGCATCCTCGGCAATGATTTCCTGGCAGCGTCCAAACCATTTGGCTTTCTCCGCTTCGTTTGGCGCCTTGAGCGCTTTGGCATAGGCTTCCCGGAACTCCTGGGAATCGTACTGGAAGTAGTAATTCGGGTTGGCGTATATCCCGATGTCCCAGGCTTCTGCGTGGCCGATCATGGACAGTTCAAAGTCCTTCTGCTTGAAAATGCGGTCCAGCCAAAAACCCCACTCTACAATCTCGATTTTGAGCTTGATCCCGATCTGACCCAGCATGTCGGCGATGACCTCGCCGGCCCGCTGGGAATAGGGATAGATGGCCGGTAGTTTGATGGTCGCCTCGAAACCGCTCGGATAACCGGCCTGGGCCAGCAGCTCTTTGGCTTTCTGCGGGTTGAAGGGAAACCTGTCGGACATCTTCTTGTAGTAAGGGGTGACGGGGGGCCAGTGGGATCCGATGACGGTGCCGTAGCCGGCCATGACCAGGTCGATGACGGTCTGGCGGTCAATGGCATAGGCGATGGCCTGGCGCACAAGCTTGTTGTCAAAAGGTTTGGCCTTGTTATTGGTGGACATGATGACTTCGGAGGTGGAAGCACCCGAGAGCACCTTAAACCGCTTATCTATGGCGATGTCCGCCGCCAGCTCGGGAGCGAAGAGCCAACCGATGATATCCACGTCACCGGCTTTCAAAGCCGCAACCTGGGCGCTGGGGTCCTTAATGAACCGATAGGTCACCTTGTCCAGGTAGGGCAGGGCGGGGTTCCAATACTTCTCGTTTCTAACCATTCCCACGCTGTCGCCGCGGGTCCATTTGGCGAATTTGAACGGTCCGGTTCCGATCGGCGCCGCCGCGGTATTTTCGTATCCTTTCATCGGCAGCATAACCGCGTCGCCCTCAGCCATGTGCACGATAAACAGGGCATCGACATCCTTGAGGGTCACCACCAGCGTGTAGTCGTACGGTGTCTCGATTTTTTCGATGACACGGAAAAATTCAGGGTGGGCATTTTTAGTGTCCGCCGCCGCGCCGCGCTCAAGGTTCCACCGGGCCACCCGGGCGTTGAAAATTTCACCGTTGTGAAACTTGACGCCCTGGCGAAGTTGAAACGTGTACACCTTGCCGTCCGGGGAAACGTCCCATTTGGCTGCCAGACCGGGCACAAATTTGCCATTGCGGTCGACCTTGATCAAACCCTCCATGATGTTGGCGTAAACGACCCGATCGATTGCGGCAGAGGCACTCGCTGTCGGATCCAGCCCCGGTGGTTCATCCCCCACGCACAGAACCAGACTTCCGCCTCGTTGAGGGGCTGCCATTGTTTCGCTGAATTTCTCCAGTTTCCGGCCCATCTCATCAACCTGTTTGGATAATTGATCGACCTTTTCAGTCAATTTTTCGACTTGTTCGGTTAGCTTATTGAGTTTTTCTGCGTCCCTGCCCGTTTCTGTAGATTTTTCGCAGGAAAGTATTAAAAGGGCCGATAGTATGAATATAAAAGATAAAAGAAAAATCTTCCCTAAACTCCTCTTGGTCATCGTATTCCCCTCCATTTTGGTTGGGTTATGAAATGCTATCGATTCTTAAGATCGCAAAATGCCGTCATACCCGCCATACTGCTAGCCGTCAGGATGGCGGTTATGATGGCTCTCGACAGACAGTCTGCGATGGCGTGACCGATGTCGGTGATGGCTTGGGCCTGGGGTGCACTGAAAAATCCGGGGGTTTCCGGTAATTTTCGTTTGCCGGTGGCCATGCAAAAGATGGTATCGCCGTCGAACATCGTATGCGCCGGCCGAATGGCCCGTGCCATGCCGTCATGCGCCATCTGAGCAACTTTGCAGGCCTGCGCTTTGTTCAGGATGGCATCGGTGGCGACCACTGCGATGGTGGTGTTTTGAGCCGGAGCGCTTGCGGGCAACGGCGGCAGTTTTACCGCCCGTTTTCCCTGCCGGCCGAACTCCTGTCCGATTTCCAGGTTAATTTCCCAGGGGTGCCCGGTGGCTGGATCGATGACCGACCCGCCCGAATTGACGGCCACTAAAGCGGCTGCGCTGATGCCGGAATCCAGAATCCGGCTGGCGGTCCCGAGCCCTCCTTTGATGCTGCCGGACCGTGCCCCGGTGCCGGCACCCGCGCAACCGCAGGCCACTGGACCGTTGCCGGCTGCCCGGCAGGCTTTTTCGCCCCATTCGGCGCAAATAGGGGGCACAAAATCAGATCCGCGATCGAGATCGTATAGAACAGCGGCAGGTACGATCGGAGCGACATATCCCTTGTCCAGCGGAAACCCAAAGCCCTTTTTTGCCAGCCAGCGCACCACACCGTCTGCGGCGGCCAGGCCGTAAACCGAACCGCCGGAAAGCATCACCGCCTGCGCCTTTTCGACCAGGTTGGTCGGTGCCAGCAGGTCGGTTTCGCGGGTGCCGGGTGCAGAACCGCGCACGTCAACGCCGGTAACGGCCCCCTCGGCACAAATCACTACGGTTACACCGCTGGCGGCATCTGTGTCCGTGTAATGACCTACTTTTATGCCGGCCACATCTGTCAAACCATTATTTTTGCCTATATTTGCCAAATCATTTACCTTTTCGCCTCCAGAAATAAATTTCTATCGAGATAAAATCAGATTAATATACAATTATTTAAGTTTGAAAGTAAATCAATTAGGCAATCACACCTGGGGTGTCAAGAATTAAAAATAGAACCCATCTAAAAAATGTGGATAAGGGTTCATGGCCCCCGCAATAAGCGGGATTTCACCTCTTGATCTTTTAAATTAAGGAGTTCAAAAGGCGCGGTTCGGCGAAAAAGCGGAGCATACACGATAGTATGTGAGCATTTTGAGGCGATCCGCAACGCGGCCATGGGCACTTAGACGCTTTTTTGAGGTGGGTTATAAATATTAAGGTTGACTAAAATGTTAATACTAAGATAAAAAATCGAATTTACTTGAAAACCGGACAAAGAAACCAGCTGAGTGCTTTACCATTTTTCAGCCAATTAATGGACTTGAAGGACATTGCGTTCGATGATCCAGTTAATCAGAGGATTTAAAGATATTCTTCCCGGCGAAGTCGAGCTCTGGCAGGCAGTTGAAAAAGTTGCACGCGAGCTTCTGGAGGATTTCGGCTTTAAAGAGATCCGCATCCCCATTGTGGAGCGAACCGAACTTTTTGCCAGAAGCATCGGTGAGGATACCGACATCGTCGAAAAAGAAATGTACACCTTTCCGGATCGCAAAGGCGACCTCATAACCCTGCGCCCGGAAGCCACCGCTTCGATTGTGCGGGCCTACATTCAGCACCGCCTGTATGCCAAAGATCCGGTCCAAAAATTCTACACCATTGGCCCTATGTTTCGCCGCGAGCGGCCGCAGAAGGGAAGGTACCGGCAGTTTTATCAGATTAATGCCGAGATCTTTGGTGTCCAATCCGGGCTGGTCGATGTCCAGCTTATTTTTCTTCTGGTGAGATTGTTTGCGCGACTGGAAGTCGCAGATGTCATAACGCACATCAACTCTCTGGGCTGCCCGAAATGCCGGCCGCAATTCAAAGCCGCCTTATCGGAATTTTTTGCATCCGTCAGTGATCAGCTGTGCGCCGATTGCATACGACGCAAGGACCGTAATCCGTTGAGGGTGTTGGACTGCAAGGTGCCGGCCTGCAGGGCGGCCGTGGCTGATGCCCCCGCAATTATCGATCACCTCTGTTCGGAGTGCAAAGCAGATTTTGACGAGGTGCAAAATATGCTGCAAAAGCTGGGCGTTCCCTTTGTGGTTGATAAGAATTTAGTGCGCGGGCTGGACTATTATGCACGCACTACTTTTGAGATTCAAACAGGATCCCTGGGGGCCCAGAATGCCGTTGCCGGCGGCGGCCGTTACGATGGACTGGTCAGCGAACTGGGCGGGCCGGACATTCCGGCAACCGGCTTTGCCATTGGTTTTGACAGGCTCACTGAATTGACCGGGCTTGCTGCCAGCCAATTTTACAGAAAACCGGATATTTTCGTGGCGGCTTTGGGGGATAAGAGCCGTTTATTGGCTTTTGAATGGATCTGTGCCCTCGGTGATGAAGGCATTCGGGCGGAACTGGATTTTGCCGGCAAAAGCCTAAAAAGCCAGATGAAACGGGCCGACCGGCTTGCGGCCGATCATGTTCTGATTGTGGGGGACGACGAGCTTGCAAAAGGTGAGGCCATCCTGCGAAATATGAAAACCAAAGACCAGGCGTCAATTCCCCTCGATGGTCTGGTTGAAGCTATAAAAAATCGGATTTATTAAGTGTTTGGTGTTTCGTGTTTGGTGTTTGGCATGAAGTTTATGATGCTATATCGAGATGTTAGAGCTCTAAACACTAAACACCAAATACCAAACACACTCGTAAATAAATTGCTTTATTGACTTTTTAAGAGATTATCAAGCTTCATAAACCAATAAAACCGATGGAACAGGGAGATAATATTGTCAGATCAACTCGGTAGCATGCGCAGAACGCATCATTGCTGGGAGCTCGATGCCGGTGACGTTGATAAGGAAGTGGTTTTAATGGGTTGGGTCCATCGGCGACGGGATCACGGGGGCGTGATCTTTGTGGACTTACGGGATCGGGAAGGTATCACCCAGGTTGTGTTCAATCCGAAGGTAGACAAAAAGATTCATGCCAAGGCCCACGCCATCCGCAATGAATATGTGCTGGCGGTGCGCGGCAAAGTCGAGAACCGGCCAGCAGACATGATTAATACTAAATTGAAGACCGGCGAGATTGAAGTTGCCGTCACTGAATTCAGGCTTTTAAACAAGGCCAATACCCCGCCGTTTCTGATCGAAGATGAGATTGATGCTTCTGAAACCATCCGGCTCAAATATCGGCACCTGGATCTGCGGCGACCCGAAATGCAAAAAAATCTTGTTCTGCGGCACCGGACCACGGCTGCGGTCAGAGAATATCTCAATAGAAACGGTTTCCTCGATCTGGAAACACCCTTTTTAACGCGCAGCACTCCCGAAGGCGCCAGGGACTATCTTGTCCCCAGCCGGGTCAATCCGGGTCAATTTTATGCCCTGCCGCAATCGCCGCAAATATTCAAACAGCTTTTTATGATATCCGGGTTTGACCGTTATTATCAAATCGTGCGGTGCTTTCGGGATGAGGACCTGCGAGCCGATCGACAGCCCGAGTTTACCCAGATCGATATTGAAATGTCTTTTGTGGGCGAAGACGACGTCATGAACCTCACCGAAGGCATGATGGCCCGGCTTTTTAAACGTGTACTCGGGGTAAAACTCAAGCGCCCGTTTTCTCAATTAACTTATGAAGAGGCGGTTGGCCGTTATGGACTGGATAAGCCCGATACCCGCTTTGGCTTGGAGCTTAAAGATATTTCCGACATTGTTGCCGGTTCCAGCTTTAAGGTTTTTGCCAATGCGGTCAAAAAAGGCGGTATTGTCAAAGCTCTAAATGCCAAAGGATGCATTGACTTTTCGCGTAAGGAAATCGATGATTTGATCGATCTTGTCAGTGTTTACCGGGCAAAAGGAATGGCCTGGATAAAAGTCAAAGAAAATGAATGGCAATCTCCGATCACAAAATTCTTTTCGGATGCGGAAAAAGAGGCTCTGGCCGAACGGATCGAGATGGAGACCGGAGACCTGATATTTTTTGTCGCCGATCAGCCCAAGATTGTCAATGAGGCCCTGGGCTATCTTAGAAATCATCTGGGCAAAATCCTGGGTTTGATCGATGCCAATGAGTATCGTTTTTTGTGGGTAACCCGCTTTCCGATGTTTGAATATGATGAAACCGAAAAGCGGCTGCAGGCTCTGCATCATCCATTTACGTCCCCGTTGGAAGAGGATTACGGTCGTCTTGCGAAAGAACCCCTTGCGGTGAAAAGCCGGGCCTATGATCTGGTGCTAAACGGTTTTGAAATCGGCGGCGGCAGCATCCGGATCCATCAGCGCAGTCTGCAGGAAAAAGTCTTTGAGGCCCTGAATATGGATCGAAAGACCTATGAAGACAAATTCGGCTTTTTACTTGATGCTCTGGATTCCGGTGCACCGCCCCATGGCGGCATTGCCATCGGTTTTGATCGGCTGGTGATGCTGATGTGCGCTGAATCATCCATCCGGGATGTGATCGCTTTTCCCAAGACCCAGAAGGCGGCCTGTCTGCTGACCGAGGCGCCGGCAGAAACCAGCAAAGCTCAGCTGGATGAGCTTTATCTAAAGCTGAAGCCGATAACTAAATAATCAAACACCAAGATACGCCGTGATGAATTTTTCCTTGACTTTTGTTAGAATAACAATTATTTAACCAAATTTGTCTGATGCCCAGTAGCTCAGTAGGCAGAGTCCGCCTGCGGCGGATTAACCACCGGGTTCTGGACAAACACTGTAATTAACGTAAACTTTTATTCATAAATATGTTCCCCAGTAGCTCAGTAGGCAGAGTCCGCCTGTGGCGGATTAACCACCGGGTTCTGGACAAATATCGTAATTTACATAAACTTTTATTCGTTATTATGTTCCCCAGTAGCTTTATTCATAAATATGTTCCCCAGTAGCTCAGTAGGCAGAGTCCGCCTGCGGCGGATTAACCACCGGGTTCTGGACAAACACATCAATTAGAGTAAACTTTTATTCATAAATATGTTCCCCAGTAGCTCAGTAGGCAGAGCAGGTGGCTGTTAACCACCGGGTCCGCGGTTCGAGTCCGTGCTGGGGAGCCACTTTAAAAAAGGCTCAATCTTCTGAGATTGAGCCTTTTACATTGGATTTGGTTTGAAATGACATATTGGGTTTACATTCTTCAAAACGAAACGACCGGCAAACTTTACAAGGGTCATACCTCAGAGCTGGAAAAACGAATTGAGCGTCACAACACTGACGAATCCGGATCAATGAGATATACGCACAAACAAAAAGGACCATGGCGACTCATTTATTCTGAAGAATATCTCACCCGCGCTGAAGCAATGAACCGGGAGCGGTTCCTGAAAAGTGGTCAAGGCCGTGAATGGATAAAAGCTACGATTGTGAAAAAGTAGCTCAGTAGGCGAGTCCGCCTGCGGCGGATTAACCACCGGGTCCGCGGTTTCCGCCTGCGGCGGACTGGGGAGCCACTATAAAAAGGGCTCAATCTGAATAGATTGAGCCTTCTTAATCGAGATCCTGCCTTCCTGCCTTACCGATTACATCCAAGATTGAGCAAAATTGATACTCGAAAGCCTAAAATCCGGTAAAGATTTTAGCCGTTTGGACCGATAAGAATAGTGTCTTAAACCGCTGATTTGTTTCCGGGTGAAACTTGAATGATTAGGGCTGCAAACACCCGTTTTCGAAGCGCAACTGCTGCTTATTCAGAGTGTATTAAAAATTATAATTTAAAGAAGTTTGTATCATATCAGTAGTTTAAAAAGTGCTATGAATAAAACTGTAAAAAATCTGGAGCCAGTGAATAATTCTCAACAGATTCTGTCAACCTTAATCAATACGATCCCTAACCCGGCTTTTTTTAGAAATAAAGACGGCGTGTTCATGAATTGCAACACCGCCTTTGCTGAAAAAATACTGGGAACCAGCTGCGAAAATATTGTAGGGCAATCGGTTTTTGACTTGCCTGACATTATTCCCCAGGCGCTGACGGATATCTGTTTGGAAAACGATAAAAAGCTGCTCAACGAACCCGGCATACAAACTTACGAAGCCGCCATCGCATGTGCTGACGGTGTTCAGCGCGATTTTTTGCTGAGCCGATCGACGCTTGCCGATCATAATGGGATGGTTGCCGGTATCATCAGCGTCATGCTGGACTTAACCGACAATAATCGCACTGAGAAACTCCTGCAGGACCGAACCGCCGAGCTTGTGGAATCCAGCCAAGAGCTCAAGCGCCAGATAAAAAGACGCAAAAAGGCCAAACGAACAGTTAAACAGGCGCACCGCGAAATTGAGCATTTGATTTCATCTTTACCGACGATTCTGATCGGCTTAAGCCGCGAAAATGAAATCATTCATTGGAACGCTGTCGCCGCCAGGGTCTTTGACATGTCCTCGACCGATGTGATGGGTTTGTCCCTGGACCGATGCGGCGTCGAATGGGATTGGGATAAATTATCAGACGGTATTTCAAAAAGTCAGGCCGACGGGTGTATCGTCCGGCTGGACAACATTCATTATCGCAATACCGATGGTGAGGACCGTTATCTGGGGCTTTCCATCACACCTTTTAAGGGCGAGGATGAGCGCATTTCGGGTCTGACAATTATCGGTGCCGATATCACCGATCGAATTAAATTTGAAGCGCAATTTCATCAGTCTCAGAAAATGGAGGCTATTGGGCAGCTGGCTGCCGGGATTGCCCATGAAATCAATACGCCCACCCAATTTGTAGGTGACAACACCCGGTTTCTGCAGGATGCTTTCAGCGACTTGCTCGAAGGCTGCAACTTGTACAAAGAATCGATTAACGCTGCCAAATCCGCGACATTAAACTCGCAACACATTCAAGACATCGAAAAACGCCTCGAAGAGCTGGACATTGCCTATCTCGAAGAAGAGGTTCCGCTTGCTATTCAGCAGACGCTCAAAGGAGTCGATCGGATCACCCATATCGTGCAGGCCATGAAAATATTTGCCCATCCGGGTGGAATTGAAAAAGAACCCGTTGATATCAACAAAGAAATTGAAAAAACCATTACCATAACGCGCAATGAATGGAAATACGTGGCTGAATTGAAAACGGATTTTGATACCGCTTTGCCGGCCGTGCCCTGCCACCGCGCGGAATTTAACCAGGTGATTTTGAATTTGATTGTTAATGCCGCGCATGCCATTGCCGACGCAAAAACAGACAATTCATCTGAAAAAGGAACCATTGCGATCAGCAGTAACCGCTCCGAAAACCGGGTTGAAATTCGAATCAGCGATACCGGAGCCGGAATTCCGGAACACATCCGGCATCGCATATTCGATCTGTTTTTTACCACCAAGGAGCCGGGCTGCGGTACGGGCCAGGGGCTGGCGATCGCGCACTCTGTGATCGTTGATAAACATGGCGGCACAATTGACATCGAAACCGAGGAAAACCAAGGCACGACCTTTGTGATTCGGCTGCCGATAGACGCTAATAAATCCGTAAATGAATGATCAAACCAAAAGACGTATATTATTTGTTGACGATGAGCCCATGGTTTTAAAAGGCCTCCAGCGGTCGCTCAGAAAAATGAGGACTGAATGGGAGATGCGTTTTTCTTCCAGCAGTCAGGAGGCGCTGGATATTCTTGCCGCCGAACCCTTTGATGTGATTGTCTCTGATTTAAGAATGCCGCAGATGGATGGGACCCAGTTGCTCGCTGAAGTCAAACGCAAACATCCGCAGGTTGTGCGCATTATTCTTTCCGGGCAGGTAGAACAGGAAACCACATTTAAATCCGTGCAACTGGCGCATCAAAGCCTTTCCAAACCCTGTGATGCAGATATTTTAAAGCATACGTTAAACAAGCTGTTCGGTTTACGCAATCTGCTGGAAGATGAATCCATCAAACGCATTGTTTCGCAAACCGAAACGCTTCCGAGTCTGCCGGCCATCTATACCGAAGTTATCAATGAGCTGCAGGCGTCGGATCCATCGGTGCAAAAAATCGGCGATATTATATCCACCGACCTGGCCATGACGGCCAAAATTCTACAAGTTGTGAACTCAGCATTTTTCGGACTTGTTCGCAAAATCAGCAATCCCAAAGAGGCGATTATGCTGCTGGGAACGGAAACCATCAAAGCCCTGGTGCTTTCGGTAAAGATTTTTTCCAAATTTAACCAGAAAAAATTTACCTGGTTTAATTTTGATGAACTTTTTAATCACAGTATGTCGGTCAGTATGTTTGCGCAAACCATCTCCAAAGAGGAGCGCCTGGATCAATACCTGATAAACAACTCCTTGATGGCAGGCATGTTTCACGATTTGGGAAAGCTTATCCTGGTCACCAACTTTCAAGAACCGTATCAACAGATTTTGGATGCAGCCCGGCAAAACAAGCGATATCTGTGGGAGCTTGAAAATGATATGTTCGGGACCAGCCATGCTGAAATTGGTGCCTATTTAATGGGATTATGGGGGCTTGATTACCCGGTAGTTGAAGCCATTGCGTTTCATCATTGTCCCGAAAAAAGTCTATCAAACTCAACCGGGCTTTTAACTGCCGTACATTTTGGCGATGCGTATGACCGGTTGAAATGTGACGAAAATGGTGCCGACGAATTGAAACAATTGGATCGCGGGTATCTTGACAACCTCGGTGTTTGCCATCGAATCGATGATTGGCAGCTTGTTTGTAAAGATCTCGCAGAGAGGAAAGTGTAATGAAAGATAAAGTTTTACTGGTCGATGACGATGCCATGGTTCTGGCCGGACTTAAGCGCCAGCTGCGAAATCAGTTTCGCATTGATACAGCGCTCAGTGGCGAAGAGGCTTTGAAACAGGTGCAGGAAAATGGGCCTTATGCCGTAATTGTATCTGATTTCATGATGCCGGGAATGAATGGCGTTGAATTTTTATCGGTTGTCAAAAAAACCAGTCCGGACACCGTCCGCATGATGCTGACTGGCTCTGCGGATATGCCGACTGCCATTCGAGCGGTAAACGAAGGCAATATTTTTCAGTTTCACCCCAAACCGTGTCCGACAGATACGCTGAGCCTGGGCATTCAAAGCGCTATTCAAAAATATCACAAAGTCATTTCCCATCAACAGCAGCTGAATAATTTTAAATCGTCACTGGAAGAGGCCAGCAAGGTTCAACAGGAACTGTTGCCGAAATCGGATCCCGAATTTGACGGGTTTGACATCGCCGGCCGCAGCATCTGGTGTGACGAAACCGGTGGCGACTATTATGACTTTTTGTATCCCCCTGCAAACGGCAAAGAGAGAATCGGCATTGTTGTTGGCGATGTGGCCGATCACGGCATCCCATCTGCTCTGCTGATGACAACGGCCCGTGCCTTTCTCAGAGAGCGCATCCAGGCCTCCCCCACTGCGTGTGCTGCAATTATTTCGGATGTGAACAAACGACTGGTGCAGGATGTTGCAGAATTGGATCTTTTTATGACCATGTTTTACTGTGAGCTTGACGCTAAAAAACAATTAATCCGATGGGTTAAGGCCGGACATGAACCGGCGATTCTCTGGACCCCGTCAGCGGCTGATTCACCCGAATTGCTTGCCGGCAAGGGGTTGCCGCTCGGGATAATGGATGACGCTGTTTATAAAGAATATCAGAAACAGATCAGCTCCGGCCAGATTATTTTGATCGGGACAGATGGCATCAAAGAGGCGGTCAATGACAGAGGCGAAATGTTCGGCACCCAGCGGTTGCTGCAGGTGATCAACGACACGGCTGCTCAACCGGCTAAGAAAATCCTGGATACCGTATTTGAATCCCTGAATCGATTTTGTCATCCGCTAAAAATTGATGATGATGCGACCCTGGTGGTCATTAAAGTGCACTAAAATTGGCCCCACATTGTATGGTCGGATTTATTTCAACAGATCGGCACCTAAGCTTCGCTCATAATCCCGCGCCAATTCGGGTAAAAAAATTTATGACTTTTTCTCGATGGTATTTCCAGAAATGTCTTCGACAATAAACGGTGAGCATCGCATGCCGATGCTCATTTTCTTGATCCAAGCCCGCACCATGGTGATGGTTTCTCCGTCCATGTTGACGATATTCGGCAGCTCCTCCACGTAAGCAATATCAGCTTTATAAAATTCGTAAAACACGTTATGGGAACTATAGGGATCAGCGATCAATATGATTTTGTCTCTATCATAGGGATGCCGCTGCGGTGATCCGGAAAAAGCGACATGCGTCCTGCGCAGGGCTTTTCGATCTTTTGGGCGCCGATAGGCTTGAATTTCAAATTTTACGGCTTCCTGGGGGTGTTTGGTGTCTGGCATGCATGGATCTCCTTATATAGTGGTTGTCAAAAAAACGTTCTTTTTTTCCAACGTTTTTTTCTACAAACACTTATACCCCAATTCTGTAGAGCGGAACATTATTATGTAAAGCGGTATAAGTTGAATATTGGAATGGTGGAATAATGTTTTTACGATCCATGAAGGGGTTATCTCATGAATAATGATATTTTTCAATTTACAAAAAACAGTGTGTTGATCAGGAGCACCTATGGAAGCATTGAAGGGTTATCAAAAAAAGTTTCTTAAAGGACTTGCCCACGGATTAAAGCCGGTGGTTTTTATCGGCCAGAAGGGTTTTACCGCCAACCTGATCAAATCGATTCACGAGGCCCTTGGAACGCATGAGCTGATAAAAGTAAAGTTTGTTGAATTTAGAGACAGGCAGCAGAAAGTCAGCACAGCCGAAGCGGTTGCGGCTGAAGTGGATTGTCAGCTGGTTGGCATGATCGGTCATATTGTCATTTTCTATCGCCGGCAGAGCGATCCGGAAAAACGCAAAATTCAGCTGCCGCAGCGATAAACGGACAGGCAGCAGCCGGCGTCAGGGATCCCGACTAGCGGGGTCTTCCTGTGTGGATTGGGTTTCATTGGGATAAATTACGAGTCGGTCACCCGGATGAATCGGCTTTTTGCCATCCAGACGGTTCCAGATGAGCAGCACCGGCAGCGGTACATTGAAACGCTCGGCAATGCTCGTCAGGTTATCGCCTGTCTGAACGACATACACCCGCTCCTTGTTTTTTGCCTGCCATTGCTGAACCAGCTGTTTGAAACGCACATCAAACCCTTCGGCTGCACCCTGGGGTATCAAAAGCGAATGCGTGCCGGCCGCCAGAAAGTGGCCCCGGATTTCAGGGTTCAAATCTTTAATGGCCTTGAAATAAGTGTTGGCGGCCTGGGCGACAACCTGGATCGGTGTATCCTGAAAGCATTCGATCTGAATGCGATCAAATGCCAGCGGCGGATACAGATCCTGTGGGGTGTATTGGAAGCCGAATCGCTCCGGATCCGACAAAATCAATTTGGCTGCGATAATCCTGAAAACGTATCGCTGGGTTTCAAGTGGCAGATAAAGCCTGTAATAGTCCTTTGATTTTTGGGTTACCATCTCGCTTTGCAGACCGAGTTCCCCCATGTTATAGGCGGCTGCCGAAAGGGTCCAGGAACCCAGCATAGCGTAAAGCTCCTTAAAATATTTAATCGCAGCCAGGGTTGAGGCGAAGATATTTCTGCGTTCATCAATTTCGGCGTTTATTCTAAGCCCGTATTTTTGGCCGGTTGAATTTAAAAACTGCCAGAATCCGATGGCCCCCTTGCGCGAGCCGGCATGTGGACGCAGGGCACTTTCAATAATAGCCACATATTTCAGGTCATCGGGCATGTCGTTCTCTCGCAGCATCTTTTCGATGACCGGTAGGTAGCGAGGGGAGCGCTTTATCCACAGCGCCACCTGAGGCCGATCCCAGAGTATGAGCAGCAATTCTTTTTCCAGGCGTTCACGCACTTCCTGATTGTCCAGCGCAACCGGCTCGCCGCAAAAATTTAGCGCCTGGGTGGTTTTAATGTCGGTCATCAGCGAGGGCCAGACAGTAGGCTGTTGCATCTCCAGTTCCTGGGCCCCGAAGATACCCGTACCGGACAGTATGATCAACAGTAACGTCAAAATGATGCGTTTCATATGTGCCTCAATCTTTTGCGAACGGCTTTCTTTACATAGCATATGGTTCCATCTCCTGCAAAATTGCTGAAAACAGCACTGCCGACGATCAGCAGACTACCGAATCCAAACCGCCAGCTGAAGATTTCGCCCAGAAACATGATACCCAGCAGTGAAGTAAATACAACCTCACTGGTCAAAATAAGCCCGCCTTCCCAGCTTTTGCAATATTTAAACCCCTGATTCATCAGAAGCTGGGCTGACAAGGCGGTGAAAACAATGCCGCCGGTCATCAGCCAATCGATTCCGAAGCGAGGCAATTGAGGATTGCTGATAAATGCTGGAAAGGTAATCGCGGCACCCAGCAGGCAAAAATACAGATAAATGACGGGTGCTCCGTTTGTTTCCCTTAATTTTTTGATTAAACAAACCGTCAATCCGGCAAAGATACCGGAGGTCAGGCCGGCCGCCTGACCCCATAGACTGTCTGAAACTTGATATTCAAATAAAATAGCGGCACCCAACAGAGCCCCCAGAACACAACCGATTTGTCCTGTTGAGATGTGCTCACCGAACAATAAAAATGAGAAGAGTGCGGCAAAAGCCGGAAAAGAAAAAAACAGGACCATGGCCGTTGATATCGGAATCATACGGATGGCGATAACCAGTAATAGAAAAGTGACGGTTCCGGTAAGCCCTCGAATGAGCATGAGTTTAAGATTATGAACCTTGAAAGGGTTACCCCTCCATCCCAAAATGCCAATCAGAATAACCAGTCCAAAGCCGAATCGGTAAAAAGCAATATCCCAGGTTCGGAATGCAGGCCCCATAAGCTTGATAAGACCATCCAGAACGGAAAACAATAAAGCCGAAGCCAGCATCAACAGCGTGCCTGCCGATCGGCCTGTGCGAAAAAAAGGCCAAGATCCACCTGCTGGTTTTTTGGAGTTAGCGGACATAGGGGTGTTGTTTTCGGCAACGCAGTCGAAGTTCATTTGCCGAAATTGGTTTTGACTCTGCCTTAAAGAGCATTTGCGGTGCGTACGGAAGAGTATAACGTCAATATTCCCACGATGACAAAGAAAATCCCGGCACCGATTCTGATATAATTTGTGGGAATCAAGCGGCTGATTCCAGCGCCGAAGACAACGGCAATCAGCGAACTGAGCACCAGGGCTCCGGCGGATCCTAAAAATACAGAAATTCGCGAGTCGCAATCGGCTGAAAAACAAAAGGTTGCCAGTTGTGTCTTGTCTCCCAGTTCAGCCAAAAAAATTAAACCGAAGGTTGTCAGCAGTATTTTGAAATCCATAGTGCTCCTCACGTTCTATTAAAAGATCATGGTTTCAGGTTTCAGTGTTCAGGTGTCAGATTTCAGAGGACAGAGTTCATATGACCGAAGACAGATAATAATAGCTGTAAGATGAAGCATCCTATCTGATTTCTGTTTTCTGTCCTCTGTCAGCTGTTCACTGACACCAGTTCCCTTCATAACGCTCTGAGATACTCCGGCTTCAGCGGTACCTTGCCTGCCAGGGCCTCGTCAATCAATTGAAGAGTGGTCTCTTTTTCCTTAGGAAATCTGGCCCTGATCGGCAGGTAGTTTGAAGCGTGATTGGCATGGAAAAGCCCCCGGGTCAAATGGGTACTGGCAATCATGGTCCTCAGCTCCGCCAGCATTTCCTGCGGCTCAATCAGGCGAAACTCTCCGGATACATAATCCTGATGAAGCGGTGTTTCAGGTATGAGCATCAGGCTCAGGGCGCCTACGTAGTCGGGATCAATTTCGGAAAGGACGCGTCCGGTTTGCTGTGCATGAATTTGGGATCGCTCCGCGCCGGCAATGCCCAAAAGCACCGTAACCGAAAGTTTGAAGCCGGCCTTCTTTGCCTTTCTGCCCATTTCAATCATCTGTGTGGCAGTGGCACCTTTGTTTATGTTCTTTAAGGTAACGTCGTCGCCGGTTTCCAGCCCCAGATAAACAATACCCACTCCGTGGGCTTTGAGCTCTTTGAGCTCATCAACGGTTTTCATTTTCAGGGCTTTGACATTGGCGTACAATCCGACCCGCGTTACCCAGGGCAGCTGCTTTTCTATTTCTTTCAGGACGTTAAGAAGTCTTTTCTGTGGAATAATCAGGGCATCGCCGTCGCATAAGAAGACACGGCGCTGCCGCTGGCAATGCTGGGCTGCAAAAGCAATATCTTCCATAATGAGGGAATCGGGCTTTATTCGGAAGCGTTCGCCTTTGTATGTTCCGCAGAAGGTACATTTATTGCGAGAACAGCCGACCGTCACCTGCAGCAGTATACTGTTGGCTTCGCTGGGGGGGCGTATTATATTTCCTTCATAGTGCATGAATTGAACATCCCCTTCGATATTTAAACGGACTGACTTTCAAATCAGTCCGTTCTTTGGCCTTTTTAACCATTTCGGGCAACCATGGCAACTGTTTTCTTCAGGCGGCACCTGGAGGTGGGTCGTCTGATTTATCGCCTAAACATGTTTTTTCAAGAAGATCATCCTTAAGATAGTCATAAAGACCGCCGCGGTAAGAACACTTTATCGCCTCTTTGATTTTTTTAATCAGATACTCACTGATCGCCGCCTCACCGTCAATTCGTAAACGAAACGCAATGAGTCTTTGCAATTTTTTATCCTGTTTGTCCCGATCCGGCACCATCCGCATGACCCGTTGAAATATCATCTGAAAAGAACCTTCTTGATCCTCAATTGAAATGATTTTGTCCGACATGGCTGGTTTAACCTCCAATGTGTGCGAATTTGGCCGAAAAGGCTAAAAGTAAAAGTCCCGCTAAGATTAAATCGGAATATTGGAATACTGGAACAATCATTCCACTCTTCCATTTTTCCATTGCACCCCATCTAATTGAAACGGCTTACTGAATAATATAGCACTATCAGAGTTTGGACTCTAAGATGCCCGCTCACTGGTTGCCGAAGCCATTTTGCCCGCCACAATCCGGACACGTCCAGGTGATCGCATTGCAGGACATGCCCCACATGTTTTCCTGCATGCAATTCTGGCAGATACCAAAGCCACAACGGCAAGTCCAGCAAAATACAAATGTCAACCTGCAGCAATCGCAATCGTAAGATTTAAGGCGACGGCGTCGTCTGCGGTAGACGGTTTTTAGGGCCGGCACTTTCATGATTGTTGTTTTAAATCTTTAATGCTATAGGATCCTGAGTTTCGGCTTGGGGAGCCATGTGTTTGCCCGAAACGTTTTTTGTTTGCCAGACAGGATTAGGCAGCAAAAAATAATTCAATCCGGAATATATGTCAAATATTGGTTTAGGATCCAATGCAAGAAGACAAAATCATATATCTGATCGACGGCACCGCCTACATTCACCGGGCGTATCATGCGATCCGGGGATTGTCCAATTCAGAGGGACTTCCGACCAATGCAACATTCGGATTTACGCGGATGCTGTTAAAGCTCATTGAAGATCGTCATCCCCGCTATGCCGGCATGTTTTTCGATACCAAGGGCCCGACCTTTCGCCATGAAATGTATACCGAATACAAGGCCAATCGTCCCCCCATGCCGGACGATATGGCCATTCAAATTCCCTATATCAAAGATGTTGCAGCGGCTTTGCAGTTTCCGATCATCGAGAAGCAGGGATTTGAAGCCGATGATCTGATCGGAACATGTGCCCGGATTGCCGAAAAGAAGGGCTTTACGGTGGTTATGGTTACCGGCGACAAGGACTTTATTCAGCTGGTTACCGAACAGGCGACCATCTGGGATCCTATGAAGGATCAGATCATCGATGCCGGGTTTGTAAAGAAATCATACGGCGTCGAGCCGCACCAGATGATTGATGTCCTGGGACTTGCCGGCGATTCCGCCGACAACGTCCCGGGGGTTCCGGGAATTGGTCAGAAAACGGCGCTTCATCTGGTTCAAAATCATCATAGCATGGCCAGGTTATACGAACGGGTTGAATCAATTACCTCAAAAAAGCAACGCGAAAACCTGATTCGTTATCGGGACCAGGCATTTTTAAGCCGGGATCTGGTCACAATTGACACCGACGCACCCCTATCCGCTGATCTGGCAGACTTTGAAATCGGTCCTCCGGACACCGAGACTCTTGCAGCGCTGTTTCAGACGCTTGAATTTCGGCAATTACAACACGCCATTTCTCAGAAGACCAATTTGAGCGATAAAGATTACCAGGCCATTTTAACAAAAGAGGCGCTTAACAAGCTGATTGGCCGTCTTAAATCAGCACGTATTTTTGCCCTGGATACCGAAACAACATCCCAAATTCCGATGAAAGCCCGGTTGGTGGGCCTTTCATTTGCCATAGAAGCCAACGAAGCCTTTTACATTCCCTGTGGCCATGATTATATTGGCGCTCCGCAGCAACTGTCTTTAACCGAGGTGTTGAATCAGCTCAGACCGGTTTTAGAGGATCCGAATATTCAAAAAGTCGGCCAAAACATAAAATACGATTGGATTGTTCTGACCCGTCATGGCGTCAAGCTGGATGGCGTCATCTTTGACACGATGGTTGCTTCTTACCTGCTGAATCCTTCTAAAAGAGCCCACAATCTGGACCAGATCGCACTGGATTTCCTGGGCCATAAAACCATCCCCTATCAGGAAGTTGCGGGCAAAGGCAAAAACGCTTTGTCCTTTAACCAGGTGCTATTGGATAAAGCCCTGCCGTATGCGTGCGAGGATGCCGACATCACCTTGATGGCCGAAGATGTCCTGATGACCCGGCTGCAGGAGATTGATCTGCACCATCTGATGCAAAACGTCGAAATGCCCCTGGTACCGGTGCTGATGCGCATGGAAATGCAGGGCACCTGTGTCGATATCGACCGCCTGCACGAACTGTCCAAATCCTTTGGGCATCAGCTTGAAGCGCTGGAAGCCAGCATTTACGGTCTTGCCGGTGAAGAATTTAACATTAATTCCTCCAAGCAGCTGGGCAATATATTGTTTAACAAGCTGCAGCTGCCGGTATTGAAAAAAACCAAAAAGAAAACCGGTTATTCGACCGATGTGGATGTTTTGACCCGCCTGGCTGAAGAACATGAAATGCCGGCGCTGGTATTAAAGCATCGCACCCTGTCAAAACTAAAATCCACTTATGCCGACGCCCTGGTTGATCTGGTTAACCCCGAAACCGGGCGTATTCATACCTCCTATAATCAGACGGTAACCGCCACCGGGCGCCTGAGCAGCTCCGACCCCAATTTACAAAATATTCCAATTCGCAGCGATGAAGGCATGGAGATTCGCAGGGCGTTTGTGCCCCGCAAAGGCTGGAAGCTGGTGTCTGCAGATTATTCCCAGGTGGAACTGCGAATTTTGGCCCACTATTCAGATGACCGGATTCTGATCAAGGCATTTTTGGAGGATGAGGACATTCATGCGCGTACCGCCAGCGAGGTCTTTCAGGTATCGCCTTCAGCCGTTACGACCGAGCTCAGGCGGCAGGCCAAGGCAATTAATTTTGGCATCATATATGGAATGAGCGCCTTTGGACTTTCAAAACAGCTCGATATCGGGCAAAAGATGGCTCAAACCTATATTGATAACTATTTTACGCGTTACAAAGGCGTAAAACGCTTCATCGATCATACGCTTGCGACGGCCAATCAGTCCAAGCGAACCAGCACGCTTTTGGGGCGTATCCGTCTTTTACCGGATATTGACAGCCGCAACCGTATCGTGCGGCAGGCTGCCGAGCGAACGGCAATTAATACGCCGATTCAGGGATCCGCCGCCGATCTCATCAAGCTGGCCATGATCAATGTGGAGCGCACTATCAGAGATAAAAAGCTGGAATCAGTCATGCTGCTCAGTGTTCACGATGAACTTGTTTTTGAAGTCCCACCGCATGAACTGGATACGCTAAGCCCACTTGTCAAAGAAATTATGGAAAGTGTCTGGGAGCTAAAAGTGCCCCTCAAGGTAAACCTGGCTGCGGGCGACAACTGGGCTGAAGCCCATTGAGTTAATTTTTCCGCAGACGATTACGCTTTATGATCATCTGAAGATGAAGGATGTGCTCGCCTTTTGACCGTATCGTGGACGGTGTCGTAAATGTTTTTAAAAGAATCCGTAAAACCGGCCGGTGATATCCGACCACCCTCTATGAATTTGACGACAATTTCTTTGGTTGCTCTTAAAACCTGTTCATCTATTGAGGCCATATGATCCGTCTCCTTTGAATGAAAATTAATGCGAAGTTAAAATTATATCAGATAAAAAAATCTTCTATTTATTAAAAATCCTTTTGGTGTCCGGCGAAATTGTAACGGGCAAAAACAATCATTCCGGGATATCAGCGATTTGACAGCGCTAAGATTATTATTTATTTAAAACCAGCGCTAAGATCAACCGATTTTGTTGCAACGCCTGACTTTGCAAGGGGTAAACGGGCACCGAAAAAGCGGTTAAGGGGACGGACACAACCATGATGATCTTAATTTCAAAATTAAATTGCAAGCGGCAGGCTTTTCTTATTGGGGCAGTGTTGATTTGGGTTGTCAATATGGTTTTCGTGAGTTGTTCCTATCGTAAAACCGTGGACAAGACCACTAAAACCGTAACCAGAACGACCCAGAAAATTAAACGCAACATCCGATTTTCAGATGACGACCTGCAGCGAATGGCGGCCGTCATCGGCTTTGAAAATAAGTCTTTGTATCGGGCCAAAGATTTCACCCAACTATTTCGCAAAGGAATTCCCGAATACCTGAACAAAGAATGCGATGATGTTACCAATGCGCAGTCGAATGCAGGTGAAAATGTTGAAGAATTCCAGCAACTGCCAATGCTGGAAAACGGCCAGATTGATAATTTTGCGCTGGCAATCATCGGCAGGCAGCTGGGCTTAAACGCGATTGTCACCGGCAGCCTGGACGATATTGGTATCCTGGATGAACTGCGGGGCATGATCTGGAAAGATACCCATCATCTGATTCAGGTATTGGTCAGTGTCGAGGTCTATGATACCGAAAGCGGCAGCAAAATCCTGGATGAGAGTTTTAGCCGCAAAGTCGAAATTGAAGAACTGGACTACGAATTGATGCGGTCGGAAGGCAAGATGATACTGCCCGATTTAAATGAAACCCTGAGTGATCTTCTTGCCGAAATTGGCGAAGCCGTCTGCTGGGCAATCGAAGATCAGCCCTGGAATGGGTTTGTTGTCGCTGTTGAGGGTGATAAAATTACGCTTTCCTCAGGAAGCTCCGTGGGCCTGGCGACAGGGGATGAACTCGATGTTTTCGATACCAGCAGAGTTTTGAAAGGGGTATCCGGCCAGCGATTTTTTGTCCACGGGCAAAAAATTGGTGAAATCAAAATTACCGAAGTTGAACCCGGTAAAGCCAGGGCCGTCATCATGACCAATAGAGGGGTTAAAGCGGGTAGTTCCGTTCGCGTTAAATAATTTTCTTGGTTGAGCCTGTAAGCCCGTTGGCCCGTTGAGCCGACGATTGTAAATCAGAAACAATCCTTTTTTAACCGGCTTACGGGAAACCGGCCAACCGGCCCAACCGATGAACATCGGGCCACCTGCGACGGTTGAGATAGAATTGTTAAATAGCTACTAGTTCGTTTGAAGAGATTTATGATAAGCTTCAATTCGCTGCAGGGCTTCGGTCTGTGTTGAAATGTGGTTTATCGATTTGCGAAATTGGCTGCTGTTTCGAAGACCCTTGGCAAACCAGCATAGACGACTGCGCATCATCCGGCAAGCGATTTCCTCACCAAAATATTTAACGGATTCCTGCAGGTACCGTCTCATAATATCAAATCGCTGATCCGGATCGACTTCGGGTTCGGTCTCCCCCCGCATGCGGGCCCGCACGTGGGAAAAAATCCATGGATTGCCGATGGCCATTCTGCCGATCATAATCGCATCGCATTCGGTTTGTGCCAACATGGCTATTGCATCCTCAGCACTGAAAATATCTCCGTTGCCGATCACAGGAATGGCAACTCGCTTTTTTATCTCTCTGATGATGGCCCAGTCCGCGTGACCGCTAAATCCCTGGGTGGCGGTGCGAGGATGAATGGCAATTGCATCAACGCCGCAGGATTCTGCGATTTTCGAAATTTCAAAGGCCTGATCGCCGGTTGGATCCCAACCGCTTCTCAACTTGACGGTAAGCGGTATGGCCACCGCCTCGCGAACGGCCCGGATGACGGCTGCTGCGGTATCGGGGGCTCGCATCAGCGCCGCACCGGAACCGGTTTTGATAATTTTTCTAACCGCACAACCAAAATTGATGTCAATGACATCTGCGCCCGCCGATTCGACTAAACGGGCTGCTTCTGCCATCACCTCCGGTTGTGATCCGAATATTTGCACCGATAACGGTCTTTCTTCGGGCCGACTATCCAGCAGCTGTTGGGTTCTGGGTGAACGGTTGACCAGGCCGTGGGCACTGACCATTTCCGAGCAGACCAGGCCGCAGCCGGCTTCCTTGGCAATCAGTCGAAAAGGTAAGTTGGTGATGCCGGCCAGGGGCGCCAAAATGGTTTTATTTTCAAGCTTTACCGATCCGATGTTCATAAATTTGTTCAGTTGTTGTTGATCATTTTTATTTTAGACAGGATTTACAGGATTTACGGGATTTTTTCATTCAGCCTTTCCGGATGAAAGGCTGAATATTTAATCCGCCTGCAGTGGAACCTAAACTGTTCCACTAATTACTTTTTATACGCTACTCCCTAAAATAATTATTCGCCGAAGGCGATTGGGTTTTCTCAGCTCCATCCCCGCCCTCCTCGCCCGAGTCCGCCTCAGGCGGACGATGGCGGGCAGGCCTGACCGGACAAAATCCGTCAATCGCTTCGCGATCAATATCCTCAAGCTAAGATTCGAGCCATTCGCTCAAATCTCGTTTAATAGGGTGAACATACCTGCGCGCGTCTGCGGTTAATTAAAAATCTAAATCTGTGTCTGTCTGCATGTATTTAAAGCTAATAAAATTTGCCGAAAAATCCCGCATGCCGCGCCTGATGCGTTCCATAAACCAGGGCATGTAAAAGGCCGGGATGTCGGTTCGTCTTGATGCAGAGATGACTATTTTAGGTTCAGGGTTCAAAGGTCCAACGTTTGGAGGTTCAGGGTTTGAAAGGTTCATGGTTCAGGGGTTCAAAGATTTGTTAGATTAGTTTTATTTGTTTCATTGGTTGAATAGGTTGACTTAAACAGAACCAGTTGAACGAATTAAACCAATCAAACCAATTAAACAGGTATAACACCTGCTATCTGACTGACACCTGAACACTGAAACCTGAAACCTGAACACTGACACATGACACCTATGTTTTACGCTTGAGATCCTCTAACGATATAACCTTAGCACCTTTTTCTTTCGGTGCGGCCTTTTTTTGCGAGGGGCTGGCTTCCGGCTTTTCTGAGAGTTCGGATGTTTGCGGCTCAGCCGGGCTTTCAACCCTTTCCAGCCGCATTTTCCTGCCGTTCATGGTAAACTCAGAGCCGCTTATATAAACGTCTTTCAGGATCCAGGTCACCACCTGGAGCGGAATTTGTAGTAAAAGTAACTTGACGTGGTACCAGTCTTTTTTTGAGTCCGGCAAGAGGCTTTCTACGCGCGCAAATGTGAGCGGCTTATCTTCAAAGTATATCAATACTAGGTCATTTTCTACAGTCATTCAACATATCCCGTCATAGGTTCTATGGTTCAGAGGTCAGATGACAGAATTCAGAATTCAGAAAACAGAATGCAGCTGGTTGATTTCGAACTACAGCCGCTGTCCTCTGTCGTCTGACCTCTGTCATCTGATCTCTGTCCTCTGTTTTTACGGAATCGACTTGCGTGTTCCGATACAGGGATCGTGCAGCGGTATTAGAATATCTGCCATCTCTTTAATTTTTTGAATGGAATCATAAGCCTCGGTCAGATCGATGTGGACACCGGGGGCGATGGCGGGCCCGGCCGATGGAAAATTTTTAGCATTGCAACAAAAACCGGTGATGACAGCGCGGCCCCCGGCCGTGTTGACCGCCACCGACTGCCCGCCGACCGTATGCCCCGGCGAAAAAATGACATCGATGCCGTCGGCAATATTGGCGTCACCGTCGATTTCGACCACTTTAACATCATCCAGGATGTCGGGATAGTAGCGATGATCGACCGGATGAGGCTCTTTCAAAAAGGCATACTCTTTTTTTTGGACATATACCTCGGCATTGGTGCACTTATAGTCGTTTTCACAGTGATCATTGTGCAGATGGGTGTGGATAATAATGTCGATGTCCTCGGGCTTTAGGCCCAGGGTCGTCAGCGCGTCTTCAAATTCCAGTATTTGAAATCCGCATTCCTCTTCCGCACCTTTCGGCACCATAAATTGTTCCAGGCCGGTGTCGATTAAAATGTTCTTGTCACCGCCTTTTAGATAGAAAACGTATATCGGGAGATATATCCGTTTGCCGTAATCCCGCAAATAGGTCATAACGCCCTGATCGGTTTCGTTGATGCCCACAACCAGCGGATGGATGGTGTGCTGTTGCATTTAGACCTCCCGGTTTTACCAATAAGCAGAAATACGTTAATTCCGATTGAACGCATCATGCTCTGCAATGCCATTCAAGAGCACTGTTGGAAGCTCTTCAATAAAGGATTTTCGGCGGTTGATCAAGGGAAAAACCATGTTGTCTTAAAAATCGAGTATCATGGAGATGAACGGGGCCGGCATTTTTTTTGACTTTCAGTTAAAACCACAATACAATTAAATTAAATATTTACCTGAATTTTGCACGAGTCCTCCAGAGGCGGACAAGTCGGAGGCTTTCATCTGCTCAGTAATTTTCATGCAAGATTCAGGTTCTATACTTACCTTGAGGAGCGTGCAATGAAATCAACGCCGGCGGTCACAACCGTATTCGGTTGCCTTTTGGCAGCCATACTTGTTTTTGGTTTACCGAATGTTTTAGTCGCTCAGCAAAAAGTCACCACCAAGAGCCGGACGGCCAAAAGTCCGTCAGCAGCAGTGAAAAAAGATGCCGACTATTGGTTCAACAAAGGTGCCCTTGTTTCCACCTACGGTAATAATAATGCCGCTGTTCAGTATTTTCACAAAGCCATCGTCCTGGACCCGAATTTCAGCAGGGCTTATTTTTCACAGGGCGTATCATACGGACAGCTGGGTCAGTATCAAAAGGCCATTGCGCAGATTAATATAGCCCTTCAGAAGGAAACGCAAAATAGTCTGTATTATTACGGCCGAGGGAGGGTGTATCTGCTATGGGGCGACAAGGCCAAGGCCATGGTTGATTTTAAAAAAGCTGCCGATCTCGGTGACGAGGACGCTCTGGAATATCTGGAATATATCGGCGAAGGGAAAAACTGATCGATCAGGTGTTTGCCACTGGAATATTATCCAATCCCGCCTTTCGGCGGGATTTTTTTTAACCATAGGCACCGAATTTCGTAAGGCTTCAGCCCCAGAATCTATACATTTGTCTTATTGACAATCGAGAGAGTTGTACTGTTTAATCTATACGGTTATGCAGAAAGCCCAAGTTAGTCTCTTTCAACCACGAAGGGCACGAAGGACCCGAAGAGGGGGAGTCAATTTATTCATCCTGCCTTTGTGATCTTCGTGATCTTCGTGGTGAGATCACTATCGGACGTAAACGACTGGAACTTTCCAGATAACCACGTTAATCTATATTTGCAAAATTGCGACCACCAGGTGATATACAGGCAATTCTGAAAGGAGGCAGTCATGGCGCATTATAAATGCAATTGCACATTTGTTCCGCCGCGGGTTCTGGAAAATCTGGCAAGGGTTGGTGTGGGCAGCGCAAGATTGAGCATTCAGCAGAGCAACATCAGCCGTAAAAAACGGGCTGCAAAAGAAATTGACATGAAGGCCTTCATCGGGGCTAAAACAAAAGCCAAAGCCAAGCGCAAAGTTTATGATTGCAAAAATACATGGGAGCAGCGCGTCAAACTTGCCAGGGCTGAAGGTAAACCGGCCACCGGTGACGAGGATGTCGATTTAGTTTACAAGTATGCCGGCAATGTGCGCGACTATTTCAGTAAAGTGCTGAAACGCAACTCGATTGATAACAAGGGAATGGATTTAATTCTCAACGTGCATTTCGGCCAGGACTACATGAATGCCTTTTGGGACGGCGATGAAATGACCTTTGGTGACGGCGACGGTGAAATTTTTATCAGTTTTACGAAATCGCTGGAGGTTGTGGCCCATGAACTGGCGCACGGCGTCACCCAATTTACCGCCGACCTTGAGTATTTCAGCCAATCCGGGGCCTTAAACGAGCATTTTTCAGATGTTTTCGGCAGCGCCATCACGCAACACGTTCTCAAACAGGATGCCGGCCAGGCGGATTGGCTGGTGGGCGACGAAATTATGGGGCCTGACCTCTACGGGGAGTCGCTGCGTTCCATGCAGGCACCGGGCACGGCCTATGATAACAATCTTCTTGGAAAGGATCCTCAGCCGGCGCACATGAACGATTACTATGCCGGCAGTGATGACAACCAGGGGGTTCATATCAACAGCGGAATCCCCAACCGCGCTTTTTATCTGGTCGCAACGGAGATCGGCACCGATAAAGCCACCCTCATCTGGTACCATGCGCTTCAGAAGCTATGGTCCACAGCAAAATTCAATGATGCCGTCGACGTCATTGTTAATTCGGCACGCTTGCTGACGCAAAAAAAACAGGTGCCCGTTGGTTCAACGCAGCAGGTGAGAGCGGCGTTCAGAGATGTGGGGTTGCCGCATCTCACCTGAACTCCTTATGGAGTTCATGGTTCAGCGTTCAATGGTTCAGGGTTCAAGGTTAAAAAACCTGAAGCAGTCGCCAGCGACCCGCAACCAGCCGCCTTAACGTTCAAACCCTGAACCTTTGTACCTGGTGACTGAAACCTGGCACGTGAACCCTGAAGTAGTTGATTTTTGGTATGAACAAAGATGGAGTGAATGATGCGCATCGAATATCAGTGTTCCGGCGGTTACGGTGGATTGCGCTTTACCTATCAGTGCGAAACCGATGCATTGCCGGCTGCCGAAGCCAAGGCAATCTTGGATCTGGTAGAAGCAGCCCGCGTTTTAGAATTGAGTCCAAAGCAAGGCACATCCAAATCTCGCAGCATACCGGACGATTTTGCCTGCCGGCTGATCCTTTCAACCGGGAAAGCGAAGAAATCTTTATCTTTCAACGAACTGGGTGCGTCTGAAAGCCTGCGCCGCCTGTCGACCCATCTGCGCAAGCTGGCCATTCAACAGCAGCGCGCTCAACGATCTCACCGGTGACGAATTTTTTCTTGAGACAACATTCTCAAAGCTATGGTATACTATTTATACCCTGAATCTTGCATGATAATTAAGATGATAATCCGGCAGGTTGACATCAGACCAGGATCTCGAATCTATCCCGGGAAAAAAGTATGAAAAAGCGAATCATTGTTGCAGTTGCCATTTTGGTTCTCATCGGTCTCGGTTATCTCATCTATTCCAATGTGACCGTTAAGCCCGATCCCTGCAGCAGCATTTTTAATCAGACGACGGTCAGTCTTGCGGCAAAGATCAATATCATAAAAAAGGGGGGCGATGCCTTTTTGGACGGGGATCAGATTCAGGAGCTTCTGAGGCAAGCGGAACAATTAACGGCGGATCTTAAAACCTGCTGCATTTTATTTAACGATGATAAGATCGTCTTCGATGAATTTTTAAAATGCCAGGACGACTTTCGCCAATATGAGCAAAGCGTCGATCGGCTATCCCATCAGGTTGCCGAAACGCAGGTCGCCAGACAGCAGGAACGCTATGATCTCGTAAATTCAAGACTCGGCTACATTGAGCGTAATATAAAAGATCTGACGGCCATTTCAGATCAGTTCCAGATCCGGATGAAGTCATTCATTTCCCGTCAGTCCGAAGCTCTACCAAAACCGGTTCGAGGCGCCGGGAAAACAGCCCTTACCGAAGCAGAGCCCAATGATTCCTACAACCAGGGTATGGAGATTTCCTCCGGCGTTCTGACCGGAACCCTTTCCGAAGAGGACCGGCAGGATTATTTTCGATATGAACTGGATGCCGGTAATATTTTGAATCTGGACTTTACTGCCGGAGATGACAGCGAGCTGTTAAAAGTTGCGCTAAGGGATTTTGAGGGAAACGAGCTGTGGAATTCCGGTGAAACCGGAGCGGGCGTTACACGCTCAACGCGCATGCTGATGAACAACCTTTCCGGGGGGATATATTATGCAGTGGTTTATTCCGGCATCGGCCCCTATAAGCTGGATCTTTTTATCGAGAGCCAAAACGATGCGGCATCGGGGACCGATGCCGGCGACCTCATTACCAAAGCACTTGCGATTCAACCAAACAGCTCTTTTCTCGGTGAAATGGGCGGGTTTGATGAAGAAGACTGGTATCGATTCGATATCGCTCCCGGTCATATTCTAAAGCTTGCCTTCGGTCCGAGTGAAAACAGCGAAGCGATGAAATTTTCTCTCAGAAGTTTCGAGCACAGTGAAGTGTGGTACTCGGGGGTTGTTCCACCGGGAGAAACCATGCTCAAGCGCGTGATGATGAACACCACTTCCGGCGGAACTTACTATCTGGAGGCTTATAACGGCGGCGGTCGTTACGCGTTTGATATTTATATTGAAAAACAAAATGACGCGGCGTCCGGTAATGATGCGGGAGATAAAATGGCCGATGCGCTTAAAATTATACCAGGTCGTTCCTATTTCGGAGAGCTGGGTGGGTACGATGAAAATGACTGGTATCGATTTGATATGCCGGCGGGCAGCATTTTGAAAATGGTGCTCACCAACGACAAAGATGGCGGGCCTATGAAATTCTCCTTTCGCAATGTTGATGGCAACGAGATCTGGCAATCGGAAGAGGTGCTGCCCGGGATGACCGCATCGACCCGTATGATGACCAACAACACGACCGGGGGCGTTTACTTTTTGGAAGCATCCGACGGCAGTGGCCCTTACGAATTTGAAATTCTGTCCGAACGGCAAAACGATGCCGGACTCGGTACAGATGCCGGCGACCGCATTACCGAGGCCGTTGATATTGCGGCAGGGCGGGCAATTGCCGGAGAGCTAGGCGGTCTAGATGAAGAAGATTGGTACACATTCTCAGCCCGCGAAGGAAAAACCATTTTGTTTACAGCCGCAGCAGACGGAGAACCGCTGAAACTGTCAATCGGTAATGTTGCTCATAGAAAAGGGCTGTATACCGCCGAACTGACGCCGGGCATATCCAGAACTTTCGAGATACCCAAGAATGTAAAGCCGCCGTATTTTTTGAAGGTCTACGGCGGCAGCAGTAAATATAGTTTCGAAATAAAATAAAATTTAACCGCGCGGTCAGCGCAGTTAAATTTTATTAAATGATAACGGCCTTCGATTCCTTGCCGTCGATCTTTATGGTCAGTGGTTTTTGAACGCTGACATGTTTTAAGTGGGGGGTTTCTGTCGCGGCCGGCAAAGACTTTAGATATTCCCAATCGATAAAATCTTCTCCACCTTCCGATGTGTTCAGATAACTGATCCCTAAAGAAGTAATGTTATGAAAAAAATGTGACCCCTGGGATGGGTCCGCCTTGAGGCCCTCGATGGTTGTTTCAACGATGGCGCCGACACCTGAGATGTCCGTCCAGCGGACCGGAATCCCCAGCCACCGGTCGGCTGATCCCCAGCGCCCCGGCCCGATAAGCAGGTATTTTTGGTTTCGTTGGATCATCTCTTTGTTAACCTGTGCAATTTCAGTTGCAATTTTGATGGTGTCGGCCGCATCAAAGGTGTCCGGATTTACGAAAATGATATCCTGAATTTCTTCGAATTGACCGTTTCCAAGGGCCATCGTTGAATAACAGAAAGCTTTGGAAATATCATCATTACTGATTTCAACTGCCAGGTTGGATTGATTGACGGCCATGGGTCTGATTTGCAGCAGCTCAAATACGGGCTTCTGATCCGCATCAAAGGGCATGTTTACGGCGAATTCAATTTCCACCGGACAGCCCATGCCCTGCCGGCCCATGGCCAGAATTTCAGTCAGGATTTCAGCCAGCGGCAAAGATTCGTATTTTAAAATGCTGGCGAAGGTGCATACCGGGTACCCGGAAGCCTGGACACCGTCACGGATGCGATGATCCTGGTCCGAGTAAGTGCTGCACAGTTGCCGCACGGGGGCATCATGCATGGCAGCATCGATATCGAGTTTTTCGAGGGTGGCGTCCTCATTGATGGGAAGATTATCCGGAAAACCATTCAGGTTGAGGGCGTAAAAGAAGCGTTGCGCGTTTTCCAAAATATCATCGACGGTTGAAAACTGAGGCAGAAACTGGGGGTATTTCGGAGAAAAGCGCATGGCGGCGCCGCCTTCGACGACTATTTTTCCAAGCCCCAGGGCGATATGCGCCAGTCCGTCTTCGGGTTTCATATATGAAATGGGATAGTAATTATACGATTGCGCAACTCCTGAAATCGCCGGGTAAAAATACTGGCCATAGACCTCGCCCGTCAGCTGTTGAATGACGACGCCCATTTTTTCATCTTCGGTGCGATGAAAGGTGCGTTTAACATAAGCCCGTGCGCTTTCGCAATACGTCGAGGCATATACCAATTTGACGGCAAGCAGCAGCTGCTTGCACCTTTCGGAGAGGTCCGGATGATTGTTGGGGATCATATAGGTTTTATAGATTCCGGCAAAAGGCTGAAACTGCGCGTCTTCCAGCAGGCTGGATGAGCGCACGGCCAACGGATAACGGGCATGTTTCAAATACTGTTTGAAATCGCGTTTCAACCTTTCGGGCATCCGGGCAGTTGTGAATAACCGAATAATTTCGGGATCACTATAATCTCCGGTGGCGACTTCGCCCAGGTTATTTTCGCTGATAAATGCATCAAACCCTTCTGTGGAAACGACCAGCGTTTTGGGGACCGTTATGCTGACATCTTTGAATTTGTCTTGAAATTCGGGGCTGTTTTTCAGGCGGGTGGACATAAATGCCAGTCCTCTGGCTTTGCCGCCCAGGGAGCCTTTGCCGATTTTGGTAAAATCGGCATCCGGGTCAAAGCGGTTTGAATCAAATTCGGTAATGATGCCTTTCTGACGCCCCATGCGACGATCGCGAATGATGGAAACCAGATATTTTTTGGCATCTTGAATACTTTTAAAATCACTAATTTTGACCGGCTTGAGTTTGGACGCCAGCATGATTTCAGAGCGGGCCATCAACCAGCTTGAAAAATGGTTGCGGGTCGCATGATAAAAGACGGATTCATCCGGAACGGTCGGCAATATTTCCTCCATGTCGCGCAGGTTTGAGGCTTTGCCGATTTCTTTGCCGTCCGGGAGCCGAAAAATGAATTCTCCGAATCCCAGGTATTGCATAAAAAAGCTGCGGATTTCCGAATGCAAGGTGGCTGAGTTCTTGTTAAGAAAAACAGCCGGTATGTTTTGTGCCTGCCCGCGATTGGACTCTTCGGAACTAAAGTTTAAAAGGGGCAAGTCCGGGTTGTCTTGCCGAATCATTGAAAGCAGTTTAAAGCCGGCGGTATCGTCCAGTTGTTCACTGTGCGGAAAACGAACATCGGAAAAAACACTGAGCAAATAGGGTTTGTATTTCTGGTAAAGCGCAACCGCTTCTTCATATGTTTGGGCGACCAGGATTTTGGGACGAGCACGCATCCTTAAAATCCGATGCTCATCGTTGAGGGACTCTTCCATGACCGCCTGGGTTTGACTGACAATTTCTTTATACAGCAGCGGCAGCAGTGCTGAATAATAAATGGGCGAATCTTCCACAATAATGACGACGCGCACCCGGGCGCGCTGGGTGTCGTAGGCGACGTTCAGTCGATCTTCGAGGTTTTTGATCACGGCCAGCAAAAGATCCGAGTTGCCAGACCAGACATAGATTCGATCAATGGATGTGCGATCCGTATATTTGCCTTCGAGCAAATGGCGGCTGGTGTTTTGGATCATCAGAAAAACGGGTAGATCCGGAAATTTGGTCTTGATCTGGCGTCCCAGCTCGTATGCATCGGTTTCATCGACTTGAGGCATGGTAATGACCAGATCAAATTTTTTTTGTTCCAGGACATTCAGCGCTTCACGGGCAGAAGATGCCCAGGTAAGCATCGGCGGGCGGGATAGGTTCAAACCCCGGTACTCATGGATGATCCGTTCTGCAAGGCGGCCTTCTTCTTCCATGATAAAGGCATCATAAGGGCTGGAGACCAGAAGGATATCCGTGACCTTCTCGGCCATCAGCTCATGAAAGACCTTAAACGAAAGATCAAAATCTATGGGATGCAGAAATCCTTGATTTAACATATTGCCCGTTGCTTCTGTGCTTCCGGTTAACCGCTACCGCTAAGTATATGAACAGGGGAAGTATATTGCAAGATTCAGGTACTTCGGGTTTATAGGTTCAAAGGTTCTGGGTTCAGGGGTTCAAGGTTAAAAGATCCTGACCTCTGGCTATTGGCTGCTTGTTGACGGCAGCCGTACACACAAACCTAATTTAGTCCTCAGCCCCTTTATGCGGTTATCTATCCTCTGAGCCTTTGAACGCTGAACTTTTGAACCTGGTGACGACACCTGAAACCCAACAACCGAAAAGCTAGCAGTTGCGATCTGTTTTCTTACCTTTTAAAGTGCTTGCCCTGGCGGGAATCTTTTTTTTCCAGTGTTTTTCGGATCTGTTCCAGGATTTCAGTTTTTTTAAGCGCCCATGCCGGTGCCACCAGCTCACCGGGATGCGGATCACCTGTCAGACGCTGAACTACCATTTCGCGAGGAATCCGTTCCAGAAAATCACAAACAAGGTCCACGTAAGCATCCTGCTGCAAACATTCAAAATCACCCCGCCGATAAAGCGTTTCCAGAGGGTTTCCTTTGACCACGTAAAGCAGGTGCAGCTTCACGCCGTCAATCCCGAGCCCTGCCAGCGTTTTGGCCGTGTGCAGCATGTCCTGCCGTGTTTCATGGGGAAGTCCCAAGATGACATGCGCACATATCTTGATGTTGCGGTTGCGGGTTTTTTTGACGGCATCCTTGAAGCATTGGACATCATGGCCCCGGTTGATGAAGGCCAAAGTCGCATCGCTCGCCGATTGCAGGCCGTATTCAATCCAGATCAGGTAGCGCTTCGCATAATCCTGGAGTAAATCCAACACCGCATCATCCACGCAATCGGGCCGGGTGCCTATCGAAAGCCCGACAACATCATCAACGCCCAGGGCTTCTGCATACAGGTCCTGGAGAGCCGGCAGCGGGGCATAGGTGTTGGAAAAAGACTGGAAATAGGCAATAAATTTTTTGGCCTTGTATCGTTTTGACAGCGTATTTTTTCCGTTGATGAGCTGTTGGGTGACGGACAGGCCGCGTGCGTGCGCGCCCGTACCGGATCCGCGAATGTTGCAGTAAATGCACCCGCCCGTCGAAATGGTTCCATCCCGATTAGGGCATGTCAGGCCGGCGTCGACGGTGATTTTCTGGACCCGGCAGCCAAAAATATTTCTCAGATAGGTATTAAAGTCATTATAGCGTTTCTGCGCTGCCATTGCCAAAACCTTGACCCTGCTTAATATTCATGAAAGATTCAAGTAAGAGCATTTTTAGCACAGCCGGCAGTAACTGGCAACTATCGTTAGAATTGAAAATTGAATATTGACGATTGAATATTGTCAAAAAAGTTCGCCATCTGAAAAACGGCAAAAGGTTTTCGACCCATAATTTTCAATATTCATCAGGCAAAATTAAAACAGACAGCCAGCGTTTGCGAATGAGCACTTATCCCAAAAAATACGATATCATTGTTGTCGGTGCCGGCCACGCCGGTTGCGAAGCCGCCCTGGCTGCCGCCCGAATGGGGTGCGACGTCTTGCTGATGGCAATCGACCTGGACAAGGTGGCGGCGATGCCCTGCAGCCCTTCAATCGGCGGCATGGCCAAGGGGCAGCTGGTAAAAGAATTAGACGCGCTGGGCGGCGAAATGGCAAAAATCACCGATAAAACGGCCATTTCTTTTCGAAAGCTGAATACCAAAAAGGGGCCCGCGGTGCATTCCTCACGCACGCAAAATGATAAGATCCGATACCATATGGCCATGAAGGCGGTTGTCGAGGCACAGCCCAATTTGGATCTCAAGCAGGCAAAGGTGCGGCGACTCGTGCTGGAGGGCGGCCGGGTTGCGGGGGTGGAAGTTTACGCCGGATTTGGATATTCGGCACAGGCCGTTGTGCTGGCAACCGGCACGTTTCTGAGCGGACTGCTGCATATCGGTTTTAATTCGTTCCAGGCCGGCCGGGCCGGCGAATTTGCATCTTACGGACTGGCAAACGACCTCAAAAAGCTGGGCTTTGAGCTGGGCCGCCTGAAAACGGGCACGCCCCCGCGGCTGAAAAAATCCAGTATCGATTTTTCTAAATTTAAAGCCCAGGAGTCGGATGCCGACCCAACCCCTTTTTCATATTTTACCGATGCCATCCAGCTGCCCCAGTTGCCGTGTCATATCGGCTATACCAACCCGCGCTCGCATGAAATCGCACGTAAAAATCTTGAACGCTCGGCCCTTTATGGCGGTATCATCAAAGGTGTCTCGGCCCGCTATTGTCCCTCCTTTGAAGATAAAATTGTCCGGTTCCCCGACAAAGACAAGCATCAGGTGATCCTGGAGCCGGAAGGGCTCGATACCCAGGAAATTTATGCTTCCGGATTGGGTAACAGCCTGCCGCAGGAAATTCAGATTCAGCTCGTGCGCTCGGTAGAAGGTTTGGAGGCAGCGGAAATTATGCGGCCGGCTTATGCCATCGAATACGATTACGTCAATCCCATTCAGCTCAAAGTCACCCTCGAAACCGATCGGGTAGAGGGGCTTTTTTTGGCCGGTCAGATCAACGGGACCTCCGGGTACGAAGAAGCGGCAGCCCAGGGTCTGTGGGCCGGCATTAATGCCGCCTGTCAGATCCAAAAGCGCAAACCATTTATCCTGGATCGATCCCAGGCCTACATGGGGGTCATGGTGGACGATCTGGTGACGCGCGGTACGCGGGAACCGTATCGGATGTTTACCTCGAGAGCCGAGTACCGCCTGATGCTCAGAGAAGATAACGCCGCCCTGCGACTCGTGGAAGCGGGTCATGCGCTGGGTCTCATCAAGGATGACACCCTGGAGGAAATCAAGGCGCGCAAAATTCAAATCGCGCATGAAATTCAGCGAATCAAACAAACGACCATCAAACCGGATGATCGCGTTAATCGATATCTGAAAGACGCCGGTACCCGGCCGATTCAAAGCGGTACCCGTCTGGATCAACTATTGAAGCGGACCGAATTGGGATACGACGTGGTGGAAAAACTGGCAGTTGGTCCGGCGCCCATCGGCCACGAGGTGGCGGAGCAGGTCGAAATCGAAATAAAATACGAGGGCTACATTCAAAAACAGCTGAATGAGATAGAAAAATTTAAAAATCTGGAGCGCTTGAAAATACCGCCAGAGTTTGACTTTTTCGCTGTTCACGGCCTTTCCAATGAATTGAAAGAAAAATTGTCCGGAACCAAACCGACCTCCCTGGGTCAGGTCTCGCGCATCGATGGGATAACACCGGCGGCCATGTCGGTACTGATGGTTGCCATCAAAGCAGCTTCTAAATAATAGAGGTAGAAGTGGTTTCAGAGCCTCAGATCATGTTCGAGAGCAAGGCGCAAACCGATTCAAAAACGGAGCATACACGCTAGTATGTGAGTATTTTAAATTGGTTTGCAACGCAGCTACCGGACATTGGATGGGGATATGAAACCACTTCTGAACCCTTGACACCGGTCGACTTACAACTTATCCTAGACGGGAAAATCCCATAGTTTTCATTTACTTATATTATTATTTACCTTCGATTCAAGTAGGGGTAATGGCACATGGCTGAAGATTATTATCAACTGCTCGGCGTTAAAAAAGACGCATCCGCAACGGACATCAAAAAGGCATATCGCAAGCTGGCGATGAAATATCACCCGGACCATACCAAAGGGGAAAAAGCAGCCGAGGAAAAATTCAAGAAAATCAGTGAAGCCTATGCTGTCTTGAGTGACAAAAAAAAGCGCAAAGAGTACGATACCTTTGGCGCTGAAGGGTTTCAACAGCGGTTTTCGCAGGAAGATATTTTCAGAGGGTTTGACTTTGGTGATATTTTCCGTGAATTTGGTTTTGGCGGCGATTTTTTTTCCGGTCGCGGCAGGGGCAGCGGCACGCGCTTCAATTTCGGCGGCGGCGGGCCGTTTGGATCCCAGGCCGGTCAGCAGCAGGCCAGAATGAAAGGTGCCGACCTGGTTTATGAAATTTCGCTGACCCTGAAAGAGGTGGCCACCGGGACCAGCAAAACAATCAGCCTGCAACACCAAGGATATTCCGAGAAAGTAACCGTTAAGGTCCCTAAAGGCCTGATTTCGGGCAAAAAATTACGCCTGGCCGGCAAAGGCAGTCCCAGTCCGCTCGGCGGCCCGGCGGGGGATCTTTTTATTCAGTCCAGGGTGCTCAACGACCCTGTGTATCAAGTCGAAAACCATGACCTGCACGTGAATCAGGAATTAAAATTAAGCGAAATCATTTTGGGGACCAGCATTTCCGTGCCCACCCTCGACGATAAACAACTCAACCTTAAAATCCCACCCGGTACCAAGCCCGGGACCAAAATGCGCATGTCCGGCCACGGGCTCCCGCACATGAAAGGCGGCAAAAAAGGTGATCTGTATTTAAAAATCCAGCTCAAACTGCCCAAAAAACTGACCGATGAACAGAAGGAACTCATCGATAAGCTGGCAGCCACAGGAATGTAAGGAATAAAAATAATTGACAAATTTGCGTTTTCACGATAATTTTAGTATACAGATTAATTTATTTCACCACATTTGCTAGGCACGTGCGCGGGGTTCTTTCTTGAAATTATGTCTGACCTGATTCCGGTCCTGACCAGGGATGAAATCGAAAAATCTAAAGTGGCAGCGGTGGAAAAAATTTCATCCGATTATCAGGGCTGCCTGCGGTTTCTTAGCGGTTCTCTGAAAGGCGAATTTTTTTTTATTTCGATCTTGCCCGGCAGTTTAGCATTCCGGTCAAGATCGATTGTCTGCGTGCTGCAAGTTACGGCTCCAGCTGCTCCATATCCGGAAAGATCCAGCTTAAAAAGACTTTGAGATCGATAAAAATATAAAAGAAAAGATGGACGGGCCGAAGAATGTCACAACCTGCCCGGGGTGTTCAAAATAACAAACTTAATTAATGGGGTATGAAATGATTGTTAATTGTAATGAATGTGATTCGAGTTTCAACGTTGACGATAGCCTGTTGAAGGATACCGGCTCAAAAGTGCGATGCTCGAAATGCAGCAGTGTATTTGTCGTTTATCCGGAAACCGCAGAATCTGAATTGGATCAAGAGACTGAAGATCTGGCCCTTGAGATGGATGATGAATTGCCTGATCTTGAAGAGATGATGGATTTTGACGACGACGATCTGGTTCTGGATTCCTCCGACGGGGAAGATTCCGAAGTTCTGGGTTTGGATTCGGACGAAGAAAGCCTTGCCGAAATGGAAGAACCTGAGTCGGGCCATCTTGAGGCAGATGACGACCTGCCGGAACTGGATATGGATATGGATGATTTAGATGAGGCCATAGAAGCCGATTCGCTCGCGGCGGAACCAGACGTGGATACGGATGTGGCAGCTGATGATGTCTCAGCGCTTGGCGCTGAAGACGGCGGTGATGAGCTGGATCTGGCGGATCTTGAGGACCTGGTTGGAGCCGATGATGAAATGGAGTTGGAGGGTATAACATCGGATTTTGCGCCGGAAGCCGGTGGGGATCTGGACATGGATCTTGAGTCAGATGAAATAGAACCCGCCGCAACCGAAGCGCTTGCTGCCGAAGATGGAAGTGAAGCGCTTGATATGGCGGATCTTGAAGATCTGGTTGGGGCCGATACAGACACACCGCTGGAAGACGTCGCTTCCGATGCCGCAGAAGATGTTGACCTGGATCTCGATTTGGAAACGGAACCGGAAACAGCATCGGTTGCCACCGATTTGGATGCCGGCGCGGAAGATAGCGATGAACTGGATCTATCGGATTTAGAAGGTATCATCGATTCCGGAGAAGAACCTGCGGAGGAAATTCAGGACGCTGAAGCATTGGATAATCTGGACCTGGATCTTGATTTAGATGCGGAACCGACCGAGGAGGCACCCGTGGCAGCCGCTGAGGAAAACCACGATGCCGCCGACGAATTGGATTTTTCGGATTTAGAGGGAATCATCGAAGCAGACGAAACGCCGGAGGCAGCATCGGCTGACGATCTGGAGCTTGAGTTTGAAGTTGATGAAGGAGCGGGAGATGCCGCCCCTGCTGAATCCGTGCAGACTTCCGATGAACTGGATATGTCCGACCTTGAAAAAATGCTTGAATCCGATGAGAAACCGGCAGTTGAAGCTGCAAATGAACTGGAACTGGATCTGGACGTGGAGCCCGAGACAGCCGGCGCGACCGAACCGGCGGATTCTGATGATATCGAATTTTTAGATATCGAACAAATGCTTGAGGGCAATGAAGATACGGCTTCAGTTGCACAAGGATCGGAAGAGGTTGTCGAGCTCGACTTGGAAGCGGTGATGGATGAGGCGACCCAATCCGAGGCGTCGGAGCTTGAGCTGAATCTGGATCTGGACGCTGGCCTGCAGGAGGCCGAGACGCCGCTGGAAAATACAGCATCCGGCGAAGAAGATCTCGATTTCAATCTGTTGGAATCCGATGAGGAAACGATGCAATTTGGCGCAACCCAGGCAGCCGCCACCCAGATTGAGGAGGATATGTCAGCCGGCAGCGACCAGGGTGCCACAAGCGAAGACTTTGTCACTGACGACTTTTCCGAAACCCATGATATATATGAACAAACTGATGCATTGGAGGGTATGGATGCCGCTGTGGGGGTTCCGGTTAAAAAGCGAGGCGCTCGCAAGCCGTTAATGGCAGCCGTGCTGATCTTGCTCCTGTCCGTCATTGGCATTATTGTGACCAATAACCTGGGCATTAAAATTCCCTTCGTCAGTGATATCCATATTCCGTATATCAGCGATGTCAAGATACCCTATCTTAGCGGTTTGATGGCACCCAAAGCCCAGGACGTTGCCGGCAACCTGAAAATTACCCCGATGAGTCGAACCATCTCGTATAAGTTTGTTGACAATAACAAAGCGGGCAAGATTCTGGTGATTACCGGGCAAGTCCGCAACGAGTATGATCATCCCCGAAGTAATATCAAAGTTACCGCAAAGATCTTTCGCAAAGGCAAAAACCTGGCCAACACGGCCACCGTCTATTGCGGCAATTTGCTGAACGACGCCGATCTGATACGGATGGATATGCCGGCCATCAGCAAGCGGCTTCAGAATCGATTTGGCGATAACCGCTCGAATATAAAAGTCAAGACTGGCAAGACGATTCCATTTTTTGTTGTATTCAATCAACTGCCGGCCAATCTGGATGAATATACTGTGGAGGTGGCCGGATCCTCATCCTGAGCACCTTTTAGCTTGACTTGCCACCGATGAGTTGTTAAGAGAATGGTCCGCCGGAAATCCGGTGCATTGGACCGTTAGCGGTTAGTATGTGGCGATGTAGCTCAGGTGGTCAGAGCATGCGGCTCATATCCGCAGTGTCCGGGGTTCAAGTCCCTGCATCGCCACCAATTTATGGCTTGAAATGCCCTTCAAGGATAGATGAAATCCTGAAGGGTTTTTATTTTTCCGGGAATATGTTTTCAGCCACCCGGTAGTGAATCCCGATATCTCTTCTTAAATCCAATCGATTGCCCTGAGGGTCTTCCCGGGGGATGACCCGGATTTTACCATTGTCAAAGGCAGCCAGCAGTTTGTTTCGAAAACGTTCTGCAACCTCGCCCCGATGTTCATCGGGTTTGATTCTGACATTCGCATTCATCCAGGCCACCCGGGTGCCGTCTGATTTGAATTGGTTGTCTTCCGCACCGCACGTCATCGCTGACGGGATTATCTGGATGCCTTTCTTGCGAATATAGTTAAAATCGATCTCAACCGGCTCACCTTTGGTACAGGACCACGGATACCCTTTCTGACCGTCAGGCCCCCCGGGACCGGTCACCAGCCCGGCGCAGATCGCCAACTGGTCGTCCCTGACCTCCGGTTTTACCCGATCAAGTTTGCCCGTGAACATGGCCTCTATGAGTACCCCTAAATTCCTCAGCCGGCGGGCAACCGGCTGGGCTTCGGGTTCGCCGGGCCGAATATTTATTTCAGAGACCCGGATATGCGTGGGTTGCTTGTTGTTATTCAGCGACACGAAACACCCCGGGTACAGAATGCTCGGGCGCAGGTATCCTTTGGCCCTCATTATTTCAACAAGGGGTTGGGCAATCAGATCTCCTGCCATTGTAATCAGTTCGGGTGTCTCCATCGGATGGGGTGAGATGGCGCCCATCCCGCCGGTGATCGGGTTCGTTTTGCTGGCCGGCCCTTCAAATCGTTCCGGGTAATCCATAGCGGTGGGCAGTATCTGGAAGTTGCCGTTTTTGTCCACCAGGATCGTAAAGCTGATCTCAACCCCGGACATCAGGCTTTCGATTAGCAGGGGCCAGCGTCCTTTTTTGCCGTACATTTTTTTATAATCGGGCTTATAATCCTTCATTAAGGTATCGTAGACTTCTCTGATTTCCCAGGAATTCAGAATGATCCGCGCGCCTTTTCCACCGGCACTAAACGGGTATTTTAAAACCGCCCCGCCAAATTGTTGAATATCGTCCAGGCAGGTATGCAGGACGGTGGTGTAATCTCTTGCATCCACCGCCGCCCATGATGCCGCCACCGGAATGCCGGCTTCCCGGCACAGCTCTTTGCATTTGATTTTGTCCCCCTCGATAAACGCAGCATCTTTTTTGAGGCCGACAATGCGGTCGCCAAAACCGGCCGCTTCGACCTCATCCACCAGGCCGTCAAATAAAAGCGCCTCGGGCATCGGGACGACATAATCGATAGCGCCGGTTTTGAGGGCATTGATGATTGCCACTGCATATTCGTCGTAAGAATTTCCCTCTGTTGGAATGAACGCAATCGGCCAGTTCATGGCTTCGGCAAATTTTGGCATCGACGGGGTGCCCCGAACAATAACACCTTGAAATGTGTCTTCATAAATATCGCTGGTGGCAGTTGACACGACAAGTGCGCTCAACAGAGAGCGGCCGTCGGTTCCGGCAAAGGCTATTTTTTTCATGCACGGTTCCTTTCAGGGGGGATGATATACATGATATTATTGGCTATTTTGACAGGTGAATCCAACATTGCCCTTTCATTATCAAATTGCAGGCGCCGGGGTCAAACGGATTTTCAAGGTTCAAGGGCTCAGGGGTTCAGGGTTCAAGGGTTAGAGCTTTGCTCTGAGGCCGGGAGGCTATAAGGCTGGAAAGCACAGAAGTGTTAGAACCTTCGAGATTGCAGAATTTCAGGCTTCCCAGCTTTCGAGCATCCTATCATCCCAGCCTTTCCAAAAGCCAGCTGCCAGTAGCTGGAAGCAATGGAATGGCGCCATAAATTTTATTGGATAAAATACGCAAAAATGATATAAAACTGATAAATTCGCCAAAAGGCGAATGCATCAAACACCCAACACCAAAAACTGAACACAAACCACTATCGCAAAAGGATCGATTTTGCGTTTTTTACACGAGCACTGGAGCAACTTATGATTCCCGGTTTTACCAAAATTGTTGAAGAACGTATTCGCAGAGCACAAAAAAAAGGTGAATTTGATAATCTTGAAGGTAACGGGGAGCCCTTAGACCTTTTGAATGATCAAACAGTGGCTGAAGAATTGCGTCTGGCCTATAAGATTTTAAAAAATGCCGACTGTCTCCCTCCCGAGATCGAAATAAAAAAGGAGATTAGGCAAGCTGAAGAACTTCTCAGCGCAATGAGCGAAACCACTGAAAAATACCGGGCTATGAAAAAGCTCAATTTTCTGATCATGAAGCTAAATACCTTGCGGAGCACCGCCATCGAATTTGAAGAACCCCAGAAGTATTCAGACAAATTGATTGAAAAGCTCGAATCATCCGTTACCAAGACCGAAAAGAGCAAATAATTTTTTTAGGTTCAGGGTTCAAAGGTTTGTGTTCCGAGTTGCGCGTTTCGCGCTGCGGGTGTCTGGTAATTTGAGTTTTCGAGTACGAGCACAAGGACGACGACGAAAACGAAATGCACACTCATTATCGTACTCGTCCTCGGTTGTCTTCCGGCTGGGTTTTAGTGCACAGATGGTTGGCACCTGCACCTGCTGTGCAGCACACCTGTACCGCTACATAAATATGCCGCCAGCAGTTAGTGGCCGCAACCCTGAACCTTTGAATGCTGAACCCGGAACCTTCTATGAAAAGGTCTATGCCATGGGAAAACTGAACATAGCGCTACTTTCCGGCGGGGTGTCCTCGGAACGCGAAGTGTCTCTGAACAGCGGTGATCAGGTTTATGCGGCCCTGGACAAGGAAAAATACAATATCGCCCGCTATGACCCCAAAACCGATTTGGCGCGTCTGGTTGAGGATGCGCCCGGCATTGATGCGGCCCTCATTATTCTGCATGGCCCTTACGGCGAAGATGGAACGGTTCAGGGCCTTCTTGAGCTGTTGGGCATCCCCTACCAGGGCTCGGGTGTTCTCGGCAGCTCTCTTGCCATGAACAAGCTGGCTGCCAAATATCTGTATGAAAAAGCCGGCCTGCCGGTCCCGCCCTATATCGCCCTGCAAAAAGGGGATCCGTTGGACCCGGCGGCCTGGGAAAAACAGCTTGGCCTGCCGCTGGTTGTCAAACCCAACGAGGCGGGTTCCAGCGTCGGCATGACCATTGTAAAATCGGTGGACGCTATCACAAAGGCGGTGGAAAAAGCATTTGCTCATGATGCGACCGTTTTGCTCGAGGGTTACATCGAGGGCATCGAGCTGACCGGCGGGGTGATCGGCAACAGGGAACTGCTGGCCCTGCCGCTGATTGAGATCATTCCCGATGATCAGCACGAGTTTTTTGATTACGAAGCAAAATATACGGCCGGCGTCACCCAGGAAATATGCCCGGCGCGCATTGATGATCAAATGACCTTAACGGCACAGGCTTATGCCAAAACCGCGCACAGTGCCCTTTTTTGCAGAGGTTACAGCCGCACGGATATGATTTTAAAAGCGGACCAAATCTTCGTTCTGGAAACCAACACCATTCCCGGAATGACCGCGACCAGCCTGCTGCCTCAAGCTGCCCAGGTTGCTGGATTCAGTTTTAGCCGCCTTCTTGATAAACTCATCGCGCTTTGCATAGAAGATCATCAAAGCAACAGGTGAGCGTATGATTGTTAAAAGTAACCGGGAACTGAAGGCCCTGTACCATGAACTGTCCGGCGGGGATGTTTTTATCGGCAACCTGTCGTTGAAGTATCTGAAGCAAACGATGCTTATCGATATGCTTGAGCGCGATATCCACTGCCTGCCTTCGGCGCTCGCGCAGGTCCTGAACAGTTCAAAGGTCGCCCAGGCCTTTGCTTTAAAAGATTGGATGCTGCCTCACACGCGGGAGATTTCGCGGCGCAGCGATTTAATTGAGGCCCTTAATGCCTATCATCAGCACGGCATCGGGCCTGTGGTGACCAAGCAGGACGGCATGCACTGCGGTCATGGCATCCGCCGCTGGGAAACCATGGAAACCCTGTACAGTTTTATGGCGCTGGATGAATCTGCCTATCCGTTTGTGCTGCAACCCTTTCAGGAGCAATTTGCTGATGTTCGCTGCATCATCGTGGGAGACTATGTTGAAGCGTACACCCGCCAAAATCCGCACAACTTCAGGGTAAACATTACCCTGGGCGGAACAAGTTCTGTCTATGATCTGGATGCGCATCAGGAAGCGTTTTGCCGGGTGGTAATGCAGCGGGGCAAATTCCCCTTTGCCCACCTTGATCTGATGGTTTTGGAAAACGATAAATGCTACCTGTCGGAAATTGCCTTAAACGGCGGCATCAAAGGTGCACAGATCGGCAGAGAGGAACTGGATCAAAAAAAAATGGCATTGCTGGAAAAAATGGCAGGTTTAATTGCTTAAAGTTTCTACAAGTTTTCAATTAATATTTAAAGTGGTTATCTGGAAAGTTCCGGTCGTTTACGTCCGATAGTGATCTCACCACGAAGATCACAAATGCAAGATGAATAAATTGACACCCATTCTTCGGGTCCTTCGTGCCCTTAGTGGTTGAAAGAGACGAACTTGGACTTTCTGCATAACTGAATTATTTAATTTAGCTCATTTTGCAATACAAGAAGGAGGAACATTGAGCGCAGAAACGAAGAAAGACGGTGGATCCGGACAATTACCGCAAGTCGGCATTGTCATGGGAAGTGATTCTGATCTGGAAGTGATGAAAGCGGCATCGGATGTCTTGCAAGAATTCGGCGTGGCGATTGAAATGACCGTTGCATCCGCGCACCGCAGCCCGCAACGGGCAGCAACCTGGGCGGCCACTGCCCGTGAGCGCGGGATCAAAGTTATTATTGCCGGGGCAGGGCATGCGGCCCATCTGGCCGGTGCCATGGCGGCGCACACCAGCCTTCCCATCATTGGGGTTCCCATTGATTCTTCCTGCCTGCAGGGCATGGATGCTTTACTGGCCACCGTTCAAATGCCGCCCGGTATTCCGGTGGCCACCATGGCGATCGGAAAACCCGGCGCCAGAAACGCCGGAATTTTAGCCGTCCAGATTCTGGCCCTGGCAGATGACGGCCTGGCCGCAAAGTTAGAGGCTTTTAAGCAGAACATGGCCGCCAAAGTTGAGCAAAAAGCCAAGAAGCTTGAGAATTCAATTTAGACAGGTTTCAGTCAATAGGTTCAAAGGTTCAACGTTCAAAAGTTCGGGGTTAAAGAAGGTCTGAGCGACGAGAACTGAAGGCTGAGCAAAAAAAAATGCTTGACGCATGAAGCCTGTGAAGCACAACTTCCAACCCGCAACCCTGACCTACGGGAACGTGCTGGGTTCTGTGACGGGGGCCGATTTCAAGGGCACTCGACACAG
>CAMYLV010000026.1:51172-84953 GCA_947259495.1 uncultured Desulfobacterales bacterium | reverse complement strand
TAAAAATCAGTAAGATTCAGAGAGCCGAGGTAGCTCAGTCGGTAGAGCAGGGGACTGAAAATCCCCGTGTCGGCAGTTCGATTCTGTCCCTCGGCACCAGCTATAAAAAGCCCGGGTAAGTATTCCCCGGGCTTTCTTTTTTTGTTTGACATGTTTAAAATATTTTATTAAAATATGACCATAATTTTAGTTGACTATAATTGAGGTCATAATATGGAAACTCTTTCTTTATCCGAAGCAAAAATGAAACTAAGTGAACTTATAGAGAAGGTTCAGTCCACCGACGCAGAGGTGGTCATTACCAAAAATGGACGCCCAGCGGCGGTTTTAGTAAGCCCTGATGAATTCGAAGGTTGGCGGGAAACAATTGCAATAAAAGCTGATGGAGACTTGATGAGCGAGATAAAAAAAGGCATTTCGGCTCTAAAGAAAAAACCTAAAGTATATACTTTAGAGGAGCTTTTCGAATAAATAATGACATCGCAAGACCCTATTCGAAGAAAGCTTAGGGTGCCTGATGCGGTTGTCGCTTTAATCAGAGGTTGTCACCCGCAGCTAAAAAGGAAAACCAGGGCAGGGTTGCACTACATCATGACTGAACCTGAGTCTGGCAGGTCTCTCAAAGATGAGTTGGAGGGGTTAAAAAGTTACCGAATCAGCAGATTCAGGATAGTTTATCGCATATCCTCGAAACGAACCATCGACATTGTAGCTGTCGGACCTCGCAAATTTATCTACGAAGAAACCTACAGAATCATCAGGAAAGAAGCAAGTTAATAAATATGATTTACTGTGCCCAAATTGTGCCCGTCAAGGTCAAATATTTCCAAATGGTTCCAAACGAAGCCAAAAATCAGCAAAAAAAACAGAATAGAATCAACTGCTTGAAATCACATCATTTTCAATTTCAAAATATCAACAAGCTATTGTGGTCCGGTCCGCTTTTCTCACTTTCCTCTTTGATCAAGGTGATCTCGACGCGGCGGTTTGCGCGTCGATTCTGAGCGTTGCTATTGGGTTGCAGGGGACGGTGTGCGGAATAGCCCTCTATTGAGACGCGCCGGGGATGGATGCCGTGGCCGATTAGAAATTTAGCCACATTGACGGCCCGAATGGCTGACAGCTCCCAGTTAGTGGGAAACCGTTCGGTTTTAATGGGTACATCGTCCGTATGCCCGGCCACGGCGACTTTATACCCCTTTTGAGATGAAATGAATCCGGCAATCCGCATTAATGTGGGCTTAAAATCCGGCAGCAGGGTTGCGTCGCCTACATTGAATGCGATTTTTTCACCCAGCACCAGCACCAGCCGCTTTTGATCCCACCGGATGCCAAAATCATTTTTGTTTTTAGAGGAGACGGCTTGCATGACCTGTTGGCGTAACTGCTCCAAAGACGCATCTTGTTTTTGCGTCTCAGATGCTTGCGACGGCACGCCGGAGTCGTTTTTTGCTGAAGCTTTACGGGTTATGGCATGCGAATAGAAGAGGATAAAAAGAATCAACAGCAGGGTTATGAGATCAACAAAGCTCCATAGGGTCGTATCTTCTTCGATACTGGTCAATGAAAGACGTTTCTGCAGAAGCGCCCTTTTTTGTTCGGAGAACTCAAGCCGCCTTTGAAGCGTGTTTCCTTTCGATCCTGCCATTTGATTGCCTTGTTTTTGGCGGTGTCATTGCACTTGCATCTGGGGTTTCGGCTGCACCCGCCGGCTGACATCTTTTTCCTTATGCATGCGGCTGAGTTGACTGATGTCAAGATAGGAATTGAGCCGATGGAAAATGGATTTAGACGTTTTTTGTTCGGCGATATCCATTATCCCCTCTAATATTATGTTTAAAACCGTTGCTTCGGCCTTAGTGTATTCGGATAGCTTTTTTGAAAGCGGAAAGAAGAGAAAATTGGCGAGCAAAATGCCGTACAACGTGGTCAGCAGCGCCAGCGCCATGCCTTTTCCGATCATGGCCGGGTCTTCCATACTGTTTAACACATTGATCAAACCCAGTATGGTGCCCACAAAGCCGAAAACCGGAGCCAGCTTGGCGAGGGTATTCAAAATATTGACCTGTGACTCTTTGCGGGAAAAATAAAGCTCATAGTCCTTTTCCATTATATTGCGGATGTCATAACGATCGTACCCGTCAACAACAAGTTCGATTCCTTTTTGCAGAAAAACGTTGTCGACTCTTTTGCGGGCTTTTTCAAGGGCGACAATCCCATGTCGGCGCCAAATGAGTGCCAGACTTTCCAGTTCTTTTATCAGTGACTTATTGTTGGTCTCTTGGTGCTTGAAAACCTCGATGAGGCTTTTAAAGAGGTCTCCGAAGGTTTTCAGAGGAAAGGCAACAAACGCGCTTAAAAGCGTGCCGGCCGTCACCAGCAGGACACTTTTTAGATTCATAATGATAGATGTGCCGTCGATGACGCTTTCCGACATGATGATAAAAAAAAGCAGACCAATTGGCAGCAACAATTTCTTGAGCACGGAATTTTTCTCCTATGGGTTTCAATACGCGTATCTTTGATGCAATTTGCAGATACTATGCCAAAAAAAATTTACATTAATTTCAATTGGTTAAAATTTTGACCGCTAAAATTTGGGGGTGCTGTAGAGCAAAATTTGCCTAGTGCTTATCTGTTTATTTTTTGGGAGCGAAATTATTTGAATAAAAATTGATTTTTCCAGAGAAAGGCACTAATTATGTATGGCAAACCAGAAGATATTTTAGACCTGCAGGGAGGTGTCATGAAACGCATATTGATTTTTACGGTAGCTGTGCTGGTCGTCGCTTTTACGGCCTCCGCCGGCGATAACCCCAAAGTTGTCCTGGAAACTTCCAAAGGAAAAATTGTGCTCGAGCTCTATGCGGACAAAGCGCCGGAAACCGTTAAGAATTTTATGACATATGTGGACGCGGGATTTTACAATAACACCATTTTTCACCGCGTGATCCCCAATTTCATGATTCAGGGGGGCGGTTTTACGGCCGACATGCGGCAAAAAAGCACCCGCGCCCCGATCCGCAACGAAGCCGACAATGGTATGCGCAATCAACGGGGCACCATCGCTATGGCCCGCACGCCGAATCCGCATAGCGCCACAGCCCAGTTTTTCATCAATAGCGTGGACAATGCGGCGCTGAATTACCGGGAAAAATCTCCCCAGGGCTGGGGGTATGCGGTATTCGGGTATGTGGTGGAAGGCATGGGCGTTGTGGATACCATCTCTAAAGCGAAGACCGTCACGCGTCGCCGTTTTCGGGATGTGCCGGCGGAGCCTGTCGTCATTACCCGCGCCGCCCGGATGCCCTGAGATCTTCGACCCAAAACATCACGGCCCATGTCAACAGATAGCAGCGGCTTTTATTTCTTGCGGATTTGCTTTTCGCTGGTGAAAGCGTGAATTAAAAAAAAGAATATTGCGCCGGTGAGCAGCAATATCGCTAAAGGCATTGTCAGCAGGGTTTCTGCTAAACCCTGAAGGTAGACTATCGAAATCTCTTCACTCCATTCTGCGGCTGAAACATCCAAAATATCAGCAAGATTGATATTTTCAAATTTAAATTCATTGGATGTGCCCATTTCCATGAATGCCGTCATGGCCTGATAAGCGAACAAAAGTATTGACGCGACCAATAAAATGATTCCGAGAAATGTAAATGTTGACATGGCAGTTGTCTCCTGGTTTTTCTAACCCCCGGCGGTCTGTCCTTCTTCCAATATTTCCAGAGCTTTTTTCAGCACCTGCTGCGGTGGGATTTGCTTTAAACATAGATTGTTGCCATCGCAGGGAGAGTTGCGATGGTTATAGGCGGTGAGGCAGGGTGAGCAGGGCAGGGGGTTGTAAAACAGTGTAGCTCTGTCGTCAGCCGGGCCATAAAGGTCCGGGGTTTCGGGCCCGTAAAATATGATTGTCGGAACGGGCGTCAGGGCAGCAAATTGTCCCGGGCCGCCGTCGTTGGTTATTAAAAGTACGGCAAACTGGAAGATGAGCATCAATTCCCGAATGGTGCGGGTATATCCGGTCAGGTCGATGCAGGCCGGATGGTTGCAATCTGACAGAATTGCCGCTGCCAGTGCCTTATCCTCTGCCAGCCCGACAACACCTACGGCATATCCTTTTTTAATCAATTCTGCGGCAACCTGGCTGTAATAATTGCGCGGCCAGGCCCTGATGGGCAATATTCCGCCGCCGGGATAAATCAGAATCAGTTTTTTGCCGGCAATGGCCTTAAAATCGTTTTGCAGTTTGGCCTGCATGACCTCAATTTCAGCAGGCGTAAATTTGATGGCCGGTGGTTTTAAATTGTTGTGCTCCAGCGACCGCTTGACAGTTGGCGTGCTGATCGAGTCTATGGCTGCAACCAGATTGAGAAATTGGCGCGAGATATGATGATAGGGGTTGAACAATACCGGGCGATTGATAAAGCTGCCACGATAAAGGCCTTCTTGCGTGTGCGGATGGAAGCCGACACGAATCTTCGCTCCGCTTATAAATGAAAAAATGCTGCTGATTCTGGCAAATAGCTCACAGTCGATCACCACATCAACTTTAAGTTTGCGGATTTGATTCAAGGTCCGCAGGCAATCGATGGCAAAGACGCCAAAAGATGTGTCGCGGATCGTTAAAATTTTTTCTGGCTGGGTGACATCAAGCAGCGTTAAGATTTCTGTATTTTTTTCGAACAAAAGCCCATACAGCTCGGCCCCGGGGTACCGTTTTTTAATCTGCTGGAACATGGGGTAGGCCAGAACAATACTCCCCATCTCAGAGAGCAGTATTACCAGAAACTTTTTGGCCTGAAACCCATCATCCTCATCTTTGCTTTTGCAGCAAAAAAGTGAGAAAATCCGGCAGATAAATGCTCCGACATAGCGATCCACTTTGCGCTGAAAGTTAATATCCATGTGAAAGATAACTTTCCTCGTTATAATCAAGCCTGTTATTTTGGGGAAATAATTTGAACCTTACCACTAAAGAATGCCCCGCTTTTTTAAAATTTGAAACGCTCATTTCAGGTTGAATTAAAACCCAAAGATGAGAGTGTTGAAAATAGCAAATTTTTTCAAACGATTTTGTCCGTCAGCTGCTTTAATTCCACCAGTGTCGCGCCCCAGCCCCCGGCTTGTGGTGGCGCATCTTTGTAACGCTGGACCAACGGGTGTTTGTTTAAGACCTGGTGCACCTGTCTTTTCTGAATGCCCTTGCCTTTGCCGTGAATAACACGCACGGAAAATATGCCGGCTTTGATACATTCAGAAAAGTAATCATGCAAAAGAGCAGGTATGTCCCGTGGCCGAAACGTATGCAGGTCCAGGACATCTTCGATGGGTATATGAACGGGTTCCATAAGCAAGCGCCTGATCGATTCCTTAAACTATTGCCCATCTCAATAATACGATTATCGAGGACGAGCACGAGGCCTGGCCATGTTCCTCCGCTTCTAAGTGAACATGACCCATGCGAAGGTAACCGTGCCGGCCAGGATAAACTGGCTTTCAAGTAAAAATTCCAGGCGAATACCCGGAAACATCTGGGCCCGCTCGTAAGCCAATATAATCAGCCCAATAAAAATCGGGCACAACATCAGAGCGAATCCCAGGCTTGAAGTCAGGTGCAAAGCACTTAAAACGGCCAATGCCACAGTCAGTATAATCAAAATTACTTTGAGGAGCCGCATTGAGTGTTTCTCCCCCAGAAGGATCGGTATGGTCTCTTTGCCCACCAGCCGATCACCCTGCATATCGAGTATATCAAAAAATGCGGTTCTGACAAAAACGATGCCAATGGCCCACATCGCCACCAGCGTATTGACCCAATGAATACCGCCGAATTTGGACAACGGCGGCAGTACTGCCGTAACAATCCCCCAGGCAACCGCAATCAAGAGTGTCTTTGAACCGGGGATATCTCTTAATTTGCGATATTTAGTGCCCGTAAGCCACGACGGTAAAATCTTCAGATTGTAAGAAAGCCCCAATAAGCTCATGATCAACAAAGCCATAAATGGAAACACCCCGATGCTGTATGCGATAACCAGTCCGGTGCCGCCTGCCAGGCCTGCCAATATCGCCAGCAGGGTTTTGAAACGGTCGTAAAATTTGGCCCTGTTCGGATCGTTGTATCGATCGGCACGGGTGTCAGTCAGGTGATTGAGGATATGCATGGATTGAACATAGAGCATGGAAATTAAAATATAGGGAAACGTCTGATGAATACCCTGCAGTTTATTACAGGCATAGCATAATGCGCCGGCACCGATGGCGACATAGATATTGGTCAACAATAATGCGCGCTGAATTTCAAACGCCATCCGCCGCCAGCCCTGCTTGCGTTCGAAAATCAGCGCTTCCAGCGCCCGATAGACTTTTTTAATGACCCAGTTGGGGGTGGAGGCGCCGGCGGTGATGCCGATCTGGCTGGATGCTGTCAGGGCTTGCAGATCAAGGTTGACCAGATCGGCCTCGCTTTCGATATGAAAAGCAGGTTTGCCGGTCTGGCGGGCGATATCAACCAATCTTTTCGTATTTCCGCTGCTGCGGCCGCCCACCACAATGACCGCATCCACTGATTCAGCCAATCGTTGGACCTCTGCCTGGCGGCGCTCGGTGGAGTCGCAAATGGTCTCAAATACTTTATAATGCGGGTGGCTGGCGGCCGCCCAATTTTTGACAGCCTTCCATAGATGCGTGTTGAGTGTCGTTTGAGCGACAATGATCGCATGTTCAAACCCGGGAAGAGCTTCCAGTTCAGCCACATTTTTAACGACATAGCTTTCATCACCGCCGTAACCGCGCAATCCGATAACTTCCGGATGGTCCAGATCACCAACGATAATGGATGCATATCCTTTCTTGGCGTGTTTTTTTATAATCGTCTGCACCCGTATGACCCGGGGACAGGTCGCATCGATAACCTTGAAGCCCACTTCTTCAAGTTGGTCTTTTGTTTCCTGCGGCACGCCATGGGCCCGGATGAGCACCGTTCCCGAACCCTGCGACGGCAGTTCATTAAAAGCGGATATGCCTTTTTCTTCCAAAATCTCCAAAACCTGTGGATTGTGGATCAAGGAACCATAGGTTGAAATCGGATGCAGGTGCTCTTCGGGGGCATCCAGCACCATTTCAACCGCACGGCGAACGCCCATGCAAAATCCGGATGTTTTGGCAATAACGATTTTCATTTCAAAGCTTTTTAATCTTCACGCGGTTGCGCCGCTGTCTTTTCGATAATCTGCGGGCGGGCCCTTTTTTTTTCGTGGTGGCGGTCCAGCCGCTGAAATCATCGGCTTCGTTGCTGTGGTTGTCAAGGTGGGCGGCCATTTCGATTTTAGCTTCAAACTGCGGTGCACTGATTGTGGCTGCGCCACAGGAAGCCACGTAATCGATGATTTCCCGATCCGAGCTGACCACCAATGCTTTTTCGCGTTCCTTGCATGCCATGCGCTTGATCACATCGTCGGCCGATGTCCCCTTTGGTGAAAATCGAACCGAGATCCCTTTTTGTCGGTGGCGTTGCGCAGAGAAAGCCGAACTGTGCTGGCCGTCGAAGACGACCGTTATGGGGTGGGGCTTTATCTTGCGGTACGCCGCCAGCATGCCCACCAGCGCTTCACGGCCCAGGAGGATATCCTGCTGATCCAGCCGGCTCAGAGTTGCGGATTGTCGGATTAGATTATATCCATCGATGATGATATGAAGCGACATGTTGATCGTCAATGTTTGCTTAAGGATGCTAAGCGGCTATCGCTGAGTTTGCTGCAGGCTTTTGATCAGGCGATCCAGATCATCATTACTGTAAAATTCAATTTCAACCCTACCTTTCAGGCCGCGTCGCTTGATCGTTACTTTGGTGCCAAAATGCCGCGAGAGATCTTCAGCCAGAGTCAGCAGATAATGGTCCTCAGCGCTTTTCCTGACCACTTTTGGTTTCTTCTTCTCGTCGTTTAGAGCACGGACAAGATCTTCGGTATCCCTGACCGACAACCCTTTTTTGATAACCGAGCGCCATGCTGCCAGCTGCTGGGTGGAGTTAGTGGTGCCCAGCAGCGCTCTGGCGTGACCCATTGTGATTGAGCCCTCCTGGATGCTGGTCCTGATGGCTTCAGGCAGCTGCCGTAATCGCAAAAAATTGGCAACCGCGGAGCGGCTTTTCCCCACCCGGGTAGCGGCTTCATCCTGAGTGAGATGAAATTCGGTGATCAGACGATGGTAGGCTTCGGATTCCTCGATGGGATTGAAATTGGCGCGCTGGATGTTTTCAACAATTGACAATTCCAGTAATTTAGAATCGCTGATCCGCTTGACGATGACCGGCACCTGTGTCAGACCGGCTTTTTTGGCAGCGCGCAACCGTCTTTCACCGGCAATCAACTGGAATCCATCATTTTCTTCCCGGACCAAAAGCGGTTGCAGGATGCCCTGTTGTTTTATGGATTGGCAGAGTTCTTCCAATTCAGCTTCAGGAAACTGCTGACGCGGTTGAAACCGGTTGGGTCGGATCCGTTCAATATCACAATAGAAAAAATCCTTTGGGCGTTCCTCTATTTTTTCAATATCCGGAATGAGCGCTCCCAGACCTCTTCCAAGGGCCTGCTTTTTACGTGTGGTCGGACCGCCGGCAGATTTTTTTGCGTCATTTCTCTTCTGCATGATATTCTCTACCCAACCTGATATCTTCCTAAGTTGAGCGGTTCAAGTTTTTAAAAAAATTATTTGTCCTATATCTTAAGAATTATAGCCTTTTAGATTTTTAAAATAAGTTTCGTGGTTGAAAGAGACTAACCTGGCTTTCTGCATAACCGCAATCAGTTTTTTAGAATTTCCTTGGCCAGTTCAAAATAGCTCCGGGCACCAGCAGATGTCGCATCATAGAGCAGAATGGGCTTACCGAAGCCTGGCGCTTCACTAAGTCGAACGTTTCGCGGCACCATGGTTTTAAAAACCAGTGCCTCAAAATATTTTTCTGCCTCTGCCGCGACCTGGTAGGCAAGATTGGTGCGTTTATCAAACATGGTTAATAAAATTCCGGCGATGCTTAAATTCGGATTGAGGTTGCGTTTAATCCGCTTGACCGTATTGAGAAGCTGCCCCAGGCCTTCCAGGGCATAGTATTCGGCCTGAAGCGGAATTAATAAAGAATCAGCGGCGGTGAGGGCATTGATGGTCAACAGGCTCAAAGACGGCGGGCAGTCGAGAAAAATAAAGTCAAAGGCCTGGTTGAGGCCTGAAATCAGATTTTTAAGGGCCGTTTCGCGTTCGGGATTGGACATCATTTCGACTTCAAACCCGATCAATTCGACATCGGAAGGAATCACCTTCAGGGTGGCAATTTCACTGTCCACGATCAAGTTCGCGGCACCGGCCCGACCCAGCATGCCATGGTAGAGTGTTTTTTCGAGTCGGGATCGGTCGATGCCCAGTCCAGAAGTCGCATTGGCCTGCGGGTCACAATCTATCAGCAGCGTTTTTTTTTCTGAAACGGCCAGGGCGGCCGACAGGTTTACGGCGGTGGTCGTCTTGCCGACACCCCCTTTCTGGTTGGCGATACAGATGATTTTTGCCATAATCCGGATGCTCTAACATAAAATTTGGGGTTTGAAAAGAATTTTAAAATATGACATCTTTACATAATTCATTAATTGAAAATGACAGGTCAGGGATTACCAGTTAAAGGCAGGTGTTTTTTTTATACCGCTTTTCATAATAATGTTCCGAGTTACGGAATTGGGGTATAAGTGGTTATAGAAAAAAACGTTGGCATAACGGAATGTTTTTTTGACAACCACTATAAATTAATTTGGAGTGTTGGAGCATTGGAAGTCTGGCGTAATGGTTGCAAAAGGGATATCTTTTGACAATACTCCAATCGGGCCTATTTAGCCGCAGATACTTCGGCGCAGTAGGCGATGTCATTACTCCAGTACGCCAAGATCGCAGGACGCAGGGACATTGGGCACCCTTGTGTTTACCATCTTAATTGTTATGATATCGAAATCTTAAATATTTAAATTGGTTGAATTTAAATGATTCGAAAACTCATATCCATTTGGTTTGCTGCTTTATTATTGTTCGCACCACTGGGTGCGCAACTTTCTTCCGGCCTGACCGTCAGGGAGGAAGAGAAGTTATCCCGCTCCATCCTTGCGTACATTTATAGCCATTATGAGATTATCGACGATCCGGTAATTGCGGACTATGTGAACCAGGTCGGCAACCGTATTGTTTCGATTCTGGAAGAGCCCATCTTTGATTATAAATTTCATGTCATCAATGTCGATACTTACAACGCTTTTGCCATTCCAGCCGGCTATATCTTTATTAACAGCGGTTTGATGGCAGCCATGGACAATGAAGATCAGCTGGCCGGCATTCTGGCTCATGAAATTGCCCATGTTAATGCGCGCCATATTTCTCAGAAAATCGAAAGGTCCAAAAAAATCGGCTGGGCGACCATGGCGGGCATAGCAGCCGGTGTTTTAATCGGCGCGGCCGGCGGAGGAGACGCGGCCCAGGCTGTGACACAAGGCAGTCAGGCTGCCGGCGTGGCCGCCGAATTGTCCTATAGCCGTGATAACGAAATACAGGCCGACCAGCTGGGACTGATCTACCTTGACAAAGCCGGCTACAGTGGCGAGGGGCTGCTTAAGATTTTAAAAAAGATGCGCAGCAAACAGTGGTTCGGTACCGAACAGATTCCGACCTACATGCGAACTCACCCCGCCATTGATGAGCGCATTGGTTATCTTGATTCCCAGCTGACAGGTGCGCCAAAAAGCCCCAAGCCGCGGTTTCAGGCGCCTGCCGGCGATTTCGTCAGGGCGCACACCTATCTGATTACCCAGTATGGTGATGAGAAGCTGGTTTTAAAATTTCTTGAAACCCAGGTGAAGCAACACCCTGAAGATCCAATGGCACATTACCGTTACGGACTTATTTTGGCCCGGGTCGGCCGCAGAGCCGAAGCCATCGAGCAGCTCAGAACGGCGCTGGAAAAGCGCGCCTTTGATTCCTATATTTTAAGAGATGTCGGCCGGGTATATTACTTAGACGGCCAATTTGAGCAATCCCTAAAAATGCTAAAAACGGCCCGCAATATGACACCCGATGATGCGGATTGCGGTCTTTACCTCGGCCAGACCTACATGGCACTTGAGTTATATGATGAGGCTTCGCCAGTTTTACTGGATGTCATCGAAAAACATCCCCGTTACACAAAGGCTTACTACATTCTGGGACAAAGTCTCGGTAAACAGGGAAATTTGGCAGATGCCCATTATTACCTGGGGATCTATCATACCCGCAAAAGGGACCTCAAGACGGCCGTCGTTCAATATCGGCGTGCGTTGAAATATACCCAAGATACAGCAAGGCGGGCCAAAATAGAGGAGCGCTTGCAAAAGCTTGAAAAGGCTCTGGCCAAGCAGCGGCAGGGATAGGGTTAATTGCGGTCAAAATGGGAAAACTGCATCGAAAACGTTCCCCGGCCCTGGGTTGCTGATCGCAGGTTGGTCGAATAACCGAACATTTGTGACAACGGCACAATTGCATTGATCACCTGAGCGCCGCCTTTGTGTTCAATGGATTCTATTTTGCCGCCCCTCGAATTTAACTCGCCAATGACGTCGCCAATGAAGGCTTCAGGCACAAAAATTTCTGCGGTCATAATCGGCTCCAATAAAAACGGATTGCCTGCATTCATGGCATCTTTGCAAGCCATTGACGCACTAACGGTATAGGCCAGTTCAGATCCAACGGATTCCTTAAAGTTGGCATTTGTCAGTCTGACCTCGACGTCCACCACCGGATACCCCATCAGCGGTCCGCTTTCCAGGGATTCCCAAACACCTTTTTCTGCCGCGGCGCTAAATATATCCGGCAACAAATCATTTGTGACTTCGGCCACAAATTTATTGCCAGTACCCCGTGGCAAGGGCGCCATGTTCACCGAAACTTCAGCGAAATGGCGCTGCCCGGCAATTTCTTTATCAAAGATGGTCGTGGCCGCCCCGGGCCTTTCAATAGTTTCGCGGTAAACGACCTGCGGCTTGCCTACATTTACATTGGTGTGAAACTCACGCTGCATGCGGCTGATAATGACCTCAAGATGTAATTCTCCCATCCCGGATAGAATCGTCTGGCCGGTGTCTTCATCTTGGCGAACGACCAGTGTCGGATCTTCAGCCATAAATTTAGCGAGGACCGTGTCCATTTTCTCTTGATCCGCATGGGTTTTGGGTTCCACCGCAATGGATATGACCGGCTCATAGAACTCGATTTTTTCCAACAAAATCGGATGATTTTGGTCGCATAAGGTTTCGCCGGTGGATGAGTTCTTTAAACCTACGATTCCGACAATGCTCCCCGCACCCGCAGTGGTCGCCCGTTCCCGCCGGTTGGCATGCATGTTCAATATGCGTGCGATTTTTTCCTTTTCATTGCGAGCCGGGTTAAAAACCTCCCCGCCGGACTTTATTTGCCCGCTGTAGATCCGGATATAGGAAAGTTTACGCCCTTCCATCATCGAAACTTTGAAGATCAGGGCCGCCAGCGGTTCGGAATCTTTGGGGCGGCACTGAATGACCTGGCCGGATTCGGGATGCATGCCTTCAATCGGCGGAATATCCGCCGGGCTGGGTAAAAATTGGGTAATGGCATCGAGCAGTGGCTGAATACCTTTATTTTTTAATGCGGCGCCGCACAACAGCGGGACAAGTTTCAAGTCAATGGTGGCCTTGCGTATGGCGGCCAGTAATGCGGCGGTATCAACAGGTGTTTCCGCCAGATAGGCCTCCATGATGTCGTCATCAAACTCCGCCACGGTTTCAAGCAGTTTATCGCGGTATTCTGCGGCAGCGCTTGCAAGCGCCGCCGGGATCTCCTGCTCTTCATATTCTGCACCGAGCGTGTCTGCATCCCACACAATCTGCTTCATCCGGATCAGATCGATAATGGCATTGAAATTATCTTCTGATCCGACAGGAAGTTGCAGGATCAGCGGATAGGCCTTGAGGCGTTCGCGGATCATCTTGACAGAGCCGAAAAAATCGGCCCCGGTGCGATCCAATTTGTTGATAAATGCAATTTTGGGCACGTGGTATTTGTCTGCCTGTCGCCAAACGGTTTCAGACTGCGGTTCCACCCCTTCAACCGCACTGAAGACACCGATGGCACCATCGAGCACCCGCAATGAGCGTTCAACCTCGATGGTAAAATCAACATGCCCGGGGGTATCGATAATTTGGATTTCCGTATTTTGCCACCGGCAGGTGGTGACCGCAGAGGTAATCGTAATGCCTCTTTCCTGCTCATCGGGCATCCAATCCATCACCGCCTCCCCATCATGAACTTCACCGATTTTGTGGGAACGACCGGTGTAATATAAAATCCGCTCGGTAACCGTCGTTTTACCGGCATCAATGTGGGCAATGATACCGATATTGCGGATATTTCCGATTTTCTCTTTTGTTTTCATCTAATCAACAACATATTGGCTTTTATCGGGGTCTGCAAACTAATATGACCTGCGAGTGTGACGGATTCATTTCCGTTGATAAGAATTTTAACCGCTTTGATCGTGGGCACATTCAATACCAAAGAATTTACAATCGAGTAAATCGTCAGCAATTCCGAATGTATGCCGCCCGGGTGACCTTCTGCGATACCGGATGTGAGATCCACGAAACAAATGCCTTCCTGTGTTATATAAATTGCCCGAACGGCAGTTGTCGCCGGAAGGGTGCGTGCCAACCCCTGCTGCGGGCCTTTAATCAGAGCTTCTATGATGTTTCTGGCAAAAAATTCAGGATCTTCGGGACTTTTCAGAAGCCGATTTTCGGCCATCAGGAATTGATCATTCTGATCCGAAAAATATAAATGAACCGGCATTGTTTGCGATGGTGTCATGGCTGTGGGCCGCACGGTTTGTTGAAACTTTACCCCATCCCCTGCATCATCCGATCTCATTACCATTACCAGCAACAACACGATCCCTATGATCGTTGCTAAGGCCAGATATCCGATATAATGTTTTGCCATCATGATGCTTTCGGTGTGAACGTTTTGGGCAACCTTTATGCATAAAATAGAACCCGTTTTTTATGCCAATCCCTGGATGATGTCAAGCCTAACAGCCATTTACCATTTTAGCATGTGCACTGGTACGGGGTCAAAGGCGTAAAAATGTGCGACTGGTAAAAGCAGGCTGCCTATGGATGAAGAGGTGTCATCTTTGTCAATGTTGAATTTTCAGTTTGACTCACTTCGGGCAGGAATGGTATCTGAAGCGCTTTCCTAAATACAAAAAAGGTTAGCCATGGCTAACCTGCATCGTATGGGAAAGAAAGTGGAGCTGATCGGGATCGAACCGACGACCTCATGACTGCCAGTCATGCGCTCTCCCAGCTGAGCTACAGCCCCACATGAGCGAATTTATTTAGCATTTGGTTTTTTGAGTGTCAACAGTTATATTTGGTGAACATAGCGTTCAGGCGCCAATTTGCAACCCGCCAACGCAGTGGTTTGCCGTCGGTGTCATGCCTGACGGGATGGGTTGACAAAATTTTAAATAATAAATATTATTAGAGTGTTATATGTTCACTTGGTCTCGTGAACGTTAAGGGATCATATATCTCGTCTGCTTAATCCTGTTGGAAAAAAAGAATGAAACGGAATGCAATTCCATCAAACGGGTTTTCGGGTGAACCAACCGGCCCAACTGCCTACAAAGAGTTTGATGCCACCGAGCTTTACTGCCCGAAATGCAAACAGTCCGCACCGGTTCGCAAACGGCTCCTGCTAATATTGCCTGAAGGCGATAAATATGAATATCTATGCGCTTATTGTTCTGAGACAGTGGGGACCAAAATTGACAAGCAGGAGAACCCGCTTACCATAATTTCCTAATTTTGTGCTTCCCTTCTTTTGTATTTTCGTGGTATTTTTTGTGAACAATAAAGGTTCAGGGTTGAATTGAGTTGGAAGCTTCAACGCGGAACTTTGAACCTACGAGGAGAAGAATTCAATGTTAAGTATCATGCGCAAACATGCCAGCAGCTGGATTATCAAATTTTTACTCGCAGCCATCATCGTTGTTTTTATCCCATGGGGCGTTCAAAGATATACCTCCGGACGCTCCAGCCGGGTGGCCGTGGTAAATGATAGCATCATTACACTGGATGATTATCGCAACACCTACACCAACCTTCTTGAACAGGTGCGGCAGTCATTTGGTAACAATGTAAATGACGAGTTGATTCAAACACTGCAGCTACCAAAGCGCGCGCTGGATCAGCTGGTTGACAGGGCGCTGATGCTTCAGGCGGCTGAAAAACTCAAAATTCAGGTATCGGATGAAGAGCTCGCCCAAGCCATCCGTGACATCGGCGCTTTTCAGACCGCTGGTGTGTTTGACAACCAACTCTATCTCAATATGCTAAGCCGCACACAACTTTCCCCGGAAACCTTCGAAAACCAGCAACGCGAAGCGATCACCATCAATAAGCTGCAGGACTTTATTTCCGGTAATATCAAAGTGTCGGATATTGAAGCGCGGCAGTGGTATAAATGGAATAATGCCGAAGTCGATATCGATTATGTTCTTTTGGAACCGCAACAGGTTAAAAAAATAAAACCCACAGCGGATGAGATCCAGGCTTACTTCGAAGCGCATAAAGAAACTTATAAAACAGATCCTGAAATTAAAGTTCGCTACCTTTACCTAAACCCTGAAGACTATGTGGCCAAAGTGACGGCTTCAGAAGAAGATATTAGCGACTATTATGAAAGCAATCCGGAACAATTTAAAAGTCCGCAAACGGTGCAAGCACGGCACATTTTAATCAAAGTCGATCAGAACGCAACACCTGAGCAAGTTGAAGACGCACGCCAAAGAATCGAAGATGTTCTAAAGCTGGCAAAAGCAGGCCAGGATTTCGCCGAGCTGGCCAGGCAACATTCAGAAGGCCCCACCAAAACAAAAGGTGGCGAGCTGGGAACGTTTCGCCGGCAAGACATGGTGAAGCCCTTTTCAGATAAGGCTTTTTCCATGCAAGCCGGTCAAATCAGCGAACCGGTGCGCACCCAGTTCGGCTGGCATATTATTAAAGTTGAACAGGTAAATCCGGCCATCACCCGGACATTGGATGAAGCCCGGACTGAGATAGAAGGCAAACTGAAAGCCGACCGATCAAGAAACCTGGCCTATGATGAAGCCGAAGCCGTTTTCGATGCAGCTTTTGATGGTCAACAGCTGACAGATCTTGCAAAAGAGCGCGAATTGAAGATCCGCACCACTGAATTTTTCACCCGGAAAAAAGGACCTCAGGGGAACAAAAATGCCACGCAGTTCGCAGCGGCGGCCTATAAATTGCCGCTTAACGAGGTCAGTGAAATTCAGGATTTGGGCGATGGGTATTATCTGATTGAAGCTGTTGAAAAACGACCAGCACAAATTCCGGAGCTAAAAAAGGTAGAATCTGTGGTTAAAAAGGATCTCATTCGAGAAAAGCAGGATGCCGAGGCCCTTCGTCAAACACAGTCCATTCTGACGGAGCTTAAAGGCGCGGGGTCTTTTGCGACCGTTGCCGGTAAATTCAACCTGACACCGCAGACAACCGGTTTTTTCAAACGTAACGATTCGATACCCGGCATCGGTTATGAACCTGATATTGCGCGTTTGGCCTTTAAGCTTTCTGAAAGCAATAAGTTCCACGAAAACGCCATCAAGGGTCAAAAAGGCTATTTTGTGATTGGCTTCCGAGAACGGCAAGAACCCTCTTTAGAAGGGTTTGAAAAAGATAAGACGGATATAAAGGCACGCCTGCTGCAGCAAAAAACCTTTAAAACAGTCGAATCTTGGCTGACCCGCGTAAAAGATGAAAGTGAGATAGTCATCGAAGACGGATTTTGGAAAAGCTGAACCCATCAGCGGCTTGCCGGCAATTACGCGGGTCAAGCGGTTAACAGAAGGAGAATCAAGATGCACGATGACGCACCTTACGGCCGCTCCGGCAGTTCTGGTTTTACGACCAAAAAATGTCCCGAGTGCTATACGTATCTGCCGTTGCATACCAACAAATGTCCATCGTGTAATACCAAACTCGGTGATGTGAACAAGCTCGGTTTTGCCACGCGCCCTTTTGACTGGGCGGGTTATATCATCGCCATTTTGTCTATCGTAGGGTTTGTCGTATTTGTGTGGTGGGGATTTTTTAGAGATTAGCGGTATTCATATTCCTTTTCGAGGATGTCATCGGGTATGTCGTCGAGAAAGCGGGACGGCCGGTTCAATATCAACCCCGTACTGCGATCATAGACATTGCTCGGATATGTAAAAAACAGGTTCTCCCTGGCCCGGGTTGCAGCGACATACATCAGTCTAAGTTCTTCTTCAAGCTCTGCTTCTTTATGCAAGGAATGCACCGAGGGAAATCTGCCGTCCAAAGTCCAGATGACAAAAACGGTGTTCCACTCCAGCCCCTTGGCGGAATGGATCGTTGAAAGCGTCAAGCGGTCCGAACCCGGCGTATTGGCATAAAGTGTATTTTCAAAACTGGTTGTTGGTGGTTCGAGGGCCATGTCGGTCAGAAAGGGGTCAAGACTCCTGTAGCGCTCCATGATTTCAACCAGATGTTCCAGATCCTTTGCGCGACGCGGGTGGTCATCATAGCGGTTCTTTAAAATCGGCATGTAGTAATCAATAATGGTTTCTCCCATCTCGCAAACGGTCTTTGGCTGCGTATCCAGGGTTGCAATGAGCTTTTTAAGACGTTCGAGTCCTTTGCTACGGGCAACCTTGGCCGAAAGCAAGCCGGTATAACCCGATTTTTCCGCCAGAGTGGCCTCATAAATTTTTTGGGCGGTCTTGGGCCCAACCTTTTCAATCAGCAGTAAAATTCGGTACCAGCTGATACGGTCATGGACATTGGCCATTACGCGCAGGTGGGCCAAAACATCTTTGATGTGCGCCGATTCAACAAATTTAAACCCACCCATTTTCACAAACGCGATGCCCTCCCGATTCAGTTCAATCTCAAGATCAAATGAATGAAAACTGGCGCGAAACAGAACGGCAATTTCATTTAAGGGCAGGTTCTGTTTTTGAAGATCTTTAATCCGATCAACGATAAATCGGGATTGGCTGTATTCATCTTCGGCATTAACCATAACCGGTGTGGACCCGTCTTTTTTTTGAGAGAATAAATTTTTGGTAAATTTTTCCCGGGCCCGCTCGATAATGGTATTGGTTAAGGTCAATACCGGTTGATTGCTGCGGTAATTTTCTTCCAGTGAAACCGTTCGGGTGGCTGGGAATCGTTTCGGAAAGTCGATAATATTTCTGAAATTCGCTCCTCGAAAGGCATAAATGCTTTGCGCGTCATCACCAACAACCATAATATTTTGGTTTGTGCGGGTCAAAAGATACAATATTTCGGCCTGGATTGTATTGGTGTCCTGGTATTCGTCCACCATGATATAACGGTAACGGGCAGAAATGCGATCCTGCACATCAGGATACTCGGCCAATAGACGACACAGATAGACGAGCAAATCGTCATAGTCGAGGAAGTGATGTTCCTGCTTGCGGATTTCGAATAATTGATAAAGACAGCCGATGGTTTCAAGATGAGATTCAAAATGCGGGTAGTCGTTATCTATTATCTCTTCCAGTGACAGGCCTTTGTTGACGGCCCGGCTGAAAATGTCTGCCAGGGTTTTACGCCTGGGAAACGATCGGCGCCGGTTTGCGGGCTGCATTTCTTTTCGCAACATGCCAATCAGATTTTCTGAATCGCTACGGTCCAGGATTCCAAAAGCGGGGTCCAAGCCCATATGGGAAGCATATTGGCGCAGCGTTGCATTGGCAAAGGAGTGAAACGTACCGCCCGCAATCTTTCCGCAGCGTTCATCGAGCAGTTGTGTGGCCCTGCGAAGCATTTCCTGGGAGGCCTTGCGTGTAAAAGTCAACAGAAGAATAGCGGACGGTGATACGCCTTTTTCTACCAGATAGGCCGCCCGGTAAGTGAGGGTTCTTGTTTTTCCGCTTCCGGCACCGGCAATGACCAGCAAAGGTCCTTCAGTATGGGTGACAGCCGCAAGTTGATCTGGATTCAAGGCCCTTGCATAGCGTTTCTGAAATTCTCTATTACTTTTCTCCATTATCTTCCCCAATGTTGACTTTTACTGATGCTGTCTTACTCTTCAAATAGTTGACCATAAAGAAAAAACGCTTCTAACAGGGAGGGACAAATAGAATGAAGAGAATAAAAACCCAACTGAAAACTATCTCCAAATCACTTGCCAGCCTGTCAAAACAAGTGGAGAAAATTACCAAACAGGTTGACAAATTTCAACCGGCAAAAAAGGCAGCCCCGGCCAAACGTAAGAAAACAGTTCGCAAAGCCGCTGTGCGCAAAAAAGCAGCACCCGCCCGGGGTAAAACAGTACTGGATGCGGTTTACGGTGTTATCCGTCGCAGCCCCAAAGGGGTTACAATTGCTACATTGAAAAAAAGAACAGGTCTTGATTCCCGGCAGCTCAGCAATGCACTGTATAAGCTTTCCAAAAAACGTATGGTGCATGCCAAATCTCGTGGTCACTATGTAAAAAAGTAATCAAACGCCGATCCAGATTGATAAACGGCGGAGCGAAATATCTGAAACAAAATAGTCTTCTGCATGCCCACTCTTCACATCGGGCAACAGAAGACTATTTTTTTACAAACACAGCATGCCATTCGGGTGACGGATAGTTGCTGCATCCACCCCCAACATGTAACCTTTCTGAGGTGGTTTGAGCGACCGCCTTTAGTCCCGGCGGACGATGGATATTTGCCCAGCCCACAAACCCAGCCGAGTTGTCATAGCGTTTCGTCGGTGATTGATTGGCGACACTTCCCAACCCTATCTAGCACGTTATGATGGTCTTTTCAATACAGTTAGCGCTTATCATAAATTTCTTGAAGGTGCTGGAATCAAATCCGCTGTTTTGGTAGTTGCCTGATTTGACATCATTTGATATGAAAGAAGTTTCAATTTTGTCTGGAAAGGATCAACCATGAATTCTAAGCAGAGCTCAGCTGATCTCTCTGCTATCGATCGAATATGGAAATCGTTTGCTTCCGTTAGACTAACAATTGCTTTGCTGCTGAGCCTGGCAGCGACCTCGATCATTGGGACGCTGATTCCGCAAAATGAGGCGCCGGGTGCCTATCTGCAGACCTTTGGTGAGTTTTTATACCGACTATTCTCACTGCTGGGGCTGTTCGACATGTATCATTCCTGGTGGTTTCGAGCCTTGATTCTGTTGCTGGTGGTCAACATCATTATCTGTTCTCTTGATCGTCTAAAGGCCACCTGGAAAATTATTTTTGTCCGCAATCCGCGATTTAACATTGCACGCTACCGGCAACTCAAAAGCAAAGCCGAATTCAACGCCGCTGGCGCCACTGCGTCATTAAAAGACCGCTTTCTGCCGGTTGTCTCCCGCCGCTATCGATACCGTCGAACGGAAGAGACCGATGCAGGGTTTGCCATATACGCCGAAAAGGGGCGCTTGACAAGATTGGGTGTGTACGTTGTGCATTTGAGTGTCGTGGTCCTGTTGATCGGCGGGTTGATCGGGTCCATTTTTGGGTATGAGGGTTTTGTCAATCTCGCCCCCGGTGATTCGGCGCGCTCCATTCAGTTGCGGCATAACAACCAGATATTGCCGCTGGGTTTTGATATCCGCTGCGACGCTTTTAAGGTCGAATTTTATGATACCGGTGCCCCCAAAGAATTTCGTTCCAGCCTATCGATCCTCAAAGAGGGAAAAGTCATCGAACAAAAAGACATCATCGTCAATGATCCCCTGCGCTATGAAGGCATCAGTTTTTATCAGGCCAGTTACGGCAGCCTGTCGCCGACAGAGGTCATCTTAAACTTTACCAGTCAGGCTACCGGAATGATATACAGTCAAAGGGCCGCAATTGGCACGGCGGTCGATATTCCTGAAAATCTTGGGACCTTTACATTAAAAAAATATACACGCCAGGCCGATTTCAGAGGCCATAATATCGGTGAAGCATTTATTGGGGTGCTGACACCGCAGAACAGCAATCCGATTGACATAACTTTGCCCTTGAAATTCCCAAGCTTTGATAAAATGCGTAAAGGCCAGGTGTTTGTCTCCATCGCCGATTTTGTGCCGCGTTACTATACCGGACTTCAGGTGAGCAAAGATCCGGGTGTCTGGGTAGTGTACATCGGATTTATTCTTATGATTATAGGTATTTATATTACATTCTTTATGTCCCATCAGCAAATCTGTGTTGAAGTCACATTGCTCGACAAAAAAAGTCAGGTGATGGTTGCCGGGACTTCCAATAAAAACAAGATGGGGATGCAGAAGAAGGTCGCGCAGCTCGCCCACCGGCTGGCGAATCTGACTTCCGGTAAGTAGACATTCCCTATGGGTCGAGTTGATGAAATTTTGCAATCTTAAATTGACCGCTAGAGGATAATTATGAATAGTTCGCTTGTCTTATCCATTATTACATTTGTATACGGGCTGGCCGGTTTTTTATATATCTTTGCATGGGTTTTTAAGCGACCGGATGCCGGCAGGCTAGCATCATGGGTGGCCGTCATCGGGCTGTTCGGCAATACGGCCGGTATTATCATGCGCTGGGTGGAATCCTATCGCATGGGAATCGGGCATGCGCCCTTTTCCAACCTTTACGAATCGCTGGTCTTTTTTGCATGGACGATTGGAGTGATTTATCTGGTGGTTGAGCGCAAGGCCGGCAATCGCATTATCGGCGCATTTACCATGCCGATCGCCTTTCTGGCGATGGCCTATGCTTCCCTTAAACCCGGCATTAGCAGTGAGATCCAACCCCTTATTCCGGCCTTGAAAAGCAACTGGCTGATCGCGCACGTGATTACCTGTTTTATTGGCTATGCTGCCTTTGCCACGGCTTTTGGCATCGGCGCGATGTATCTGCTGAAACAGGGTCGGGATGTGGAAGGGGTGACCTGGCTGGATATTGCCAAGCCATTGACATTGTTCATTTTTGTATTGCTTTTTAGCCGGGTCCTGCTGGCGGGAAACTGGGCCATGTCGATTATTATCGCATTGCCGCTTTGCCTGATATTTTATATCGGTGTTTTCCTCACCCGTCGGATGCCGGTTGATATTAAAGACCGGCTGCTGGGCGTGTTTCCCGAGTCCGCCATATTGGATGAACTCGGTTACCAGGTCACCCTGTTTGGGTTCCTGTTTTTATCGATCGGGATTATCAGTGGTGCGGTCTGGGCCAATTCCGCCTGGGGGCGCTACTGGGGATGGGACCCCAAAGAGACATGGTCTCTGATTACCTGGTTTATTTACGCCACATTGCTGCACGCGCGACTGATGCGCGGCTGGCGGGGTCGGCGAATTGCCTATCTGTCGCTGGTGGGATTTGCTGCGGTTTTATTTACCTATTTTGGTGTCAATTTGCTGCCCGGCCTGCACAGTTACGGGGCATTTGGCCAATGATTTTGCTTGACAAAATCGCGCCAATTAAGGTAAAAAATCACCTTTGCCGGCACGTGATGTTCGCAGAATATCTTGTAACTAACTGTAATCGCAACTATTTTAAAAATTATACCGCTTTTCATATTCATGTTCCGAATGGCGCAAAGCGGCAGGTGTGTGCGATTAATACACAGCGTTGTTTTCCATCGGTAATCCTTAAACCCAGATATCTATGGAGTTTTTATGACAACAGAAGAACTAGCCAATGAGGCCAGTGCGAAAGATCAGCAACCGACAACACCCCCCCCCGAAATAAGCCCATCTACCGCAACCGATGATAACGGGTCCGGCGGACCCATTATTCTTTTTTTTATACTCGGGTTGGCTGCCAGTCTTATTGTCGGATGGGTGATTTTCCCCCAGCTGCTTTACTCCCAGAAAAAGCAACCCGTTGACTTCAATCACGCTTTGCACAACGAGCTGGTCGAAGATAGTTGTGAGAGCTGCCACTTTTTCAGAGAGGACGGCTCTTATTCCGGTGTACCTAAACTGGCCCAATGCATCGAGTGCCATGAGGAGGTCAACGGCGAAGATCCTGAAGAAGCCAAATTCGTAAACGCGTATGTTGCGAATAATCGGGAAGTTCCCTGGTTGATCTATTCGCGGCAGCCACAGAATGTATTTTTCTCCCACGCCGCGCATGTGAAGATGGCGGAGATGGATTGTGTGACCTGTCACGGGCATATCGGGGAATCGGAAAGCTTAAAGGTTTATGAAGAAAACCGCATTTCCGGCTACAGCCGGGATATCTGGGGCAGGAATATCGCCGGTATTAAGCGCAACTCCTGGGATCGCATGAAAATGGATGATTGTGCCGAATGCCACCGCAATGAAGGCGTCAATCAAAACAGCGTTCAGACCTTGCGAGGGGGCTGTTTTGTATGCCACCATTAATAGATGCTTGCTGATGGGTAAACCGCTCGATGGCTGGTCGTGTTTTCAATTATCTATGTGCTCATCTTGACAGGGAAAATTAAATGAAAGTAGATCGAAGAAGTTTTTTGGCATTCATTCTCGGCGGTGCCGCCGGCACGGCGCTGTCGCCGTTGCCCTGGAAAATAACCGATGATATTGCTATCTGGAGCCAAAATTGGCCCTGGATACCGGTTCCCCCAAAAGGTGAAATCAGCCAGGTTAGCTCCGCCTGCACGCTGTGCCCCGGGGGTTGCGGTATTTCGGTTAAAAAAGTAGATGAACGGGTGATCAAGATAGAGGGGCTGGCGGGGCACCCCGTAAACGATGGGGGTCTTTGCCCCCTGGGAAATAGCGGAACCCAACTCCTGTATGGTCCGGAGCGAATCCGGACTCCCTTAAAAAAGGTCAACGGCCGCTGGCAGCAAATATCGTGGCAGGACGCTATTACCGAATTAGCCGCCCACCTGCGGCAGCTGCGCGCCAACGGATCGGCGCAAGCGGTGGGCTGGCTGGCCGGTTCCGATCGGGGCACGGTCCCGGAGCTTTTCAATCGCTTTTTAACCGTTTACGGTTCGCCCAACTTCTGGCGCACACCGTCAATCTGGGATTCCTATGAACTGGCGCTGTACCTGACCCAGGGCACTCGCTCCAGAGCCGGATTTGATCTTGAAAATGCCGACTTTGTCCTCAGTTTTGGCAGCGGCCTGATCGAAGGCTGGGGCTCGCCCGGCTACATGTTTCGGGCCAAATCCATGTTTCGCAAGGCCGGGGGTCGCATGGATCAAATCGAGCCGCGCCTGTCTAAAACGGCGGCCAAATCCGATCACTGGATTTCGGTCAATCCCGGTACCGAAGGTGCGCTGGCCTATGGTCTGGCGCATGTGATCATCAAAGAACGGCTTTACAATCAAGATTTTGTCAATGCTTACAGCAGTGGACTACCCGAGCGTTATCAACAGGTGATTGACGGTTTCCCGCCGGAGATTGTTTCCAAGATAACCGGCATCAGTGCCGGAACGATTTTGACCCTTGCCAGAGATTTTGCCGCTGCCCGCAAACCTCTGGCGATTTGCGGTCAGGGCCAGGGTCATGTACCCGGAAGCCTGCAGGCGTTTTTAGCGGTGCACACCTTAAATGCCCTGGTGGGCAACATCAACCGGCCCGGGGGCGTTTGGGCGGTGCCCGAGCCCGATTACATTGATTGGCCGGAGCTGGAAATCGATGCGGTTGCCGCCGAGGGCCTGCAAAAACCCCGCATCGATGGTGCCGGCACCTACCGGTATCCGAATGCCAGATATCTATTGCATCGACTACCTGAGGTCATCAATGCCAGTGCCGAATCACCGCTGAAGGTGCTTTTTGTCAACGATGCCAATCCGGTCTATTCGCTACAGGACACTGCCGCCGTCAAAAAAGCCTTTGAAAAGATTCCGTTGGTCGTCAGTTTTTCCTCCTATTTGGATGAAACCAGTGCTCAGGCTGATATGCTGCTGCCCAACCACATGTACCTCGAACGCTACCAGGATGTTCCGGCCGCCCCTGGCTTTCCGAAGCCCATCATCAGCCTTTCCCAGCCAGCCGTCGAGCCGCAGTATAATACCCGCCATGTCGGCGATGTCGTCATTCAGCTGGCCAAAGAACTGGGCCATACGATTGGCGCCGCCTTTGCATGGGATGATTACAACAGCTGTCTGGAAGAAACCCTGGGCGATCGCTGGGATGGTCTGATTGAAGACGGCTTTTGGGTGAATGCCGATTACAGCGGTACGCAATGGGCGGATGCATTTGAGACCGATTCAGCCAGATTTGAATTTACCAACAAAGATATTCGCACGCTGGCTGCCTATGAACCGATAAAACCCGAAGGGGATGAAGCCGCCTACCCGCTGCTGCTGGTGCCCTATGATAGCATGCGGCTGGCCAGCGGTTATGTCGGCTCACCGCCGTTTATGATAAAAGCGCTTGAAGACACGATCCTGAAAGGCAATGATGTGCTGGTGGAAATTAACCCGGACACCGCCAGGCAGCTCGGGCTGTCAGAGGGTCGTCTTGCGAACCTGGCAACCCCCAGGGGCTCGGCACGGGTGAAGGTCCGTCTGACGCAGGGGATTATGCCCGGTCTTGTCGCCCTTCCCCGGGGTTTGGGTTATTCAGGCGACAATAAATTTTTGGATGGTAAAGGCGTCAATTACAACCGGCTCAGCAGTCCGGTTGATGACCCGGCCTCCGGCTATAATGCGGCATGGGGGATCAGGGCCAAACTGAGTTGAGCGTTTCAAATTATAAAAAGCAAATAATTTTAAGTTAAAGAATTCTGTCGAGACCAAGGGGTGCTGATGAAAAACGGAAATTTCAAGAAGTTTGGAATGGTTATCGACCTGGACAAGTGCACCGGTTGTGGTGCTTGCATGGTTGCCTGTTATGCGGAAAACAACATTCCGTTCCGAGAAGATGATACCGATAAGATGCTCAGCGTTTCCTGGATGCATGTATACAGGCTAAATAACGGCAAACCGTTTCCGGACTATGAAGAATGTTTCCTGCCTCGGCCCTGCCAGCATTGCGAAGGGCATCATGGGCACTCACCGTGTGTGTCTGTTTGTCCCGCAACCGCCACAGACTATAATATGGCCACGGGCATTGTCAGCCAGATTTATCCGCGTTGTTTTGGATGCCGCTACTGTATGGGCGCTTGCCCCTACCATGTGCGCCAGTTTAATTGGTGGGATCCGATCTGGCCCGATGGGATGGAGAAAATGCTCAATCCGAACGTATCGGTGCGCATGCGCGGGGTTGTCGAAAAATGCAGCTTCTGTGTCCAGCGCTATCAGCTGGCCATGGACCAGGCCTATATGGAGGGCCGCCAGGAGATCGAAGAGGATGATTATCAGACCGCCTGCACTGAGACCTGTCCGGCCGGCGCCATCACCTTCGGTGATTTGAATAACCCCGAACACGCGGTCCATCAATTGGCACAACCGGATCCGGCCCACGAAGGCCGGCCTAAAAATCCCAAGGCTTTCCGTCTTCTGGAACGCCTGGGCACCAACCCGAAGATTTATTATTTGTCCCGTCGTGAATGGGTTCGTAGGGCCGGCGACAACTATCTGAAAGGTGAATTCCAAAACAAGGCCCACAGCTAAATATCTTGCGGGCGAGTATTTTAATCTTAGCCATCATTTTTTTCTAGGAGCACGGAACTTATGGATACTGCATTAATTCCCAAAGGGGTTAAACGATGTCCAATCTGGCAATTTGCCCTGTGGATTAGCGCCAATGGTGCGGTTCTGGCCTGGGGTGTTTTTGCGATGCTACTGGTCTACATTAAAGGGCTCAACCAGACCAATATGAACAACGCTTACGGGTTTGCGCTGTGGATCTGGGCCGACCTGGCCGTAATCGCTTTGGGCGGCGGCGCCTTTTTTACCGGTTTTTTACGGTATCTGGTCGGTAAAGAAGAGTTGAAATATATTATCAACTATGCCGTGCTCATTGGATTCATCTGTTACAGTTCAGCGCTGATGATCCTGGGTTTTGATATTGGGCAACCCCTCAGAGGGTGGTTTATCTTCTGGCATGCCAACGTTCACTCCATGCTGACCGAGGTGGCTTTCTGTCTGACCTGCTATTTCGGTGTGCTGACCATTGAATATATTCCCATGGTGCTGGAAAACCGCAAACTCGACAAAGTGCCGTTTTTTCACAATCTGGGTCACAACATGCATGAAATCATGGCCGTGTTTGCCGCCACGGGTGCGTTTTTGTCCTTTTTTCACCAGGGGTCCCTGGGCGGGGTGCCCGGTGTCATGTTTGGCCGCCCCTTCGGCTTTCGTGAAGGGGTTTTGATATGGCCCTGGACCTTTTTCCTGTTTACCTGGTCGGCTGCTGCCTTTGGCCCCTGCTTTACCATTTTTATTACAAAAATTACCGAAACCCTGACACGCAAAAAATTGGTTAAAGACAACGTGATTGATCTTTTGGCTAAAATATCCGGCTGGATGATATTTTTCTATATAATTGCCAAAATCATCGACACCATCTACTGGGCCACGGTCACCGCACCTTCGAAAGGGTTTACTTTTCTGGAATTTTATACCAACAATCCAGGTTCGGCCTATGGGCTGTGGATCTTAATTGCTGAAATCGGTGTGTGCGGAGTTCTGCCGGCCCTAATTTTGATTACGCCTAAACTTCGCCGGATCCAGGGCTTCCTGTGGCTGGCCGTATTTTTAGGCGTGATCGGGGTGTGTTTGAACCGCTGGGTAATGGTGCTGCAGGTGCTGGCCGTTCCGGTTTTGACCTTTGAAGACTGGTTTACCTATTTGCCGAGCTGGCAGGAGGTTGCCACCACCCTGTTACCGGTGGCTTACGGCGTCATTATGATTTCAGTATCATATCGTTATTTGCCGATTTTCCCCCAGGAACGGGAATTGAACCCAATTGATGAACCTGCAGCCGCGGCCCGGGAAGTTATCCCTGAGCCGTCCGCTGCCGGACCCGAGCCGGAATTAAGCCCGGCCGAGTCATAATGAGGGTGAGCGCTAATTTGGTAAGCCGTAGGGTCGGTTGTTATTCTTTTAGATTTTTTTCTACCACGAAGGACACGAAGGGCACAAAGATTTTGTAAAAAAATGAAAAAGCTAATCACGAAAACACGAAATTTTAAAAGGCACGAAATAATATCATTCTATATATTTTCGCGTCTTCTTTCTTTCGTGCTTTCGTGGTAAATTAATCATCTTTGGTCCTAACGCATCCGAGGTAGCGATTGATAATACTCATTATTATAGGAAATTGTATGGAGGAATTACATGTTTCCGTTTAGTTTTGAATGGATTTGGGATGCCGGTCACCTGGTATTTCATGGGGGCCTTTGGTATGCCCTGACGGTACTTGGCCTTGGTATGACCTATTGTATCATCAAAGCAGTCCTGGATGCCGGAAAAGGCAAAGGCGATCATCACCACTGATTCCAAATACCGATAAATTACCCAAAGCGCTGCCTCCATTATATCAGGGGGAGCGCTTTTTTGTTTTGATTTGTTACTGGCTATTTTTTATATGATGGGTAGTTATTATGACTATGAGAATTTCACCACAAAGACACAAAGAACACAAAGAATGATAATTTTTAAAATCCTTTGTGACCCTTGTGTCTTTGTGGTTAACAAATCAGATCATTGTTGTAACCAGATGAGGAATTTAGATGGATAAGATTTTAGTTGAAGGCGGGCGTTCGTTGAAAGGTCAGGTGCGCATCAGCGGTGCCAAAAATGCAGCATTGCCGATTCTGGTTTCTTCGCTGCTGGCTGAAGGGTCCAATACCTATTCCAACGTGCCGCATTTACAGGATATCGAAAGTATTAAAGCGCTGCTTTCCAATCTCGGAGCCCGCGCCGAGGCGCACGGTGACACGGTTCATGTTGATACGGGGCGCATCCTCAGCTGTGAAGCACCCTATGATCTGGTTCGAAAAATGCGGGCTTCCATACTGGTTCTGGGCCCCATGCTGGCCCGCCTGCAAAAGGCCATCGTTTCCCTTCCCGGTGGATGTGCTATCGGTGCCCGCCCGATTAACCTTCATTTGAAAGGACTGGCTCAGCTGGGCGCCGATATAAATCTGGACCATGGTTATGTCCGGGCGGAAGTTAAAAAATTAAAAGGCGCCGATATTTATTTCGATACCGTGACCGTCACGGGTACTGAAAATCTAATGATGGCGGCAGTTTTAGCCGAAGGTACCACCGTTTTGCGAAATGCAGCCCGTGAGCCTGAGGTCGTTGCGCTGGCTGAAGTGCTCAATAAAATGGGTGCTGATGTTCAGGGGGCGGGCACGGCCATGATGACCATAAACGGTGTATCGTCTTTGAAACCGGTATCGGTGCGGATCATTCCGGATCGAATCGAAACGGGTACGTTCATGATCGCCGCAGCGTTGACGCACGGTGACGTGACGCTGGTCGATTGCAATCCGGAGCATGTGAGCGCCAGCATTCACAAACTGAGGCGCACCGGTGTCAAGATCACGACGAGCGAAAATACCATCCATGTTCACGGCAATGATGAAATTATCAGTGTGGATGTTGAAACGCAACCCTATCCGGGCTTCCCAACCGATATGCAGGCGCAATTCATGGTGCTGATGTGCGTTGCTAAAGGAACCAGTATGATTTCTGAAACCATATTTGAAAATCGATTTATTCACGTTAGCGAATTGGAACGCATGGGCGCTGATATTAAAATTTCAGGCCATACGGCAATCGTCAAAGGCGTGCCCGGTCTGTCGGCTGCCCCCGTAATGGCCACCGATTTGAGAGCCAGTGCCTCACTGATTCTGGCCGGTCTGGTGGCTGAAGGTCAGACGGAAATCAATCGCGTCTACCATCTGGACCGGGGCTATGAAACCATCGAAAAAAAATTCAGCCAACTGGGCGCTGCGATCAAGCGCATCAAATAGGCCATCGTTTTAATTTTCATTTAAGATTGAGGTCGTGCACCAGGAGCATTGCGCTTTCAAATGGCAAGCCAATTCTATTCACGGCCCATCGCTGCACTTCTGTTTGCGCTGATGGGTGGCATCGTTTTGGGGTCGCATTTGCCGGGCCATCTCGTTGGCACTGTGATTGTCCTGTTTTTGAGCGCCGGGCTGACGGGATTCAACATCTGGCGCCGAAAAGCGACCCGCTGGGCCCCCATTATTCTTTTTGCCGCCCTGGGCTATGCTTCCATCCAGCCCTGGGTTTCACCCAACTTATCCGACGACCACGCTCATTCCTTTTCAGATGAAACCCGCTGGCAGATTAGCGGTGTGGTGGGCAGCCATCCGCGCGATTTTAAATACCTTAAAAAATTTGTTTTGTTTGCCGAGACCCTCGAATACAAAAAAGCATCGTATCGGGTGCATGGCAAGATTCGGGTAACCGTGCGGGGCAGAGGGCCTGAGATTGCCAGAGGGGATCGGGTGGTGTTTCGCAGCCGCCTGCGCCAGGTCCGTAACTTCAACAACCCGGGCGGTTTTAATTACCAGCGTTACATGGCCTTTAAGGGTATCTGGCGCACCGCTTACACCCGGGGCGATCGGTTACGGGTTGTGCAAAAAAACGCCGCCGCGGATATTTCCCACCAGCTCAACGAGGCGCGACGGGCGCTGGCGACACTCATCGATAGGACCGGCAAAGGGCCAGCGACGGCAGTCCTTAAAGCCCTGATCATCGGTGACCGCGCCGCCATACCGTTAAAGCTGCGCGACAAATTTAACCGTGCAGGCGTCGGGCATATTCTGGCAATTTCGGGGCTTCATATCGGCATTGTCGCAACCGTTGCATTTTTCTTGTTTCAAAGGCTGTTGTGTCTTTTACGGCCGTTGCTCTGGCGGGCATGGACGCGCAAAGGCGCTGCCATCTTCTCCCTCTTTCCGGTTTGTATATATGGGCTGATTTCGGGGATGTCGCCTTCAACCCAGCGAGCGGTCATCATGGTTTGCGCCTTTTTGCTCACCTTTGTGGTCGAACGCGAGCGCGATGCGCTCAATATCCTGGCTCTGGCCGCCTTTATCATCCTGATTGTTTATCCGCCATCACTTTTTTCGATCTCTTTTCAACTTTCATTTATGGCGGTGCTGTCGATTCTTTACGGAATGTCCCGCATCCAGCAGGCGCGGTCGGGCGGCAAACGACGTGCTGCTATCGGGTTCGGTCTTCAAGTGCGCCGCAAATTGGGTGCTTTTTTTCTGGTATCTGTTTTGGCTATCTGCGGCACACTGCCGCTGGTTATGGTTTATTTCAACCAGGTTTCGTTCATCGGGCTGCTGGCCAATTTTATCATTGTTCCACTGGTGGGCTTTGGGGTTGTCCCCTGCGGGTTGTTAGTCCTGTTCGTATATCCAATCAGCAGTCAGCTGGCATTTGTCGGGGTGAAAATCTGCATCTTTGTGCTGGACATCGCCATGGTGGTAATCACCTATCTGGCCGATCTGCCATTTGCGGCACTCAAAACTTTCACGCCCAGCCTGCTTGAAATCGTGTGCTATTATGTCTTGGGCTGGGCACTGTTGAGCCGTTTAAATCGCCAACCCTCAGCGCCCGACGGGTACCCTCATCTAAGCAGGCAATCGGATGCTGACCCGCCCCTGGCCCCTTACTGGCGAGGGTTCAGCAGGTTCGGTTTGAACCGGTTTTTTTCCGGGCTGGCGGCATCCGGCAAATGGCTGTCGGCAAAACTGGCGGGGAGGCTGAGCGCTATTGTCAGCCTGGGGACAATTCTGGTGCTCTTTGCGGATGCGGGTTATTGGGTCAGCCAGCGTTACTGGAGCGACGACCTCCGCGTTACCTATCTGGATGTCGGGCAGGGCAACGCGGCACTATTGGAACTGCCCGGCGGTCATACGGCCTTGATCGATGGCGGTGGTTTTTCAGATAACAATGCCTTTGATACCGGTGCCCGGGTGATTGCGCCTTTTTTGTTGCAAAAAAAAATTCGCACCGTCGATACGCTCGTCCTTTCACACCCCAACAGCGACCACCTCAATGGTCTGATTTACATTGCCGAGCATTTCAATGTGAAAACAATCTGGACCAACAGAGAAACCAGAACCACTTCAGGTTACCAGCACTTTCGTAACGTTATTGACCGCAAACATTTAGACCTGCCGGAGTTTAAGCATCTGTCCCGCCGACAGCAGATCAATGGGGTCGAATTTTGTTTTTTGTATCCCCCGGTCGATTTTATAGCCCGAAAAGCTTCTGACAAATGGCGCAACGCTAATAATAATTCCCTGGTTTTGAAAGTATCCTTTGGCAATGTATCGTTCCTGTTTCCAGGGGATATTATGGCTGCAGCTGAAAAAGAGCTGGTCGAATTGGCCGGTCCCAAATTGGCCTGCGATGTCCTGCTGGTTCCCCATCACGGTAGCCGATTTTCAAGCAGTCCATTCTTTTTAGCGACCGTCCAACCGGAGATCGCCGTGATCTCTGCGGGTTGGAAGAACCGGTTTCGATTTCCGCATGCCACCGTACTGGAAGCTTATCAAACAAAGGGGTGCCGTATCCTTCGCACGGATCGCAACGGCGCCATTATGATGCAAACAGATGGAAATCGTCTGGCGGTAAAACCCTTCCTTTCATCGCATGATCCGCCTTAAGGCGTCTCCTCAATCCCTTTGCCTTGTTCTAAGTGTTTGGATATAAAAATAAATATAAAGCTTTGCGTCTATTTGCCGATATAGATATCAGGCCGTCTACAGAGTCGGTCTGACCGTCCCGTTGGTCGGGGACTCATATGGAGGAATTTGTGTCATGGGTACAAAAGCTATTGAAATTCTTACAGATGCTATAAAAGAATATTACGGCAATTATGAACTCGAGGAACTCTGCGACCAGTTCAATGTCGATGTGGACTATCTGGGGGTCAATCTAAATCATGTTAAGCTGGCCAATGACCTGGTTCGTCATGACAGGCACAGTCATCAAGAGCTGCTGTCAAGGTTACTGCAGGATCTGGTGCAGCGCTGTGATCAGCGGATATTAAATTCAACCTGGGAAAGCAATGTTTTTGACGAGCAGATGAAGCCGCAGTTAAAAAAGCTGCAACTTCTGCTGGTCAGAAATAAAAAGCCGATTCAAATTGCAGAGGCGAAAAACTATTATCTCAAAGCCATATCAGAAGCCAAAAAATTTTTCAGTTCTGCTCAAACGGCTGTTACTTTAGTGGATACCCAGTTTGGCAGCACTACATTCGCATGTCTCGAAAATGTTCAGCATCCCCTGCGCTTACTGACCAGTCGAGAGTCCAAAGCGTTAGCCGACGGGTTTGATGCAATATTAAGAAGCTATTGTTCCAGTTGCCCGGATGTTGAAATTCGGCGTCATGTCATGCTGCATGATCGCTACATTTTCTTTAATGGGCGCTGCTGGATAGCCAGCGCCTCGATGGATACCCTTGCCCGCAACCCGATCAGCGTTGTCGAATGCATCGATCTTAAAGCGGCAGTTGCCAGAGAAATTGAGCGCAAATGGCGCGAGGCTGAAAAATATATGACTTGAGAAAAAACAGGTGAGCGCTTAACCGAGCGGTTTTTCTTTTCTGCGGGGTGATTTTTCGGATTCGAAGCAGCCGACTAATCCATTGCCGCTAATACATCGAACCCCTCTATGACTAAAGCTTTTTCAATTAATTCCGTTTTGCAGGCGGACAGTCGAAAATAATAAACCCGTTTACTTTTCTGCTGAGGCGTCATACTGACGCTGATAATATCGCCGCCATTGTCATTGATGATCTGCATGGCTTTTTTGAAGGTGGCGGGCTGGTC